>CANJLG010000001.1 GCA_947475095.1 Flavobacteriales bacterium
ATCGTTTTATTTTACCTAAAATAGGCCCGAAAGCCAAGATTGTAGAATGGTCCCTTAAGAACATCCAACTAGAAATCATACAGCAACTCAAAACCGAAATCAAGCCTACTAATCCACCCAAAAGCCAAGTTACCTTAGCATTACAAGAAGCACTGGGATTAAAAAATAACCCCATTCATATCGAATGCTTCGATAACTCCAACATCCAAGGGACTTCTGCCGTTGCAGCCTGCGTTGTTTTCAAGCATGGTGTTCCAAGTAAAAATGAATATCGACACTTCAATATCAAAACAGTCGTAGGACCAGATGACTTCGCCTCGATGGCTGAAATTGTTTTTCGACGTTACAAAAGACTTTTAGAAGAAGGCGGGGCTCTCCCCGACTTAATAATCATTGACGGAGGAAAGGGCCAACTCAGCGCAGCCCTTCAATCGATTGACCGGCTAAATTTAAGAGGTAAAATAGCCATCATGGGTTTAGCCAAAAGGCTTGAGGAAATCTATTGGCCCGAACAAGCCCATCCATTGATGTTGGATAAAACCAGTGAGGCAATGAAACTTGTACAACACCTTAGAAATGAGGCCCACCGTTTTGGTATCAGTCACCACAGAAACCAGCGAAGCGCCAACTTTATACAGTCAGAATTAGAACAAATTAAAGGAATAGGGCCTGCAACTATTGCGCAATTGTTCCAAACATTTAAAACCATCGGTGCTATTAAATCGGCAAGTATAAATCAGCTAGAGGCGTGCGTAGGCGAAGCCAAGGCAAAGATTATCAAAGACCAGCAATGAAACTTATTTCTTAATAAAAGGCAAGATAGTCTGACCTTTGGCGCTGCTCAATTTAACCATATAAGAACCTTGAGCCAAGGCTTGTATATCAAACACCACCATGTTTTGACCTGAATTACTTTTGATGAAATAGTTTTGAAGTATTTTACCATTCAAGTCCAAAACACTTACGTTGACATCATCAACATCTTGAGAATGGTAGGATACATGAACCTCTTCGTTGGATGGATTAGGATAAAGCACAGGATTAGAAAAAGACGCTTCATCATTCACTCCTAAAACCAAGGTGTTTGAAGGTGCCCCAGCGTAAAGGTTGATGTCATCTAAGTAAAAATTATTACCGCCTTCACCTTCAAAACGGAATCTCATTCGAAAATCAGCGGTAAAATAATTGCTCGTAACATTTGGCATATGCACGGTTACCCAATCTTGGCTTGATGATGGCGCCCATGAACTTGCTGTAGCAATATTTGATAATTGATTGCCCCCTATTGTTTTACGTTGGACCCATGTATCGCCACAATTATTTGTAATAAAAACTTTAAGGTAATCAAAATCTTCAATCATTTTTTTACGATAGGCATATCGAAAACTCAAGGTTACCGCACCACCCAAAGGGATGGTTGAGAGGTCAATCGGGGCACTCATTAATTCGTCGATATTGGATGGGGCGTCGTCAAAATTTACAAGTTTTGCACATTTTATCCCAGAATGGGCCGTGTTTGATTCCAACACAAATGCGTTGTTGTTATTTAGGTTATATACTTCCCAGTTTGGTAGATTAGCAAGTGAAGTATATGCTTCGAATCCTTCCCAAAAAGGCAAAGAAGTGGGTGATGGAAGTACACGTATATAATTTGTTTTTGTTTCAATGTCATTCGTCGTTCCATCTGAAGCACTTAGCGTCACAGAATATAATCCTGGTTGACTATAGGTTACGCTCGGGTTGGAAATGGTTGATGATGATGGATTGCCACCTGAAAAACTCCAAACTCGATTGGTAACCAAGTTATAAGAAACATCTAAAAACTCTACTGATTGCCCTTGACAAATGGTCGTTCGATTAGAAGTGAAATCTGCATTGCACAGAATTAAATCACCATTAATACCTGTAGCAATTATATTAGCCGGAGACCATAAATTTGATCGGCCTGTATTATTGGACAGTAAAGCTGTTCTAATTCTTGTTTTTTGGCCTTCAGTAAACATCTTAGAACAATAAGAATAATCCATGTAATTTTCAACGTTATCATGAATATTAAATCCCCAATAAGCATCATCAGAATTACAGGTGTTTGAATTTAATGCACATGATTGCACTCCAATGCAATTAGGTGTATCAGCTACGCCGTCATCTGTATCGCAATTGGTCGGAATATTTGGATTATTCGTCGAACCCCAAGTATGCGGGAGATTTAACCAATGACCAACCTCGTGCGTTAAAACTCTTCCGTGCGAAGCAGAACTTGTACCGATAGAACCTAAATAATCATGCAAAAGCCAAATGCCATTCGACATAGAAGTTGCGGTATTCCCAGATGGATAATAGGTATAGCCTGCCGCACCGCCTATACTTCCACAAACGAAAATATTAAGGTATTTATTCCCTGGCCATTGCCCTTGATATACATTATTGTTGGAGATGATTTCATTCACTTGGCTACCGCCATCATCACCTTGGTAACTCAAGAAAGAGAAGGTACGCGTAACACCATTAAAGCAAGATCCATCAGGTGCTTTGGTGGCCAACACGAATTCTACCTCTACATCAGCGGGCATGCCCTGAAAATCTTGTTGAACAGTTGCTGCATCCAAATTCTGAAGTCTAAAATCGCGATTTAAATTGGCTAGCCCACTCAAGATTTGCTCGTGCGTAATGTTTTCAATTCCATTATTATGAAGCACATGAAAGACCACAGGTATTTTATAAACGGTTCCCTTTGGTACTGGAATTTTTGATAGCTTTTGACTTTCGGCTTGATCTTTTTCAAATTGCCGTGCAAAAACAGAATCCTTCAAGGCCTCGATTAATTTTATATGCTGGTGACAATACTCAACACTTTCACCTTCCCTTGCATTGGAAGCATCGAATGGTTTTTTTTGCGCTGATACCGTAATAAATGATGCAATCAAAGAAGAAAATAAAAGGATGTTTTTCATTTAATTGTTTCCGTGATTAATGACTTTATTGTTTAAAATCATTTTATTACAAAAGGTAAGGTCTTAAAATGATCATCTGATATGATCTTCAAAAAGTAAGAGCCTGCAGCAAAGATCTGCGTGTCAAGCAAAACCAAATTTGATCCCTGTACAGCATTCACCAAATTGTTTTGAATTATTTTTCCTGTAATATCCAATACCTGAAATTGCATGTCTTTATTTTTTGAAGCACTAAAACTAACATTCAATTCACCATCAGTTGGATTAGGAAAAAGCGAAATGTCATTAATGCTTTCATTTAATTCATTTATACCCAACACTATTTCATTCGATGGCGCACCTGCATATAAATTAATGTCATCTAGATAAAAGTTATTGCCACCTTCCCCTTCAAATCGGAATTTAAATTTAAAGTTTTGACTAAAATAATTGCTGGTCACATTGGTTACATGAACCGTTACCCAATCTGCTTGAGAGGTAGGCGTCCAAGAGGAAGTAGTAACCAAAGAGCTTAACTGATTACCTCCTAATGTTTTTCTTTGCACCCAAGTGTCACCACAATCACCCGTAATGAAGACCTTTAAGTATTCGTAATCAGCGCTTGTTTTTTTGCGGTATGAGTAACGGAAACTTAGTGTAACCGCTCCAGTCTGAGGGATGACAGATAAATCCATTGGGGAAGATATCAACTCATCCACATTGGAAGGAGCTTGGCCGAAGTTCACCAACTTGGCACATTGACTACCACTATACCCTGTAGTATTTTCAATGGTAAACGCATTATTATTTTCTTGGTTAAGTACTTCCCAATTCACAAGGTTGTTCAAAGAAGAATATCCCTCGAATCCTTCCCAATAAGGGATGGTGCTTGATGTAGGTAATACCCGAATATAATTGGTTTTAACCTCAGAATCGTTGGTTGCTCCATCGGTAGCGGTCAGAGAAACACTGTATAAACCAGGCTGAGAGTACGTAACAGTAACATTTTGCGCAGTAGAAGTAGCGGGCTGACCTCCGTTGAAGCTCCAATTCCATCCAGTTGCAGCATTGTAAGAATCATCTTCAAATGAGATGGCGTCACCAACACAAATGGTAGTTCGATTGGTTGTAAAATCGGCCTTACACAAATATGGTGTTATTCCTGCCCCTACAGCTGTTAAATTAGTCGAAGAAATTACATTGGCACGCCCAGTTGAATTGCTTTGAAGCGCTGTTCTCATTCTAGTTTTTTGACCTAGGGTAAACATTTTTGAACAATAAGAATAATCCATATAATTCTCAACATTATCCTTCATGTTCACACCGCCCCAATAGGCATTGTCTGTACTACAAGTATTGGAATTCAACACGCAAGCAGTTACGCCAATACAATTCGGTGTATCTTGCACATTATCATCTGTAGAACAGCTTGTCGTATTACCCGGATTATTGTTTCCACCCCAAGTGTGGTCTAAATTCAACCAATGTCCTACTTCATGAGTAAGGGTTCGACTAGTTCCTGTAGAACTCGTACCTATAGAGCCTACATAATTATGTAAGACCCAAATTCCGTTGGTCATTTGGTTGGCAGACCAATTTGAAGGCTTTGTCGTATACCCTGCGGCACCCCCAATTTCACCACAAATAAAAATATTTAGGTATTTATTTCCAGCCCAACTACCTTGGAAGACATCATTTCCTGCTACAATAGCATCCACTTGATTTCCCCCATCAGAACCATCGTAACTAATGGCATTCTTGGTACGGGTAATTCCCTTAAAACATGCTCCATTAGGCGCTTTGGTAGCCAAAAGGAATTCCACCTCAATGTCTGCAGGCATACCTGCGAATTCAGCCTGAACATTATTGGCATCTGCATTAAGCAAACGATAATCACGATTTAAAATAGTGAGCGCATCGAAAATTTGCTCGTCAGAAATATTCTCGATACCATTGTTGTGAAGCACGTGAAAAACAACAGGAATTTTATACACCGTTGCTTTTTCCGTAGGCCCTTTTGGTGGCTCAATCACTTCAAGCGCATCCAGCTCCAATGACTTCACATATTCAGGAATTTGCATCAAAGCAGCCATTTTTTTGTGCGTAAGGCAATACTCCACTGTTTCTCCATCTCTGGCATTAGTTGCATCGAAGGGCTTAACTTGAGCAGTTAAAAAGAAAACTTGGCTCAGCAATAAGGTAGAAAATAAAATTTTAATCATTTGTATAAATTAAGAGTCGGTAAATATAAAAAATTAATTATATTTTATAAAACATATTAGTCCTAACCATTAAAACTTAATTTTGTTCTATGAAAGAAAAAACAGCAAAAGAGACCTTATCAATAACAACCATTATTGTGTTACCAAATGATACCAATACACAGGGAAATTTATTTGGGGGTCAATTATTAGCTTGGATGGATGTCATATCAAGCGTGGCAGCTCAGCGTCATTGTAAACGAGTTGTTGTAACAGCTTCCGTTAATAATGTTTCTTTTAAAAAACCAATCCCGCACGCATCAATTGTAACCTTAGAAGCTAAAGTATCACGCGCATTCTCTACATCCATGGAGATTTTTGTTGATGTATTTTTAGAAAATGCCATTACTGGTGATCGCGAAAAATGCAATGAAGCCATCTACACCTTTGTGGCTGTAGATCAAAATGGTGCTCCCATTAATATTCCAGAACTCATTCCAGAAACAGAAGAAGAAAAAAAACGCTACGAAGGAGCCTTAAGAAGAAAACAACTGAGTTTAATTCTTGCAGGTAAAATGAAACCATCGGAAGCTTTGGAGCTAAAAAAAATATTCATTGAAGATGCGATTTAGGCTAATTATATTTTTTAGCCTCCTTGGGTCTTCGCTTTTAAGTCAAACATTTCCGGGCACCTGGTACGCCACACTAGACGTAATGGGCGAGAAGTTACCCTTGGTTATTCATTTAAAAGATAGTTCAAATAGCTGGCTTGGGACCTTAGACAGCCCCAAACAAAAAGCATTTGGAATTCCGATGAATTCTGTTGAGGTTAATGGATCCAAGTTGTTTTTTACAATAGAAAAATTAAATGTGTCTTATCAAGGCATACTTACCGATACAGCCGTTATCGTTGGCACGTTTAAACAAGGCGCCTTTAAGGCCAATTTAAATTTCAAACAAACAATAAGCGCTCTTCCATCCCAACGCAAAATACAAGACCCTAAAGAACCAACTCCTTATATACAGGAAGAGGTGTCTATTTTCAATGCTAAGGGTCAATTCAACTTGAGCGGCACCGTGACCCGCCCCGAAACTGATAAACAAATCAAGGTGCCATGTGTCATTTTGATTACCGGAAGTGGGCCCCAAGACCGTAACGAAGAGATTTTAGGACATCGGCCGTTTTTAGTCTTAGCAGACCGCCTTACCCTTGCGGGTTATAGCGTATTAAGAATGGATGATCGGGGCACAGCAAAATCAGGAGGGACCTTTGAAGGCGCCACATCCTTAGATTTCGCAGAAGATATTGCGGCAGCTATACAGTTTGTAAAAACCCTTGCATATGTAGACACCCAACGCATTGTATTAATGGGCCACAGTGAAGGCGGGATGATTGCCAACATGGTAGCAGCTAGATATCCAGAAATATATGCAGTGATTTCTTTAGCGGGACCTGGCATTTTAGGTTCCACCCTACTCCAAGAACAACAGCAATTAATAATTAAAGCGAATGGCGCGAGCAAAAAAGAACGTAGAGCGCTACAAAAGTTTTCGAGGTCCTTTTACCCGATTTTAACCTTAGATAGTTTAGTTAGGGTTCGAAAAAATGCAAAAAGATTTTTAGACAACTACGCTCAAAAAATCAACGAAAAGGAACTCCGAGAAAATGGGGTCCCGGACCGCGAAACTTGGGTTAAATTGAATTTAGATGCATATGTCAATCCTTGGATGATTTACTTCCTGAATTACAATCCCAAGAGCGATCTCCAAAAACTAACATGTCATTATCTAGCCCTCAACGGGAGCAATGATTTACAAGTTCCCGCAAAAATGAACCTAGATGCGATAACACTATATTGCAATCCGGGATCCGAAAAGATAAAACGCATTAAAAATATAGACGGATTGAATCACTTATTTCAGCCTTCGGTAAGCGGGAATCCTGCCGAATATGGCGCGAATGAAATCACCTTTGACCCCTCAGCTATTCAGGAAATTCTGCTATTTCTTGGTGATATAAGGCGGTAATTTGAGTTGTAATTTTTACGGCGTCTTGCCTGAGCATGCAATCGAAATGGCCTTTTGGACAAGCTTGATGACCTATTTTCGAACAAGGTCTGCACGAAAGATCAGCAACTTCAGCATAAAAAACATTGCTTTTTTGATAAGGATACATCCCAAAGTCGCGCGTTGTATTTCCCCAAATAGTTACTATGGGTGCCGCATAAAACGACGCCAAATGCATCAATCCAGTATCGTTGCTTACTGTAACCTTTGCGTCGCGCAACACATCGGCAGATTGCCACAATGATGTTTTACCAACCAAGTTCGTAGCTTGCGGAAAAGCGTGAAGTAGTTCCATGGCCATGGCGTGTTCTGAGTTACCTCCTAAAAAGACCACAGGCACATTAAGGAGAGAAAGGATTTCTTTTATTTTCTCAACAGGCAGTTGCTTCGTGGCGAATTTGGCGCCAAGTACCCAAGCCACATAGGATTGTTTCTGCAAACCGAATTCCTCTACCGAATGAGACGATGGCTTGAGGATATTACTAGAATGACTCAGGTCGAGCTGTAATTTCGTACAAGCCTCCAAGTAGCGATCTACCACATGCATTTGAGGCAGAGTATTTAGTTTAAATTGGGTCAGTAGCCATTTTCTAATATTCCACTTTTTAAAACGAGACCATTCCCACCTCAGCATGGCGAATTGGAGAAATCGCGTACGCAAGTTGTTGTGAAGATCTATGACGTGGGTAAAATGTTCTTTTTGCAGTTGGCGAGCTGTTTTATACAAGGATTGGTTTAAGGGATGAACCACAATAGGGACATCTATTCCCTCAAAAATAGAGGCGTTTTCTGCTTTGGTAAGGACGTGAATGTCCGCTTCTGGGTGAGTATTACGAATGGCTTTCAGCACATGAAAAGTTAGCAGAATATCCCCAATGGCACTAAAGCGAATAACTAATACTTTTAGTTTTTTCGCCATTACCTTACTAGTTAAAAATCATTTTAATGGCGACCCCTTGCCCTAATATTGTGGTGTATTCGCTTTCAATGTTCAACATTTTCATTCTATATTGAATGTTTTGGATTCCCATTCCGGCTTGTGCCTTTTCGAATTCAAAACCTACTCCGTTATCTTTTAATAAAATAGAAACCTGATTTTTATTTTTTTCCATTAAAAAATAAATTTGCGTAGCCTTAGCATGTTTAAGCGTATTATTAACTAATTCCTGAATAATCCGATATAAATTAACGCGGTCTATATGATCGAGTGTTTCCTCGACAATTCCCTTCTGTATTTCAATCTTAAAATCAATTAGTCCGGTAGAATTAATCCGATTAGCGAAACGATGAATAGCATGTAAGAAACCATTTTCTAATTCTGGGGGATTGAGGTTATAGGAAATTTCCCTCAACTCACGAATGCTCTCCTTGAGTAAATTTGAAACAGTATGGTGGGCTGTTTCCTGATCTTTAGTAGGCGTGATATTTTGAAAAAGAAGGTTTACAAGTGTTAATTGTTGCCCCAAACCATCGTGCAACTCCCTAGCTATCTTTTTCTTTTCTCTTTCCTCAGCTTGTGAAATGACACTAAATTTTTGTTTTTCAAACTTCAACTCTTCCGTTCTATCAATAACCAAGGCAATGTATACCCCCTCCTCTTGTTCCAATTTATTGATTACTATTTCATTTATGATTTCAACACCATTTAAGGTTTTTTGCTTTAAGTATTTTTTTAAAGTACTCGAATTGGAATCGATTTCAATGCGTTGATCATTAAAATAATTGAAACTATAAATCGATTTTCCCAAAATTTCTGCTGCAGTTATTTCATAGAGCGCTAAGGCGGCAGGATTTGCCATGGTAATCTCCATTGTTTCACCAAAAAGGCGAAGCATAGGCATAGGTGAATTATTAAAGACATCCCTATATGTTTTTTTAGACTTAGCAAGTTCTAATCGAACAGACCTTCGTAGCATCGCGAAACGAATTGTTCTGCCTAATAATTCCGCATTTACATCCGATTTTTGAAGATAATCCTGGGCTCCTTTTGAAACAAGTTGAATCGCCAGTTCTTTATCATCTAAACCTGAAAGAATGATAATGGAAGCGTTGAAATACATTTTATTAATGGCATCGTAGGTAGCCAATCCACTAGAATCTAAAATAGTTAAATCTAACAATACAAGGTCGGGATCAATTTCATCCCGAAAGGAATTGGCCTCGCTTAAGGAAGTAGCTATAAAGACATTTTGAATATCAATGCCCAACATTTCGAGTTGATGTTGAACAAGTTGGGCAAAAGATGGCTCATCTTCTACGATGAGAATTTTTAATGCTTCCATGCCTCCATGTTGGTAAACATCACCTTGTTTTTATCCACTATATCATTTAGACCATTAATAATTTCTGCTTTATCCTCCATTCGAACACAATTCGTTGGGAAAGAAAGTTGCAATTCTTTTATGTAATCAAAATAGATCGTTTGCTGATCGACACTAATTTTTCTAAGTCCCTCGAAATACAAAACGGTTACTTCTCTATCGCTAATAATCAGGGCTTTTGAGCTTAAGCCTATTCGAAATCTTTTATTATACCCAATCAAAAGGAATAGAAAGTTGTCGAGTGAAAATGCAAAGAGCACTAGAGCAGGAACGATAGCTTTTGGAGTTAAATAATAAACCGAACAGCCAATAAATATCATAACAACGGCCTCAAGAATGGTATAAACAAGCACCCTGTTTTTTCGCGCTGAGCTCACCTCAAAATTAAAAAGAAATCTAGCGGTGGTGTTAACTATTTTCATTCCCATCCATCTCTTCACGCTTCTACGCATAGCAATAAGCCCCATTAAAGATGCCAAAATAAGAAAGCCCTCATTTGTAAAAGTTAAGTTATTGCCAGATGTTTTTAAAAACTCAACTGGCAAGTCAAATCCAATAATAATTGAAAGCGTAATTAAGGGAAAGGTAAGTGCTAATAAAATTACATTTACAAAGCTATTCATTTGGGATAAGTTTTAACTTTCCTCGAAGTTGAAGAATTTCTTGTTTTATTTTTTCAATTTTTTGCTCAACTTCTTTTTTCAAAATGTCTGCCCCTTTTGATTTAGCAAAGAAACCCAAATTCGTTTCATATTGCAAAGCTTCTTGATTCAATGCATCCATTTGCCGCTTAATCTCTGCACGTTCTTTTTGGTAGAGCTTAGTTCGATCTGGGCTGGAATTTATAAGGTCTAGCTTGGCAGTAAAAAGTAACTTTACCCGTTCATCTCCTTCTAATTTTAAATCATTGTATTTGGAATCTAGCGCTTTTTTAAAGCGCATGTAAACCGCCTCTTTTTTATTTAATGGAACATGACCTATTTCGGAAAACGTTTGGCTAAAGGTTTTGAAGGCTAAAAGGGCTGAAGATTTATCAGAAATTACGTACTTTTCTATTTGCTCAATCAAGGCTTCTTTCAATGTCAAATTATTCGTTAATTCATCAACTTGATCTTTTGCAAACTGCTCTCGTGCCTGAAAGAAAACATCGCAGGCAGATCTGAATTCCGACCAAAGTCTATTTTCAAATTTATGACCGGCTGATCCTATGGATTTCCAACGCTGTTGGATTTTGATGATCTTATCCGCTGTTAATTTCCAATCCTTCTCCTGATGGATCGCTTTCACCTCTTCAATAAGACCTTTTTTCAAGGCTATATTTTCTTGCAAATGCCCATCTATTTTTTTACTTACGGCTTTCTTTGCACCAAAAAAGGTGTTGCATAACTCACGAAAAGTAGTCCAAACAGCATCGTTCTCTTTTTTTGACCCGGCGCCTATTTTTTTCCAATCCTCTTGTAATTTTAATACTTCAGCGGTTTTCCCTTCCCAAAATTTAGGAGATTCATTGTCCTCTATTTGAGTAAGAATGACACTTAGGGAATCAATTAGAACTTTCTTTTTTGATATGTTTTCACTTAAAAGTGATCGCTGACCTTCATAATGCGCATTTATTTTATCGTAAATAGATCGGACAGCTTCCCAGTAACTATTTTTCACCACTTCCCATTCATCGTTCGCGACCGGGCCAATTTCCTCCCATTCATCTTGGAGTACTCGTAAACTAGTTTCTAAATTCCGGACCAATTCATTACTATTCCTTAGTTTTTGAAGGCGATGAATAATCCCTTGTTTTAGTTGTGCATTTCGTTTGTAGTCATGGTCTTTTATTTCCCGATAAATTTTCATCGTGTAAAAGAAAATCTCTAAAATCCGTGAATATTCACGCTGAATTTCATCTCTTTTTTCACGTGGGATATCCCCAATTTTTTTCCATGTCTCATGAATTTCTTTGTACGCTTGAAAAGCTGTTGAAATATTTTCTTCACTTTCAATCACTTCTTTTAAGCGACCCATCAATGACTTCTTAAGCTTTAGATTTTCCGCTTCAAGAGTATTTTTTAAGGATACTTGTTGCTTCCGTATTTCTTGAAATTTCTTAAATACTGAATAAAACCCTTCTTTTACAGATTCGAAATCAACTTCTTCTATTTCATTCCCAGCTTCTTTAGCTTCGATTTTAGCAATTTGATAAAGTCTTTCCTGCTCGAGTAAATAATCATCAAAGTGACTTCTTAGCTCCGATACCTCCTTCCCTAACACCACTAAATCGTCAGCAGCAATTAGTTCGTTTATTTTATCAATATAAGACTGGAACTCAATCATATTTCTTTCATTTGAAAATGTGACAATTCAACAAATCGAGCAATTCGATTATTCAATTCGGTTGTTGTAATTTCTTTCAAGCGATTTGTTCCAAATTTCTCAACACAAAAAGAGGCTAAGGCAGAACCTGCAATGACGGCACTTTTCATATTCTCGAAACTAAAATCGTCTGTGGAAGCAATGTATCCCATAAATCCACCAGCAAAAGTATCTCCTGCACCCGTTGGATCAAAGACCTCTTCCAAGGGAAGAGCTGGCGCATAAAATATTTTTTCTCCATGGAACAATAATGCACCATGTTCACCTTTTTTAATAATCACGATTTTGGGTCCCATAGCTTGAATAGTCGAAGCGGCCTTAACCAAAGAATACGTGCCTGATAATTGCCTTGCTTCTTCATCATTAATGATAATTACGTCTACTAATTTAATGGTTTTTTTCAATTCCTCCAAAGCGATGTCCATCCAAAAATTCATCGTGTCCATTGCGATCAATTTTGGTCGTTTAACTAAGCGCTCAATAACCGTTCGCTGTACTTCTGGGCTTAAGTTTCCTAATAATAGATAATCTACACCTTGATAATTTTCTGGTACAATTGGGTCAAAGGTTCCTAGTACATTAAGCTCTGTTGCCAAGGTATCTCTTGAATTCATATCGTTGTGATACTTTCCTGACCAGAAAAATGTCTTGCCTCCCTGAATTATTTGTAAACCGTCTAAATTAACTCCTTTTTCCTTCAATTCTTGAAGTGTTTCCGAAGGAAAATCCTCACCCACAACAGAAATTATCCCTTGTTCTTTTAAAAAAAATGCAGCAGAAAAACAGATATATGTACCTGCCCCACCGACAATTTTATCTGTTTTACCAAAAGGTGTTTCAATAGCATCGAATGCAACACTACCTACCGTTAATAATTTCATGCAATTTTTTTTGGCAAAGATAAGGAATTACACTTTTATCAACCTATGAAATAAAGCAATTAAACAATAATTGTAGCTTTGAAAAATAGAATAGTAAAACATATTTAAAAATAATTAAATGAGTAAATTGCCGGAGGCTGATAATTACAAAGAAATTAACCAAATTGCTTGGGATGAAAAAGTGGCAGTTCATCTCCAATCTGATTTTTATAATGTAGCTGCATTTAAAAAAGGTTGGTGTTCTTTAAAAACTCCAGAGCTCAAACTCCTAGGGGATATTAAAGGTAAAAAAATACTCCACTTACAATGCCATTTTGGTCAAGACTCCATCAGTTTAGCAAGAATGGGCGGACAAGTTACCGGAGTTGACTTTTCACCAAAGGCTATAGATGCAGCACAATCTTTAAGCAGTGAAATGGGTATTGACATTAATTTTATATGTTGTGATATTTATTCATTAAAAGAACAATTGAACGAAAAATTCGATCTAGTATTTACCAGTTATGGAACCATTGGATGGCTGCCTGATGTTTCAAAATGGGCGGAGATTGTAGGTCATTTTTTAAAACTAGGCGGTAATTTTATTATGGCGGATTTCCATCCCTTTATTTGGACTTTTGACGACAAGTTGGAATTTATTGCCTTCGACTATTTTAATACCGGACCTATTGTCGAGGAGGTGGCAGGTACTTATGCAGATTCAAAGGCTGATATTTGCAACAAAACGATTGGTTGGAATCACAGTTTAGCATCCCTATTTCAGGCGCTAATTGATCAAGGAATCAACATAAAAAAGTTCGATGAACACGATTATTCTCCCTATAGTTGCTTTCAAAACCTCGAGGAACAAAGTCCATCAGAATTTCGCTTCAAACATATTAAGTTTAAAATACCAATGATGTATTCCATACTCGGCGAAAAAACTTCTATAAATCAAATTTAATCCCCTGAGCCAATGGTAAGCTATCAGAATAATTGATTGTATTTGTTTGTCTTCTCATATAAACTTTCCAGGCATCAGAACCCGATTCACGTCCACCTCCTGTTTCCTTTTCGCCACCAAATGCACCTCCAATTTCGGCACCAGAAGTACCAATATTAACATTTGCTATACCGCAGTCAGATCCAGATGCTGCTAAAAAAGCTTCCGCCTCTTTTAGATTATTGGTCATGATTGCAGATGAAAGGCCTTGTGGAACGTTGTTTTGAAGCGCAACGGCATTGGAAACATCGCCCGTATATTTCATTAAATATAAAATCGGAGCAAAGGTCTCATGCTGAACCATGGAAAAATGATTTTCCGCTTCAAGAATAACGGGTTTTACATAGCAACCAGATGCATATTGATCTCCTGTGAGTACCTCGCCATCAATTAAAACAGTGGCTCCTTCCGCCTTCGCTTTTTCAATCGCTACTAAATAATTGTTTACGGCATCTTTATCGATTAATGGCCCAACATGATTATCTGTATCAAGAGGATTCCCTATTTTCAATTGTCCATACGCTTTTACGATGGCATCCCGTACCTTTTCATAAATGTCTTCATGAATAATTAATCGGCGAGTTGAGGTGCATCGTTGTCCAGCGGTTCCTACAGCGCCAAAAACTGCGCCTGGTACCACCACTTTTAAATCGGCAGAAGGTGCAATAATGATCGCATTATTTCCTCCGAGTTCTAGAAGGGCTCTTCCAAGTCTTGCGCCAACTAAAGCACCGACACTTTTTCCCATTCTTGTTGACCCAGTAGCTGAAATAAGAGGAACTCTTGCATCATTTGCCATTAACTTCCCAATTTCAGCATCTCCGATAACTAAAGAAGATACACCCTCTGGAACATTATTTTCTTTGAAAACTTCATTCGTAATAAATTGACACGCAAGAGCAGTAAGTGGGGTTTTTTCAGATGGTTTCCAAACACAAACATCACCACAAACCCAGGCTAGAGCAGTATTCCAATTCCAAACAGCAACAGGAAAATTAAAAGCAGAAATAATACCTACAATTCCTAAAGGATGATATTGCTCATACATACGATGACTAGGTCTTTCAGAATGCATGGTTAAGCCATAAAGTTGGCGTGATAAGCCGACTGCAAAATCACAAATGTCAATCATCTCCTGTACCTCTCCTAATCCTTCCTGAAGTGATTTTCCCATTTCATAGGAAACTAATTTTCCAAGAGGTTCTTTATAAAACCTAATTCTTTCGGCTAACTGACGAACTACTTCACCGCGTTTAGGCGCAGGTATTTGACGCCATTCTAAAAATGCTGCTTGAGCTGTTTTGATGACCCTATCATAATCTGATGCATTTGCTGATTTAACAGACGCTATTAATTTTCCATCGACAGGCGAATACGAATCGATGAGTGCTCCTGTAGTAGTCCAGCAATCTTGACCAGTTGAAGCGCCATTATTTATTGACTGAATATTGAATGTCGTTAAAATATTATCCATGATTATAAAAGTTGAATGGTGTTTAGACTACAAATTTAATCGCTTTTTGTGTAGTAATTAGAAAAGGTTTTTATACTAGAAATATTTAGCTAAAAAAAAACCGTTAAGAGTTCATCCTAACGGTTCGTATTTTGTTACAAGAAACTTATGCCTCTTCTTGAGTGTCAGCTTCAGTATTAGTGTCAGTATTAGTGTCAGCTTCAGTATTAGTATCAGCCTCAGTAACAGTTTCAGTAACAGCTTCAGTACTAGTATCGTCTTCGTCTTCGTCAGTATCTGCAGGCTTAACGGCACCTCTTGCCATCTTAACCGAAACAACCACTGCGTTAGCAGGGTCTAAAAAGGTAATACCTGGAATGGAAATGCTATTTACCCTAAAAGATTGACCAATTTTCAAAGTAGAAATATCAAGCGTAATTGCATCAGGAATTGCTGAAGGCAATCCTACACATGATAAAGTACGGAAAACTTGCATTAATCGACCACCCGCCAAAACACCTCGTGCTGAACCTACCAGTCTAACAGGTAATTTTACGCTCACCACCTTAGCATCGTTTAACTCGTAAAAGTCAACATGTTGAATGGTATCTTTCGTTGGATGCTGCTGCAATTCACGAATGATTCCCATTGCTTTTTTACCTTCGATATCCAAGGCAACTTGGTATACTTCAGGTGAAAAAACGATTTTATCTATGTCTACTCGTTTTACGGAAAAGTGGGTTTGATCACCTTGTCCGTAAAGTACACATGGAACCCTACCTTCATTTCTTAGAAGTGTAGCATCCTTTTTCCCTACGTTCGTTCTAAGCGAACCGCTCAATTGTGCTGTTTTCATTTATTATATAGTTAAGAGATTACAAAATGTGAACTTATTGATTCATTATTAATCAATCTTTTTATTACATCGGCGAATAAATCAGAAATGGCAACCACTCTAATTTTAGGACTCGATTTCGCCAAGGGAATAGTATCAGTTACGATAAGTTCGGTAAGTTTAGAATTAGCGATTCTTTCATAGGCAGGACCGGACAAAACCGCATGCGTACAAAACGCACGAACGCTTAGCGCGCCCTTTTCCATTAACAGATCTGCTGCTGTTGTAAGCGTGCCTGCTGTATCGCACATGTCATCAACAATAATTACATCTTTTCCTCGAACATCACCAATCACAGTCATTTCAGCAATCTCATTTGCTCGCTTTCTATTCTTATGGCAAAGAGCGAGGCCGCAATTAAGATTTTTCGCATACGAGTTGGCTCTTTTAGCCCCGCCTACGTCAGGAGCAGCCATGATGATATTGTTAGTATTTAGTATTTGTATTTCCTTAAGAAAAAGAGAAGA
Organism: Flavobacteriales bacterium; assembly: GCA_947475095.1. Lineage (GTDB taxonomy): Bacteria > Bacteroidota > Bacteroidia > Flavobacteriales_D > Crocinitomicaceae > UBA952. Next base: position 16,565 of record CANJLG010000001.1, read on the forward strand.
TGCGTATAAATGATCAACAGGAACTTCAAAAAAGCCCTGAATTTGATCTGCATGTAAATCCATCGTCATTACTCTATCAACACCTGCAGCCATTAGCATATTTGCTACTAATTTCGCTCCTATTGCTACCCTAGGCTTGTCTTTTCTGTCTTGACGAGCAAAACCAAAATAGGGGATGACAGCAATAATTTTACGTGCTGAGGCTCTTTTGGCCGCGTCGATTAATAATAATAATTCAAATATATTTTCCGTCGGGGGCATAGTAGACTGCACAATAAATACATCCTGGCCCCTAACTGTTTCTTCGAAGGAAGGTTGAAATTCACCATCACTAAAAACAGTAACGTTCACATCCCCTAAAGGCTGGCCAAAATGCTCAGCAATTTGAGTTGCTAAATTCAGTGAAGCTCTTCCAGAAAATATCTTAACGCCCATTATTTTATTTAAGAGTGCGAAGTTAGGGATTTAAAAGAAAATAAAATAATTTTAGGAATCAATTTAATATAGAAAATTTCGTATTATTTTTTTTGTAATTTGCACAAAAAAACCGATTTCAATGAAAATATTAAAAATACAAGCATTACAAGGTCCAAATATTTGGAGTATTTCAAGAAAAAAACTTATCCAAATGCGATTAGATTTGGAGGAATTAGAAGAGTTACCTACGAATAAAATCGAGGGGTTTAGAGAACGCATTGAGCTCTTGATACCATCGTTAATCACACATCGTTGTTCTGAGGGTTGTCATGGCGGATTTTTTATGCGAATTGATAATGGAACGTGGATGGGACATGTGATCGAACATATTGCCTTAGAGATACAAACACTTGCCGGCATGGATGTCGGATATGGTCGAACGAGAGAAACCAAAACGAAAGGCGTCTATAACGTTGTTTTTAATTATATCGAAGAAAAAGTAGGTGTATTTGCTGCTGAAGCATCTGTAAATATTGCTCAGGCACTTATCGATAACGTTCCGTATGATTTACAGCGGGACATTCAAAACATGCGGGAAATTCGTGAAAAAGTTCGCCTAGGACCGAGCACAGGAAGCATCGTTGATGAGGCAAAAGCAAGAGATATCCCATGGATTCGCTTAGGGACTAATTCATTAATTCAATTGGGGTACGGGATAAATCAAATGCGCTTTCAAGCTACTATTACCTGTAAAACCAGCAACATTGCAGTGGATATTGCTTGCAACAAAGAGCAGACAAAAAAAATGTTAGACGCGGCCTCAATTCCAGTTGCGAAAGGATCCATTTGTGTAGATGCTGAAGACCTTGAAGCTACCATTAAATCGATTGGTTATCCGATAGTACTAAAACCACTTGATGGGAATCATGGAAAAGGCGCATCCATCAACGTAACCAAATGGGAAGATGCCTTATTGGGCTTGGAATATGCACAAAAATATTCAAGAAAAGTTATTGTTGAACGTTTTATAACTGGGTATGATTTCCGGGTTTTAGTAATCGATAATAAACTAGTTGCTGCCGCCCAAAGAGTTCCTGCCCATGTAGTTGGAGACGGAAAACATACGATTAATGAATTAATTGCTCAAGTAAACGATGATCCTCGCAGGGGCTACGGCCACGAAAACGTATTAACTGAAATTGAAATTGATAGAGACAGTTTAGAATTATTAGACAAAAGAGGTTTTACTGTTGATACAATTCCAGAAAAAGCTGACATTGTCTATCTAAAATCAACCGCAAATTTGAGTACCGGAGGAACCTCGATTGATGTTACCGATATGATGCACCCGGAAAATATTTTTATGGCGGAAAGAATCTCTAGAATTATTGGCTTAGATATTTGCGGAGTAGATATTATGGCGCGCAATTTAACAGAATCATTAAAAGAAAATGGCGGTGTTATTTTGGAGGTGAATGCTGCTCCCGGATTTAGGATGCATTTAGCCCCTTCTGAAGGATTGCCAAGAAATGTTGCTGCTCCAGTTATTGATATGCTCTATCCTCCGGGGAAACCCTCACGGATTCCAATAATTGCTATAACAGGGACCAATGGAAAAACCACAACAACTCGTTTAATTGCGCACATTGTTAAAAATAATGGCTTCCGCGTTGGTTTTACGACCTCTGACGGAATCTATATTCAAAATCATTTAATGGAAAAAGGAGATACAACCGGTCCTATTTCAGCCGAGTATATCCTAAAAGATCCAAATGTTGAGTTTGCTGTACTAGAAACAGCCAGAGGAGGTATTTTGCGCTCTGGCCTTGGATTTAGTAAATGTGATATTGGTGTCATTACAAATATTCAGGAAGACCATTTAGGAATAAGTGATATCCATGACCTTAAAGATTTATCACGCGTAAAATCTGTTGTTGTTGAGAGTATAAAAAAAGGAGGGTGGGCTGTTCTAAACGGAGAAGATGAATATTGTTTAAAGATTGCTGAAAAACTCGATTGTAATGTTGCGTTATTTAGCTTAAACGAAAACAACGAGGCTATTGTTGAGCATTGTAAAAAGGGAGGTATTGCAGCCATTTATGAAAATGGATTCATTACTATAAAAAAGGGAGATTGGAAGATTCGAGTCGAAAAAGCGACCGTTATTCCATTAACAATGAGTGGGAAAGCTAAATTCATGATTGCAAATGTTCTGGCAGCCACGCTTGCCTCTTATATTTATGGATTTAAAATCGAGGACATTAAATTATCCTTAGCCACCTTTATCCCTGGCACTGCTCAGACTCCAGGACGCATGAATGTTTTTGAGTTTTCAAAATTTAAGGTAATGATTGATTTTGCACACAATCCTATGGGATACCGTGGCATTGAAGATTACCTTCAAAGTATAGATGCAAGCCGAAAAATTGGCATTATATCCGGCATTGGAGACCGTCGAGATGAAGACATTAAAGAGTGCGCGAGAATAGGCGCGAGAATGTTTGATCATATCATTATTCGGCAGGAAAAATACTTGCGAGGTAGAACAGAAAAAGAAATAATTGACCTCATCATTGAAGGAATAATTGAATCAGATCCTACAACAACGTATGAAGTAGTCAACCTCGAGATAGATGCTATTCGACATGCTATTTCTTTAGCAAAAGAAGGAACGTATATTGTTGCACTGAGCGATGTAGTGGCAAATGCTATTGAGATTGTTCAAGGATATTTAGATGAGGAAATCGAAAATGTTGCGGGCTGAATAAATGAGCGAACGACAGATTTTCACCCTAAAGCAGGTGGTGTCTTCAATAAAGAAAACCATTGAAGATCGCTACCAAAGTCCTTATTGGGTAAAAGCGGAAATGCATAAGCTAAACCTTTACCCAAGTGGGCACGCATTTCCTGAATTAGTTCAAAAAGAAGGCGATAAAATAGTTGCTCAAATTAATGCCACTATTTGGAAAACTCAATTTAATCAGATTAACCGACGATTTATTGAGGTCGTTAAAGAACCTTTAGATGAGGGTAAAAACTTACTGTTGTATGTTAAAATAGTATTCAATGAATCCTATGGCTTAAGCCTACAAATTTTAGACATCGACCCCTCGTTTTCCTTAGGAGAATTGCAAAAAGAACGTGATGAATCAATAAAAAAATTACATGAATTAGGTATTTTGAATAAAAATCAAAACCTACCTTTTCCCTTATTGCCCAAACGAATTGCTATCATTTCGGCAGAATCCAGCAAAGGGCTTTCGGATTTTATGCAGATGTTGGCCGAATCAAGCCATAAATACATCCTTGAAACCCATTTATTCCCCGCCTATCTTCAAGGTGATGTTGCTGTGAATTCAATTGTGCAAGTATTAACTAAAATAAAAAAGGTGCAACACCATTTTGATGTTGTCCTTATTATTCGAGGCGGTGGTGGTGAAGTAGGTCTTTCTTGCTATAATAATTTTGAACTTTGTAAATGTATTGCTGAGTTTCCTCTTCCTGTTTTAACCGGCATTGGTCATTCAACCAATTTAACCGTGGCGGAAATGGTTTCGTTTAGGCACGCCATAACTCCAACTAAATTAGCAGAGTTTTTATTGGTAAACTTTAAAGAATATGATGCTGAAATTCAAAATGCTTGCTACATTCTAAAGACAAAAAGCATAAACTGTCTGGCGCATTCAAAAACAGCCTTTAAAAATACGGCAGGTATGCTAAAACAATTAACGTTAAACCTGAGCCTCTCTGCACGAAACAACCTTAGTATTAGTTCTACTAAAATATCCTATTCAACATCACAAATGATAGAACGAGCGAATGGAAAAATCGATCGAGTTGTATTTACAATTGAGCGGACTGCCAAAAATCAGTTAACAAATTACACCACCATTTTTGATGGATATAATACCCGGATTTTGTTGGCTATAGTGCATAAAAATGAACAAGAGGCGAAGCAATTAGTTGCATTTGAAAATATTATTAATGCCCTAAATCCTGAAAACGTTCTCAAAAGAGGCTACTCAATGACCTTGCATAAAGGTAAATTGATAAGCAAAGCAACGCCATTAAAAGAAGGCGATATTTTGTTGACCAAGACGGAAGATTTATTGATTACATCTACTTGGATAAAATCTGAATTGCCTACCGATCAAGAACGAATTGAATAATAGATAGAATTATTGCAAGCAGCTAACAAGTTGATTACCTTTGTAAGTATGAATTTCACCTTTGGAAAAGCATATCATTTATGCGGAAAAAAAAAGATTGATGCCGTCTTTCAAGGGGGTGTTAAAATCCATGGATTCCCCTTTCTTTCGTATCATTTGCCCCAGCCAAAAGATGATTCAACGTTCAAGATTTTAGTGAGTGTTCCAAAAAAATTTATCAAGAAAGCACACGAACGTAACTACATAAAACGTTGTATGCGGGAAGGAATTAGAAAAAACAAGGAGCTGTTAGAAGAATTGCTACTTTTGAAAGGATTTGGACTGGATATTGCCTTGGTATATGTTTCCCGAGAAAGAAAAGAATCAATTGAAATAGAACTAAAAATCGTTAGTCATTTAAAAAAAATCAGAAATGAATTACAAAATCAACTTAATTAAGCAATTATTTTTTAGCGTAGCCTTGCTTTTTTCGCTCCAAGCGAAAGCCCAATCCAATGGTTTTGAGGTCATAAAAAGCCTTGAACTAATGGACCAAATTTATGAAAATCTCGATCTTTATTTTGTAGACGATGTTCAGCCTGGGAAATTATCAAAAGTTGCTATTGATGCGATGCTAAAAGAACTTGATCCCTACACGGTTTACTATGCTGAAGCCAATATCGAAGATTATCGCCTAATGACAACGGGACAATATGGTGGAATCGGATCTTTAATAAAAAAAGCAGATGAGTATGTCTACATTAGCGAGCCATATGAAGGAAACCCTGCTCAAAAAAGTGGCTTGAGAGCAGGAGATAAAATCTTAGAAGTTGATGGTAAAACGATGTTTAACAAACCAAGTGACCAAGTATCCGATGCTTTAAAGGGACCAAAAGGAACGGTGGTAAAAATACTAGTGGAACGATTCAATGAAGGAAATAAATTAATCGAAATAACACGTGATGAAATTAAAATTCCTGATGTTCCATATTACGGAATAATTAAAGAGAAGGTCGGTTATATTTCATTAAATAGCTTTACTCAAACCGCTTCTGAAGAGGTTAAAAAAGGAATCATCGCCATGCAAAAAGAGGGCATGGAGCAATTAATTTTAGATTTAAGAGGAAATGGTGGGGGCTTATTAATTGAGGCGGTAAAAATTGTAAATTTCTTTGTGCCCAAGGATAAGGTTGTTGTTTTTACAAAGGGGCGAGTAAAAGAGGAAAATCATGTTTATAAAACGATGGAGGAACCTATTGCCTTGGGGCTGCCCCTGATTGTATTGATAGATGAGGGTTCTGCATCCGCAAGCGAAATTGTTGCAGGCAGCTTACAGGATCTAGACCGTGCCGTTATTATTGGAGAGCAAAGTTATGGAAAGGGATTAGTTCAACGCACCTATGATTTGAAATACGGATCTAAAGTTAAGATAACCATTGCGAAATACTATACCCCTTCTGGGCGCTGTGTGCAACGCTTGGAATACTATGATAAAGAGTCAGGGGCCAAGCCGAAAGAAATTTCAGATTCTTTATTGCGTAAATTTAAAACGCAAAATGGCAGGGATGTCATTGATGGTCGCGGAATAGATCCAGATCTTGCCATTGAAAAAGAAGACTTAAGTCAATTTAGCGCCCTGCTATTTAGCAAAAACATATTCTTTAATTATGCCACCCAATACCGTTCTAATAATAAAGAAATCGCTGCAGCAGATAAATTTCAATTATCTGATGATGAATACGCTATATTTAAAACATATGTCTTAAATGCTAAATTAAATTACTCGACAGCTGCACAAAACGCATTAAAAAAGTTGAAACTAGAAGCCGAAAAGGAGGGGACGTTTGACGAGCTTAAAGCAGAATACGAAAATATACTTGTGAAAATAAGCCCTGACCCAGCAAAAGACCTTGATAAATATCGAACTGAAATTACTGAAATGCTAGAAAATGAAATTGTTTCCCGGTACTATTTCCAAAAAGGACGTACAATAAATTCCTTTGAACATGATCCAGCAGTCATCAAAGCAATTCAAACGGCAATGGATAACAATTCCTATAATGCCATTCTGAAAAATTAAGCGCCTAGTGAGTAGCACGATAAAAGGTATTTCGAAACGAACAAGCGATAGGATTCACCTTTTCCTTATTGGAATTATGCTAATAGGCATAGTTTGCAGTAAGTTTCTTATGTCTATCACCCTATTTCTATGCATTGGAAATCTACTTCTAGAAATGGATTTTCGTGCCTATTGGAAACGAATTAAAGAAAATCATCTTTTACACCTGATTCTTGGTTTTTATCTATTACATCTTCTAAGTCTTTTTTGGAGTGAAAACATCGCATACGGCCTTAATGATTTAAGGGTCAAGGCTCCCTTATTGGTTATTCCTGTCATTCTAATTGCTAAACCGATTGCAAAAGCCAATCTTAAATGGCTGTACTTACTGTTAATTGTTAGTTTGTTGATTACGTCCCTTATCAATTTCTGTAGTTATCAATTTTCCTTAGCGAACCATACCGCTATAGATATTCGAGAACTTTCATTGTTTGGATCACATATCCGATATGGAATGTTATTGTCATTTGGTCTTGGCGTCTGTTTTTTTCTAAGCCGCGAACTTAAGAAGTATTCTCTTATTTGGATATTCATCGGGGCTTGGTTTATTTTCTATACCTATTATAGCCAAATACTTTCAGGGCTTATTGCCTTACTTGTTGTTATTACGATTTTGGTAATTTTTCACCTGAAAGAAAGGAAATGGATCTTATTTAGTGTCTTTACGCTGGTGATTTTTGGGATAAGTGCTATACTCTTTTATATTTTTACGCCAAAAACCACAACACATAAACAAGCTAATAATATCGCTGAAGTCCGCTCGGCATGGAATAAAAGATCACCGTATGCATTCGATAGCCTTGACCTAAAAAAACAAGCATTAAAAACCACTCTAACAAGGTATTTAGATTCAAAAGAATTGCCACATAATGATCTTGGAATTAGTGCACTTAGCCAAAAGGATGTGCATAATATTGAAAATGGATATGCTGATGTTCATGAAACAGGGTTCGGGTTTGCAGCAAGAATGTACGGGGTTAGGTATCAAATACAGCATAGCCAAAATCCAAACGGACATTCCCTGCTACAACGGTTGGAATCATGGCATACGGCACGCCAAATCATACAAAAAAATTGGTTGCTCGGAGTAGGTGCTGGGGATGTCGCCGACGAATTTGAAAAAAAATATAACGAGAATAAATCTCTTTTAATCAAAGAAAATAGAATCCGTGCACATAATTCATACCTTACCTATTGCTTAAGTTTTGGTATTTTAGGGCTCCTCTTATTTGTCTATTTACAATTCGCCTTCTTTTTCAAGCAGTTTAAGGAAATGAACTATTTAGGCATCTTATTCCTCAGCGTTTCAATTGTGTCTTTTCTTTTAGAAGATACCTTAGAAACACAAACCGGTGTTACTTTTTTCGCCTTTTTCTATGCCCTTTATGCTATAAAAGAAACAAGACTAAACGACAATTAATCTTTTTTAATTACCTTCGTCGAGCATGTCAATAGAAGTAAAAAATCTTTTTAAATATTACGGTCAACAAGCCGCTGTGAACGATGTTTCGTTCTCTGTTAAGCAAGGCGAAATTCTTGGTTTTCTTGGTCCGAACGGAGCAGGTAAATCGACCACTATGAAAATAATTACGGGGTTTATCCCCTCCCATTCAGGCGAGGTGACAGTTTGTGGTCTAAAAGTAGATGTAGATAATCTAGAAGCAAGAAAGTTGATTGGGTATCTTCCAGAAAATAACCCTTTATACCTCGACATGTATGTGAAAGAATACCTTGAGTTTGTTGGAGGGATTTATAAAATAAACAAGTTAAAAAGCAGAGTGAATGAGATGATTGATGCTGTTGGTTTAGGCATTGAGCAAAATAAAAAAATTGGTGCATTATCGAAAGGATATCGGCAACGAGTTGGTTTAGCTCAAGCAATCATTCACGATCCAAAAGTGCTAATTCTAGACGAACCAACCTCTGGTTTAGACCCCAATCAATTAGTGGAAATTCGCGAACTAATCCGAACCATTGGCCAGCAGAAAACCGTGATGTTCTCTACGCACATCATGCAAGAAGCTGAGGCTATTTGCGATCGTTTGGTCATTATAAATAAAGGCCGTATTGTAGCTAATGAAAAAGCACTAAGCTTACAGGAAACAAATGAAGAGCAAACCAGTTATATTGAATTTGATCAAGTTGTTTCCAAAACGCAATTGGCCAAAATTATAGGCGTAAAAAAAGTGGAAGCTGTCAAAAATGGCTGGTTAGTGTCTTCTGATCAAAAAATTGATTTGAATAAAGAAATAGCGCTGCATGCGCAACAAGAAGGGTGGCTTATTTTAACCTTAAAGACCGAAAAGAAAACCCTTGAAGAAGTGTTTAGAAACTTAACCAAATAAATAATGCCGTCTAATTTTATTGCTGAATTACGTTGGAGAGGAATGATACATGATATCATGCCCGGTACTGAAGAAGCGCTAAATAGGCAGGTCTCTGCTGGGTATATCGGATTCGATCCTACTGCCGATTCACTTCACGTTGGTCATCTGGTACAAATCATGACCTTAGTTCATTTTCAACGTGCAGGACATAAACCATTTGCATTGGTTGGTGGGGCAACAGGAATGGTTGGAGATCCCTCCGGGAAGTCAAAGGAGCGAAATTTATTGAATGCCGAAACTTTAAATCATAATGTGGCCTGCGTAAAAAAACAACTTGAGAAGTTTTTAGATTTTGATCGTGGTGAAAATGTAGCAGAATTGGTTAACAACTTCGATTGGTTTAAGAATTTTTCTTTTTTAGATTTTATCCGCGATGTGGGTAAACACATTTCGATTAATTATATGCTCTCAAAGGATTCTGTTAAATCAAGGCTGGAAACCGGCATGTCTTTTACTGAATTTAGCTATCAGTTAGTTCAGGGCTATGATTTCTATTACCTCAACCAACATAAAAATTGCATATTACAATTGGGAGGATCAGATCAATGGGGAAATATAGTGACAGGAACCGAATTGATTCGACGAAAATCTGGAAATGAGGCCTATGCAGTAACCACTCCTCTTATCAAAAAAGCAGATGGAACAAAATTCGGCAAAACTGAAGGGGAAAGCGTATGGCTTGATCCGATGAAAACATCCCCCTATCAATTTTATCAGTTTTGGTTAAATACGAGTGATGCAGATGCGCCAAATTACATTCGAATCTTCACCCTAAAAACGAAGAAAGAAATTGATGAAATAATCAGCCTTCACGAAGCCGAACCGCATGTGAGATTATTACAAAAAGCACTGGCCGAAGACATTACCTTAAGAGTCCATGGAGAGGATGATTTAGCAAATGCTATTCTGGCATCCAAAATATTATTTGGAAATTCTACTACAGCAGAGTTAATGGAGATAAATGAGCGTGATTTTTTAACTATTTTCGAAGGCGTTCAGCAGGTAGATATTCCCAAAATTGAACTGGAAAATGGCTTAACTATTGTTGACGCCCTATCTTCAAAATCTGGGTTTCTATCGTCTAATGGAGAAGCACGTAGAGAATTGAAGGCCAATGCAATTTCAGTGAATAAGCAAAAGGTAAACGAAGAATTTGTATTATCAAATAAGGATTTAATACAAGGTAAATTCATCCTTTTAGGAAAAGGAAAAAAAACCAACTACATTCTAACGATTAGTGATTGATTTATAAAATCAACATGGCATCGCCGTACGAATAAAATCGATACTTTTCTTGAATCGCTTCACGATATGCCTTCATCATTAATTCGTGTCCGCAAAAAGCAGAAATCATCATTAACAAGGTAGAAAGTGGCGTATGAAAATTCGTTATTAAACTATCCGCTATCGAAAAGTCATAAGGAGGAAAAATAAATTTATTAGACCATCCATCAAAAGGCTTCAAGTCACCAGTAGTTGAAACGGATGTTTCAATGGCACGCATAGAGGTTGTTCCCACAGCGCAAACTCTTTTCTTGTTTTGCTTTGCTTCATTTACAATTCTTACCGCTTCTTCAGAAATAATGACCTGCTCTGAATCCATTTTGTGTTTAGTTAAATCTTCCACTTCTACCGATCGAAAGGTTCCAAGACCAACATGAAGAGTTACCTCAGCAAAATTAATTCCTTTAATTTCTAATCTTTTTAATAATTCTCTAGAAAAATGAAGTCCTGCAGTTGGAGCTGCAACAGCACCTTCTTCTTTTGCATATATAGTTTGGTAACGCTCTTCATCTGATTCTTCCACAGCCCTTTTTATGTATTTTGGTAATGGTGTTTCACCAAATTCAGTTATTTTGGCTTTAAATTCCTCATAAGGCCCATCAAATAAAAATCGCAGGGTGCGACCACGAGAAGTTGTATTATCAATCACCTCAGCAACTAATGAATCATCTTCTCCAAAATACAATTTATTGCCAATTCTGATTTTCCTAGCTGGATCAACAAGGACGTCCCATAATAGGCTTTCGCGATTTAATTCGCGCAATAGGAAAACTTCTATTTTAGCCCCTGTCTTTTCTTTGTTGCCATACATTCGGGCAGGAAAAACACGCGTATTATTCCTTACCATCACATCACCTTCACTAAAATAAGACAAAACATCTTTAAATAATTTATGCTCGATTTTTCCAGTTTTTCGATGAATGACCATTAACCTTGCTTCATCGCGATTATCTGATGGGTATTCTGCTATCAACTCTTCTGGTAAATCAAAGCTAAACTCTGATAATTTCATTTTACTCATATCTATTTTTTAAGGGGCATTTTTGAAATGCTTGCAAAGATACACTATCTCACCCCCATTTGTCAAGGATTTTCTTAATTTATTATAATTTAGCATGTCTTCAGTCACTGAAATGCCTTTAACAAACAATAATTAATTAATGTGTCCAAGATTGGATTCACTTTTAATTCCATGTTCTCAGAATCATTATTTTTGCCTGCGGTCTTAGCTGCAAAATTCATTCTTAATAAATCTAGTGAAGCACTTAAAAAATAAATTAGCCAAGGAAAGCTCCCCCTATTTATTGCAACACGCCAATAATCCCGTGAATTGGGTGCCTTGGTCTAACGAAGTATTTGAAACGGCAAGAAAAGAAGGTAAATTAATCTTAATTAGTATTGGCTATTCGGCGTGCCATTGGTGCCACGTTATGGAAAAAGAATGTTTTGAAGATGATGAAGTGGCGGCATTTATGAATCAATACTTTGTTAATGTCAAGGTGGACCGTGAAGAAAGACCCGATGTTGATCAAGTGTATATGAGCGCCCTTCACCTTATGACACAGAAGGGTGGATGGCCGTTAAATTGTTTTTGTTTGGATGACGGAAGACCAATCTATGGGGGAACTTATTTTCCTAAAGAGAATTGGTTGGAGGTAATGGCTGCATTGGTTAAAACTCAACAGAATGATTTTGCAAGAATGTTAGATTTTGCAAGCAAGCTTGAGGAAGGTATTCAATCCAGTGAATTGATTACTGAGCCTGTATTACCTCACCAATTAGACGAAAACATACTGCATAATACCATCGACACTTGGAAGAATAATTTTGACAATAAGGAAGGTGGCTCGGCAAGAGCTCCTAAGTTTCCATTGCCTAATAATTATCTTTTCCTTCTCTATTATAGTCAGTTGTTTAATCACAACGAAGTAAGAAATCATGTTAAACTCACCCTAAATAAGATGGGGCAAGGCGGAATCTTTGATCAAATTGGCGGTGGTTTTTCTCGCTATTCCGTTGATGTCTTATGGAAGGCTCCCCATTTTGAGAAAATGCTGTATGATAATGCCCAATTAATCGAATTATATACGATCGCTTATCAGATTTTTGGTGATCCTTGTTATCAACAAATTGTTGAGCAAACAGTTGAATGGCTGAATCGAGAAATGCGCTCGGAAGAAGGTTGTTTTTATAGCGCACTTGATGCCGATAGCGAGGGTGAAGAAGGGCGATTTTATTGTTGGAACAAAGAGGAATTGAAAAAAATACTCGGCAAGGACTTTGGTTGGGCTGAAAAATTTTATTCAATAAACGAAGACGGATACTGGGAAGAAGGTAAATATATTTTACTGAAACGAAAGAGCGATCAAGATTTTGCAGAAGAAATGGCTTGGACAAACAGTCATTTAAAAAATAAAATCGCAGAAATTAATGAAAACTTACTGTTTCATAGACAGAAAAGAGTGCGTCCCGGTTTAGATTACAAGTGCCTTACTTCTTGGAACGCCCTGCTCATTTCAGCCTTATGCCAAGCATATAACACCTTTGATAATGATGCTTACCTTACCGCTGCTGAGCAAACTGGTCAATGGATCCTTACGGTTCAAATGGACAAAAACAACCAGCTTTTCCATAGTTTTGCTAAGGGTAAAGCAGCAATAAGTGGCTTTCTAGAAGATTATGCCTGTACTATTGATGCGTTCATTAAGCTTTATAAAAGTTCTAAAAATAGTAAGTGGCTTCTTACAGCAGAAAAATTAACAAAAACGGTCGAAAAAGAGTTTATGCATCCCGAAAGTAAAATGTGCTATTTTACGAATGAAGGAAATACGCTCATTGCGAGAAAGATGGAGTTACACGACAACGTAATGCCCGCAAGCAATTCTGTTATGGCTAAAAATTTCTGGATAATGGGTCATTATTTTAAAAATGAAAATTGGATTGGGTATGCGCAACAAATGTTAGCAAATGCTAGTGAAGATATGGAAGGCTATGGACCAGGGCATTCCAATTGGGGTATTTTATATTTAATGGAGTTAAAAGGAGCAGTAGAAATCAGCTGCCTTGAGAAATTGCCAAACAACTTAAATAAACACCCCGTATATCCACCAGAAAGAGTGATTTTATCGTATCATTCTGAAATTTCATCGGAAATTTCCAAGGGTGAAAAAGGCATCTATATCTGTGCTAACGGGAGTTGTTTTCCACCTGTATCAAGTGAAAAAGAATACCTTGAACTACTAATTGGCGTATAATTAACCTTTTCTAGCCAAAACCTTAAGGACTGCCGAAATAATATTTTGGGTATCTATACCATATTTGGTCATAAGTTCCATGGGTGCGCCACTCTCGCCAAAAGAATCATCAACGCCTACAAACTCTTGCGGAACAGGCAGATTTCTTGATAAAACTTGTGAAATTGCCTCACCTAGCCCACCATTAATCATGTGTTCCTCAGCGCTTACTACACATTTTGTTTTGGCAACTGACGCTAAAATAGCTGCTTCGTCCAAGGGTTTTATCGTGTGCATGTTTATCAATTCAACTGATATTCCACGCTCCTCCAATGTTTTAATCGCTTCAATTGATTTCCACACCAAATGCCCACAAGCAATTATTGTTACGTCATTCCCTTCTTTGATGACATCGGCCTTGCCGATAATAAAAGGTGCATCAGGTTTGATGAAAATAGGCATCACAGGACGACCAAACCTAAGATAAACTGGACCTTGATGGTCTGCAATTGCAATTGTTGCTTGTTTTGTTTGATTAAAATCTGCCGGAACAATAACGGTCATATTGGGTAACATGCGCATCATTCCAATATCTTCTAATATCTGATGGGTTGCACCATCTTCTCCCAAAGTCAATCCTGCATGTGAAGCACAAATTTTTACATTCTTTTGAGAATAAGCTATTGATTGCCGTATTTGGTCATAAACCCTACCGGTAGAAAAATTAGCAAAAGTACCTGTGAAAGGTATCTTTCCACCGATCGTCATCCCTGCAGCAATCCCCATCATATTTGCTTCGGCAATTCCAATTTGAAAAAATCGATCTGGATTTTCTTTCAAAAAGGCGTCCATTTTTAAAGACCCAGTTAAATCCGCACAAAGTGCAAGTACATTCGGATTTACCCTTCCTAATTCCGCTAATCCTTCACCAAATCCTGAGCGTGTATCTTTATGTCCTAGTATTTCAATTTCCATCGGTTATAAATTTATTAGTGTATTTTTGATTGATTCAATTTTGAATTTTTTTTCTTGAGTATATCCTGTAGACTTTTGATCCCTTTCTCTACAAACTAGTTTGTAATTGCCTGGCTGAAGTGAAAACATAGCATTCAATGCTTTTTCATCTAAATTCAAAACCCATTCAAATCTGCCATTTCCACGATCCACAAATACTTGCCCGACCATGTTTTTGGCACTTTTCAATTCCAGTGTTCCCGGTGATTTAATATTTACGATACTTGTTTTACTTTGTGTGATTTCAACCCTTTCATAAGTTCTTGGTAAGGTTAAAATTTCCAGGTCATACGTCCCTATTAGGTATTTGTCTTGTGAATTAACGGCTTGAACATGTATTGTTTCCGTATTACCCTTTAACATAATCCTAGTTAAAACAGAAGGAGGACCTGTAAATTTTAGAAAGCCCTGCCCTGCATCTATTTGAATAATATTGTGAGTATTTCGTGTTATTTTAATGCCTTTCTTTTGAATTTTAGGCAGGGTATTTATTACTAAATCATAACTGATTGATGGATCAATTACTAAGGTGTCTGGATTATTGTATCGATTCATTGTGTGAAGAAAAGTATACTTTAAATTTTCTGTGCCACTTTCAACTAAAAACATACTGACATTTGTTTCTGTCGGTTTCTTAGCCTGATCATTTAAGTTAATTTGAACAGTTGTTCGTGTTATTATTTTTTCAATAATCGTAGTTAATACACTTTTAAAGGAATCCTTGTCTTCGGCATCAGAATAGGATCCTATGCAAGCGAAATTTTCTAAATAGCTGAGGTCCATGCCCAATCCAATGACAAAAGGAGTTACTTTAACGCCCTTTTCTCGAAGTTTTTTTGCAATTACGCAGGGATTATTATCGCAAGATTCCAAGCCGTCAGTAATTAAGATAATTACATTCCGGGATAAGGTATCTGGAAAATCGCCTGCCGCTGCTTCTAAAGACCTCGCAATTGGTGTGGCTCCTTTAGCAATGAGACCACGAATTTTATTTTTTATTATGTCAATATTTCCAATGCTAAAAGGGACTTCCAATTTGGTGTCATTGCAATCTTGTATGTCATTCGTAATAGGAACTTGGTGCCCATAAACACGCAAGGCAATTTCGGTATTCGGAACCTCCTTGAACATTTCCATCGCTTGAATCAATACTTCTTTTGCGCCAACTAATCGAGTTTGTTTACCCCACGTTGAATTCATACTATTCGAAGCATCTAAAATAAAAAGTATACGCGTTGTTCTTTCTTGCTGTGCAGCGCAAAGCAGTGGAAAAAAGAGAACGAGTATAAAATATCTCATATTAGTAATCGCCTAAGGTTTCTGCCAGTTGCTCTAATGCCGCTTCTAATTGTTGATCATTTGGCGCAGAACCATGCCACTTGTGGGTGCCCATCATAAAATCAACGCCTTGACCCATTTCTGTCTTCATTATAATAACAATTGGTTTGCCTTTACCTGTCAAGCTAATTGCTGAATCCATAACGCTACGAATTGAATTGAAATTGTGCCCATCCATTTCAAGCACTTCCCAACCAAAAGCTTTCCATTTTTCAGACAGGTTGCCAAGTGGTAAAACATCGTCTAAATCACCATCAATTTGCCTGCCATTAAAATCAATTGTAGCAATGATGTTATCAACCTTGTTTGCTGAAGCATACATTGCCGCTTCCCAAATTTGCCCTTCTTGTAGTTCACCATCACCGTGCAAAGTGAACACCAAATTAGTGTCGTGATTAAGTTTTTTTGAAATCGCAGCACCGATCCCTACGGATAAGCCTTGACCTAAAGAACCTGAGGCCATTCGAATGCCTGGTAACTTTTTGTCTGTAGAAGGATGTCCCTGCAATCGTGATGACAGTCGTCTAAATGTTGCCAACTCAGAAACCGGAAAATATCCTGCCCGAGCCAAAACACTATACCAAACGGGCGATATATGGCCGTTTGATAAGAAAAACAAGTCTTCTTCCTTTCCGTCCATTGTAAAGTTTTCTGCATTAATCCGTAGTTTTTCAAAATAGAGAAAAGATAAAAAATCAGCGCAGCCAAGTGATCCTCCAGGATGACCAGAGTTTACTGCGTGAACCATTCTCAGGACATCTCTCCTTACTTGCGAGGCAATTTCTACTAATTTATTATTATCCATTTGTCTATTTTTTTCTTTCGGACAAAGCTAAGTTTAATTAAGCAGCACTATTGAAATAAAAAATGAACAATATGTGCAACTTTTCAACGAAAAAATGGTCTATGAACTTGTTGTAAGGAAAACTATCGTCGAATTAGCTACTTTTGCTATCTAATAAATAAATTATGAATAAAATATTACTCTTTATAAGCCTTTTATTTTTAGGCTTAACAACTCAAGCTCAAGTATCGTCTAAAAAAGTTCTAAAGGAGCTGAAAAAAGTATACTCTAAATCAGAATTAGAATCCTTCAAAAAGGAATACGGCAGCCTTGATATTCTTTTCTATGCATACGATCATGCCGTTTTTAATGTAAATAATAACGGAGGAAAAGAGACTTCTGCACTTCCTGTTTCAGCACATTCGAATCATTTCACGGACTTCGGCGTAAAGCTTTTACCCTATAACCAATACTTTAGAAATGAAAATCCTGAAGTCATTGTTGCCATTAAGTCGATTTTCATGCTTCAATATGAAATGAACCTAAACGCATCTAAACCTATAAAATAATCAGATGAAGCAATTTATATTCTCCGCACTAACCATTATCCTTGGGTTCTCTTTAAATTCTCAGATTTTATTAACAGGGCCAGACTATCCAACGAGTAATCCCTTAAACTGCTCAGCGATTATCCCACCTGCTGGGGGAACGAATTTTTCAGATGGCGCTGCCAATTACCTGCCAAATATGAATGAGGTAATTACCTTTTGCCCAGACCTTACTCAGGGCTCAAAAGTTTCCATCGTTTTTGCAACAAACATTGGATTCACTTTCGATGTGCACCCCACTGATACACTTTATGTGTATGATGGTCCATCCATTGCCTCACCTTTACTAGGCGCCTACAATTCCGGAACTAATCCAAATGGATTTTTTGTTCAGGCCTCGTTTCAAAATAATCCCAGTGGTTGCTTAACACTGAAGTTCAAATCAAATGGAACTTCTGAAGGAACAGGTTGGGACGCCAATGTAGCATGTGGAAATCCTCAACAACCCTTCTTCCCGCACATGCACGCCTATGTGAATGGCTCAGGACCAGACGCACTAAATCCAGCAGACACAGGATATGTAGATGTTTGTTTTGGAGACTCAATATTATTTGTGGCAGATCCCGCTTTTCCCTTTGCTTTTGAAGCAACCAATACAGGCTACTCACAAAATCCAAACAATTGTGCTTACCAATGGACCATTGGTGGTGTTGGTCAATTCAATAATGATTCTGTATGGTTTACCCCACCCAGCAGAGCCGGCTACTTTGTAGACTTAAGGGTAACCGATATTTTTCCTCAAATTAAAAGAATTACAGCAAAAGTCCGCGTTTCACAACTCCCTAATTTTGCAGGAACAGGACCATTTCAAGACACCGTTTGTTTAGGCCAAAACACCTTGCTTATAGGCGGGGTCACCTCTCAAGATACCGTTGGGGTTGACATCCCTTTTGGACAATTTGAAATTGGTGGTATTTTCGCAGGATTAACCTTTCTCCCTGATGGAAGTGGAGTGCAATACCAAACCAACATTGCCATATCTGGATTTGACGATACTACAACTATCACCAGTGCGGGAGATTTCGATCAACTATGTATAGATATCGAGCATTCTTATATTGGCGATTTAGAAATTGCCTTAACATGTCCTAATGGAACCGTTGTTTCATTGATGAATGCCTATAACCAAACCCCTTTTGGTTGGGCAGAATTGGTGCCTGGCGGTTGCGGAAATGGTATTGGCACCTTTTTGGGCAACGACACCAATTTAGATGGTGGCGCTCCTGGCGCTCCGGTTTGGTCGTATTGCTTTTCGCCGACCCAAGCCACTTTAGGCACCATCTGTTCCGAAAATGCAGCAGGAAATTGGATTACAAACGACTATGGGTTTCCCTCTATGAACCCAAATGGGGTCTACCTACCAGATGGCGACTTTAATGGTTTTATCGGCTGTCCGGTAAATGGAAATTGGACCATCACCGTGCAAGATAACCAAGGAATTGATGATGGATATATTTTTCAATGGGGAATTTACTTTAATGCATCTCTTTACCCTGAATCCGAGGGCTATCAAAACACCATAGTAAGTGATTTCTGGTCAAATAACCCAACCATAATTTCTGGTCAATTAGATACCGCCATTATTATTCAACCCTTGGTTTCTGGCCCTACTTTTTACACTTACAATGTGGTAGATGATTTTGGGTGCAGCTACGACACCACAGTAACACTCGAGGTTTTGCCCTTGCCTGCAATTTTTAGCGACACCATTGCGTGTAATTTATTTTATCAAGTAAGTAATACTTTCTCCTACAGCGGTGGCGTTTGGAGCGCAGCCGATACAGCGGTCTACTTTTCAAATACAACTAGTTCAAACCCAATTATATCAACCACAACTCCTGGGATATATACCGTTTCTTTTACCGACAATGCGTGCCAAAATGTACTGACTGCCGATATTGAATTTCCTCCATATGTATACACAGATATTTTGGACTCCGCTATTTGTAATGGGGCAAGCATAGACTTGATTGCTGCAACGATCAACTCCGGAAATTTACAACAAGGGTACAACCCAACCTTTCAATTACTGTGGAATACGGGAGCTACAAATAACCTTATCGTGGTTGATCAACCCGGACAATATTCGGTTACGATGTCTAACACTTGCCATAGTTATACCGACATTTCTATAGTCTCCATCAAACCTTGTGACATAGAAGTTCCTAATATTATCGTGTTATCATCTGCGGCAGGCAACCATATATTTAATGTAGATTACAATGGAATCGCCGAATTCGAATGTGTTATTTTAAATCGTTGGGGAAATACTATCTACACGTATACTGATCCTGCTGGGGGTTGGGATGGAAAAACCCAAGATGGAAAATTAGTAGAAGAGGGCACTTATTTTTATAAAATACAGGCAACCTTTGATGGCGGTATTGATATTGAGAAGCACGGCTTCGTTTACGTTAAATACTAATCTCCCCCCATTATTTTTACTTGATTAAAGGGCAATGTCATTCGAGAAATGCTCAATAATTAAATTATGTTCTGCATTAAAGATAATTCCAACAAACAAAGAGCTTAATTCTATGTTTACCTATTTTATTAAGGTGTTTTTGTAATTTTGTAAAAAAGAAACGAATGAAAGTTGTAGGGATTAATGGTTTTGGTAGAATTGGGCGTTGTTTTACTCGTTTAGCTCTTTTAGATCCAAACATTGAGGTGGCGCTTGTGAATGATTTGGCCGATGTGAATACCTTGGCACATTTACTAAAATACGATAGTATCCATGGAGGGCTTAACCTTCCCTTTACCATTGAAGGAAATTCTCTTCATTTTTCAAATGGGAAAAAGATCCATTTTATCAATCAAAAAAACCCAGCAGACATCAATTGGTCAGCGCACAATGTGTCTTACGTATTAGAATCTACAGGTCTATTTTTAACCAAAGAAAACGCATCTAAACACTTACAGCCCGGAGTAAAAAGGGTGATTTTGTCGGCGCCAGCCTCCGATAAGGATATAAAAAGCATCGTTTTAGGGGTTAATGAGCACGAATTAAACGAGAACGATTTGATAATTTCAAATGCATCCTGTACAACTAATAATTCTGCACCGATGATCAAAGTGTTAAAGGAATTATTTCCAATAGACGTTGCTTATATTTCAACCATTCATAGCTATACATCAGACCAGCGATTACACGACTCACCACATAAAGATTTAAGAAGAGCTCGCGCAGCAAGCATGTCTATTATCCCAACCTCAACAGGTGCAGCGAAAGCAATAACACAGATATTCCCTGAGCTCGATGGTAAAATTACCGGAGGAAGCGTTCGCGTTCCAGTTAGTGATGGTTCAATGACAGAACTAACTCTTGTTACCACTCAAAATATAAGTGCTGCAGAAATCAATACGGCTATGAAAAATGCAGCAGAAGGTAACTTAAAAGGAATTCTATCCTATACAGAAGACCCCATAGTATCCGTTGATATAATTGGCAATCCCAATAGTTGTGTATTCGATGGTGGACTGACTGTGGTATGTAATAATCTTGTTAAAGTAGTTGGTTGGTATGACAATGAAGTGGGTTATTCAAACCGATTAGTTGATTTAATCAAGCTACTTTAAGAAGCTAAGGCTGTAATGCCAGGCAATTCCTTTCCTTCAAAATATTCTAATAGTGCCCCCCCTCCTGTGCTTATATAACTTACTTCGTTTTCAAAGCCAAACTTTAATACTGCTGCAGCACTATCTCCACCTCCAATTAGACTAAATGATCCATTCTTCGTTGCTGAGGCAACAGCCGAAGCCATCGATTTTGTGCCTTCAGAAAAAGACTCCATTTCAAATACCCCCATTGGACCATTCCATAAGATTGTCATACTTTTGGACAGGACATTTTCGAATTCACGGCTTGACTTTTCTCCAATATCTAAGCCCATCCATCCATCAGGAATTTGATTGCTTAAGCAATTAGTTCGCTTAGCGGTGGGCGAAAATTCATCGGCTATTACCGAATCAATGGGCAAATGAATTTGCACACCATTTAGCTTAGCCTTTTCGATAATAGCTAAACAGATAGGAATGCGTTCTACTTCACATATTGAGTTTCCTATATTACCACCTAATGCTTTGATAAATGTATACGCCATTCCTCCACCAATAATAATGTGATCAGCTATAGACAAGAGGTTTTCAACGATTAAAATTTTATCTGAAACCTTTGCTCCGCCAATAATAGCAGCAAATGGCTTTTTGCCATAAGTTAGAACTTTCTGGGCGTTTTCAATTTCTGCTTTCATCAAGAACCCCATCATTTTGTCAGCTGGAAAAAAGGAAGCAATTTGAGTTGTACTTGCGTGAGCGCGATGCGCGGCACCAAAAGCATCATTTACGAAACAATCCCCTAAACTTGATAGTTTTTGTGCAAATTCGATCGAACCGGCGGTTTCCTCTTTGTGAAATCGGACGTTTTCAAGTAACAATACTTCACCTGGCTGTAATGATTTAGAGTGTCTAATTGCCTCATCGCCAATACAATCCATAGCAAATTGAACCGGCAAATCTACTAAATCAGAAATGCATGGCAAGATGTTTTTTAAGGAATACTGTTGCTCAGGTCCATTTTTTGGACGTCCAAAATGCGAGATTAAAATTACAGCACCACCGTTCCCTAAAATATACTTAATCGTCGGTAAGGCCGCTCTAATTCGTTTATCATCTAGTACATTGAATGTTAATTTATCCAATGGAACATTAAAATCCACTCGAATTATTGCCTTCTTTCCCTTAAAATTGTAGTCGGTAATGGTAATCATCTTAGCTGTTTTCAGCGAAATTAACAAAAAAAGAAGCGAAGAGGAACAATTATGGTCTGAATAAGGGCTCAACTAAAAATAATCACTAATATTGAAATTCATAAATAAACATAACATGATAAAGTACCTTTTAATTACATTAATGCTATGCGCTCTTGTCGCTTGTAAAACCAGTAAAGCAATCGAAGTAGATGCCGAATTCACCGAGGAAGATTTTAGCGAAATTACAGATAGCATGTATACGGATGATGGGTTTCCTATTTATGAGGATTTTGCAGAGGAAGAGTTAACAGGCATTCGAGGAATCTACAAGCCATCCAGAACCCTATTAACCGATTTAATTCATACGAAATTAGATGTTCGATTTAATTGGGCACAATCACGGATGAATGGAAGAGCAACAATTAGTGCTAAGCAACATTTCTATCCATCCGATAGTTTAGTCTTAGATGCAAAAGGAATGGATATATTAAAAGTAGAATTAAATGGATCTCCCTTAGTTTATACCTACCGCGATAGCCTAAAACTATCTATTAATTTAGGAAAAACATACAAGAAAGATGAGGTGTTTACTGTTACAATAGAGTATGTTGCGAAACCTGATGAGCGGAAAACGAGTGGAAGCGCTGCCATTACCTCTGATAAAGGCCTCTACTTTATTAATCCTAAAGGAGAAAATAAAGACAAAATGCCTCAGATTTGGACACAGGGAGAAACCGAAGCAAATTCAGTTTGGTTTCCAACTATTGATGCGCCAAATGCGAAAACGACGCAAGAAATCTTTATGACCGTTGATAAGAAATATAGCACATTGTCCAATGGAAAATTAATGAGCAGCAAGCAAAATGAAGATGGCACTCGAACAGATCATTGGAAACAAGATCAAGCGCACGCCCCTTACCTATTCATGATGGCTGTTGGTGAATTTGTAACCGTGAAAGATTCCTATACCCGTCAGAATGGAACTAAAATGGACGTTAACTATATTGTAGAGCCTTCATTTGAAAAAGATGCTCGCGCTATTTTTGGAGAAACACCAGCCATGATTAAGTATTTTTCAGAACGATTAGGGGTGGATTACCCTTGGGATAAGTATTCTCAAATCGTCGTTCGGGATTATGTTTCAGGTGCAATGGAAAATACGGGTGCTGTCATTTTTGGCGATTACGTTTATAAAACAGACCGTGAATTATTAGATAATAACGATCAATCTACTATAGCACATGAATTGTTTCATCATTGGTTTGGCGATTTGGTTACTTGCGAATCATGGGCAAACCTACCCCTCAATGAATCCTTTGCTAATTATGCACAATACTTGTGGGATGAATATCGCTATGGTCTTGATGAAGCAGATTATCAAGCAGAGAGCGAAGCAAAAGGCTATTTCGAATCTGCCATGTATCAAGGGTACCATAATTTAATTTGGTTTGGACATGATGATAAAGAAGAAATGTTTGATGGTCATTCCTATAATAAAGGAGGGCGAATCTTACACATGCTCAGATCTTATTTAGGTGATGATGCCTTTTTTAAGGGACTTAATAATTATTTAGTTTCAAATAAATATAAAACTGCAGAAGTTCATCACCTAAGGCTTGCCTTTGAAGAGGTTTCTGGAGAAGACTTAAATTGGTTTTTTGACCAATGGTTTTTATCCAAAGGACATGCGATTGTTCATACGAATCAAACCATCGATATGGAAAACAATACAGTAACACTCCATATTATGCAGAAACAGAAGACACCTAATTTTCCTGTTTTTAGAATCCCTGTAAAAATAGCCATTTGGGATGCTAATGGTAAAAGATCCGAGAAAATAATCATCGATAGTTTGGAGCAATCATTCACCTTTGAAATTAAAGGTGAACTGCAAAATATGTTGTTTGATGAAGACCAAATGCTCTTAGGAAAATATTATGAGGATAAACCCATTAATCAATTTGTACACCAATACTATCATTCCGAAAGATATAAAGCAAGATTAACAGCTTTAAATCGTGCCTCAAAAAGAAAAACAAGCGCAACTGATAAATTAATTTTTGATGCAATGAGTGATAAACATTGGGGTATTAGAACGAAAGCAATAGAAGTATACACCGCTGCCAATAAAACACTATCTGATGATGCCGTAAACATACTTAAAAATGTAGCGCTGAAGGATCCTAAATCAAGCGTTCGTTCAATTGCGATTAAAAACATTAGCGCCTCCGATAAAACAATGCTAATTAACCTGTGCAAAAACATTATTTCCAATGATCAATCATATAGCGTAATTTCAACTGCATTAGGAAAACTAGTTGTACTTGATTCAACAGAAGGACTAAATCAAGCAAGAATCCTAACAAAAATTAAAAATGCAAAACTAACTAGCAAGGCGGCTGAAATCTTGGGTTCTTTTGGGACTGCTGAAGATTACCCTTTTTTAGAAAAACTTAATTTAATAGATAAACCTAAGGGTGAAGATGAATTAAATGCAATGGTTTCATATACCTTGTTTATTACTAGACAAGAGATTGATTTACAGGAGAAATCATTAGCGGTCTATAGCTATTTAAATGATGTTGGTAATGAGTTTACAAAAATGTGGTTATCACGTGCTGTAAAATATACTATTGATAATTACACTGAAAAATCAAGTGTTCTTGAAAGTGAAATTGCTGAGGCTGAAATGGCTAAAAATACCCAACTAATGGTTGAAAAGAAAAAGCTGAAGCAAAGATATGACGATTTGATTACCAACCTAAGCCCTATAGCAGTGGAAGAAGAGTCAGAGTATTAATCCGACAAAAGAACTTTTCAGACAAGGCAAAAAAAATAATTGCCATTTTTTTTAAAAAAAAGAATGAAATAATTGCTTGAAAGAAAATAATGATTAGTTTTGATTAATTAAACGTCAATTAATCGATTAATTTTTAAGCAAATGATAGAAATCGGAAATCTAATACCAAAGGTTAATGGCCTAGATCAATTAGGAGAAACAATACATTTGGCTGACCATAAAGGAAAAAAAACAGTTATCTATTTTTATCCGAAAGATGATACGCCTGGCTGTACGGCACAAGCTTGCAACATAAGAGATAATTATGAACTGCTACTTGAAAAAAATATACGGATCATCGGTGTAAGTGCAGACTCATCTAGTTCACATGCTAAATTTACAAAAAAATACGATTTGCCTTTTCCCTTAATTGCGGATACCGATAAAGAAATAATCAAGGCATTTGGAGTTTGGGGAGAAAAAAAATTCATGGGAAAAACCTACGATGGTATCCACAGAACAACCTTTTTAGCAAATGAATTAGGCGAAATTGTTTCAATCATTGCAAAACCAAACACCAAAGAACATAGCAAAGAAATTATAGAATTATTTAATATTAAATAGCTCGTAAATAGTTTACGACCTATAGCGATTACCTTTGACAAAAATTAAAAAACTAAACACTTAAAAAAATGGCAAAAAAAGAAATAAATGAAGAAAAGCTTAAAGCGCTTCAATTAACAATGGAAAAATTAGATAAAGCATACGGAAAGGGATCCGTTATGAAACTTGGTGATGCACCAGTAGAGAAAGTTGATGTAATACCTACAGGTTCATTAACATTAGATTTAGCATTAGGCATTAATGGTTACCCAAAAGGCAGAGTGGTGGAAATTTATGGCCCGGAATCTTCTGGAAAAACAACCTTAGCAATTCATGCGATAGCAGAAGTACAAAAACAAGGCGGAATAGCTGCATTTATTGATGCAGAACATGCATTCGATCAATTTTATGCTAAGAATCTAGGTGTAGACATCGCTAACTTATTAATATCACAACCTGATAATGGCGAACAAGCATTAGAAATTGCTGATAACCTAATCAGATCAGGTGCAATTGACCTAATTGTAATCGACTCTGTAGCGGCATTAACACCTAAAGCGGAAATTGAAGGAGAAATGGGAGACTCACAAATGGGTTTACAAGCAAGATTAATGTCCAAAGCACTAAGAAAATTAACTGGCTCCATCAACAAGGCAGGAACATGTTGCATTTTTATCAAT
Source organism: Flavobacteriales bacterium (assembly GCA_947475095.1). GTDB lineage: Bacteria > Bacteroidota > Bacteroidia > Flavobacteriales_D > Crocinitomicaceae > UBA952. The sequence goes on from CANJLG010000001.1 coordinate 42,710, forward strand.
CAATTACGTGATAAAATAGGGGTTATGTTTGGAAATCCTGAAACAACTACAGGTGGAAATGCATTAAAATTCTATTCATCCATTAGATTAGACATTAGAAGATCAACACAATTGAAAGATGGGGAAGAAATTGTAGGTAACCGAGTAAAAGTTAAAGTCGTAAAAAACAAGGTGGCTCCACCGTTTAGAAAAGCAGAGTTTGACATCCTTTATGGTACAGGCATCTCCAAAATTGGGGAGATTATCGATCTTGGTGTTGAACTAAATGTTTTAAAGAAAAGCGGATCCTGGTTCTCCTATGGAGAAACTCGCTTAGGACAAGGTCGAGATTCAATTAAATCGATTTTATTGGACAACCCAGAATTAGCTGAGGAATTAGAAGCGAAAATTAAAGCCCTGTTAGTAAAGGGTACACCTATTGAACTCGTCATCCAAGAATGATTTAAATAAAAATAAAAAACGGTTTGAAGCCGTTTTTTTTTTGCTTTATTTTTTAAAAAATTAGTTATATCTTTGATAAAAATAAAAATTATGAAAAACACATACTTAATCCTAGCTATCGTTATGATAGCGTTAACTCTAGGCTCTTGCAAGAAAAAAGGATGCACTGATGCCTCAGCTTCAAATTACAATTCTATCGCAAAAAAAGACGATGGATCTTGTTTGTACAAACCTTATATCACCTTGAATGGAGCACCTACAGTAACGATTAATGTTGGTACTACTTACACCGATGCTGGAGCAACCGCTGTAAACAAAGATGGTTCTGCCGTAACTGTTACAACAACTAATCAAGTTGACGTAACAACAGTAGGCACCTATTTTGTAAATTACTCAGCTACCAATGCAAATGGTACAACAACAGCAAAAAGAACTGTTAATGTAGTTATCAGTGCCGACAACTGGACTAGCCCTACATGGGTAGTGAGTTCAACCTGTGGAGCAACTGCTTTTCCATTAGCAACGGATCCTACCATTATAACTGGAGCTACAGCAAATGCTATTGATATTGATAACTTCTTTAATTTGGTTGGAGGAACAGCCAGTGGAACCATTAATGGAGCAAGTGTAAGCATTCCACTTCAAACAATCAATATTACTTTAGGTGATGTAAATTTTTCAGGAACAGGAACTATGAATTCGACAGGAACGCAGATTCAAATTACCTATAACTATGACAACACCACCCCATTAATTGGCGGCCAAGGTACTTGCGTAGCAATCTATGATAAGCAATAAGGTTTAACGAAATATGAACAAAAAAGGCTGGCAGATCTGCTGGCCTTTTTTTATGATAACAAAATGGGTAAATTTCAAAAGATAATTGGTTCAAGCACCCCAACCCTAGTCGAGTTTTACGGCACATGGTGCATGCCTTGCAGAACCATGAATTCAATATTAGACGAATTAAGAAATCAACGAAAGGATACGCTCAGCGTTGTAAAAATAGATGTGGATAAAAACCTAGAAATTACAAATCAATTCAAGATAAAAAGTGTCCCAACACTTATTTTATTTAAATCTGGGGAAATTGTCTGGCGGAAAAGCGGCATAATGAGTATCAAAGAAATTTTAGCGCTGGTGAACTAATTATTGTGCTAGCAAGCCCTTTTTTTCAAAAACTTCCATGTAGTTAAAATTGGAAAGGATAATAGATTCCGGCGGGAATAAAAATTGCTTGTCATGTAAGACCTCATCCACCCAGAAACTCACCCAATATTCATTATAGAGCCCAAAGACTTCGGGCATAATCGATTCTATTTTTGCCACTTCATTAGGAAGCAAGACCTCTAGACTATGTCTCAAAGTAGCCGTTTTTATCTTTTCTCCTGTACTTGGATGTTCGCCAAAACCGTTACTGGTAATGATAACTCCTTCAATGATTACCTCTCTGCGATTCCATAGATAGACGTTATACTCAGCATTAATTTCATTATCAAGAAGTATGAGTACCTCAATACCTTCCACTTTTGGGCCTAAAATTCCTTCTTTCATCGCTTTTGGCTTTTTTGGTTTAACATCCTATTTACCATTTTTAAATAAACAAACAAATCTCGTGGGTGCCCAATTTGAGAAACTAAGTTTTGCTTAGTCATTCCTATATTGGAAAGAGAAGCATCTGTTATTCTAACATCCCTATCTCTATCATTTCCTAAACGCACAATTACAATCTTTCGAGAAGGAATCGTAATAATAAACTGACCTTTAAATCCGATACAATAATAAACCCATTCTGATCCGTTTTTGTAGACCCAAAAATGCAAGCCATAACGCTGATTCTTTATTCCTTCCTTCGTAATTAAATCTCCCCATTTTACAACCTCATTCATATAAGCCTCACTTACAATTCGCTTTCCTGAAAAAGCCCCCTTATTTACTAACAAAGAACCTATTCGAGCAAAGTCCCGAGCCGTTGCATAATAACAACAAAATGATTTTTCGTTGCCATTTTCTTTATCCAAGCTCCAATAAGCAGGGTTTTCTGCACCTAAAGGGCCCCAAAGCTTTGATGCTGCATAATTTGATAAAGAAATCCCCGTAGCCTTTTCTAGCACATGGCCAAGTACCTGCGTATTGCCACTTTGATAAATAAACGCTTTACCAGGATCCGCAGCAACGCGTTGCCGCATCATTAAATCATATAAATTATCCGTATAATATGCCTCAGCATTTTCCGACAAGGGATTAGAGCCACTTTCATTCCATTCAAAACCGGAAGACATCGATAAAAGGTGTCTTAGTGTAATTGATTTCCGTCCATACTCCTTAAAGGAAGGAAGGTAATGCCATACCGGTTCATCAAGATTTTTTATTTTTTTCTCTTCTAATGCAATACCAATAAGTAAACTGACAATTGATTTTGACATTGAAAAGGAGTTTGATACTTTGCCTATGCTATGCTCGTCCCAATATTTCTCATAGATAATAGTATCATTTTGCAAGATGATAAAAGCCTTACTGTCGAATTGCTGATGATATTCTTCTTCTGATTTAGAAAGGCTGATTGGAGCGTTTCCGGTGTTTATAGCCCATGGAATTGGGGAGGTGCTTTGACTGATTTTACGCTTATGGAAATTAGGGAGATCATAAATTCCCGGAGAGGAACGTCCGTGAAGATATGTTTGAAAAATACCTTCATACAAATATGTTTTCCCTGAAAACAAGATAAATAAATTAAATAATAGCAGGATGTAAAAAAGAACAATGCCGGTTTTTTTCAGGATAAAGACAACTGATTTTTTCATGACCTTGCTTAATAAGTAAATTCAAATAAGTTCGACATATTGACTAAAAGTTTATTCGACAATTCTTTCATATCCACCTTTTCGCCCAATTCATTTGCCATTGAAGTAACCGATTTATCACTAATCCCGCAAGGAATTATATGATCAAAATACCGTAAGTCCGAATTTACATTAAACCCCAAACCATGCATGGTTACCCATCTAGAGCTTTTAACGCCCATCGCGCAAATTTTTCTAGCCTGAATAGAACCCACACCTAACCAAACACCCGTTTGTCCCTCCATTCGTTGTGCGATAATATCATATTCAAGCAAGGTCATAATTACAGCCTCTTCTAACAGTCGCATATACTTATGAATATCAGTAAAAAACTGTTCAAGGTCAAAAATTGGGTATACAACCAATTGACCTGGACCATGATATGTTATATCGCCGCCACGATTGATTTTATAAAATGAAACATCATTGTCCAGTAAGCCTTTCTTATCAAGTAACAAATGATCTTCTTTCCCGCTTTTGCCTAGGGTATATACATTAGGATGTTCGCAAAACACCAAATGATTTTGTGGCAAGATACTCGTGTCTTCGTTTCTATTTTTAATCTTTAAATCAACTATTTCCTTGAATAAATTTTCTTGGTAATCCCAGGCTTGCTTATAGTCAATAAGTCCTAGTCGATGAATGATTACCTCACTTTTACCCATTAAAACTGCGCTAGTTCGCCTTTTAAATAATCAATTATTTGAATATCCATAATGTCTGCTTTATTAAGCTCACATAGATAAAAAGATGCCCAATCGACAATATGAATAAAATACAAGGAACGTTCAATAATGCTATCCCCCTTTGCATCAATAACAAATACACTTCCTGTTTTCTTTTGTATCGCGGCTAAAGAAATTTGAAAACGTTTGCTGTTTCGCGGATGCATATCCGTCGTGTTAAAGAAAACAGGAGCAAAGCGTTCATCTCCACCACCCCAACCAACGAGCTCATTATGGTTCATTTCAGGAATAACATGATGCCACCCTAAATACTTTGAGTTTTCATTAAATTGTTGTCTAGCACGCACAATAACACCTTCATATTTTGTCTCCGCATAATATACCCCTACTTTATTAAATAAATAATCCGCCAACTTTCGACCGATTGCTTGAATAAAATCAATGTCCTCCACTAATGCATCTGCCCCTTTTGACATCGATGCTATGCAATTCGAAGAAATGAATCCTTGTTTCGCGAGGTAATTTAATAACTGAACCAATGAAAATGCCAAGGCGCTCCGTGGAGGATTTCCACCTGGTACAATAATACAATCATACGTATGTTGCGCACAAAATGCTTGCAGATTTCCACCACTTGTAATACCAATAATATGACACCCTTTGGCATGAGCTTCATCGATAGCCATCGTCGTTTCTTCCGTATTTCCAGAATACGAACAACCAATCACCAAGGTGTTTTTATTCGCAAATGAAGGCAAAGAATATTCATTAACGCAGGTGATTGGAATCATAATTTCACCTTGCGTCCAATTCTGAACAATCTTAGCACCAATGCCAGAGCCACCTAAACCACATATAATAATGTTTTTTATTTCAGTTGTTGGTTTGGTAAAATGATGCGAATTTCCAATTTGGATAGCATCTTTAATGTTTTGTGGAAATTCTTCTATTAACTTTTTCATACTTTTCAAGTGATTATTATTAAAGCGGGATATTCCCGTGTTTTTTATAAGGTAAATTTTCTGCCTTCTTTTCAAGCATTTTAAAACCAGCAATTAACCTACTCCTTGTTTCCTCTGGCAAGATGACCTCATCAATTATCCCTCGCTCTGCCGCCCGGTAGGGATTGGCAAATAATTCGGCATATTCCGCTTCCTTTTCCAACCATTTTTCTGATGGATTATCGGCGCTAGAAATCTCTTTTTTGAAAATAATTTCGGCTGCTCCCTTTGCTCCCATAACAGCAATTTCAGCTGTTGGCCAGGCAAAATTTAAATCGGCACCTAAGGTTTTAGAATTCATTACACAGTATGCTCCGCCATATGCTTTTCGAGTAATTACAGTAATTCTAGGCACCGTGGCTTCCGCAAATGCGTAGAGTAATTTAGCACCATGCGTAATAATTCCATTCCATTCCTGATCCGTACCAGGAAGAAAGCCCGGAACATCTTCAATAACCAATAAAGGGATATTAAATGAATCACAAAAACGGACGAAGCGAGCGGCCTTTCTAGAAGCATCAATATCCAAAACCCCAGCTAATGAAGCGGGTTGATTCGCGACAATACCCAATGACTGTCCTTCCAAGCGACCAAATCCAACAACTATATTTTTGGCAAAATCAATATGCACCTCTCTAAAGGAAAGATCATCAATAATACAATCAATAATTTTTCTACAGTCATATGGCAAATTAGCATTTTCTGGCAAAATATCTTTTATATGATTTGTTTTAGCTGAAGTAAACTCAATAACAGTAGGCACAGGAGCTGTTTCATAAGCGTTTTGAGGAATGTAAGAAATTAAATCCCTTACTTTTTTCAAGCACTCAACATCGTTAGAAGCGGTAAAGTGATTAACACCGGATTTTTCAGCATGTGTCTTTGCACCACCCAAATCTTCGGAGCTAACTTCTTCATGAGTTACTGTCTTAACGACATTGGGACCCGTTACAAACATGTAAGAAGTTTCCTCTACCATGAAAACAAAATCAGTAAGGGAAGGAGAATAAACAGCACCGCCAGCGCAAGGCCCCATAATAACAGAGATCTGAGGGATAACCCCCGATGCCCTTGTATTACGGAAGAAAATGTCGGCATATCCAGAGAGAGATACCACACCTTCTTGAATTCTCGCCCCACCAGAATCATTGATGCCAATAATTGGAGCACCATTCTTCATAGCCATGTCCATCAAGCGACAAATTTTTGCTGCATGCGTTTCAGACAACGAACCCCCAAGAACTGTAAAGTCCTGGGAAAACACATAAATTAATCGACCAAAAATAGTTCCATAACCAGTTATCACTCCATCGCCAGGTACTCGTTGATTTTCAAGACCAAAGGTCGTAGCACGATGTTCCACTAAAGCACCTAGTTCATGAAAAGAAGCTTCATCCAACAATAAGATAATTCGCTCCCTTGCTGTTAATTTACCTTGTTGATGTTGTTTTTGAATTCGCTCCTCACCACCTCCTTGTGATAAAAGAGCACGCTTCTCTAATAATTGATTGATTTTTTTCATGGAATATCGGGTCAAAAATACGTGATTTTTTGTCTAATTATACCAAAATGGTGTGGAATTACATTTCTTTATTCTTTTTAGCAACTGGCACAAATGCCGTCAAACCAATTCCAGTAAGAAAAATAAAGACCACTAAAAGCTCAGGAATAAGCGTAAAATTGATTATTCCCAAAAGTAATCCCAAAATAGACAGTAATATTTGAGCTTGTTTGAGAACGTGATTAATTTTGAAACGTTTAATTTCTGTAGATTTTATCACCTTATTATCTGTTTTTAGCTTAAGCCATTCCGCAGTAAATAATAGGGGTACTAAAATAAACCCCTGTTGAATACCCATGTCTTTATACATTATAAAGTTGAGGCTTTCTTGAAATAGATTAAAATTAGGGTTTAGCTGATAATTTATCAATAATATCATCAATATCTGAAAGAGAAAAAGCAGCATGCTTTTAGTGAAAATAATTGCTTTGCGGGGCAGAATTACTTGAGCGCTAACGAGCCGCGGAAGCAAGAAAACTTGTTTAGCGAATTGATCGATTAAGAAATATAGTGCAATAAAATAAAAACCCCAATCCCAAAAGAAAAATCCAATCAAGGGTAAAGCAACATCGCCTATTAAAACAGCAATTTTCTCTTGATGCCTCAAAGTCGTTTTTTTAAAACTGCAACCCGTTCTTTTGTTAATTCAAAGTCAGGGTTATACTTTAATGCTTTAGCATAGGAGAGCAAAGCATTTGAGATATCTTTTTTATCCTCATATATGAGCCCTATGTTATGATTTGATTCGATATGGCGAGGTTCAACATCAAGGGCGGCATTGTAAAAATATAGCGCACTATCTAGGTCTTTATCAATAAATTGCTTCATGTATCCTAGTTGAAAATTCGCTTCATAGTACTTATTGTCGAGTTTTAGCATTTTCCGATAAATAACTGTTGCCTCTTTTTCTTTTCCAAAAATTTGTTTCGAATAAGCCAATGAATATAAAACATCAGGATTAGATGGTTGCAATTGTGCTGCTGTTGTATAATATTCAATGCATAGTGGGTCTTTTTGCGACTCATTGAGTGCACCCAACATTAGATAGCCACCGTAAAAAGAAGGGTCTTGTTGTACCGCTGTTTCATACGAGGCTTTCGCTAATTTTAGATTACCCAAAACACGGTAGTTACTTCCTTTCAAAATATAAGCATTTCGATATTTTGGGTTTATTTTTAATGCTAAATTGATGTATTTAAACGAATTATCATAATCTTGTCGAAAACTGTAGGTGTTTGCCATTCCAACGAGTGCCCTAACATTTTTAGGTTCTTTATCAATCAATTTTTTATAATGATATTGTGCTTTTGAAACATCCGCATTTTGAATAGCAGGATTGTTGCAAATAGCATCTGCATATAACATTCTTGTATCAGTTCGAGAGCTGTCCAAACGAAATGCTTTAGCCGCATCTGCTATAGCAATATCATATTTGAAGTTATTCAATGCAAGTTCACCGTGTTTAACCAGAAGATTAACGCTATCGGGATACTTAAGCAATAAACTATCCAGGGAAGCTCCTTTTTCACTGGGCAAAGCCTTTTTGTTTTCACATGAGCTCAATACGAAATAAAAAACAAGAACGATTCCTAAAAATACTTTCATTAGAACAAAGATAAGTATTTTGTGTTGTTTGATTAAAGCTTACCTTTGTAAATATTATAGGTTTATGAAAAATAAATTTTTGTTTTTAGGCATAATCTTACTCTTTTTTGACATGGAACTATTCGGGCAGGGTTGTTCCCAATGCAAATTAATGGCTGAACAAGGTTTAGAAATGGAAGAGACTGCTTTTGGAACGAATATAAATACTGGAATACTGTACCTAATGATCATTCCCTATTTATTGATTTTGTTTCTTTTCCGGAAGCAACTTTTCGGCTTGTTTAAAAGCTTAATAAAATCTTCGCGCTAATTCCAAAAAACAGTTACTTTACCTGTTGATTTACCACTTTCTAAATAATTGTGTGCCTCTGAAATATCAGCCACATGATATACTTTACCTACCTGAGGCACTAATTTACCGCTCTCGAAAAGAGCCATAACCTCCTTCATACACGCTTCAATAACATGCGGTTTATTATCCGCTATTTTTAACATATTAACCCCTAAAATGCTTTTTGATCGCATCATTAATGCAACAGGTAAGATGATGCCCATCTTACGCAAGAACGATAGTTTTGAGAAAATTCCCCATCGACCCTTCAACAATTCAGCCCCTCCAAAGAGGAATAACCGACCTCCCGAACCCAATAGTCGCATGTCTTTCTTTACGCTCGCGCCCCCCACTGCATTAAAACTAATGTCTAATCTTCGCCCTTTTAAAATAGATTCAATTTCCACTTCATATGGTTTTTTAGTATAGTTTATTGTGAAATCGGCTCCTAACCTTTTCGCTAATTCTTCTTTTTCATCGCTACTTACTTTCGCGATAACAATTGCGCCGGCTAGCTTTGATAATTGAATGAGCAATGAGCCAACTCCCCCTGCTGCCGCATGGATAAGAACGATGTCGTTTCTACGAATAGTAGATATATAATCCGACATATAATAAGCGGTTACCGCTTGTGTGCTCAAAGCCATGGCAATCTCTGCTTTCGAATTTGGCAAGGGAATAATTGCGTTGAGCTTCGTAATCACTAATTTCGCATAGGCCCCAAAACGACTAAAAGCCAATACGCGTTGCCCAATAAGATGCTGGTGTTCCTTATTCCCAACGTCAATGATTTTGCCCACTAATTCATACCCAATTACACAAGGCAGCGGTGGCGCTTCTTTGTATAATCCTCTTCTAGCCATAACATCTGCATAATTTAATCCAAAAGCTTCTGAATCAATCAATACTTCATCAGGTTTTAATGCTGGCAGGGTGATTTCTTGGTTCGAAAAAGCGTGCGATGCACTTCCTATTTTAGATAATACAATAGCGTTTGTTTTCATTTTTTTATTTTTGTATTATTAATTAGCACAAAACGCAAGCTTATAAAAAGTGTGTTTGTCTCGAAGGAAGTACTTTTTGTTTTTAACAAAAACTGATAACCGGTTTGAACATGTAATTGCCATATTTTGTATCCTATCACTGGTGCGAATCCTAACTTTGTATTAGTAAAGTTCGATCGTAGAAGAAGAGCCGCTCCATAAGTAAGGCCAATATTGCTAGGTTTATACCAATAGCCAACATCATAACCCAAGACATTATTTAAAAAATCATAATTGAATCCGATGTTTAAAGCATGAGTTTTAGGTTTTCGAAATTGAAAATCTTTCCATTGCCGTTCTCCACCAATTTCGGCAACAAGAAACGCTCCTTTTTGAAGTCCAAAATAAGGACCGTTTTTCACAATGTCAATCCTTCTCTTTTCAAGTAACCCTTTTTTTTGGGCCTGTGACATGGTAGCAAAAAAGATAAAAAATAAGAAGGTGATTAATTTTAGCATCGATTTACTTCATTAATTGGTGAACTCTTGTCTGTTTAAACACGGTGGTTTCGAAATTAACAATTTGATGCGACATATATTCGAATCTTATTATTATTGCGATATTTGCGATCCAAATCACATTAAAAACCCTTGTTTGAACCTTATTTCCCCATACAACGAGACGTATTTTATGCAGCAGGCATTGTTAGAAGCTGAAAAAGCTTTTTCACTAAACGAAGTGCCTGTTGGAGCGGTCGTTGTTTGTAATAATCAAATTATTGGCAAAGGGCACAATTTGACGGAAACATTAAATGATATTACAGCACATGCAGAAATGCAGGCGATAACTGCAGCCGCTACATTTTTAGGCGGGAAATATTTAAAGGGTTGCACCTTATTTGTAACGTTAGAGCCATGTCCAATGTGCGCCGGAGCTTTATATTGGTCCCAAATTGAAAAGGTGGTTTTTGCTACACGGGACGAAAAAAGAGGTGCCTGCCGCCAACAACCTTCGTTATTTCACCCAAGCACCTTGGTTACCAACGGAATCTTGGAGGCGCCCTGTTCAGAAATATTAAAACGATTCTTTCTTGACAAACGTTAAGGATAAAATCCTTTTCTAAATTCATCTCGATTCTTTATATTTGCACAAATTAAGCGATGTCAGATAAGCCTATTTCTATAACTAATGCCCCTAAACCAGTTGGGTTATATCCTCATGCAAGACGTGTTGGGAACCTATTGTTTTTATCGGGGGTTGGACCTCGAGTGGCAGGCTCGGATGCATCAGACTCGGTAGTTCCCGGCTTAACTTTAGATAAAAATGGAAATTTCATCGCATTCGATTTTGAAGCACAGTGTCGAAGTGTCTTCGAAAATGTACGTGTCATTCTTGAATCTTCCGGGTCAAGCTGGGCAGAACTAATCGATGTGACTGTCTTTTTGGTTGACATGAAGCGTGACTTTCAATTATACAATCGACTTTATGCGGAGTACTTTAAAGATAATTTACCTTGTCGAACTACCGTGGAAGTTAATTGTTTGCCGACACCTATAGCCATTGAATTAAAATGCATAGCCTCAATTAAAGAAATATGATTGGATTTATTTTGCGATGCCTAATCGCGCTAAGTGCTCTTAGCTTTAATACCTACCTTTTTGTCAGCGGCTCTTGGGGCTGGGGAATTTCATTTATCGTAATTACGGCACTCATTGTCTTGTCGTTTTTTAGAAATGAAAGCATGATTTTAGCACTCAACCAAATGCGAGTAGGCAATCAAGACAAAGCAAAAAAATACATAAATCGCATTTCTGCGCCACAATTTTTACCTCGAAAACAACACGCATATGTACTTTATCTGCAAGCTGTTATGAATGCCCAAGAGCTTGGATTTGCGAACAGTGAGGTCTTACTTAGGAAAGCCTTATTTCTTGGATTAAGGACTGCTGAAGATAATGCTGTGGCAAGAATGCATTTATCAAGTATTTGTGCGCAAACAGGAAGGAAATCAGAAGCCGTTGCTTTACTAGCTGAAGCTAAGAAATTAGATAAGGCCGGTATGATGAAAGACCAAATAAAAATGATGCAACAACAATTGCAAATGGCACCATCAAAAAACCAAATGCGAATGGCCCAAATGATGGGTGGACGAAAGAAAATGCCCAAAATGCGTTAAGCAAAACTCATGGCTAAAAACAAACAGATTTCATCAACTTCATGGGAAGATTATGAATTAATGGATGCTGGTGGTGGTAAAAAACTAGAACGTTGGGGTAAAATAATAACGATACGACCTGAAGTAAATGCCTATTTCCGAAGTGGTCTGCCCTTTGAAGAATGGAATAAAATGGCTCATCTAGAATTTATTGTAAAAAAAGGGCAACAGGGAATTTGGAAAAATCTAAAAAAAGATGCGCCAAATACATGGAACCTCCACTATGAAAAACTTGCATTTGAATTAAAGCAAACTTCCTATAAACATCTTGGTTTATTTCCAGAACAGAGAACCAATTGGGATTTTATAAAAAAGCACCTCCACCGAGACGATAAATTTTTAAACCTATTTGGATATTCTGGAGCAGCATCTTGCATGGCAAGGTATATAGGGGCCGATACCTATCACGTAGATTCGTCGAAAACAGCTCTTAATGCAGCAAAAGCAAATATGGAATTAAATAAGCTTTTAAATATTCGATGGGTTTTTGAAGATGCGGCAAAATTCTTAGCAAAGGAAGTTCAACGCGGACATCAATTTCACGGGATTCAAATGGACCCTCCCGCATGGGGAAATGGTGCTAAAGGAGAAAAGTGGAGGTTGGAGGATCAAATCGATGAGCTTATGAGCAATGCTTCAAGAGCACTAAGTCCTAACGGATTTCTTATTATGAATACCTATTCCCCTTCGGTTGATCTATCATTAATTAATGATTTGAGCTCACTTTATTTTCCTGATAGAAAAAAAGAAGTCGTTGAACTTGTTATGAGCACAACGACTAAAAAAACGTTATCGTTTGGAAATTTACTACGCGTATTACCAAGTACTATTTCCCAAGAAACCCATTAGCATTAGAAGTCCAAACAGATGGCCCACCTGCCATGTAACCCGATTGACCTAATTTAGAATATTGATAATTCCCTGCTGAACCTGCAGCAGCAACAAACCAAACTGTAGGATAACCCCTTACTTCATATTGACGTGCTAGTAAATTGTTTTGATTTTGAAGCGCAACTGACTGTTTGCTTTTATCTTTAGGGAAGTCAACATCGACCAAAATCACGCTTTCGGCTGCCCATTTTTTAAAATCGTCTGTTAAAAAAACTTCCTTTTGAAGCCTTACACACCAACCACACCAATCACTTCCTGTGAAAAACAACATAAGTGGTTTATTGGTTTTGGCAGAAATTTTAGACGCCTCATTTAAATCAGTGTACCAGGTTAATTGTTCTTTTTGAGCAGATAGATTAGCAGAGAAGAGAACAATGAACAATAAAAAGAATGTGTTTTTCATAAAGATAATTTTAGTAAAGTTAATAATGCGAAATCGATTTTGCAAATACCATGCAAATTATTCTCTTAAGGCTACTTAATAGTATGTTTTTAATGTGCTAATTATAAATGGCTTATATTCGTACTAAATATACTATTATGAAACTAAGCATTACCTTCCTTCTTTTCTCGTTCTTCTCGATGTCACTAATCGCACAAACACCAACTCAAACGATCCGTGGCAAAGTGGTCGATAGTGAATCAAAATCCCCATTAATCGGGGTTAAAGTTGAAGTTAAAATAGCAAGTGGAGAACAATTTCGCGCTTTAAGCGACGTAGATGGCAATTTCGAATTATTAAATGTTCCAATTGGTAAACATCAAGTGGCTGCCACATTTTCTATGTATGAGGCAAAAACAGTTACCGCTGAACTATCATCAGGGAAAGAATTAATTTTAACCATTGCGATGTCGGAGATGATTGCAAAACAAGGAGAAGTGTCAATTGTTGGCAGACGAAAAGGACAAGTATTAAATGAGATGGCCATGCTATCTGCCCAACAATTTAGTGTCGAAGAAACAAATCGTTATCCCGGTTCTCGAATGGATCCTGCCCGTATGGCCTCAAACTTTGCTGGAGTGCAAGGTTCAGATGACTCCCGAAACGATATAGTAATCCGAGGAAATTCCCCATTAGGAGTCGTTTGGAAAATGGAAGGCATTGATTTGCCTAATCCCTCTCACTTTGCAATTTCAGGAAGTACAGGTGGGCCTGTTTCCATTATTAACAATAAGTTCTTGGGGAATTCAGACTTTTTTATGAGTGCCTTCCCGGCAGAATATGGGAATAGCACTTCCGGTGTCTTTGATTTAAAAGTGAGAAATGGAAATGATAAGCGCCATGAATTTACTGGTCAATTTGGTTTTTTAGGAACCGAAATGATGGCGGAAGGTCCATTAAACAAAAAAGGAAGCGCGAGTTACCTTATTATGGGGAGGTATTCTACGCTAAGTATTTTTCAAAAAATCGGAATACAAATTGGCACCGATGCTGTGCCTGTATATGGGGATGCCTCATTCAAATTTAATTGGAAACTAAAAAATGGGGGCGACCTTGCTTTATTTGGTTTAGGAGGAGCCAGTAACATTGCTATTGAAATCTCGAAACAAAAAGAATACACTAAAGAATTTTATGGAGAAGGTGATCGAGATCAATATTTTGGGACAGCCATGGGAATTGTTGGTCTTAATTTTAAGAAGTCCTTAAGTGAAAAAACATATATTACATCAACTATTGCGGTATCATATGAAAACCAGCACGCCGAACATAATTACCTAAAACGCAGTTTAGATACGCTTTCAACAGGAGCAATTGAAATTAAAGTAGACACCTCCTATGCCTTAATGGCCTACACTTTTAATTTCAACAAATATTCTGGCTTCATAAGTATTAATCATAAAATAACAAAGCAGCACCTGATTAAGGCAGGCATAAACGTTGATCTCATTACGATGCAACAATTGGATTCAGGACTAGTAGATATTGGCGTACCCAACGTTTTTAAAAACCGGTGGGATTATAATGGCGCGTGTGTATTAATACAACCTTTTATACAATGGAAATGGCGTATTAGTGACAAAATGGATTTTACGGCCGGGGTTCACTCACAATACTTTAGTTTAAGCAATAGTTTAAGTATTGCAGAACCGAGGTTAGGTTGGAAATACCGAATGAATGGAAATCAATCCATCTTTGCTGGCGGAGGCATGCACAGCCAAATGCAACCCTTATACACCTATACTTATAATAAGTACGGCACGCAAGCTAATCCAATCTATCATAATAAAAACATGGATTTTATGCGTAGTTTACATACCGGGATAGGGTATGAAAAATTCTTTAAAAAAGGAATAAGTATCCGGACCGAAGCCTATTATCAGTATCTCTATAATGTACCCGTAACGATTGCTCCTTCATCATTTTCGATGATCAATTTAGGTAGTTCCTTTTCACGTGTTTTCGCAGATGCTCTTGAAAATACAGGGACAGGAGTTAATTATGGTTTAGAATTGACCGTTCAAAAATATTTTGATAAAAACTTTTTCTTTTTGTTTTCAGGAACTATGTATAATTCGACTTATAAAGGAAGTGACGGTGTCAAACGCAACACCTCCTACAATGGGAATTATGTTGCCAATCTATTAGCCGGAAAAGAATTTAAGTTAGGGAAAAATAATGTGATCGGACTTGGAGTTAAAGTAACAAGGGCAGGTGGTAAAAAATATGGGTATGTTGATGTGGCTGCAACAAATCAAAATTACGATTTGACATTCCTGGATTCAGCATTCAACACGCGACAATTTAAAGACTATTTTAGGCTTGATTTGAAAATTAGTTGGCGTTTAAATACGGCGAAAATGACCCATGAAATTGGCCTAGATTTAGTGAATCTTTTAGGAACAAGAAATATTCTTGGACTTACATACGCTCCTAGTTTAGACCCTGCGGAATCAAGTGCGCCAGGGTATCAGCCTACTGCAGAAAAGACACAGCTCGGATTCTTGCCAATATTTTACTATAAGATTGATTTCCGGCGAGCAAAATAACTAGTTCCAGACTGGGCAATCACAGTCTTTTTTTGACTTTAGATACACTATAACTCCTGCTGAAATAGTGGTGTTAAATGCACCAAAAAAATGAGAAACTTTGTTTTTCGCTGCATTTTGGTGGGTATAAACCCCTATTTGATCTAAAAAAGCAGCAGAGAGATTGGGTTGCAAATAAAAATACTTAAAGAACTCAAAACGCAAGCCAGCATTGGCATTCACCCCAAACCCAGACAAGCTGCTTTTACTTTCTTCAAAACCTCCGAAATTGAACGTAGAGTTGGTGTGTAAAACACCTGCTCCAATGCCGTAAATAGCATTAACTACAAAATTTCGGCGTTTCGTTCTATATAAATTTTGCATTAAATTTAATTCAATGCTCACATAACTCATCCCAACATCAGAACCAAATTGAATCCGGGCAGAATCGAGGTTAATTAATTCATTTGTATATTGTCCAGATAAATTAGAAACGGTATCCATTTCTGAACTTACATAACCATTTAGAAAAACGGTTTGCCCAGGCTTGATTCCATATTTAAGTCTATCAATCCCAAGTGATAAATTAACTCCCCTGCGAATATTATAACCAACACTAATGTTATATTGATTTGAAAGCAGTTTACTAAAATCTGGCATTGAAAAAGCGGGAGAATTTTGCCATAATGCAACATCATCCAGAGAAAAATCATAGCCCGAACCTGAAAATTGAAGGTTAGATTTAGAGTAAAAATTAGAGCCTAATCCGATGGAAAAATTGAAGTTTCCTGCAAATGTTGAATTTTTAGCCTTAGCATTTTGAGCCTGCAAAAGCAAAGGAGAAAAGCAAGCGATAAAAAGAATTGAAATTCTAATTAATGAGAAATAATTTTTAGCCATTCGTCTTGATTTAAAATTTGTTCTAAACGAAAATGTACTTTTTTGTCTAAGCTATGCCATTCGACTAAACCTATACCTTCTGCAAAATACGAAATTTGCTCCGCTTCAATCATGTTTTCTTTTTTGGTAAACGGATTTAAAAGTGTCTGGCGTATAATATCATGAAATTCCAAACAGCTAGATTCCTTCTCCATGATTTCCTTTAATACACCCTGCCTCACAAGGTTACGCTTTAGTTCTTTCAAAAAAAGTGTAGAATCATTTATTCCTTGAAATTTGGTGGCGAACCAGGTTTGATTTTCTTTATTAAGCGGGAACAATTTGGTTTTGTATAATTTCGCTTTTGTTTTTTCTTGCTTGAAATTAACAACCATATGATCTTGCACATCCAATGAATCCAAGTTGTAATTTAGTGCTTCTAGTATCCTGCCATCTGAGGCATACCGTTCAACAATGATGTGCTGGCCCTCCTGATCTTTAAGAGAATAAACTCTGTGGAATTCCTCCTCCAAGCCATTGGCGACATCACGATAAAGGTAAATTTGAGGGCTTACATTATACGGATAAAAATAATTTACTAAAGGATGAGTACTTTTAGTTTGTTCCTTAGAACCACATGAAAGTAAGAGTATAACTACTAAAAATGATGTCAATAGCTTCATAAAGATTTAGACATTTTTAAGAAAGAGACTTCTTGTTCTGTTAAGTGCCGGTACATACCACGTGGCAAATCTTTCTTTGTTAGTGTGGAAAATTGAACGCGATCTAATTTTATCACTTCATAACCAAGCGCTTCAAATAAACGCCTTACAATTCTGTTTTTTCCTGAATGTATTTCTACGCCAACTTCTTTAGAAGACGCATCTGTAACGAAAGAAACTTGGTCAACTTTAGATCGACCATCCTCTAAATCAACACCTTTTAAAAGCTTATCGAAATCTGCCTTATTAACGGATTTATTTAATTCAACATGATACAATTTTTTGGATTGATACCTTGGATGCGTTAATTTTTTTGCCATATCGCCATCATTAGTAAACAATAGTAATCCTGTCGTTTCTCGGTCGAGTCGTCCGACTGGATAGATCCTTTCCTTACAAGCTTTACTCACTAAAGTCATCACTGTTTTGCGCCCTCGAGGGTCTTCCATGGTCGTTATAAACCCTTTTGGTTTATTTAATAGTACGTAGCGTTTTTTCTCAGCATTAATGGTCTCACCATCATACTGCACAACATCTTCTGGTTTTATCTTATAGCCTAATTCCGTTATGGTTACACCATTAATTGTTACTACTCCTGTAGCGATTAATACATCGGCTTCTCTTCTTGAACAAATTCCCGCATTTGCTAAAAATTTGTTTAATCGAATTGCGTCCTCATTAAATGAAGGCAAGGGATCCCCTTTTTTAACCTTTATCTTATAATCTATGTATTTTCTTTTGTCCCTAGCCGATACTTCTTTTGTATCCGTTTTTTTTTCAGACGTAGGTTTTGCCGTTGTTTTACGAGTTGGCTTCTCATTTCTTTTTACCCCTCGTTTGGAGGTTTTAGGTGTGTTCATCGCGAGCAGATTTTCACAAAGATACAGCTATTTAAGTCTTAAGCAATAGGACTGAAAGCATCTTCAATATGAATTATTTTAGTGTGATACTGATTATGGACAATTGATACCACATCAAAACGAACGTCTATTTCGCGATCCTGAGATTGAACATAATAGTTGGCAACTTTAATGATTTGCCGCTGTTTATTTCTTGTTACGGCTTTCCATGGCTCACCAATTTCGGCTGTTTGACGTGTCTTAACCTCAGCAATTATCAATGAATCATTTTTGCTTAACACAATGTCTATTTCGTGCTTTTTAAAGCGAAAATTTCGCGCTTCAATTTTATATCCTTTAGATACTAATAAACTACAGGCTGTTTCCTCACCCCATTGCCCCAACTCTTCATTTGTCATAACTTCTTTTTATGAAGTTACCTTTTTTTTACTACTTAAGCAAATGAATAAAACCATGTCCTTCTAGCTCTTGACCACCAATTCCAATGGCTGTAAATTTATAAAAATAAATTCCATCGCTTACTGGTTTTCCATCTGAATCGCCATTCCAACTTGGGTTGTTATTAATTAAATCGTCACTAAACTCTTCAAACACAATGTTCCCCCATCGATTAATAATAATAAGATTCAGTGAAGTAACATTTTTCCACGTCAAAAAGAATTCATCATTTTTAGTATCCTCATTTGGTGTTAATACATTAGGCACACTTATTTCTGGGTAAGGATAAATACAATTAGATGGCACGTTCACATTCGCCAGTGGGTTGTAATTGGTTGCTTCAGGGTCGTTGCAGTCGCACACATCAACCTGAATAACTAGTGTAAACGTATCCGAACAAAATTGCCCTTGCGAGACCACCAAGGTGGCTGTGTAGCTTTCAGGAACAGGTGTAGTATACGTCATGTTTTGATTACTAGTGGCATTAGCATTAGCCGTTTGGCCATTGCCAAAATTCCAATTGTATATGGTGCCGTTTTGACTATTGTTGGTAAATTGAACCGTCAAAGGAGAACAACCGGAAACAGGAACTGCGGAAAAATTAGCAAGCGGAGGGGCAATAATATCAACAAATGCACTGTCTGTCGTTGAACAAACCGCATCTGTTACGGTCACTTGATACCAAGCACTAACGATATTTTGTATGGATTGAGTTGTTTGTCCTGATGACCAGCTATACGTCACATTACCATTGGTTCCTGAGGTTTGAACAGACAATGAACCACTGGGCACACACGAAGAATTTACCACGGTAATGTTGTCAATGGAGATTGTTTCTAACACAGTTACAGTAGCTGTATCGGTTTGAGTAAAATTACATTGGTCGGTCGCAGTTACTAAATACTGAATGACACCATTTTGAGATACGGCAACATAAAATGAATCTACAATCGAAACAGGACTCCCCGTTAATGTGGTCCACACAAAATTATATGGCCCATAGCCCCCAGAGGCCGAAGCAGTTAGTAATACTGAGTCCGGGAAACATTGGACCAGAACATCCGATTCCATGATGTTTATAATGGGCCCATCGCCAATGTAAATCGTACCCTGCGATATGATGGTATCACCGCAAGGATTGATGATGGATACCGTAATTGTTACCGATTCAAAACCCTCATTCAAGCCGTCTTGTACGGGGGTTAAATTCAATATAACTGTATCTTGACCTGGTAAAAATACAATAGGATTGATCATGTTGTTATAGTCTACCCCTTGAGTTGCCGTTCCATTAATCGTGTAATTGATAATTAGAGTGTCACCCATTTGGGTATCTGGACGAGTAAAAATAAAGTCTGCATAGGTGCATCCCTCCACAATCGTTGTGTCTCCAGAAACTGTTGCCACGGCAACACTAACAGCAGAAGAGGAAAAAGATCCTGCTTCTAAGAAAACTCCTGAATCGTAGGCTTGATCTAAAACATTCGCAATGGCAAACTTAATGTGATACGTTTGGTTGCACTGAACAGATGCAGATGCTGTTAATTTAACCGTGGTCCCGTCGTACTGAATGGCATCGCCGTATGTATCTTGAGGAGATTCATTAAAGACGTAATATTGAGAATTGGTAACCGGATTTATATTGTTAATCGTAACAGGTATACCACCTGGAATAACCGCAATGTTTGCCCCCCCATTGGGATACCCTGGAAAGGTAAAAGGCCCAGAAATGCCCGGCCCCCACAAGAAAATACCAAAGGCATCATTGAATGAAGAATTGTTTGGCGGAGCAAACTCAATATATTCATCCGAGCCAAAGAGATAATTAAAAATTAGGGTATCACCAGCAGGGATAAAATCGAACTCTAAAAGAACACCATTCGTAATAGTTCCATTAGCAATGGCATTCAAATCAGGGTCGAAGGACACAGATTGTGAGGCGCCAGGATTGGTTGAAGTCCCACTTGAATTCGGCCCCATTGAACCCATTGCGTCTCCGGTTGTTAGAACAAGGCCCGAAGTCATGGGAAAAGTACCGTTCACATTGGTAAAGTAACCAATATTACCGAAGGGTGTATTGGCCATTCCAGCAACACCATTGATGGTGATATTAGATGCCGTAACACCAGATCCCAAAAGGACACTGTTAACCAATTGCTGAGGTGTTTGGGTACTTGTAACGTTAATGTTTTGAGAAAAAACGTGTGCACAGACACTAAAAAACAGGGTAATTGTACAGACTAACTTCATTCGTTGACTTTTTATTTAATATAACTTTGTCGTTTAGACCTAAACTTTCTTATTTTAGTTGCATTTCAATCCAATTCATGCCAAACATTCATCAAAAATATAGTATTTTCGAAAGATAATTAAAAAATTAATCTTCACTGATGTTAAACAGCCAAGCTTATATCCAAAAAAATCGGGAAAAATTCTTGTCGGAATTGCTCTCCTTACTCAAAATACCCTCTGTTTCCGCTGACCCTTCATTTACTAAAGATGTAAATGATTGTGCCGAAATTCTCGCGGAAAACCTTAAAGAAATTGGAATAGAAAGAGTAGAAATTTGTCAAACTGCAGGATTTCCAATCGTGTATGGTGAGAAAATTATCGATGAGGCATTACCAACCGTATTAGTATATGGACATTATGATGTGCAACCAGCAGATCCGTTAGATTTATGGACATCTCCTCCTTTTGAACCTCAACTAAAACAAACAGAAATACATCCTGATGGTGCCATTTTTGCACGTGGTTCATGCGACGATAAAGGGCAAATGTTCATGCATGTAAAAGCAGTTGAAGCGATGTTGCAATCGGGAGAATTGCCCTGTAACGTAAAATTTATGATTGAAGGAGAAGAAGAGGTTGGAAGCGTAAACTTAGGCGTTTTTATAAAACAAAATAAAGAGAAACTTAAAGCAGACATCATCCTTGTTTCAGATACAGGCATGTTGGCGAATGACGTCCCTTCTATTACCACTGGTCTTAGAGGACTAAGTTATGTTGAAGTAGAAGTGGTTGGGCCGAATCGCGATTTACATTCTGGATTGTATGGTGGCTGCGTTGCGAATCCAATAAATATCCTTTCAGAAATGATTGCGTCATTACACGATAAAGAAGGAAAAATAACGATTCCCGGTTTTTACGATTCCGTGATAAATCTTTCGGATGAAGAAAGAGCAGAAATGGCGAAAGCGCCATTTTCTCATGCAGCATACTGCGCTGCACTTGAGATACAAGATACCTATGGCGAAGAAGGATACACAACAATGGAGCGTGGCTCCATTCGTCCGACTTTAGATGTAAATGGTATTTGGGGTGGATATATTGGAGAAGGCGCAAAAACAGTGATTGCGTCCAAGGCCAATGCTAAAATATCCATGCGTTTAGTTCCAAATCAAGCACCAGAAAAAATTACACAATTATTCACCGAACACTTTAATGCGCTTGCGCCTAAGGGGGTAAAAGTGAAAGTGACACCTCACCATGGAGGTGAATCTGCGGTAACCCCGATTGATTCAATCGGTTATAAAGCGGCCAGCATGGCCTATGAAAAAACGTTTGGAAAAAAACCTATTCCTGTCAGAAGTGGGGGCAGCATTCCTATCGTTGCTATGTTCGAAAAAGAACTCGGACTTAAAACGGTTCTGATGGGTTTTGGATTAGATAGTGATGCTATTCATTCCCCGAACGAACATTTTGGACTGTTTAATTTTTATAAAGGCATTGAGACTATTCCTTATTTTTACCACTACTTCAAAACCTTATGCAAGTCATAAAACAGATTTTTATTTGGAGCATTCTGCTGGTAGCGGTAAGTGCTTGTTCCGTCTTTGAAACACCCGAATTAGTTTCCTTCAAAGGGTACAAATTAACTAAAATGGAAGGGAGTTCCCTTAACTTTCTGGTAAATGGAGTGATCTCCAATCCGAACTGGTATACCATCAAAGTGAAGAATTCAAGCCTTGATGTACTTGTTGATAACAAGAAACTTGGCGAGATACAGCTAAACGATAAAGTAAAAATGAAAGGCAGGCGAGAAAATGATTTATCTGTTCCTCTCACCTTAGAATTAGAGCCAGGCGCCATGGTAAAAATGATGGGTTGGGCCATTCGAGATTCAGTAAACATTCAGTTCAAAGGTCCCGTTAAGGCAGGAGTTTTTTGTTTCTATAAAAAAATTCCGATTGATGTATCAAAGAGCGTTTCAACTAAAAATGGAATTAGAAATTTATTTAAAAACCCTTAACTATGTTATCAGCACAAGCAGCGAAAAAACTATTCCTTTTAGATGCATATGCCTTAATCTACCGTGCCTATTTTGCGTTTGCTAAAAATCCGCGCATAAATTCAAGAGGAGAGAATACCTCCGCAGCCTTTGGGTTTACAAATGTTTTAATTGATATTATCAAAACTGAAAAACCGACCCATATCGCCGTTGTTTTTGATCCCCCGGGAGGTTCAACCCATCGCCAAGAACAATTTGAAGCATATAAAGCGCACAGAGAAGAAATGCCTGAAGACATACGATCAATGATTATTCCGATAAAGCGAATCGTTGAAGCATTTAATATTCCACTTTTGGAAATTGCTGGGTACGAAGCTGATGATTTAATTGGTGCATTGGCTAAAATAGCCGAGACCAAGGGTTATATAACGTATATGATGACCCCCGATAAAGATTATGCACAATTAGTAAGTGATAAAACATTCATATACAAGCCTGGAAGAGGGGGAAATCCACCCGAAATATTAGGCGTGAAAGAAGTTTGTGAGAAATTTGAAGTAGAGCGTCCCGAACAAGTAATCGATATCTTAGGGTTATGGGGAGATGCCGCTGATAACATCCCTGGAATTCCTGGTATCGGTGAAAAAACATCGAAAATACTTATCGCTAAATATGGCTCGATTGAAAACCTGATTGCCAATGCACACGAATTAAAAGGGAAACAACAGGAAAATGTTATCGAATTTGCAGAGCAAGGAATGGTATCAAAAATGCTGGCAACTATTATTACCGACATTGATGTTGAATTCGATGAAGATAAGCTTATCATGTGTGATGTTGATACGGAAAAAGTGAAAAACATTTTTACCGAATTGGAATTTAGGAATTTAGCTAAACGAATACTTGGAGAAGACTTAGTGATACAAACGGATTTTGCACATCCACAGAATGGAACAAATAATCAGCTTGATTTATTTGGCGTGCAAAGCATGATTGAGCCACAAGAGCCTGTTGAGACGGCCACTTACAAAACCATTGTTAGTGAGAAACCAAGCTATCATCTTATCAGCACACAGGAAGAACGCGATGAATTATTAGGGATTCTGCTTCAGCAAAAACAACTTTGTTTTGATACCGAAACAACTGGTATTGATGCATTACATGCCGACTTAGTTGGCATATCATTTTCCTACAAAGCAAGAGAAGCTTTTTATGTTCCCGTTCCCAAAGACTTTGAAGAGGCGAAAAAAGTCGTTCAATTTTTTGCGCCCTGCTTTGAAAACACCATGATTGAAAAAATTGGACATAACATTAAATACGATTTAAAAATTTTAAGTCGATATGATGGAAAGGTCCTTGGACCAACCTTCGATACCATGATTGCCCATTATTTAATTAATCCAGAAGCTAGGCAAAGCATGGATTTCTTAGCTACCTACTACCTAAACTATCAGCCTATTTCCATAGAAACGTTGCTTGGAAAAAAAGGCAAGGGACAAGGAAATATGGCTGACTTAAAGCCTGAGGAAATTACTGATTATGCCTGTGAAGATGCCGATATTACTTTTCAGCTAAAACAATTGCTAGCGCCCGAAATCCAAAAGCCTCATTTGTTTGATCTATTCTATAAAATGGAAATGCCCTTAGTTGAAGTACTTAAAGACATGGAATTTGAAGGAATTTCAATCGATGTGCCAGCGTTGAATAGTTATTCTAAAGAATTAGACCTTATTTTAATTGAGCTTGAAAAAGAAATTAAAAATGATGCTGGATTAGACTTTAATATCGACTCTCCAAAACAATTGGGTGAAGTGCTTTTTGAGCACTTAAAAATTTCAGCTAAAGCAAAGAAGACTAAAACTGGGCAATATGCT
Source organism: Flavobacteriales bacterium (assembly GCA_947475095.1). Lineage (GTDB taxonomy): Bacteria > Bacteroidota > Bacteroidia > Flavobacteriales_D > Crocinitomicaceae > UBA952. Next base: position 67,238 of record CANJLG010000001.1, read on the forward strand.
ACGGGCGAAGATGTTTTACAAAAGCACGAAAAAGACCACCCCATTATCCCCAAAATATTAGAATACCGTCAGCTTCGTAAATTAAAATCAACCTATGTTGACCCATTGCCTATGCTTTGTGATGCCATAGATGGGCGCATACATACCAACTTTATGCAGACCGTTACAGCTACGGGTAGATTAAGTTCGAACAATCCGAATCTTCAGAACATTCCTGTTCGTTCAGCAAAAGGACGAGAAATTAGGCGGACATTTGTTGCAAGAGGTGCTGAATTTAAGCTCATGGCAGTAGATTATTCTCAAATAGAATTAAGAATTATTGCTGCTCTAAGTGAGGACGATACAATGATTTCAGCTTTTAAAGAAGGACTCGACATTCATAGTGCGACCGCAGCGACCGTTTTTAAAATCCCATTAACAGAGGTCACAAGAGATCAGCGTAGCGCAGCCAAGGCAGTGAATTTTGGGATTATTTATGGGCAGTCGGCTTTTGGACTGGCACAAAACCTTTCTATTTCTAGAACAGAAGCGAAAACTATTATTGATAGTTATTTTGAGCAATTTAAAACGATTAAATCCTACATGGAAAAAGTGGTTTCTGACGCAAGAGATTTAGGCTATGTTGAAACTATTATGAAGCGCAGAAGATATTTGCCAGACATTAATTCGACCAATGCAATTGTCCGTGGATTTGCAGAACGAAATGCGGTTAATGCACCAATACAAGGATCCGCTGCTGACATTATTAAACTAGCGATGATTGCTGTTCATAAGGCTATGAAATCCGAAAATTTGAAGTCTAAAATGATTCTTCAAGTGCACGATGAATTGGTTTTTGATGTACATGTGTCTGAAGAAATAATGATGCAATTACTGGTTAAATCTGCGATGGAAAATGCTATTGACCTAATCGTTCCGATGGAAGTAGAATTGAAACTTGCACAAAATTGGCTGGAAGCCCATTAAACTCTTGCTATGAAAAATATTGTTTTGTTTGCTTTTATTTCATTCTTGCTTTTTGCCTGTAATAAACCTATTTATGATTATCGAAGTAAATATGTTGGGACATATCAAGTAATTCAATATAATAAGAGCTGGATAAGTGGACAAGCATATTCCTATGACACGAGCTATTATGATATAAAAGTAGAACGTTCGGATGAAATATATTATGTGAATTTTATTTCTGATGGTGGGAAAACAAAATATCTTTTAGAAAAAGACGGGACGATACATTATAAAAGTCCTGATTGGCATTACCAAATTGAAGGGGGTTTTATTACAAAATCAAAATTTACGCTCAGTGGTGGTTATTTTGGCTTAGGGGGAGGAACTTCTTTTATAGCTAACGGGAATAAAACAAAATGATAGAAAAACACATTGAATTGGTTAATTTTGAAAAATGAATAAGAAGAAGGGAATTGCCATACTGGGCTCCACAGGTTCCATTGGGACGCAAGCATTAGAGGTAATAGTTGCTTATCCAGACTATTTTGATTTACAAGTAATTACAGCCCATAAGAATGTAGACTTGCTCATTGAGCAGGCCTTAAAATTTCGGCCAAATTCCGTGGTTATTTCCGACGAAAATCAGTATAAGAAATTAAAAGATGCCTTGTGGAATGAAGAAATTCATGTCTATTGCGGAGAAGATGCGCTGTGCCAAGTAGTTGAATCAACAGAAGTAGACACTGTATTGACTGCTTTAGTTGGCTATGCGGGCTTACGGCCTACCATTTCAGCAATTAATGCAAAGAAATCTATTGCTTTAGCCAATAAAGAAACCTTAGTTGTTGCAGGAGCGTTAATTACGGAATTGGCAAAAGAACGCGGCGTCAATATCTATCCTGTAGATTCTGAGCATTCGGCAATTTTTCAATGCTTGACTGGCGAATTTCATAATCCCATCGAGAAAATTTACTTGACAGCTTCAGGCGGACCATTTAGAGGATATTCTGTCGATCAACTTTCAAAAGTAAGCTTAGAACAGGCCTTAAAACATCCGAATTGGTCGATGGGAGCAAAAATAACCATTGATTCTGCTACGCTTATGAACAAAGGCCTCGAGGTAATTGAAGCAAAATGGTTGTTCGACTTAAAAAGCGAACAAATCGATGTTATTGTTCATCCTCAATCTATTGTCCATTCCCTCGTTCAATTTGAAGACGGAAGTATGAAAGCACAGATGGGCTTGCCTGATATGAAATTGGCTATCCAATATGCCCTTACCTATCCTGCCCGTTTAAAAACAAATTTCCCACGCTTTAATTTCATGGATTATCCATCTTTAACATTTGAACAAGCAGATAGAAAAGTGTTTAAAAATCTAGATTTGGCTTACCGAGTAATGGACATGCAAGGGACTGCAGCCTGTGCACTAAACGCAGCAAATGAAGTTGCTGTTGCGGCATTTTTAGAAAATAAAATTTCGTTTTTAGCTATTTCCGAGTTAAATGAACACGTTGTGGAAGAAATGACAAATATTATCTCCCCAAAATACGATGATTTTGTTGCAATTGACCTTGCTGCAAGAGAAATCACCCTTCAAAAAATTTCATCCCTATGAAATGGGTGTATTTCTGTTTAATCTTTTTATTCGGGAATTTTATAAGCGCTTGTCAAGCGACCCATATTCATCTGCATGGCACTATTCACAAACCCTATTGCGGCGGTGCACGGCCTACAGAGGAGCAAGCTCAAGGGATAACTATTGCTGCTTCCAAAATGGTGTTTTCAGTTTTTGAACAACTAGGTGCTGAGCAAAAGTTTATTAAAAACATAATCCTAGATGAGAGTGGAGATTATAATGGCGAATTAAAGGAAGGAGAATATTACCTTAAGCGCATCGAAAAAACCTGGGAAATACAAGCAATCAATGCACATTTTTTAATATTCGATACACTCTATTATCGTCCTAAGGGTGAAAAAGCTATTACTCAATGGCGAACAGAAGCAGATGCCACATTTGATACTAAAAAAGGTACTATGAAACTCGAAGTAACCATTCCCTTAACTGAAAAGTGTTTTGTTGGTTTAAATCCCTGTATAGAATATATCGGACCTAAACCCCACTAGTATATTGGGGATTATCTTCCGATTCCGAATAATATTTGTTGGCGATAAAATAATCTATCATCGCTTCTTTAATCAAATGTTGTTGTTCACGGTCGCTTATCGCAGGAATCGCTTTTAACACCTTAAAATGCGGCCAATTTTCTTGGTCACGTCCTTCAAATTGGTAATAGCCATATGGTTCTAAAAGCGTACAAATCGCAATATGTAGTAGATCTGTTTTCTCCGCTTTTGTATAGTTTTTATGCCCTTGACCTAATTCATTCACCCCAATTAAAAATAAAATCGCCTGTACATCCATGCCTCCACCAAAAGTCAGCTCAAGATGAGTTTTTAAGGCATTAAAGCGTAATTCAATATCAAAATCCATGGAGCAAAAGTACAAAAGATATAAGGATCATAAAGGAAACATTTAGGATAATACTAATTCCAATCTTTCCTAATTATTCAAAGCCATTTAGCTTTTCACTTACAATTCGATCAAGGTACAATTTTTCGACCTTGGCTCTAGCCCAAGGCATACGTCTTAAAAATTTTAAACTTGATTTTACACTAGGCTCGTGACTAAAACAATTAATAGGAATAAAATAGGCGAGTTTTTCCCAACCAAATTTTTGATGAAGTTCTGTGAGCATTTTCTCGAGTGTTATCCCATGCAAAGGGTTATTCGATTGGTCTTGTGGTGTAGGCATCCTTATATATACTGACAAGATAAATAAAATATTCAATTAATTGAACGACCCATTTTATAGATAAAAAAAAAGGGGCGAATTTTTCGCCCCTTTTACTAAGTATTGATAACCTTAATTCCTAATTATTCTGATTGTTTGATTCTCTCCTTTCAAAGTGAAGTTCAAGAAATAAATACCAGCTCTTAGGCTCTCTATATTGATGCTACTTTCATTGCCTTTTAATGCAATTACAGTTTCACCCATAATATTTGTAATGTTGTTCAATATTGCAGATGAATTAGATACAACAGCCAATGTTCCATTAGATGGATTTGGATAAACCGATACCGCTTGGTTGGAGATATCTTCGATACCAGCAGGACAAGCAGTACAAGAATTATAACATACAACCCCTAAGTCAGCTATTCCAGCAACAGTATAAGAACGATTCGTAAATCCTCCATTTGTTACTGTGCAAGGTTCACCACCAACAAATTGCTCTTGACCATTCCAACCATCTAGGGTAAACTTATATTCAATTGAACCATTTGGTAATGGAAGAGTAACCTCCCAAATTCCATCCATGTTGGCATCCGTCATTGGATTACATGATCCACACCAACCATTAAACGTACCATTTATGAAAACACCTGTGAAAGCAGCACCAGTATAATTAGCCATGTCTACTTTGAAAGTAACATTGCTAGCACAAGCCGTACAACTATTATAACAAACTGTTCCTAAAACAGCATCGCCTGTAACAGTGTACGAACGATTTGTAAATCCTCCATTAGTAACAGTACATGTCTCACCGCCAACAAATTGTTCCTGACCATTCCATCCATCAAGTGTAAACTTGTACTCAATAGCACCAGCACCAATTGGAACTGTGGTCTCCCAAACGCCATCCATATTTGCATCTGACATTGGGTTTGATGTACCATTCCAACCATTGAATGTTCCGTTAACAAATACCCCAGTATATGCAGGGCCAGTGTACTGGCTCATATCTACTTTAAATGTGATATTTGGTGTTGGAGCGTTAATAACTACCGTTTTTTGATAAACAAACTGCCACCATCCTGGACCAAAATTAATTTGGACAGTCATGGTATTTCCTCCGTTAGAGAAAACCACATTGTACGTAATAGAGGATACAGCTGCAGCAGGACTAGCGAGCTCACCTGCGTTGTGTACTTTAGCCAATCCCATGTGTGCGCCTAAACCATTAACGGTTACTGTGCCTAAGGCGGCATCAAAAGTATACGTTGCAGCACCACCAGTATGAGGAGCGACAGGCGTGCCACATCCTTCAGGAGCACCTTGCCAAGCTTCCAACCAAGTACTTCCATCCATGTAATGCGTCATAACACCTCCAGGTGCAAATTTAATAGAGTCATCGAACAAACAAGCTCTAGTGGTAACATCGCCCGCTGAACTGGCCCACCAAGTTAAGTTAGTCAAATCAGGACCAACAGCTAAGGCACCTGCCTGACCTGCCAGTTTCCAAGTTCCCTCAATTTGGGCAGATACACCTAAAATTGGGAATGCTAAAAGAAGTAATAGTTTTTTCATAGTAAAATAATTTAAGTTAATTTAATAACAATATAAATTTAATAAAGTTCAAAGACAAATATAGTAAGAAATACAATAAGTAGTTATTTTTTTAACTTAATTGACTAAAAAACTATTAATTAGTTAATAAGAATTTGAAATCAAGTAACTGATTACCAATCGTAATGGTGTAATCTCCTTGTTCAAACATATCCATTCCTCTATGATCAGCAAATTTTAGATCTTCGGGGTAAAGATAAAAAACAAGCTCTTTGCGCTCATTCGCTTGAAGCGGAACTTTCGAAAAACGTTTTAGACTTTTGCCGGTAGGTACAAAGCTGGCATATTGGTCACTAAGATACAATTGTACCGCCTCATCTGTTTTCTGATCACTATCATTTTGGATAAAAACGGATACCCTAAGGCTATCATTTTTATGCATCGTAGAATTGTTAACAGTAAGCTTAGAGTAAGTAACTTTTGAATACGATAAGCCAAATCCAAAATCCCATTCTGGATCATATGCATCGAAAGGGCCATTCTTTGATCGGTCTACACTTCTCGGATGGTCATAAAATTCGATTACGCCATCATATTTTGGATACGTGTAAGGTAGTTTGCCGCTGAAATTTGCCTCGCCATATATCAAATTAATTAAAGCCTCTGCGCCATAATCTCCTGGGAGATAACATTGAATAATAGCTGAAGCGCTATCAACAATATCATGAATAATTCTCGGTCTTCCTTCTAAAAGAACAAGTACAACCTTTTTATTTTTTGCATATGCAAGCTTTGCAAGTTCACGCTGTTGCGGATCTAAATTTAAACTATGAATATCCCCCGGTTTTTCCGTAGCGGGAAGCTCGCCTAAACAAAGAACAAGAACATCTGCTTGATCTAGCATTGAGTTATATTCTTTTAAGTCGGTAAAAACTGTTTTCTCAAAGCCGTTTTCGTCAAGAGTAAGTGATGCCCCAGCAGCATAAAGACAATTTTCTTTCCCCAATTTTTGTTCAAATACTTCCCTTATGGTTAAGCATCCCTTTGTATTGTATTGTTTTTCTACTCCTTGCCAAGTATGCGTCCAAGCCCCATTTAGAAAAATTAAATTATCCGCTGTAGGTCCAGCAATCATTACTTTTTGTTTTGTGTTTAAAGGAAGTGTCCCTTGATAATTTTTCAATAAGGTTATTGATTCTGTAGCCGCTTGTTTAGCGATAGTTTTAAATTTGGTTGATCCGAAATCTGGATACATCGAGAACGTTGGAATTGGATTTTTAAAAAGATCCAGTTTCATTTTAACGCGTAAAATTCTTCTCACGGCATCGTCTAAGCGCTCCACCTTGATTTTCCCAGCTTTTACCGCTTCCATCATGCTTTCGCAATATTCTTGATACTGAGGGCTGAGCGGCACCATGCTCATATCAACACCTGCATTAAACGATTGAATGTAGGCATCAGCAAGTGTCGGAGCTGTTCTATGTACTGTATGAAGCATTATAAAATCTTCCCAGTCAGATACGGCAAAGCCTTGAAATCCCCAATCTTGTTTTAATGTTTTGGTGATTAAATCGTAATTCATGTGCCCCGGAGTGCCATTTACTACACCACTATTAATCATGACCGTTAAGGCGCCGGCCTCTACTGCTTTTTTAAACGATGGCAAGTACAATTCCGTCATGTATTTTTGAGGAATCCAAGCAGGTGTTCGATCTCTGCCACTTGTAGTTGCAGAATAGCCGACAAAATGTTTCATACACGCCGCTACATGAAAAGCATCTATTTCGCCATTTCCTTGGTAACCAGTCACTATTGCTGCACCCATTTCTGAGGCTAAATAAGGATCCTCGCCTAGCGTTTCAAATGTTCTCGACCATAATGGTTGACGTGCTAAATCCAAAACAGGTGAAAAATTCCAAGGAATACCTGAAGCGCGCAATTCATAGGCCGTGATTTCCCCAAAACTAGCCGCCAATAGAGGATTCCAAGTTGCCGCCAATCCTATTTCTTGGGGAAATAATGTGCCACCTACCGTATAGTTTACTCCGTGAATAGCATCTACACCATAAATAATCGGAGCTTTCGAAAGACCCTGCTGATAATTTCGATGAATAGACTTCAGAATACCTTCCCATTCAGTAAGACTTAAGGTATGGCTACCGACATTTAATACAGAGCCTACTTTATACTCTTCAATGGCCTCTTTTAACTTTTCCTCATCAATCTCTGCCACTGCTCTTGCTGACCCATCGGGCATTGTTTTCAGTAAGACATCAAGTGTAATTTGACAGGTCTGACCAACCTTTTCCGCTAAGCTCATCTTAGCAATCACGCTGTTAATTTCCTGTTCTTGTTCAACAGAAAGTATCAAAGATGCTTGTTGATTAGGTGCAGGTGCGACAACTGCAGTAACACTTTTGCACGATGACAAAACACATAAACTCGCTACTAAAACGAACAAAATAACTTTCATACAATACAACTTACTATTTGATTTGATTTTCAATTCTTATTGAAAAACTCTTACATAATCCACGTACATAGATTGAGGCAAGACCGTAGTGCCATCTGGATTTCCCGCGAAATTTCCGCCAACAGCCACGTTAAAAATTAAAAAGAATTTTTCCTGAAATTCGCTAAGCTCTGCCGGTGTTGTACTAACTGATTTAAACTCCACATTATCCAAAAGCCAGTGAATCCCAACTTGATCCCAGACAATTGAAAAGACATGAAATTCATCGGCAAATTTTCCGCTTGCCAAGGTTTTTGTTCCCCCGTATTGTGCATGAGTGCCATTGTCTTGCCAGTGTATGGTTCCATAAGTAGTTCTATCATTAGCCCCTGCTCCACCTTTCATTTCCATGATATCAATTTCACCACAAGCTGGCCAATATGCAGAGGTGATATTATCCCCCAGCATCCACAAGGCAGGCCACATTCCTTGACCGTATGGAAGGGCTGCGCGAATATCAACTCGACCATATTTCCAAGATTTTAAACCTTGAGTTTTTATCCTTGATGAAGTATACGCCTGACCATTGAATTGCTCTTGCTTGGCCTTAATCTCCAATACACCATTGGCCACGATAGCATTCTGATTAGTATAATATTGTAACTCATTATTCCCCCAACCCCACGAACCAGTGCCAATATCATAGGTCCAATCACTAGACAAACTCGACCCATTAAATTCATCTTGCCAAACTAATGTATAATTTGGATACGTTAGCGGACTTGTATAACCCGAAGAAGGCTGACCGCCTTGGCCATTGGAAACCGTAACTTGCACTAAATCTGTTTTCGATATGTAATCAGCATAAGTAGCGTGAGCCTTAGTTTTAATGGTATATGTGCCCGACACTGTAAATACGTGTGTAGCGGTACCTGCTTGAGATTCCACCACTGTTGAATCATTCCCATGGTAAAATGTTACGGTATAAAAATTTGCGTTTTCAGCCTGGGCCGCTACGTTTACTGTACCATTAGAAAAAGTGATGGTTGTAACAAGGTTGTTGGGTAAGGTAACGACAGGTAAAACGGGTTTTTTACACGCTGTAATTCCTGCAAAGAAAATAATCATTAAGTAATTAATATTCATCTTTTTAAAGTTAGTTATTCTGTTTTTAATTTCAAGTACCACTTCAAACCACCAGCATGGTGTCCATACTGTAGTTGCATGGTTGAATCAGTTAAATCTAATATTCGGTATGTTAATACCCCCGTGTAGAATCCTAAAAAGGATCCATTTGAAACGGTAATAGTAGGTGAGGTGCCTTCAGTTAAGAGCCAAGTTTTATCTAATTGATCTCCATACGGGGCAGTAAAATCGCCTAGGTTTTGAAAAGACCCTGGAAAGCTAGCGGACAAGGAGTTGTGCACATAAACGTCACCATTGGTAATCATATCAAACTTAAATCCGTTCAATGTAAAAATATATTTGTCGTTATAAAGTCCTGCCCCTGCTTTATCCAAAGGACCAGCAGCCCACCACTCAGGAACAGATCCTAAGGCACTTTCTGGGTCTGGCCCTACGCCCATATGCCCTGTTTGGGTAGAATCAATTACCCACGTTTTAAATCCAGGACCAGTTGCACCCCCTGTTAACTTGGTAAATATTGGGTTGTTAAGGAGAGATAAATCTGTTTGAGCGATAACAACATCTTGAGTAGTGCTTCGGCTTCCACCTTTATTAAAGACGGTGAGCTTTATAGTATACGTTCCAGCGTATGGATAAGAGGCTACTGCTGTTGCTCCTTGCGCTTTTACCCCGTTTCCAAAATCCCACAAACATTGGTAATTCTCGCTGGTGGCCGTTAAATTAAGAACATTCGCACTTGTTGAAGAAACACTATACGTAAACGATGCCTCAGCCAAAGTAGGTGGATTTCCTAATTGTGGATTATCTTTTTTACACCCAATAATGAGCATAGAGATACTTGCTATTAAAAAAAGAGTCTTTTTCATCTATATTAGTTTAATATCCATTATTTTGAGGCCAATTTCCTCCTGCTAAATCTATTTCCACTTGAGGTATAGGAAAAACCTCATGCTTTCCTACCACAAAACCATTAATAAAATCGGCGGCTTTTCCTGTTCTAACTAAGTCAAAAAAGCGATGTCCCTCGCCAGATAATTCATAACGTCGTTCTCTGTAAATGACATCAAGGGAATTTACAGGAATAGGTTGAACACCAACTCGAAGACGTATTTGAGTAACTAATGACTGTGCTGTGGCTGTATTTCCACTCTGATAATGCGCTTCAGCTGCCATTAAAAGTACATCAGCATAACGAATTACTCGATAATTCACAGGACTAGTTAAGTCGTTATCAGGCAATCCGATTTCACCTTGTCTTTTGATGTATTTATTATTGTAATAACCGGTATGCCCGCCTGCGCCAATAGCATAAGAAATCGATGATGGGTTTGGCTGTGTCGCTATAAATGCATCAATATCTAAAATTGTCGCCCCTCTGCGAATATCAAGTGAAGAAAAAGCATCATAAAGCTCTTGCGTTGGGAGATTATAACTATTTCCATCACCATAAACTGGTCCATTATATTGTCGTATGCCTTGAAAACCAACCGCTGCATTTCCTTCTAAACAAATGTAGCAGCCATAAGAACCTCCTTCTAAGCCAGAGTATTGAACATCGAATACCGTTTCACTATTATTTTCATTACTAGCAGAAAATAATTGATTGTAATCAGGAATAAGGCTATACATCCCCATAGCGATTACTTCATCAAAAGTTGACGCTGCTTGCGCAAATTTGTTTTGGTATAAATAAGCCTTCCCTAAAAATGCCAATGCAGCTCCTTTTGTAGCGCGACCTTTTTGACTTGCAACCGGATTTAATATAGATGCCGCATATGTAAAGTCCTCTTCTATTTGAGCATAAACTTCTGCTTTCGGTGTTCTTGGCAATTGCATTGCCTCTTCGATACCAATTCTTTTATCAATAATAAGCGGAATGTCACCGAAAAACTTTACCAGTTCGAAATAATAATACGCCCGCAAAAATCTAGCTTCAGCAATAATATGCTCTTTTCCTTGAAAGTCTATTTTATCTTTATTCTCTAAAATATAATTTGCGCGGGTGATTCCAGCGTAATTCCATCTGAGTACATTTCGTAACTCATTGTTCACACCACCATGAGTCATGTCATCAATTTGATGTAATCCTTGAGAGTCATTTACACTTTCTCCACCAGCTATTGAATTATCAGAAGCTATTTCCCCAATCCAAAATGACATAAACGAACCTTGAAGTAAATCATATGCTCCAGTTAAAGCGCGTTCATAATCCTCCTTTGTTTCAAAAAAGTTTTCTACATCCTGAGTATAGGGAGGATCTATGTTAAGGAATTTATCGCAACCTGCAGATAAAAACACAATAAATACACTAAAAATAACCTGTTTAAATCGCTTCATGTCTTAAAATTTAAGTTGAATACCTACCATATATGTTTTTGCTTGCGGATAAAATCCGTAATCTACTCCAGCTGCTAAAACTCCTGGAGAACCAATGTCAGGATCAAAGCCTTGATACTTGGTTAAGGTAAATAAATTGTTTACGGCTGTATAAATTCGGAAAGAATCTATTTTCAAGCGCTTTAATTTTTGAGAAGGAACTGTGTAGCCCAATTGAATGTTTTTTAAACGAGCAAAGGATCCATCTTCAACATAATAGGAAGAAAAAACATTATTTCTAGTCTGACCAGTAGTTACTCTTGGGTGCTCATTGGTCGATCCTGGTCCTGTCCAACGATCTACTACATAACCTAACTGATTGGCATAAGGTTGTTGACGTTCGTAGTTTCTAATAATTTCCTGTCCGATAGCTGCATAAAGGCTTCCTGAGAGATCAAACCCTTTGTATTTCAAATTAAATGCAAAACCCATGGTAAAGTCAGGAATTGGCGAACCCAAATACGTTTTATCTAAATCGCCATTAAAATTTACCACACCATCACCATTTTGATCAACAAAGATTAAATCCCCTGGCTGAGCGCCATCCTGAACAACCGCTGCATTATCAATTTCATCTTGCGTTTGAAAAATTCCTGCCGTTTCGTAACCGAAAAAATAGCCGATTTCATATCCTGTTTGAAACCTTGTGGCTACATCCCCTCCAACGCTAAATTGCGCACCAGGAATATAATCAACTCCTTCTGGAACTGCAGTAACTTTATTTGAAATTGTCGTGAAGTTTATGTTTAAATCAGCCGTGAATGGTTTTTTGCGCTGCGTTTTGTATGCCAATTCCAATTCAACTCCTTTATTAGATACATTTCCAGCATTTATTATTGGCGGATATCCACCCGGGCCATAGGAGCCTAAAACCGCGGTTACTTCGGGCTGAAAGAGTAAATCGAAGGTGTTCTTGATGAAGTAATTTGTCGTAAAGTCTAATTTATTCCAAAATGTCATGTCTGCACCAATGTTAAACTGTCTTGTTGTTTCCCACTTCAAATCTGGATTTGAGGGTCTTCCAATTGCAACGCCGGGCGTAATTACATCATTAAAAACATATACACCTTCTCCGTTTAACAATCCACGGTAAGCAAAGTTCGGAATCTGATCATTTCCTGATACACCAAAACTAGCCCTAAACTTTAAAAAGTTAATCCACTTAATGTTATAAAACTTTTCCTCTGATAGTAACCATCCACCCGAAAAAGTTGGAAAAAAACCATAACGGCTATTCGGACCAAATTTACTAGACCCATCTCGTCTTAAAATAGTTGAGAAAAGGTATTTGGAATCATAAGCGTATTCCAAGCGCATAAAGGAAGAAATCAAACGCTCTTTGAATTCCCACGAACCAACATTATTTAAAAAACCACCTTGTGCCGTATTAGCTGAAATATCAGCATAATCTAAAGAGTTATTCGGAATGCCGAAGCCAGTTCCATTAAGTGATTCGCCTTTCCGTTGAAAAATGGAAATTCCTGCAGTTCCCTTAAAAGTATGGAGCTCTTGGAACGTTTTTTCATAATTTAAGAAACTTTCATAACTTAAATCCAAGTAGCTTGATCGTTCTTCGTAAACCGCTGCGCCACGCTCAATAAACACGCTATCTGCAATCTCAACCGTTGGCGATTCTAGTGCTTCATTAATCGCTGTATTGGCATATTTTCCGTCACCATACCAAACCAATGGTGAGAATACTTTTGAATTTATGATGGAATAATTATAATTGAATCGATTGGTAAAAGAAAGGTTTTCATTAAAAGCATAAACGAACTCTTCTTTCCCAACGAATTTTGCAGCAGTTCCCCAGTTGTATTGATTTTTAATTTGAGCAATTGGGTTAATAATATCGCTCACTTCTTCAAGATAAGAAAATTGACCATTAGGGGTATAAACCGGCTGGTTTGGAAAAGCATTTATTGTATTGTACAAAACCGAACCAATTCCATTTTCAGGCAAGGTATTCCTTGAATCATTGGAGAAAAGAAGGACCGAATTTAATTTTAGCTTTGCCGACATATCGGTACTAAAATTAAGTCGAGCATTGTATCTAGAAAAATGTGATTTGGAACCACCAACGATTCCATCTTGAGTAAAATAACCTAAACCAATAGAATACTTGGTGTTTAATGTACCACCGCTTAAACTTAAATTATGGCTTTGAACAGGTGAGGTAGTAAAAACGGAATCTTGCCATGGCGTGCCAATTCCAATATTTGTGTTGGCAAAAGGCATTGCTTGTCCGCCCATTGCGAACATTTCATTTTTTATTACCGCATATTCTTGAGCGCTTAATAAATCAAGCTTTCGAGCGGTTTGTTGAATCCCGTAATACGCATTGTATTCAAATTTTGGCTTGGAATTCATGCTGCCATTTTTTGTTTCAACGATAATAACACCATTCGCAGCGCGAACCCCATAAATTCCTGCAGTCGCATCTTTCAATACGTTCACCGACTTTATATCAGATGGATTTAAAGCATTTAAGCCCTCTGAGTCATAAACAATCCCATCAACTAATATCAAGGGATCATTGTCGCCGAAAGTAGAGATTCCACGGATTCTAATATTTGCAGAACCACCGGGCGAACCAGAGTTTGTAGAAACATTTACACCTGCAACTTGACCTTGTAAGGCTTGGTCAACTCTCGATATATTTAGCTTTTCAATGTTCTCTCCCCCTACTTTTGTGCTGGCTCCAGTTAACTCTTTACTTTTAGCAGAACCATAACCAACCACTACCACTTCCTCAACATCTTTGGTAATGAAATTAGACATAACAACATCGACAATCTTTCTTCCATTAACCGGTATTTCCGTTTTCGCATAGCCCGAAAACGAAAAAATCAAAACTGCCTTGGTCGTATCGATTAGTGTAATGCTGTAATTCCCCTTAAGATCGGTAACCACACCATTTTTTTGGCCCTTCTCAACAACTGTAACAAAAGGAATTTGCTCATTTTGTTCATTAAGAACTACGCCAGAAACCGTAGTGTTTTGAGAAAAGGCATAGCTTCCAGAGAGAAACAATACAAAGGTAAGTAGTATATGTTTAATCATATGATAAAGTTTAGTTAGCAAATATACTAAAAATATAATTATTGTAAAAAGGACAATAAGTTTTAATTAAAAGTTAAATACGCCTACATTTTAAACTGATAATCACTAGTTTCAACCTTCGTTTTATATTCTTCTTTGGCAAAGGAAAATAGTTTTGCTGGGCGGTGCTTTACCATTTTTTGTTTTTCATCATGCGCAAGAAGCGGAACATGCTTTATTTTTTTTCTAAAATTCGCTTTATCCAAAGGCTGATTATAGGCATATTCATAGAGTTGCTGGAATTCGTTTAAGGTAAACCGATCCGGCAACATGTCGAAACAGATGGGTTCCACGCGCAATTTTTGCTTAAGCAGTTCAATTGTTGTGGACATAATCAAGTTGTGATCAAATGCCAAAACTGGAATATTATGAATTGGAACCCAAGAAATTTCATCTGCCCATGAAGATGCTTTTGCATTAAAATCCTCTATTCGAACCATTGCAAAATAAGAAACGGTGACAACTCGGCCTTGAGGGTGGCGCTTTGGGTGGCCAAATGATTGTGCTTGATGCAAACCAACATCGGATAAACCAGTAAGGTCTTTTAAAATCCTGTTTGCAGCTTCGTCAAGATCCTCATCAGGATAAACCAAGTCTCCTGGTATAGCCCAAAAATTATTATACGGTTCCATTGCCCGTTTTATAAGTAACGCTTTTATCTGTCCTTGAGAATAACCAAATAACATGCAATCAACAGAAAAAGCGGAGGTAAAAAATTCGTTAAAATTTATACGGTACATAAACTCCCTTTTTAATTATTTACTTAATGTGAGCCCCCCTTAGTAGAAAAGTCTGTAATCCCTTGATTTGCTAATGTTTTACTTACGCTCCAGGCAAAGAAAAATAGATACATAAAACATAACACTCCTACCCAATAGGAGTGTTGAATACCCAACAAATCGTTACTTGCAAGTGCGCCTTGTGCAGTAGAAATAAATCCACCTCCCATAATCATCATAATCAATAAGCTAGATGCAGTATTTGTTTTATCTCCGAGACCTGAAATTCCAAGTGTGAATATACAAGGCCATAAGGTGCTACAAAATAAACCAACAGAAATAAAAGCAAAGACACTTATTATTCCTGAAGAAAAAATACCCACCACTAAAGCTATAATACCTAAGGTGGAATAAATCATAATTTGACTAACTGGATTTCCTTTGCTTAATTTATCCGCGATAATTAATAAAACAACAAGGCTAAGATAAGGATAGAATTGCGCCATCGAATTACCAGCAATCCAGTTTACGAAAAGAAAAATTCCAAATGCAGCAAAAGGTAATACAAGCCCTAGTATTGATTTGATTTGATTTGAAAAATTAAAGGCTCCTGCTGCAGAAGTCCAACGTCCAATCATTAAACTTGCCCAAAACAACGATACAAAAGGAGCTACAGCACTTTCCTCTGTTCCCAATTTCTGTTTCATGAATTCTGGTAGATTACTCGCAGTAGCAACCTCAACACCCACATAAACAAAAATAGCAATCATCCCTAATACAACTTGAGGATATTTTAAGGTGGCCATAATATTTCCTCCTTTAATCTCTGAATCTTCTGTCATCCTATCGGGAACAGATGAGAATTTGAAAAAAATCGCGGCAATTACAAATGCAAGGCCAAGATAGAGATAAGGTGTTTGAACGGCTTGTAAGTTAAGTGTTGTTTCCCCGGAAGACAAGCCTCCAAAAATCGCGAAAGAAACAATTACAGGTCCAATAGTCGTTCCGACATTATTAATTCCTCCCGCCAAACTCAGTCGCATATTCCCTTTTGCAGGGTCTCCCATTTTTATTGCCAAAGGATTTGCTGCAATTTGTTGTAAAGAAAATCCCAGTCCTACTGTAAATAGCCCTGAAATTAACAAGGGAAAAGAGGCGTTATTTGAAGCAGGTATGAAGAGTAAAGTCCCTAAAGCTGATATAATTAATCCCAAAGCCAAGCCGTTTCTATAACCGATAACATTTAAAATATCTCTTTTTATCAAAGAAGAAATTCCAAAATATAGCAATGACCCTACAGTGTAGGCAATATAAAAGGCTAAAGAAATCAATTGAGATTCAAATTGACTTAAGCTTAGTGCCTTTTTAAATACTGGAATTAGTATGTCATTACTAGCTGCAACGAAGCCCCAAAAGAAAAATATGGTAATGAGCGTACCAAAAGCGCCGAAATTTGTTTTTTTCACCTTATTAATTTTAAATAATTGTCGAAAATACAATAATTAAAATTGCTCCGCTCTTTTTAAAAATAAATTTTGATGAAAAACTGCTTTTCAACACTAACTATAAGCAGTCAAAAACTAGTATAGGAAAAGGTAAGATTAACCCGCTTGGATAAATGACGAGGTAGACGAATGCGTAATACTAACAAGTTTCTCAATGGTTTTTATAATGGCCGCAACATCAAACCCGCATTCATCCCACAATTCTTCTTGAGTACCATGATGAATATATTCATCTGGAATACCAAGTCGCACAACTTCTGATTGATACTTTTGGTCGGCCATAAATTCAATGATTGCTGAACCGAAACCGCCCATTATACAGCCGTCTTCTATGGTTATGATTTTTTTAAACTTACTAAAAATTTCATGGAGCAACATTTCATCCAAAGGCTTTACAAAGCGCATGTCGTAATGAGCAATAGAAATACCAGAATCGCTCATTTTAGCTATTGCTTCTTGAGCAAAATTTCCTGGGTGCCCAATAGAAAGTATGGCAATGTCTTCACCATTTGTAATTTTTCTACCTTTTCCAGTTTTAATTTCTTTGAAGGGCGTTTTCCAATCCAACATCACACCATTTCCTCTAGGATAGCGAATAGTGAATGGGCCTTTATCCTCTAGTTGAGCAGAGAACATTAAATTTCTTAATTCTTCCTCGTTCATTGGGGCTGAAACTACCATATTTGGAATACAACGCATATAAGCCAAATCATAAGCTCCATGATGAGTTGCTCCATCTGCACCTACTAATCCACCTCGGTCTAAGCAAAAAATAACATTAAGATTTTGAAGTGCAACATCATGAATTACCTGGTCATAGGCCCGTTGCATGAATGATGAATAGATATTGCAAAAAGGAACAAGACCTTGAGTTGCCATTCCAGCACTAAATGTTACTGCGTGTTGTTCAGCTATACCAACATCAAAACTTCTTTCTGGCATGGCTTTCATCATAATATTTAATGACGAGCCCGAAGGCATGGCGGGCGTTACGCCAACTATTTTTTTATTTTTTTCAGCCAGTTCAACAATCGTATGGCCAAAGACATCCTGATATTTAGGCGCTTGTGGTGACTTTGGAATTATTTTAACAATTTCACCTGTTTCTTTATTAAATATTCCAGGTGCGTGCCATTTAGTTGGATCGCCTTCTTCCGAAAACTTATATCCCGCACCTTTTCTAGTTATACAATGTAATATTTTTGGGCCTGGGATATCTTTTAAGTCTTCGAGAACTTTAACTAAACTCGTTACATCATGGCCATCAACTGGTCCAAAATACCGAAAATTTAAGGCTTCAAATAAATTGCTTTGTTTTAAAAGACTCCCTTTTAAGGCATTAGAAACTTTAGAAGCAATAGATTGTGCATCGGGGCCAAAAGCTGAAATTTTACCTAATAATTTCCATACCTCATCTTTAACTTTATTGTAAGTATGAGAAGTAGTAATGTCAGTTAGGTATTCTTTTAACGCGCCAACATTCGGGTCAATTGACATGCAATTGTCATTCAATATCACTAATAAATTTGCGTCTTTTTCAAAACCCGCATGATTCATTCCTTCAAATGCTAATCCCGCAGTCATAGCGCCATCTCCAATTACTGCAATGTGCTGCATATCCTTTAAACCTTGAATTCTATTCGCTACTGCCATTCCTAATGCAGCAGAAATGGAGGTAGAAGAATGCCCAACACCAAAGGTGTCATACTCACTCTCTGATCTTTTGGGAAATCCAGAAATCCCCCCTTTGAGTCGGTTGGTATGAAAGTTTTCTCTTCGGCCAGTTAGTATTTTATGCCCATATGCTTGATGACCAACATCCCAAACCAACTGATCTTCGGGTGTATTAAAAACATAATGTAGGGCAACAGATAACTCCACAACGCCAAGACTAGCCCCAAAATGACTGTTGCCTATTTCAGAAATTACATCAACAATATATTGCCTTAATTCATCAGAAACTTGAATAAGGTCATCTGATTTAAAAAGTTTTCTAAGGTCGTCCGGATTTTTAATTTGACTTAAAAAAGGTCCGGGAATGTGTTTTTTACTCATTTTGAAAAACAAAATTAAACTTTTTATGTAGATTCTAAACAAAGATTTAGGCGCTTTGTTTGATATTTTTTTAAATAATCTTAATTGAAAATTTTGGATCAAAAATAACTAATTTTGTCGCCAATGGAAAAATTACCACCTAAGCCCTCAATCCTAAAAATTTATTTAGTCTTTACTAAATTCAGACTTTCTTTTTTGGTTATCGTCTCGGCGCTTTCGGGCTATTTATTTGTTGGTGGTAAAAATGGGATGGAAATATTATTGTTAATGTTCGGGGGTACCCTTGTTACAGCAGCCTCAAACGGTGCCAATCAACTATGGGAATGCGAAATTGACAAGAAAATGATGCGGACCTCAAAGCGCCCATTGCCTATGGGTTGGATGAGTAAAAAGGAAGCCTTCATAATTTGTTGTGTGGCCCTTATCGTTGGAGAGTTTCTCCTAATGAATATCAATGTAAAAAGTGCTCTGCTCGGACTTGGTGCTTTTTTAATCTATGTTTTTATTTACACTCCGATGAAGCAAAAAACTGCATGGGCAGTTTTTATTGGAGCAATACCTGGTGCCGTACCCCCATTCTTAGGCGCTATTGCAGCAACAAATGAATTTAGTTTTGTTCCCGGGCTTCTTTTCTTTATTCAATTTACCTGGCAATTCCCTCACTTTTGGGCAATTGCATGGGTATTGCATGAAGATTATCAAAAAGCAGGTTTCTTTCTTTTGCCATCAAGTACGGGTAAGACTAAAAACTCCGCTTTCCAAATTGCTGTTTATTCGCTAGCACTAATCCCATTTAGTTTAGCGCCTTGGTACTATAATTTAACTGGAAATACAACATTAATTGTGGCCAGTGCACTAGGCGCTGCATTTTTCTTCTTAGCCTATCGCCTTTTTTATAGTTGCGATGATTCTGATGCCCGAAAACTTATGTTCGCCTCGTTTGTTTATTTACCAATCATTCAATTCACCTATGTTTTTGATAAATTGTAATAAAAATTTAAATTAATTAGTCATGGATTATTCAAAAGAATTGCGTCCCGAAATTCGTCGAAAAATGAAGTTAAACTTGGTTTACGTTATCGCATTTAGTGTAACAATGTTATTTGCGGGCCTAACTTCTGCCTACATCGTTAGTATGGGGGCAGGGTTTTGGTTAAAATATCCGCTGCCTAATTACTTTTATTGGAGCACGTTTTTTATTGGATTAAGCAGCTTATTTTTTGTCGTTTCCTTAATTTCTGTTAAAAAACAGAAGACGACACTTCATAAAGTGTCGATGCTAGTCACCTTAATTTTCGGAATACTATTTGTCGTATTTCAGTTTTTTGGATTTAATAAATTAATTGACTCAGGAATACACCCTGCAAAAAATTACATTATGGTAAGCGATGGTCGCTACGGCGACTATTTTGAAATTAAATATAAAGGTAGTTTTATTGAAGTGGACGGTAATGAATATAAAGTCAATGGTAAAAAAATGTCTAAAAATGAATATAAAGAGCTTCAAGATTTCACCAAACAATTTATTAATCCAAGACAGAAAAGTGCTATTTATGTTAAAGAAAATCCTAATTTCTCAATATTTTTAAATGACGAACCCGTACTAATAAAATCAAATCACTTTTATCTCTCTGATTCTATTCTAATGGGACATGTTGACGAAATTCGCCTGAGTGATCTCGCTGTTAACATTCGTGATGGAAGGGGAGACTTTTTTGCCCGCGGAACGTATGGAAAAGACTTTACGATCTATTTCAAGGGGAAGGCACTCGGATATAAAAACAGAGAATTAGTTTTTAATAATAGGATTTTGTCTGCATCTTTACAAATTAAAGCAGCAGAAGCTTCAGATGCAGCAAGTTCATATTTATTTATCCTAACGGTCTTACATGTATTACACGTTCTTGTCACCATTGGATTTTTAATCGTTGTTGTAATCAATTCATTATTAAATAGATATACATCCGAAAACTATCTACCTGTATTGACAACTGGTGTTTTTTGGCATTTTTTAGGTTTTTTATGGCTATATCTATTGCTGTTTTTAGTTTTTATTCACTAAATTTGCTAAAAATTTTAGTAAATGGCGGGACATGCAGTAGAACTTGATTCTAAAACACTTTGGGGAGGAAAAGAGTCTCCTTTTTCAACGAGTTACGGAAAATTAATGATGTGGTTTTTCCTGGTTTCTGATGCCCTAACATTTACCGGGCTTTTAATTGCCTATGGATATACTCGGCACTCGGCGCAAGATGCTTGGCCGATTGGAGAAGAAACATTTAATTCAATGCCCTTTCTTGGACATGGTTATCCCTTATTGTACGTAGCATTAATGACATTTATATTAATCGTTTCGTCCGTTACAATGGTGCTAGCGGTAGAAGCCGGTCACCGTATGGACAAATCTGGTGTTATTAAATGGATGATTGCTACAATAATTGGGGGCTTCTTTTTCGTAGGCTCACAGGCTTGGGAATGGAGCCATTTTATTCATGGTTCTGAATTTGGTAAAATCGAATTAGCTGATGGATCGCAAGCAATTGTTAAGGGTCATTTTGGTGAGATCGAAAGCTTTACAGTACTTAAAGAGGGGAAACACTTAAAAAAAGGCGAAATTGTTAAATCCGACTTATTGCATCAATTTCAACATGCAGCAGAAACAGGAAAGATCTTTCGAAGTGAAGCAATGATTAGTAATCTCAATAATCAACGCAATATTATTGCTGCTTTAAAAAAAGATACTACTGGCGTTCCAGGTTCGGCGGAAAAAGCTATTTCTTTAAAAGCTAATCTTATTTCCCTAGAAAAAGAATTAGCACTCATAAAATCCAAACCAGTAACGGCTGGGGTCTTAATTTTACACGATGGGTCAATTGCCAAAATAAACAAAAAATCGGATGAGCATTTAATGTTGGTGACAAAAAAATCGGGAAATACATTCAAAGTTGGTGGAGAACCAATTAAGGATAAAAAAGCAGAAGAGCTTTATTACGGAGCACTCACTGAGGGCACTGCAAATAAAGTTGTCTATGGTGCAAATCTTAAACAAAATGAATATGGGCCGCAACAATACGGTCAATTCTTTTTCTTTATAACTGGATTTCATGGATTTCACGTATTCTCAGGTGTTGTGATTAATATTATCATTTGTATTGGTGTTGTATTAGGGACATACCATAAAAGAGGCCACTACGAAATGATTGAGAAAACAG
This sequence comes from Flavobacteriales bacterium, assembly GCA_947475095.1. Lineage (GTDB taxonomy): Bacteria > Bacteroidota > Bacteroidia > Flavobacteriales_D > Crocinitomicaceae > UBA952. Next base: position 89,102 of record CANJLG010000001.1, read on the forward strand.
GGCTATATTGGCATTTTGTTGACTTAGTTTGGGTTTTTGTTTTTACATTTTTCTATTTAATTTAAATTATAAGATATGTTAAGAGACGATTTAATCGAATATTCACTTAATTCTCATCATTCAGAAGAAGCTGGTAAAAAAATTCGTAAAAAAATATTTTTAGTTACCATTTTACTGACCTCCATTACTATTGTTGAAGTTCTTTTAGGAGCTTTTATCCATCAAAGCTCAAGTATGTGGGCCTTTGTAAAATGGACTTTTGTAGCCTTAACCATATTAAAAGCCGGCTATATCGTAATGGTATTTATGCATTTAGGCGATGAGAAAAAATGGATGAGAAATGTAATTTTAGTTCCTTACTTTTTGTTTGTTGCTTATTTAATTTTTATTGCGCTTTGGGAGGCATTAGAAGTAGGAAACGCTTTTGCCACTTATGGTAATTAATAATGCTTCCTAAACCCACGAAAAATAAAAAAAAAGCTGTTTTAGCCTTGTTGCTTGTGCTAGCACCCGCTATTATTTTGGTTGCTTTTTCTTTCATAGGCTGTGAACACAAATTTCAAAAGCTGGAAGTTTTTGGTGAGGTAAAGCCATTTACCTTCATTGATGCCGATAATAAAATTAGAAACTCTTCTGAATTTAAAAATGACATTGTATTAATCACAACCATACAAAATGATTGCCCTAATGCATGTGCAATTTCACTGTGGCACCTAAACCAGTTGATTTATCAACATATCCGAAAGAACGCCCATAAACAAATGAAGCAGGTTCGTATAATTTCCTTTTTAACAGATGGAAAAGGTGAGCCCCTCAAAAATTTAAATGAAATAAAATTAGCTTTAAATGATCTTGCCGAAGGATATGATCCTAACCTTTGGATTCTCGCTAATGGAAATCCCCGAGAAATTTATAATATTTCCAATAACGGACAAACCCTTTTACAAAAAGGAGACAAGTATTTTGGGGGAGAAGCATTCCAAGAATTAATGCTATTAATCGATAAAACGGGACGCCTAAGGATGGTTTTGCCTGGAAATGAGGAGGGCTTAATTAGAAGAATGAAAGAAAATATTGCTTTGCTTCAAAAAGAATACGACAAATTAAAGAGTCAAAAATGACACGCTTATTTTTTTTAGCAATTGCTCTTTGTTTTTGGCTAGTGTCCTGCGTTGAAAATAAGCCCATGCCACTGCCAAAACTAGGTAATTTTGATGTCATCTACCACACGAAAAATGGCAAGGTTTCAACAGATACAATTTACCCCAAAATACCTGTCTTTCATTATCTTAATGAGGATTCCGTTTCGGTATCAAATAAAGATTTTAATAATAAAGTTTGGATTGTTGAATTTTTCTTTGCGAAATGTCCAACAATATGCCCTATAATGAATAATCAATTAAAAAAACTTGTGAATGAAACCGAAAAATTAAAAGATCATATTCAAGTAATATCATTCACAATCGATCCAAAAACTGATGGCCCAACTCAATTAAAAGAATATAAAATACGGAATAAGATTACTGCAGAAAATTGGGTGTTCTTATCCGGCAATGAAGCTCAAACACATACACTAGGCATTAAAAATTTTTTAACCTTTGCAGGAAAAGATGAAGATGCTGCAGGAGGGTATGCACATTCTGGTTCGTTTACCTTAGTTGATAAATCTGGTTATGTTCGAGGGGTTTATGCGGTTACTAATTACGATTTAACCGTCAATAAGACAGAATACCAGCGCTTAGTAAATGATGTAAAAAACTTGCTTAAATATGAATACCATGTCAACTAATGAATTAAAATCTTCGAAGTACAGAAAATTGGTAATTGCCTTGTCTATTATTATTCCCCTAGCCGTTGCTGCTCTTTTTGGAATTAAAATACCTGGGGTAGACTTGTTTTTTTTGCCGCCATTTTATGCTAGTCTTAATGGTTTAACTGCTCTTTTGTTAATTATTGCTTTAATTTTTATTAAAAATGGCCAAAGAAAAAAACATCAAATAACCATACAAATTTGTATGGTCCTTTCAATTGTTTTTTTACTAAGCTATATTGCCTACCACATTACATCCGACACTACTAAATACGGGGGGGGTCTTCCTATAGTATATTATTTCATTTTGATCTCCCATATTTTACTTAGTGTAGCAGTAATTCCAATTGTGCTATTTGCGTATTTATTTTCTTGGGAAGGTGATTTTGTTAAACACAAGAAATGGACAAGATTTGCTTTTCCTATTTGGCTATATGTAGCCATTACAGGAGTAGTAGTATATTGGATGATTTTCCCTTATTACAAACATTAATTTATTTTGATTTCAACACGTCTATTTGCTTCTCGCTGATCGTCGTCTGTTGGGTTTTCGTAAAGGGGTTTAGAATTACCAAAACCAATTGCCTTAAGTCGTTCTGATTTAATTCCGTTCTGAACCAGATATAACATGATTTTTTGCGCTCGCTTTTTGGATAATCTCTGAGAACTCATCGAGTTCTTGCCTTCATCATTAACATGGCCTTGTATTTCAATAGAAATACTCGGATTTAATGCTAAAAAATCTTTAAGTCGTTTTAGTTTTGGCATCGATTCATCCGATATTATTGATAGCCCTCCGATAAAATTTATGTCGTCCAACTTGGCAATGGTCCCGCTAGTTATTGCAACTAAACGTATGGTGTCATGACTGCTAATGTTGCCAACAATTTTATGTTTTAATAAATCTTTTGAGAAATATCCTTCGGCATCAATTCGAATATTCGCATTTAAATTTTTAGTATTATTGATTCGTAAATCGCTGGCCTTATAAGCCCCATCAAGGTCTCCAGTAGAGGAAATATAAATCCTTGAAACCACAGGTTTATTAGTTTTCTCATCGACCAAATGAAGTGAATAAATGGCTTTATCATATCGACTAACTAAATTTAAAGAAAGTGAATCTTCTAAATATTCGCCGGTTGAGGTGCTTTTATCAAATTTCAATCTGAAATCTACAGCAGATCGCGATCCTTTCTTCGTGTTAAAAGCAATGAAATAGGTGCTATTCTGATTTACGAACATTGGCTTGATTTGACTATTCGCATCTTTATTTCGCCTGTAGTGACAAACAATTAAATTGGCGGTTTTATTGATGATTTCTTCGCAAGGATTAGGCATTTTACACTCAAAAATAAAGATCATTAAGGAGTCTGGTGCATTGGAGAACTCGATATTTAAATTCCCGAAAGAACTAGGAGAAAAATTAAGCCAAATATAATTATTGGAAATATTGGGGAAATTACAATATCCAAAAAGATTAAGCTCGTCGAATTTCTTGTTTCCTAAAAAATTTAAGGAATAGGAAATGTTACCATTAACTAGGACGCTTCCACTACACTTAGAAATATCTGTTTTCTGAGCAATAGAGTTAAGACAGATTACCAAAAATAAAACAGTTGTTCTATTTAACCACATGTGGCTATTCAACGCATTAATTTATTTTTAGTTTCAAGTCTCCTATGATATTCGTTCTAATAACTAAGTGACTGTTCGATAAGTGCAAACTATTTATGTAGATAACATCGATTTGGCCAACCATTTTCACGTCATCTGTTAATGAAGTGTTTAACTGCTTACTAACATCTGCCTTTACATTTTCTAAAAGGGGCTGAAGGTCATACGTAGCAACTTTTTGTATTTCATTAATGATCTTATCATTAAACATCCATTTTGCCGTCTTCAACAAAACACTTTTTGTTTCAACATCAAAGCCAACATCTATTATTGAAACACGTTGTAGTGTATTGTCTAATTTAGGCTTTCCCACTAGAAATAAGGTCCCTTTTTTGGCACCTTCAAATGAAACCGCAATGACTAGCACACTGTCTAAAGCACCATTAATTATAACGTTTTTGATAATAATTTTCTTGCTCTTAAATTCAATTTCTTTATCTTTTAAAGCGTGATTTATAATGGCACTTATGGAATCATAGGAAGCGTTAATATCTATGATCATATCTAAACCATTTGTTTTTTTAAAGGCTTGCATGTCTGGAAAAGCTATTTTATTAAAGGGGTGCTTTTCGGTAACAACCATTGGGGAAATGCCGAGATTCAAGTCTACATCTACTTTTCCCGTGGCAAATGCTAAACGACCAAGTGAAATTGTACTTGGCTGAAGGTACAAAAAACCATAATTTTCAATAGGGATGGGTTCTTGAAGTTCTGTCCATGCTTCTTTTATAGATGATCGAATATCAATAGATTCTATTTGCTTATCAATGTCATTTTCAAGTTTAATTAATTCACCTTGCACCTGTTTTTTAACCTCGGTAGTAACATCATAATTTAAAAAAGTTATTTTGCAGGGATCTATTATCTCAAACTTATCCAATTGAGTCGTTGCGTTGAATTTAAAGGTCGGTGTTAAATCTATTTTTGTTCTATAAGCTACCTTCACCCTACGCATCGGTTCGTCAATCCCACAACTCACATAAACTCTTGGAATAATACAAGTTCCTGTTTTATCAAATAAATAGTGACATGTTGGACAATAATTTAATTTTAAATCAAATTTTCCATCTACCGAATAGTTAAGAGCATCTTTTTGATAGCTAAAAACAATTGGCTGCCTAAAAAACCGGTAGGAAAAACTAATGCCTTCGCATCGCTGATCTTGTCCTGAAAAAGACATGGGCAAGGTCTTTTCTACTTCTTTTAAATAAGAACTTAAATTTATCTGGATGGGTATTGTTAAGGAGGAAATTTTCGTATTCAGGGCTGGAGGTGGAATTACCCTCGTTACTGGCGCTGTCACTTCGATTGTTTTACAGCCAACCAAGATGAAGGTTAAAAGAAGTAAAAAAAATCTCATTCATTCATAAAATTAGGTTAAAACGAATGTGGAGTAATTTTAGATGATAGATATGGACATTACCCTCTGATTACTTCATTTTGTTTTGCATGCCTTTATCTAGGGCATCCAAAAACTCTTCGGTATAGACATAGTGCTGCCCATGATTTAATCTGTTCCCATGAATACAAACGGCTAAATCCTTTGTCATTATTCCCGATTCTACGGTATCGATGCATACTTGCTCTAAATCATTACAAAAATTAATTAATGCTTGATTATTGTCGAGCTTTCCTCTAAAAGCCAAGCCTCTCGTCCAGGCAAATATTGATGCTATTGGATTAGTTGATGTCTTTTTTCCTGCTTGATGATCGCGATAATGCCTAGTTACTGTTCCATGTGCCGCTTCTGACTCCATAATCTCGCCGTCTGGGGTAATTAAAACAGATGTCATTAAGCCCAAGGATCCAAAACCTTGTGCTACTGTATCGGATTGAACATCACCATCGTAATTTTTACATGCCCAAACAAAATTTCCGTTCCATTTTAATGCCGAAGCCACCATGTCGTCAATTAGTCGGTGTTCGTAGCTTATGCCTGCAGCGATAAACTTTTCCTTAAAATCCGCTTGGTAAATTTCCTCGAATATATCCTTGAATCTACCATCATATTTTTTTAGAATCGTATTTTTTGTTGACAAATAAAGTGGCCATCTTTTAGAAAGTGCCATATTGAAACAACTGTGTGCAAATCCTCGAATTGATTCGTCTGTATTATACATCGCCATTCCAACTCCATCTCCCTGGAAATTATAAACATCAAAGGTTTGAACCTCTTCGCCATTTTCAGGAGTGAAGGTCATCGTTAGCTTCCCCTTTCCTTTAAAGACAGCGTCGGTTGCCCTATACTGATCTCCAAAAGCATGCCTTCCAACAATTATTGGTGCAGTCCAGTTACTAACTAAGCGTGGAACATTTTGCATAACAATGGGCTCTCTAAAAACAGTTCCATCTAATATATTTCGAATAGTTCCATTTGGAGATTTCCACATGGATTTTAAATTAAATTCTATAACCCTGTTTTCGTCAGGGGTAATGGTTGCGCATTTTATACCAACCTTGTATTTTTTTATTGCTTCGGCTGCGTCAATTGTAATTTGATCCGAGGTTTCATCACGCTTTTCAATACCTAAATCATAATATTTTATATCAATATCTAGATAAGGAAGGATCAGTTTGTCTTTAATAAATTTCCAAATTATTCTGGTCATTTCGTCCCCGTCTAACTCAACTACGGGATTGGCTACTTTAATTTTTGACATTTTTTATATAAATTTAGTGAAGTAAAATTAAGCAAATAAATAGGATAGAATTGATATTTTTTCCTTAGTTGATGGTTAATTATGGTCTCCAATCATTTTCGAAGGGTCAACCAAGAAATCGTATTCTTCCGAAGTCACATAACCCAGAAGAATTGCAGCTTCTTTCAGCGTTGTTTCATTTTTATGAGCATATTTTGCTATTTCCGCTGCTTTATAGTACCCAATTTTCGGATTAAGGGCCGTTACCAACATAAGCGAATTGTCCAAATGTTTTTTAAGAACGGGTAAATTAGCTTGAATACCTACAGCGCAATTATCGGCAAAGGAAACACAAGCATCGCCTAGTAATCTTGCTGATTCTAGGACGTTGGATGCAATAACGGGTTTAAAAACATTCAATTCGAAATGGCCGTTTGAACCTGCAATAGAAACCGTCATGTCATTACCCATTACTTGAGCGCAAACCATCGTTAAGGCTTCTGGTTGAGTTGGATTTACTTTTCCTGGCATAATAGATGAACCTGGCTCATTATCTGGAATGATAAGTTCTCCAATACCACAACGAGGTCCAGAAGATAGCATCCGGATATCATTTCCGATTTTCATTAAAGATACGGACGATCTTTTGAAGGCACCAGACAGTTCAACCATTGCGTCATGGGCTGCCAATGCTTCAAATTTATTTTTAGCGGTTACAAAGGGAAAGCCTGTGAAATCAGAAATTTTCTTCGCTACTAATCGATCGTAGCCTTTTGGCGTGTTTAGGCCAGTTCCAACAGCTGTTCCGCCTAATGCCAATTCTGTTATCGCTTCCAATGCATTTTGAATCGCGCGCATTGAGTTATCTAGTTGGGCAACATAAGCACTAAACTCTTGGCCCAAAGTAAGTGGAGTAGCATCCATAAAATGAGTTCTCCCCGTTTTTACGATAGCCTTAAACTCAACAGACTTAGCGTGAAGAACCTCTCTGAGATGAAGTAGGGCTGGCAAAGTACATTCCTTTGTTATTTTATAAGCTGCGATATGCATGGCCGTAGGAAAGGTATCGTTGGACGACTGAGATTTATTCACATCATCATTTGGACTTAATATTTTTTCTACATCTTGTAATTTGCCACCATTTAATTCATGTCCTCTATTGGCTATTACTTCATTGCAATTCATGTTGGATTGGGTGCCAGAACCTGTTTGCCAAATAACCAATGGGAATTCTTGATCGTGCATCCCCGTTAATATTTCGTCACAAACGGCAGAAATTAGTTCCCGTTTTTCAATGGATAAAACCCCTAATTCAAAATTTGCGTGAGCAGCTGCTTTTTTCAAAAAAGCAAAGGCGTGAATTATCTCGATTGGCATGGATGCTTCCTTTCCAATTTTAAAATTATTTCTAGAACGCTCTGTTTGCGCTCCCCAATAACGAGATGAAGGGACTTTTACTTCTCCCATTGTATCTTTTTCAATTCTAAATTCCATATTATTGGTTTTATTAAATTATAATTTTTAATTTTGCTGTGTTGATTTATACAAAAATAATAGAAGATGAGCAGTTTTGGTATCGTATTGTTTCTTTTAATTTTCGGAATGGCATTTTGGATGCTTATTTACCTTATGGGTTTTATCCTTCCATTCTGGATTACCTTAGGTATTTTTGAACAACTGAAGCCTAAACGTGTTTTTGAAGACAAGAAAATAAAAGAGTAATGTCTCTTTTCATAATAGTGTAAAGCCCGTCGAAAAAACGGGCTTTTTTTATGCGCTATTTTTGTTTGGGCAGAAAGTATTTATACCCTTGCCTCCTATTTATTTATTTTTTAGAATCCCATTTTGAGGGATTTCAAAAGGCAACTCGCAAGCCACATCGGGTTTCAAAGCCACACGGCGACGCTTCTTAACGCGAAATTTATGCAGACAAACCACAACACCTTGACTTTCTACACCCAAAATATAAGCGCCATATCTTTTTCTTTTAGTGGGATCAATGTGCACCAAAACGATAAGCTCTTCATAGGTTTTAGTGGCATTGAAATATGCACTGGTCAATTTTACAGCTTCTCGGATTTGGCCGTGACTTTTTTCAACTTTATCTGTTGCTAAAAAGAAAGCCCCTAACCACTCTTCTCCTATTAGCTTTCCATTTTGTTTGGATTCAAACCTTGCATTCATATTATTGATTGAGTCCATTCCTAAATTCTCTACAAGATCTCCACCGACATAGACCACCTTAAACCCCCAGCTATTTGCGGTTTCTATGATGGCATTGTTCCTTTCATATGAAAAAGGCCTACCTGTTATATAATAGGTTTGTGCAACTAGCCAACCGTGAAGGCAAAAAATAAACAGGGCAAAAATGAGCTTCATCAATACTTTAAGAATTTATACAAGGATGGTCCATTGGCGCTGTTGGCCACCACCAAATAAAGCCCACTGGCATATTGAGATAAATCAAATGTGCAGGAATTACTTCCGCTTACAACTTGGCTACTCAAGGCTTTACCCGATATATCCATCAAATATACAGTTTGTATCGCATGCCCCGTCCATGTCAAATGAACCGCATCCCCAGCTGGGTTAGGCGATAATACGACCGTAACGTCATGCTCGGAAAGTCCAGATTGATCTACCGTTATACATTGTGACGTGTCTGAACATCCATTTAATGTCACAACAACCGCATAGGTTCCACTTGCCGCACCCGTGGTGAAACTTTGGGAGACAGCGCCAGGTACGGGCAGATTAGTTGCACAGTCCAGCCATTGGTAATCGACGTTGTTTTGTTGAGCCGTCAAGGTAATGTCGTTTTGAGAAATGAGGTTGGAAGGTGTGGATAATACTGTTAAGTTTTGATTTACCTCATCGGCGCATTGCCCAAGATCAGGAGTGAATATGTAGGATGTGGTTCCGGGGCTTGCAGATGATGCCGGGGGCGACCAAGTCCCCGCTATGCCATTAGTTGAGGTGTTAGAAAACTGAATATCCGTCCCTTGGCACACATTTTCAAATGCCTCGAATAGAGGGCTTGCCATGGGCTCAACTACCAAAGAAAAAGAGGTGTTGACAGCGCAATTGTTTGGGGTAGAAGTAAAGTTATAAGTGCTCGTTCCAGCTATAGTTAAATTCAATGGTGGAGACCAAGTGCCTGGAATACCGTTGTCAGATTGAATGGGCAAAGAAAAACTTGAGTCATTTTGACAAGCATTGCTAAGACCAGAAAATAAAGGAGTCACTGTGCTTCCACAGGTAATGGTGAAATTATTGTTAGAAATATCGAAAAAAGTGCCTGCTGATGAAATTACCATAACGCGCGCTGTGGTAGTGGACACATTCGGACACACAATAACCTCCGAACCATCGTTGGCAGTAATGCTATTCAAGACAAATGGATAACTTAAGCCGCCATTGACTGACAACAGTATTCTGACATCAGAACAATTTATGGGGGCAACATCGGTATTGGCAACAGACCACGTAACGGTTTGATTACTTCCACCCACCCATGAAATACCGGTAGCGGAAGGATAATTTACTATAAAAGGACCAGCAGCGGCATTGGTAGTCACGGTGACATCCACATAATCATTACAAGAACCAACGCCATGGTTGTCCTTAACCGTTAATCTAAAATCCATCACTCTGGCTACCGATGGAAGACTTTCCCAAGTAAATGGACCATTAGTTGCCAAAGCCGCTAAGTTTGGGAAATAACGTGAAGAATCTAGAGATGGATCAAAACTGCGAAAACTTGGGCCGCCAGTGGCAGTAGCAACAGGAGGCTGTGTTGAGGCTTCATTATCCATTTGTTCCCAAAGAAAAGTAAGAACGTCTCCTTCTGGATCTGTCGCATGCCCTGTGAGTATAAATGGTGTTGAAATAGGGACTATAATATTTCCCCCAGTTGATGTAATCGTTGGAGGCGTATTGTTCAAAGGAGTTATGACCTCGCACTGATGACCATTGCTTAAAATCTCAGCACTAATTTCACCTAAGTTATAGCCGTGAAAATAATCGTCACTGTTATTCTGAACATTTGGCGAACAAATACCTGCATAACCCATAATCGTACTGGCACTTCCTGGCTCTCGGCGAGCAGCGCTCACGCTATTGCAATTATTGTTTTGCGTGTGGTTTCCACCAAATTGATGCCCCATTTCGTGGGCAACATAGTCGATGTCAAAAGGATCTCCAATTGGAGCCCCACTTCCGGTTACGCCTCTCGCTTTTTGCCCACCTGCACAAACCACCCCCAAGCCAGCAAGGCCGCCACTATTGGTTCCAAAAACGTGGCCTATATCGTAATTGGCACTTCCTATAATATTGTCAACGGTCGTTTGGTTTTGGGTAATCATAGAGCCAGGAGTTCCATTGGTAAAAGGGTCCGTGGCGGCAACAGTATAGATTAAATTATTGTTATTGGGAACAATGACCATGGTAATTGCGATATCTTTCTCATACACACCATTCACGCGGTTCATGGTCGTTACTTGAGCGGCCGCCGAAAGCAATACAGAGCCTCCATGGAAAGTCGTGTATTCAGCTGTGGCCGAAAGTGCCAATCGATAGGTTCGAAGATCGCATGTTCCAAACATACTTTTCTCAGTTTTGATCGGTTTAGACTCTATTTCGCCTTGAACATCACAAAATAATTTTTTATCTGTGAGGAAATCTTTCTTGGTATAAACTACATAATATTGGTTGTTTCCCTCAAACATGGGATCGATAAAGACCGTACTTTGCCCCGGCACAAATATCATGGCGTGCAAGCCAGTTGGAGTAATGTCCCATTTGCCATATGCGCCAGATCCATCTTTGGCATAAGCATCCATGCTTATGATTTGTGGAAACTTGGCATTGTACAAAGGGTGCATAGTTTCGTTGCGCTTGGCTGTAAAAGCATGCATGGTCCCATCAGGAAAAGGGAATTGAATTTCCGCAATAAATCCACTAATTCGGCCTTCTCTATAAGTAATCCCTTCTAAATCGGATTGCAATGAAGAAACATCTAAGTGAAAAATTTTATGTCTAACCACTTGAATCTTTGAGGGGCCAAGTGAAGTATTGGCCTCAATATCCGAAGAACGCCAATCCAAGAAAATTGACTTTAAGTTTTGAGCTGTTAATGGAAATATGCTAATTAAAAAAACAAAGATAGAAAGGTATAAACGTGCCATGCTGAAAAATTTTTGTAAATATATAAATTACCTGTATTTATTATTTAAAGTTTGGAAAGACTTAAAAATTTTAGCCTAAAAAAATTATGCTTAATAACAGTCTTTTCTGCCAATACTTTCTATTGATTAAAATTAATGCTAAGAAAAAATTAATTATTCGTAAAGTATTTTTGAATTATTAAAAAAAATATTAAGTTTGTCGAGATTATTAATTCTTTAATGCTTATTTTAATTTTTTAAATTATGAGTTCAAACAATGTTATTCGAAAGAAAAGCAAAATTTCAGGTGGTTTTTCATCGCTAATGTCTGTTTTAGCGATTGTTATTTCGCTTATTGCAGGAGTTTTAATATATAAATTTATTTTTGGAGATCCCGCTAATTTTGCTGAAGGAGATAATACCGGCGAGCCATTAGATGGAAATTTATTGGCTACTATTTATAAAGGAGGTTTTATCGTTCCGATTTTGGTAGCTATAAATTTAATTATAATTATCTTTTCAATTGAGCGATTTGTCACTCTATCAATTGCCAAAGGAAAGGGGAAGTCAAATAAGTTTGTTAGTAAGATAAAAGAATTATTAGTTTCAAAAGAATTGGTAAGCGCTGTCGATGAGTGCGATAAACAAAGAGGCTCTTTAGCAAATGTTGTCCGAGCTGGTTTGGTGAAATATGAATCTGTTTGTGACGATAAAGAAATGAATAAGGAACAAAAGGTTGATAGCCTTAAAAAGGAGTTAGAAGAGGCGACGTCTCTAGAGCTTCCGATGCTTTCTAAAAACCTAGTTATCCTATCTACGCTAGCTTCGGTTGCAACACTAATTGGATTAATCGGTACTGTAATCGGAATGATTCGTTCCTTTTCTGCCATGTCTCAAGGTGCACCTGATACAGCCCAACTTGCAACAGGTATTTCTGAAGCGCTTATAAATACCTTTTTAGGAATTGCGGGTTCAACCATCGCGATAATCATGTACAATTTCTTTTCAACGAAAATTGATGCCATGACATACAGCATTGATGAAGCAAGCTTTACAATTGTTCAAGAATTTTCAGCGTCGCAGAAATAACAAATACGCAGTCATTTAATAAAATTACCTAGAGATGCCAAAAATTAAAGCCCCTAAGGGAAGTCCTAGTATAGACATGACGCCTATGGTAGACTTGGCATTTCTATTAGTGACTTTCTTTATGTTATCGGCATCTTTTAGATCTAGCGAGCCTGTTGATGTTGATGTGCCAACGAGTATTAGTGATAAAATTATTCCTGAAAATGTCATCGTGGTTACCATCGATGTTAAAGGCCGTGTGTTTTTTAATCTGGCTGGAGTGGAAGCACGAAGAGAGTTGCTGGGAAGCATGGCTAATAAATACGGTATTAAAATGAATAAAGATCAGGAAGATAAATTCGTCTTTATGTCTACTTTTGGCTGCTCAATGAGCGAATTGCCTAAGTACCTAAATTTAGAAGCTAATGCTCAAAAAAAGTTTCCTACATTAGGAATACCTTGTGATTCAACGAAAAACGAACTGAAAGATTGGATTAGTTTTGGTAATCGTGCGGCTCTAAACTCTGGAAAGACCGCTTTTGTTGAGGCAAAGAATAAAGGCCAAAAGCCTAACGTTAACGATTTCAAACCAAAATTTATATTACGGGTAGATAGTAAGGCGCTATACAAAGACGCTCAAAAAGTAATAGACGTTTTTAGAGATTTAAATTTAAATAATTTGAATTTTATAACCTCAATGGAATTAGCTCCAATTTAAAAAATTAAGAAATGGCAGAAATGGCAGAAGGTGGTGGCGATAGTCAACACAAAGGAAAAAAAAGAGCTAAAAAAAGTTCAACAAGGGTCGATATGACACCTATGGTTGATTTAGCATTTCTTCTGTTAACTTTTTTCGTTCTTACGGCAACATTTAGTAAGCCCAAAGTAATGAGTTTAATTTATCCTGCTAAGATAGACCCCAAAGATCAAAAGGTAGATCAGCCTAAAATTAATAATGCAATAACATTCTTGCTGTCTAAAGATAAAATCTACTATTATAGTGGGCAATTCTATCCTGTTGATAAGCCAGGCCCTAACGGACCAACAAAATTAGAAGTCACAAATTTTGGCACGGATGGTGTAAGGAAATTATTAGCTGAAGGTAATAAATACGTGCTGAGTGAAAAGAAGATTTATAATAGCCAACTTAAAAAAAAAGAAATTCAAGACAGCACCTATTTAAGACATTTATTAGAAGCTAAAAAAAATAAGAAAGCGTTGAAAGTTTTAATTAAAGCAGATGATAAAGCAACATGTAAAAACTTTATCGATTTAATTGATGAATTAAAAATTGCAGAAATTGGTGTAATTGCACCTGTAGAATTGATGCCACAAGAAAACGAATTAATACAATCAAAAATAAAGTAATATGGAAGTTATTATAACACTTATTGCAATTGTTTTTATTATTTCTTTGTATGACTATTATTCTTCTAGATCATGGCAACAAGTCAGTTCTGCTGAGCGAAATGATTTAGTTTTCGAAGGTAGAAACCAAGATTATGGCGCCTACGAAATCCGTAAAAAATATGATAAAAGATTACTCTTTATTATGTTATCGGTGTTTTTATCTATATCGCTTATCTATGGATCTTGGGTAATTTATAAAAATTTACCTGAAGAAGCTAAAGTAGTACCCCCTGTCGATACTACTCAAATGAGTATACCAGCTCCTCCACTCGATGAAGAAGAGCCGCCACCACCACCACCCGACGAACCACCTCCACCAGTTGAAGAGACATTCAAATTTGTTGCGCCAATCGTTTCAGATGAAGAAGTAGCAGAAGAAGTTTATATTCCTGTCGACGATCAAAAAGTTTCAACTGAAACAGTCGAGGGTACAAAAGAATCATTTGATGAGGAAAATGAAATTTTTGCGCCGCCTGAAGATAATGGACCTGTAGTTCAAGACAAACCGAAAGAAGTAATTGAAACCTTTGTAGATGAAGAGGCTGAATTTCCTGGAGGCTATCCTGCTATGATGGCTTGGATTCAAAAAAACCTCGTTTTTCCTGAAACGGCTATTGAAAACAATGTTCAGGGGAAATGCTTTCTTCGATTTGTTGTTAGTGTAGATGGGAATATTTCAAGTGTAACCGTAACAAAGGGAGTGCCAGATTGTCCTGAATGTGATAAAGCAGCAATCAAGGCGATCAGGTCGATGCCGAACTGGAAGGCTGGAAAGTTAAACGGAAGAAGTGTTTCGTCTTACTGCTCAATTCCAATTAATTTTGCAATAGAATAAAAACTATTCAACAGCAGTTGAGCTTATTTTATTTTAATCAAAATGAATTTTATTAATATTTCTTTATCAGTTTTTACCTTACTGACTTGCGTTTCTTTTGCGATTTCTCTTCTAATGACTGACTTTCTTCAGCCAAACATAAATGGATCAAGAAGGATAATCCTTATAATTATCCTTTTCATATATGCCGTAATTCGCTCTTTCAGAATCTACAAGCAGGTTAAAAAAAAATAAGCCATGTCCTACACTTATACTCTTTGCGGCTTATTTTTTATATTAAGCTCGTGCTCATCTAATGAAAATCCATTTTCCTATGGTAACGATACGCATAGTAGGGGAGAAATGGCGCTTTACGTTGAAGAATCGTTTAAACCACTTTTTAAAACTAGCATCAACACATTTGAAAGTCAGTATCCCAAAGCGCACATTCAGCCGAAATATAGTTCTGAAGGAGAAATTATCAAAGAATTTTTCAATGGAAATGTTAAAACAATCTGTATCTCAAGGGACTTTACCGAAAAAGAGAAAAAAGCGTTGAAGAGTAAAAAAATTGAAGTTAGAAGTGATAAAATTGCTGAAGATGCCGTGGTGATTATCCTCCATCCGACTAACCCTGACTCATTAATGACGATTAATCAACTTAAATCTATCATTAGAGGAGAGACAAGTCGTTGGAATAGTATGAATACTCAAATCGAAATCGTATTTGACAAGCAAAATTCAGCAAACTATTACTACCTCAAAAAATTGTGTGACTTGAAAAGCCTCCCGATAAATCTATTTGCTGTCAACTCAAACGAAGAGGTTATTGCGTATGTCAAAAAACATGCAAATGCAATAGGTGTCATTGGACTTAATTGGGTTTCTGATTGTGACGATACTGATACCCTCGCCTTCGTTGATGGAATAAATGTTGCCGCAATCGCAAAAAATGATAAAAGCGAGTTCTTTAAGCCATACGCGGGGTATGTTTTTTCGAAAGAATATCCATTATCAAGAGAAATTTGGATGATAAATAAAGCTAAAAAATCTGGTCTTAATAGTGGCTTTGTACTTTTTATGAAGGGGGATAAAGGGCAATTAATTATTCAAAAATCTGCATTGGTTCCTGCAACCGCCCCTATTCGGCTCATTCAAATTGTTAAGGAGTAGGTTTTTTTATCAAAATCAACGGTTTTTAACTTAGTATTTTTTACCTTTGGCCTAACAATTGTACGAAAATATTAAGTCCTTATTTACTCTGCTATGAAATTTAAAACACTTTCATTAATTGGTTTATTTATCCCTTCATTTTTGAACGGTCAAACCTTAACTGAAACGATACGAAAAACTGATAATGAACAATTCGTAGAAGCAGCTGATGCATTTAATAAACTCATTTTAACAGAGCCTAACAATGCTTGTTTTTACTTTTATGCCGGAGAAAACTATTTTCAAAAAGGTGTTCCGGATTCTGCTTTGATATTTTGGAATAAAACAATGACTGTCGATCCGGAGTCTCCATTTTCATTAATCGGCGTTGGCAAATCCTTATGTATAAAAGGTGATATTGCAGGAGCGAAAACTAAGTTCGCTTTGGCAGAATCTATGACTAAAAAGGGTAAATACAAAAAAAATAAGGCGGAAGTGCTTAAGTGCATTGCCAAGGCTTGGATTTCATTCGAAAATAAAGATTTAGATGAAGCTCTCAGACTTCTTAATTTAGCTATAAAAGCGTCTCCCAATGATATCGATTGTCACTTACTTAAGGGAGATGCATTGTATCTAAAAACACCTGAAAATAGTTCGAATGCTATTAAAAGCTACAATTTAGTATTAACAATAAATCAAAAATCCTCAAGGGGGATTGTGCGTAAAGCTAAGATATATCAACTAGCCAAGAATTATAAGGCTGCAGATTCATTGTACAACATAGCAAAAAATATCGATTCAACTTATGCCCCAGCTTATCGTGAAAATGCAGAGCTAAACATGGCTTTTGGTCAGTCGAAAAAAGCAATTGAAAATTGGAAGAAATATTTGGTGTTAAATAATTCCTTTGATTCGCGCTATCGATATGCAGTAGCCTTGTTTAAAGGAAAGCAATACTGTGATGCCATTCAGGAGTTATTGTCCATTAAACCTATTTTTACAGATTATTATATAGATCGGATGTTGACATATTCTTACTTTGAATGCGATAAAATTCCCGATGGAATTGAAAAAGGACTGGCCTCGAGCGAACTGTTTTTTAGTAAATGCCCCGCAGAAAACGTAGAGTTTTACGATTATAAATATCGTGGAAAATTATACCTTAAAGGAGGTCAAGATTCCCTAGCAATCCTTGATTTTGAAAAAGTAAGTTCAATGGATAAGGAATCGGAACTGGAATTAACCGGAGAAATTGCTAAACTATATTTAAAATTAAAAAAATATGGTAATGCGATTCAAAAATATGAAACGAAATTACAACAGGGTGATTTGAATGCCGCAGAATACTTTGATTTAGGAAGGGCTTATTATCTTGAAGGTAAAAATTATGTGGCAGCTGATAGTGCCTTTTCAATGGTCATAATGCGCTCGCCTAATTATGCCAGTGCATTCATTTATAAAGCACGCGTTCAAAATAAAAAAGTAAGTAGTGAGGAAAATTCTACGGCAGTGGCGATGCATTATAAAGCCGCTTTGGAGCGTATTTCTACTGAAGAACGTAGAGGAAAGTCTAATAAAATTACCCTAGAAGCAGCAAAATTTCTCGGGGCTTACTACCGTGATTCTAAAGAAAAAGATCCTGTGAAAGCTAAAGATTATTGGGTAATTGTAAACGAATTGGATCCAGAGGACAAACAAGCAAAAGCTTTTTTGGGAATCAAATAACCCCGCCCTAAGTTTCCTTTTTTCTTAAACGAATTGTGTTGTATAGCCATGGAATTAATGTTAATATTAATATTTATTTTTGGTTATGGCCTAATCATCTTTGAACATTCCATAAAACTTGACAAGCTCATTCCAGCATTGTTGATGATGGCGATTTGCTGGGCCTTGATTTCAATGAACCTTAACGTAATTAATTCGTGGATCGACGCCACAAGTTCTCAACTTATTTCGCTATCGAACTGGGGTATTGAAGAAAAAAGAGTCTTGCTTCAAGATACCATGCTGCATCATTTTGGCAAAACAGCTGAGATTCTCTTCTTTCTTATGGGGGCCATGGCCATAGTGGAGATGATCGATTACTTCGAAGGATTTAATACCGTTAAAAAGATCATCGCCAGTAAAAATAAACGCTCGCTTTTATGGACGATTGGCTTGCTTACCTTTTTTCTGTCTGCAATTATTGATAACCTTACAACCACAATAGTAATCATCACCGTACTTAGGAAATTAATCCCTAATAAAGAAGATCGTTTATGGTATGCTGGCATAACAATAATTGCCGCTAATGCAGGAGGCGCATGGTCGCCCATTGGTGATGTTACCACCACAATGTTATGGATATCCGGAAAAGTTAGCAGCTTTAAACTAATTAAACTACTCTTTTTACCTTCGCTTTTAAGCTTACTTGTTCCCATAACAATTGCTTCTTTTCTTCCGGCTTTTAAAGGAAATCATATCGCTGAAAAGGAAAGCAAAGAGCCTAAAAAATATGGATCATTCATGTTAGTAATGGGTTTGCTTTTAATTGTGCTGGTACCACTTTTTAAAACCATTACACACCTTTCGCCTTATATCGGCATGATGCTTTCGCTAGCCATTTATGCCCTAATTGCCGAAATAGTCAGTAAACGTAAGTTTCATATTACATTTGGAGGAGGGACAAATGATGTTGTTTCACAAGGGCCAACTTTGAGAGCCCTTCAAAAAATTGAACTTCCCTCCATCTTGTTTTTCTTAGGCATCCTCATGACCATTGCCGCTTTGGAGTCAACAGGCATCATATTTAATTTAGGGAAATTTTTAAATGGCAAGTTGCCACAAGAGCTTTATGTTTTACTTATTGGGGGTTTATCAGCTATTATTGATAATGTTCCGCTTGTGTCCGCAAGTATTGGGATGTTTTCAGCAAGCCCTGACGATTCCCTTTGGCATATGATTGCCTATGCCGCTGGAACTGGCGGTAGCATGTTGATTATTGGGTCGGCGGCCGGAGTAGTTGCTATGGGGATGGAAAATGTCTCTTTTACTTGGTATTTAAAAAACATTGCTTGGCTTGCGGCAATTGGTTATCTAGCCGGTTTAGGCGTTTTACTATTAATCAAATAAGAGAAAGAATTATAAATAAGGCTAGAATCTTTTTTGAGTATTGAAGACTTTACGTTTATTTAATATCTTTATATATAATGACTAAATTAAAGAATATGAACTTAAGACTGCGCTCAATCACTTTAATCGCGTTCACAAATGCTTTGTTTTTCTGTAATGCACAAACGAAACTTTCTTGTGATGTTCCAAAATACGTTAAAACAATAAGCGCCGAAGAATTAAAAACACACTTAAGCATCGTTGCATCCGATGAAATGGGCGGGCGTGATACGGGAACGGAAGGGCAAAAATTAGCAGGTAAATACCTAATCGAACGGTATGAGAATATGGGTGTTTCGTTTCCAAAAGGCGCGAATAGTTTCTACCAGCCCGTACCTGCGGCATTTATGAATGCAGGATATGGAGACGGGTTGCCAGACTCAGAAAACATTTGGGCCTTTATTGAAGGAAGCGAGTTACCAGAAGAAATATTAGTGATTTCAGCGCATTATGATCATATTGGAATTATAGATGGCGAAGTATACAATGGAGCGGATGATGACGGGTCAGGAACCGTAGCATTGTTGGAAATTGCGCAGGCATTTCAAACGGCAAAAAATGATGGTTATGGACCAAAGCGTTCCATTCTATTTCTTCACGTCACAGGGGAAGAGCACGGTTTACATGGCTCAAGATATTATACAGACAACCCATTGTTTACGCTAGAAAAAACGATTGCAGACATTAATATTGATATGATTGGTCGGCGAGATGAATTCCATAAAAAAACAAATGATTATGTTTATCTAATAGGCTCCAATTTTTTGTCTAGCGATTTGCACAATGCCTGTGAAAGAGCGAATAAGAAATATGTTAACATTACACTCGACTATAAATACAATAGTAAGAAAGACCCAAATCGATTTTACTACCGTTCGGATCATTATAATTTTGCAAAAAACAACATTCCTTCCGTTTTCCTTTTTAATGGAGTGCATGAAGATTATCATGGTGAAGGTGACGAAGTTGATAAGATTGAGTTTGATGCACTGACCAAGCGAACACAACTAGCCTTTGCAATTGCCTGGGAATTAGCGAATGCGCAAAACAGGCCTGTAGTAGATAAAAAGCCTTAAATAAACCCAAACTGCTTTGCGGTTTTAGGGTTTTTCATTTCTCCTAGCCTTCGGAAATATTTTCTGACGCTATTCTAAATAAAAAAGCCCGCTTCATTCTATGAAGCGGGCGCCTTTTGTGACCCCGGAGGGATTCTAACCCCCAACCCTCAGAGCCGAAATCTGATGCGCTATACAGTTGCGCCACGGAGCCTTAATTTACTGCAAATGTAGTGCGTTCTATCCAATTCTACAAGTCAATGGATTAAGGGAAATAAATCTTGCTGAAAAATTTTAATTAGCTTAACTTTATACCCAAACTATGCCATATGAAATTAATTCTACTTGCCTTATGCGCTCCATTCTTATGTTATTTAGTGGGATACGGACAATCTAATAGTTGGCAGGTATTTACTGATTCTATCCCCACTCTTTCCTCTCCCAGAGCCTGTGACCTAAATAATGATGGTGTCAAAGACCTAGTTTATGGCGGTGGAACGGATGGTGTATTCAGTAACAATGGTGTCATGGCTATCAATGGTGCCACAGGGAATTTATTGTGGAAAAGAGCCTCAAGAAATGAAGTCTTTGGCAGTGCCATTTTCAAAGACATCACAGGCGACGGAATTAAAGATGTATTCATGGTGGGAAGACAAGCCCAATTGCTGGCCATCAACGGACAAAATGGCGCTTTGCTTTGGGATTATTTTCCTTACAACACCAATCCAGCGGACAGTGGATTATATAATTTCTACAATCCAACTTTTATACAGGACGTTAGCGGTGATGGTATGGATGATATTTTAGTGGCTAACGGTGGCGATCATGCGGCACCAGCTTGGGATACCACTCGTCCTCCAGGTCACCTTATGGTTATTAATGTCGTTACTGGGTCATTATTAGCTAAAGCCGTTGTGCCTGATAGTGCTGAAACCTATTGCTCAGCTATCGTTTGTGATATTCAAGGAAATGGAACCAAATGGGTGCTGTACGGCACAGGTGGAGAAACATTGGGCGGTTCCTTTTGGGCCTGTCCACTACAAGGTTTGCTAAATAATTCCCTCGGTGCCTCTATTCAATTGGCTCACGATCCTAATTTTGGCTTTGTTGCGCCTGCTTCCGTTTACAAGACAAACGGGAATCAACACAACATTTTCATTCAATCATATAGCGGGAAACTGATTAAAATTAAAGGCAGTAATTTAACCCAGCACTGGAGCTATGACCTTCCAAATACTGAATCGAGTGCTGAGCCTGTTATAGGAAATTTTACTGGGAACAACCATCCGGATGTCTTTTTGTTTTTAGCTAAAGGCTCTAGCTCTGCTTATACCGATTACTACCAAGTTCTTTTGGACGGCTCTACTGGACAAGAAATGTTCAAAGACAGCATTGGCAGTTTGCAATTTGCTTCTGGAAATGCCGTGGATTTAAACAATGACGGACGCGATGAATTAGTGGCGTCTATAAATTTTATGGAAAATGGGTATTGGAAGCACCGCCTCAAGACCTTTGACTTTCAAAATAATACCATAGTTGACCTCGTTCCCACACGCACTGGTGTGAATATCGGTTCAACGCCTTTATTTACAGACCTTGACAACGATCAACAAATGGATTTGGTTTATTTAGTGAAAAAAGACAGCCTCAATCCGATGGGTTGGAAGGGAGTTACTGCCTATCGGACGGAACTCAATGCTGTTTTTCCAAATGCTGGTATTGCTTGGGGAAGTTATTTATCTACTTTGAATGATGGAGAATACCACTACACTTCTGTGGATTGTGGTGCGGGCAGTCTGATAAATTCTGTTTCAGTTACAGCGCCTTGGTGCAACGGAACACCTTCGGCATCCATTACCCCCACCGTAAATTTGGGCACAGCGCCATATACTTATCTTTGGTCCAATGGAAGCACTTCTGATCAATTGAGTGGCATTCCGGCTGGCACTTACTCTTTACAAGTGAACGATGCGGCTGGATGTTATGAAATTTACACCGTGGTCATCAACGACCCCTATGTAATTTCTTTTGGTAATATTTTGCCTCCCACTTGCCCCGGAGGAAACAACGGACAGGCGGTATTGAACAGTACGGGTTGTGTCTGCATGTTTAGCACTTGTACATTTTTGTGGGAAAATGGGATTACTACCAAACCCAATTATACCTTGAACGAAGGGTGGGCAAGCGTCACCATAACCCATCCCAATGGCTGTGTGGTAGTGGACTCTGTCTTAATTCCCAATAGTGCGCCATTGGTAAGTCAATCGTTGATCCAAAATGTAAGCTGTTATGGTAGTGGGGATGGCGCTATCACCTTGCTTTCGCCACAGGCTTTGGCTCCGGTGACTTATTCTTGGAGTAATGGCAGTACAATTGATTCCATATCCTCTCTCATTCCTGGTAACTATGTTGTCGTGGTTAGCGATGCAAGGCCCTGTGTAGACACCTTAAGTTATGTCATTAGTGAGCCCAATGCCTTGAGCTTCATAGTAAATACAATGCCCACGTTATGTGACAATGAAGCTACTGGCTCATTGTCTATCACCGCCAGTGGAGGCAATGGCGCTTACCTCTACAGCGCAAATAACCTCAACTCATCCAATAATAATTTCGCTGGTTTAGCCGCTGGAAGTTACACAATAAACGTAGTAGACTCATTAGGTTGCACATCAACTAGTCAACAAGCAATCATTACCAATCCAATATCTTTATCACTCAGTTTCAGTGTAACCCCGTTATCTGGCGTTAATCAATTAGATGGAACCGCTGCGGTTCATGTCGCTGGGGGTACGCAACCCTATCAAATACAATGGAACGATCCCAACCAACAAACAGACAGTATGGCGGTGTATCTAGCACAAGGATGGATAACTGCTTTTATAACTGATGTCAACGGCTGTTCTGTTTTAGATAGCGTGTATGTCGGAATTCTTCAATTAACTGAATCAATGCAAGGCCAATTTATTGCTTACCCGAATCCCGTAAATCAACTATTATCTTTTAACAGACAAAGTGAGAAAATTTGCCTCTATGATGCAAGAGGATCTTTGGTGCTCACAGAAGATCAAGCATCTTTTATTCAGGTTTCTCATTTAGAACAAGGTATCTATACGCTGCAATTAATAGAAAATGGGACCCCTATTTGTATTCGATTAGTTGTTCTACATGAATAAGGCACTTGTAGTTTTTGTAATTACTAACTTAATGCTTGTTTTTACAAGCTGCAAAAACAAAACACCAAGGCCTAAAGAAGGCAAGGGGAATATAAGCTATGGTGATACGCTATGCTTTTATACAAGTCAGGAGATTACCAATCTATTTCCGTTAATTGCTACAGACCTATACAGCCATCGGGTAAGCTCTCAGATCTTTGAACCCCTATTGCGCTTAGATCCGATTACCAATGAAGTAGTTGGGCATCTTGCAAAAAAGACCGAAATAAGCGGCGACAACAAAAAGATAAAATTATTTTTGAGAGAAGATGTTTATTTTCATGAGGACCCTTGCTTTTCAAATAACCCTAATAAATTAACTGCTTTTGATGTTAAATTCTGTTTAGATTTTGCTTGTTCAAATAATTCGCTCAATAATACGGGTAAGATTTTAAGCGAGAAAATTATGGGGGGAGAAGAATATTATTCGCAAAGCAGCGATCAGATAGGTAAAGGGGTTTCCGGTATAAAAATAATTAATGATTATTGTATAGAAATAACCTTGAAAGAGCCCTACGTTAACTTTCAAAAATTATTGACTAGCGCAAGCTATGGTATGTTTTCCAAAATAGCATTTGACTACTATGGAAAAAAAATCGTGAATCACCCTATTGGAACTGGTCCATTTATATATGGTGAAAGCAATCAGAAACAGTTGATTCTTAATTACAATCCACACTATTGGAAAAAAGATAGTTATGGAAACCAATTGCCCTATTTAAATGCTTTAAAAATAAAAGTTTCAGATAATAAGAAAACAGAATTTGATCTATTTAGAAAAAGGGAAATTGATGTGGTGTTTGAAGTTCCATCTGAATCATTAAACTATCTTTTAGGGAGTCTCCAAGACGCCCAAAATGGTAGTACAATTTCACATCGGGTGTTAGTTTCTCCGGGAACTAGTATGGCATACTTAGGTTTTAATACAACAAGAATGCCTCTAAGCAATATAAACGTTAGGATGGCTATCGACTACATAATAAACCGAGATATATTATGCAATACAATTTTAAATGGTGATGGCTCCCCTGCTTTACATGGCTTTGCGCCAACTTCAAGTTATTATAATAACCCGTTAATCCCTATGCGAGAATACGATATTGAAAAAGCGAAAAAGCTGCTAGAAAAGGCTGGCTACAAGAATGGGGAAAATTTCCCTCCCTTAAAAATGTTTGTCGCTGGAACTAAAGAAAGCGCTTCTTTAAAATGGGGGCAATACATCTGTGATGAATTGAGAAATACCTTAGGCATAAATGTAGAAATTTTGACTGGGGACTTTGCTGCTCGTGAAAAGGCTATTGCAAAAAATGAAATAGATATTTGGAGCGTAGGATGGGTGCCTGATTATCCTGATCCCGAAAGTTATTTTAGTCTTTTTTATAATCGAAGCAAGCGACCCGGATTTGAAGCTTCTATTTTTCCCTATTTATCCTCCGAATACTATAACCAATGCTATTATTCAGCTACAATAGAACGGAACGTAGAAAAAAGACAAAGCCTATTTAATAGCTGCGATTCTATACTAAGGAGTGAGGCTATTATTTTACCAATTTTAATTGATGACTTTGTCGCCATTATCAATTTGAGAGTGAGAAATTTTAAGCTAAATCCCTTAGGGATTGTAGATTTTTCAACTGTTTACATTAAAGAATTAAACTAATTAGCTTAACATTTCGTTCACCCATTGCTTCCCCCAATTGTCAATCTCCTCAGTGCTCCATAAGGCAGGATAAAATATTCGCTTTTGAAACCGTGGTGGCAAATACTTTTGCCAATTCGTTCCTCCAGTGGCAGCAACGTCTGTCTCACCCTTATTAAGGTAGCGAACAGCTGACTTGTAATGCGCTAAAGGCCAATTAACATTAACATTAAGATCATTTGTACGGAGGGTATTGATGACGGAAGAACTGTTCCTGTCGTCCTCAGGGAGCCTTAAATAGACCTGCCAAAGGTTATTGCTTTTACACAAATTCGCCACTTCAATAAATCGAGCTTTATACTTTTGTTCGAATTGTGTAAGGGTAAGTGTTGCTTTTCCGGATACTTCCTCCGTTGCGCCTTCCTTCCAGTATAAGTGATCGAAAAGCGTATGGATATCTGTTTCCATCTTCATAGCCTCTTTCTTATCTTTTGCAAGTAAGTTAATAAGATCGGTACTATAAAGTTCAATTTCACGATATTGTGCTGATTGGAAACCACTAGCTGGCAGCAAGGACATTCTAAATTTTAAGAATTGGTCCCTTTCCATTCCGGATACCATAATTTCGAAACTCTTAATTAAAGCTTCAAAATATCGATTTATTCTCGTAACGCGATCCACGAAGAATGTAGCGTCTATTTTTAAATTCTTGCCTAATTGCTCAAATTCATTGAGTGCCATCTTAAAATATAGCTCCGTAATTTGATGATAAATAATAAATACTTTTTCGTCAGGGAAACTAGTCTTGGGCTTCTGCAAGCTCAACAGTGTTTCAAGTTCAATATAATCCCAATAAGTCGTTACCTCAGCATACAATAGACCATCTAAATAAGACAATAAATCTTGACCTAATACAGCATATTTGTTATTTAATAATTCAAGGCGCTTTATGATTTCTGGGGTCAGTTGCATTATTATTATTTTATCAATCGAAATTACTAAAAATATTTAGCTGAGTCGAAACAAAAATTTACTTTTGTCTAATTAAGTTACTTATCATGATAAATTACAATCCTAAAAACTGGATTAAACTAATCTTTTCATTAAATAAGAGCGACACCATTCGTATTCTTTGGAAGCAATTAATTTTTATTTCTTTGCTTGCCACCTTAATTATTATGTTGTTGCACCTTCTTACTAAAGCACATCAAGATCGATTAAGTGACTATACTAAGGAGTTAACAGCCATCTACTCTTTAATTGGATTTGTAATGTCCTTATTGCTGCTTTTTCGGACAAATGGGGCTTATGATCGCTGGTGGGAAGGTAGAAAACTATGGGGTGCCATCGTCAATGACTGCCGAAGTGTACTCTTGAAAATCACAACTCGAATTAATAATGAAGAAGATAAAAAGGAAATTGCGCGTTTATTTAGCCTTTATATTTACAATGCGAAAAATAATTTAAGGGCAAATAAAAATAATTTAGTGTTTCAAAAATATGAAGACCCCTCGAAAGATAATAGTCCGATACAGGTAATGAAATTAATTTACATTAAATTACGAGCATTAGAAAAACAGGGAGAATTAAGCCAGGGTGATCTTATCCAAATCGATGTTAACTTAAATGGCTTAATTGCTTCTTTAGGAGGTTGTCAGCGTATTAAAAACACACCAATTCCATTTTCATACAGTATCTTTATTAAGAAATTTATCTTTTTATACGTTATCACCTTGCCCATTGTGTTTTTTCATTTTGACTATTGGGCTGTTCTTATCACTGCCTTTGTATTTTACGCATTGGTTAGCATGGAGGTACTTGCAGAAGAAATTGAAGATCCTTTTGGAACCGATGCCAATGACTTACCCTTGGATCAAATTTGTCAGACAATAAAACAAGACCTTAATAATATTATAGAAAATTAGAGTTCGATATGCGATGAACGTATATTCCTATTCATAAATTTAGAGGCTGCCTCATCAAAAAAGTCACTGTTTTCAGTAGTAAAATAAACAACTGTTCCATCCTTAGAAAGGGTATTATCTAGCTCTGTATGTCGAGATAAATAGTCAATTAACTTATCAGCAACCAAGGGCCCTTGCGCGAGTACTTGGATTTCTTTTCCGGCGATTTCTTCAATATAGCTTTGAATAACCGGGTAATGCGTACAGGCTAAAACTAGGGTGTCAATGGCCTTGTTTTGTGATAATAATGTTGAAATATCTGCTTTAATAATCATTTTTCCTGCATCAGTATTATGCATGTTGTTTTCAATCAGGGAAACCCACATTGGACATGCATGCTGAACTAAAGTAACGTTAGGTGCAAATTTTTTCAACTCAATACCATATGAATTTGAATTGACCGTACCTTGCGTAGCAAGTACCCCTACACAATTAGTTGAAGTAACACTGCTGATATATTCAGTACAAGGCCTTATGACTCCCAACACTCTTTTTTGATTCCCAAAACGCATTAAATCGTTTTGCTGAATAGATCGAAGGGCTTTAGCGGATGCCGTATTACATGCAATAATAATTAATTCACATCCTTGACTAAACAAAAACTCCATGGCTTCGAGCGTATAAGAATATATCACATCAAAAGAACGATTTCCATATGGCGCTCTTGCATTGTCTCCAAAATAAATATAGTCGTAGCTAGGTAGTTTTTCTAATAATTCAGACAAGACGGTTAGGCCTCCATAACCCGAATCGAAAACGCCAATGGGAACCTTTTTCATAGCTCAAAACTACATAAAAAAAGGGCAACCAACGATTGCCCTTCTAAAATTAATCGAACAATTTATTTCTTCATTGACTCGGCATCCAAACGTAATAATTCAATTAATACTTCTGCTGTAATATCCATACCACCTTTAAAATATAGCGTAGTGGACTCGTCGATTACATAATTAATTTTTTTTCTGTCTGAAACAATTTCAACTGATTTCTGAACCATTTCTAGAATCGGCTTATTTAATTCTTGATTATAGATTTGCAATTCCTGTTGAAGGGCTGTTTGCCTATCTTCAAGTCCTTGTTGCTTTTTCATTATTTTCTCCTCTTCGATTTTTAAAATAACTGGAGACCAAGAGCCTTTATTTTGTTCATATTTTTTGTATGCCTCCTCTAAATCTTTTTGAATTTCTGTCAGCTCTTTATACCCATCTTGTTCAAATTTCTTAAGCTTATCCATAGCGGCTTTGCGAGAAGGCATGGTATCTAATAACTGTTGAGAATTAACATGAGCTAACTTCATTTGTGCATTTGCATTAATTGCGGCAAACATTAACGCGATAACAAGGACTACTTTTTTCATTTTTATATATATAAATTAACTAATTACTCTTTACTTATTCCCATTTCCTCTAACACCGTATTGCTAATGTCGTATTCTTTTTCAGCGTAAACCAAATTGCTTTGATTAGACTTGTCAAACACAAAAGCATACCCTTCTCTTTTTGCAATTTTCTTCATCGCATTAAACACACGGTCTTGAATTGGCTGGATAAACTCTTGTCTTTTTAAAAAATAATCTCCATTAACACCAAAATACTGTGTTTGCAATTCTATTGTTTCTTTATCTAATTTTTCAATTTCGCTTTTTCGTTTTTCTTTTTCTTCATTCGGTAATAAGACTTCCTCTTTGTTAAAGTTATCTCGTTTTGTTTTTATAAAAGCAAAGCGATCCTCCACTTCTTTTGTCCATTTAAGAGACAGTTTATCAAGCTTTTCTTTTGCTTCAATATATTCTGGAATATTTTTGAGAATGTAATCCGAATCTATAAATGCGTAGGACTGCGCTTTAGCAAAGCCAATGCCAAATAAAAACAAAATACTAAATAATATTATTTTCATTTCAAAAATTTTTGGTGCTTCGGAACGGCGAAGTTAAGATATTATTGTAAATTTCTATCATAATTCGCCAAGATTCATACCAATAGTAAAACTCAATTTTGGGTTAAATCCTTTTTGCTGAATGGATTGATCCGAAGTTCCTCCGAGGCCACTTGACCAACTATCTAAACGGTCAAAGCCTAAGCCATAATCTAAGCCTAACATACCAAACATAGGTAAAAAGACACGGATCCCTACACCAGCAGTTCGTTTAACATTGAAAGGGTTAAATTTATCAAAAGTAGGATAAGAATTCCCTGCTTCTAAAAATGCTAAGGCATAAAAAGTGGCTTGAGGATTAAGTGAAATAGGATAACGAAGTTCTAGCGTGTATTTTGCTACAATTGGATCGCCACCAGTAGAAGAAACAGATTGATCCTCATATCCTCTCAATGCAATGATTTCCCTGCCTCCTAACTGATTTACACCTGAAAGGCCACTTCCTCCTACTGAATACCTTTCAAAAGGCGTCACACCCTTGGATAAGTTATATGCCCCGATATAACCAAAACCAAATCTTGGCATTAGAATTAATTTTTTATCCGGTGTAAGCGGTAAATACCATTCTCCTGTAAATTTAAAACGATAGTATTCTAGGTAATGATAGCGATCTTTGGGGGATAGGGAGCTGTAGTCTTTATCCGGTAAAAAGGCAGAATAAGGAAGCGTCGCTTTAGCGGTAAATGTAAAATTAGACCCGCTTTGAGGATAAATTGGAGCGCTCACCGAACTTCGCTGTAGTATATATTTTAACGCTATATCATTAGCGTATCCTTGCGGGAACAAAGGAAATCGGAAATCTTTAACAACGTCATAATACTGATAACTAAGATCATAGTATGCGGTAAAATAATCATCTGGCCACCTCTTTCTTCTTTGTAGTCCGCACCCAACACCGGTAATTGATAAGCCGGTATAAGCAGGATTTGATCTAATTAATCCATTAGACGATAATGCGGTATTATTTATCCAAAACGACAAGGAATTCGCTTTCTTGCCACCTAACCAAGGTTCAGTAAATGAAAAATTATACCCTTGATAAAAACGTCCATTTGATTGAGCGCGAATGGAAAGTCGCTGGCCGTCCCCTGAAGGCAATGGGGTCCATGCAGATTTATTAAAAATATTTTTAGCAGAAAAATTATTAAATGTTAATCCCAGGGTACCGATGATTCGACCTGAAGATGTTGGTCCTGCGCCACCATAACCACCTGACAATTCAATTTGATCAGAAGACTTTTCTTCAACAACATACTCAATATCAACAGTTCCTTTTGCAGGGTCGGGCAGAGGATTTACCTGAAAGCCTTGCTCGTTGAAAAACCCTAATTGTGAAAGTTCTCGTTGCGTTCTGATAATATCTGCTTTATTAAAAAGGTCACCAGGTTTGGTTCTAATTTCACGTAAAATCACATAGTCATTTGTTTTATTATTTCCCCGAATAGTGATTTCCCCGATTCGGGCTTCTTTCCCCTCTATAATTCTGATTTGATAACTGATTTTATTATTTGCCACGTTGGTTTCTACGGGAATTACCTGGAAAAATAAATGCCCTTTATCCATATAAAGCGAAGAGATGTCCCTCCCATCACCATTCCCTTTAAGACGTTGATCGAGCAAATCTTTATTAAAAACATCCCCGTTTTTTATTCCTAAAACCGTATCTAAAAAGCTAGATCTATATTTTGAATTCCCGATCCAATCAATGTCCCCAAAAAGGTACTTTTCCCCTTCATTAATAACAATGTTAATGGCAAGATTTTTATCATCAACCTTATAAACAGTATCAAAGGTTATCATAGCATCCCGTAAACCAACAGCATTAAACTTAGCTAGCAAAGCGAGTTTATCTTTTTCAAATGTTGATGTGGTGAATTTAGATCGCTTAATAATCCTCAGAATCGACTTCTGTTTTGTGTCTTTCATAGCAAGCTTCAATTTCCATGTTGGAACACTTTGGTTTCCGGAAATAGCAAGCGGTTTTATTCCAATTTTCACCCCCTTTTCAACGTTAATTAAAAATATTTCAGAGTCATTAATTAATGTGTCTTTTATTCGAATGATATCAACTGATACATCATAAAATGATTTATCCCTAAAATAGCCTTTGATTTTGTTTTTTGTTTGAAATACTAAGTTTTCTGTTATTGTTTTTCCAGAGAACAATGAAATTTCTTCACGCACTTTATCTGCTTCCCGTCGAGATATTCCTGTGAACTTGAACCTTGAAAGCTTCGGTCTTGTCGTCAGCTCTATGACAAGGTAAATCACGCCTGCAACTTCTTTCTCGGCATAAATAGAGATGTTTGAAAAAAGCCCTTCATCCCAAAGCCTTCGTATTGCATTAGAGATTTGATCGCTTGGAAGTTTGATGTTTTGACCTTGTTTAAGACCTGCGATAAGCTTGATTCCTTGATGGTCGTAATTATCTGCGCCAATAATACGAATGGGGCCTATTTCATATTCAACCGGAGAGGAGTAGTCAAAGCTCAACTCCCCAAATGTAATAGGGTCATTTTGTGCAAACGAAATTATTTGGGTTACTAAGAAAAAAAATAAACTTATTCTCTTCATATTTTTTATACTATTTGTTCTGAAGTTTTTCCAAATCGCCGCTCCCTTTTTTGATAATCAATAATGGCGGCAAGTAAGTGTTCTCTTCTAAATTCTGGCCAATAGATGTTCGTAAAATGAAATTCTGTATAGGCAATTTGCCAAAGCATAAAATTACTTACTCGATTTTCTCCACTCGTTCTAATCAACAATTCTGGATCTGGAATAGCGTTGGTATACAAATAATTCGCTATTAATTCTGGTGTTATTTGTGCCGTGCTTATGTTTTTTTTGTTTAATAAAATAAAGTGAAACGCTCTGGCAATCTCTATTCTAGCGCTATAGTTTATTGCTAATACAAGCGTAATTCCTGTATTATTTTTTGTTTTTTCAATCGCTTTCTCTATGCTATGCTTACAGTTTTCTGGAAGCCCATTAATGTCGCCAATCGTCATTAATCGTACGCCATTATTATCAAGACTATCGAGTTCTGAGGTAATTGCATCAATGAGAAGGTTCATTAATCCATCAATTTCTTTTTGAGGTCGTGACCAATTTTCTGTTGAAAAAGCATAAAGAGTTAAAAATTTTACGCCGAATTCTTTTGCTGTTTTAAGTGTGTCTCGGACTGCCTCTACCCCTGAAGCGTGGCCAAAAAGGCGATCCTTTCCTTGTTCTTTTGCCCAACGGCCGTTCCCATCCATTATGATTGCAATATGACTAGGGATATTATTATAATCTAAGGCCGACATTGACACTATATATTTATTGCTAAAATAAGGAAAGTATTCACGGTAAAAAAATAATTTTCATTCAGTGCGCCCCTTGAATAATTAATATCGAGGGCCTTTTTATTCAGCAAGAACAATAGCTTTATTAGTTAACATTTCAAGAATGCCTCCTTTTATCTCATACACGCCTATTGATTTATCAGCAGGATCAATTTTCAAGCTTCCTAAATCTTCTGATTCATTTGATAATTTAATTCTAACTTCTCCCGATTTTAGTGCAGATATAATGTCAGTGTGATTACTTAATAATTGGAACTGCCCATTTAAACCGGGCAGGGTTACAGAAACGACGTCTCCTTTATAAATGATTGATTCTGGGGTAACTATTTCAAGTTTCATCACTGTAATTATTTAGGCTTCAGCCATCATTTTTTCACCTGCATCAATCACGTCCTGTATACCGCCTTTCAAATTAAAAGCTGCTTCAGGATATTGGTCGTATTTACCATCTAGTATATCATTAAATGCTTTAATGGTATCATTGATATCAACCAAAACGCCTGGCAATCCCGTAAATTGCTCTGCTACGTGAAAAGGTTGCGACAAAAAGCGTTGAACCCTTCTAGCTCTATGAACGATTAGTTTATCATCTTCGGATAATTCATCCATACCAAGAATTGCGATAATATCTTGTAATTCTTTATATCGCTGAAGTGTTAATTTAACGCGTTGTGCACAGTTATAATGTTCATCACCAACTATTTCCGGGGTAAGAATTCTAGAGGTAGAATCTAATGGGTCAACAGCTGGGTAGATACCAAGCTCCGCAATTTTTCTGGACAATACCGTTGTTGCATCTAGATGCGCAAAGGTATTTGCTGGAGCAGGATCTGTTAAATCATCTGCAGGAACATAAACGGCTTGAACGGAGGTAATTGAACCACTTTTTGTTGAGGTAATTCGCTCTTGCATTTGCCCCATCTCTGTTGCCAAAGTAGGTTGATACCCAACGGCAGATGGCATTCTACCTAAAAGCGCAGAAACCTCAGATCCAGCTTGAGTAAACCTAAAGATATTATCAACAAAAAACAAAATGTCTTTTCCTTGACCTTGGCCATCGCCATCTCGAAAGTATTCTGCAATAGTAAGGCCGGAAAGCGCTACCCGAGCACGCGCTCCGGGAGGCTCATTCATTTGACCAAAAACAAACGTGGCCTTTGACTCCTTCATTTCCTCTAAATCAATTTTAGTAAGGTCCCATCCGCCTTCTTCCATTGAATGCATAAACTCTTTCCCGTACTTAATAATACCTGATTCCAACATCTCCCTTAATAAGTCATTTCCTTCTCGTGTTCGTTCTCCTACACCAGCAAAAACAGATAATCCACCATGCCCCTTAGCAATGTTATTAATGAGTTCTTGAATCAATACTGTTTTTCCAACGCCCGCACCACCAAAAAGACCAATTTTTCCTCCTTTTGCATACGGCTCAATTAAGTCGATGACTTTAATTCCCGTTAATAGTATTTCAGTTGCTGTAGATAATTGATCAAATTTCGGCGCCTCTCTATGGATTGGCATACCTCCTTCATTACTTACTATATTTATGCCGTCAATAGCTTCGCCAATAACGTTAAAAAGGCGGCCTTTAATTTTTTCCCCCACAGGCATTTTTATCGCTGAACCTGTAGAAACGACCTCCATTCCTCTGGTAAAACCATCGGTTGAATCCATTGAGATAGCCCTAATTGAATTTTCCCCAACGTGAGATTGAACTTCAAGCACAACTCGTGTTCCATCTTTTTTTGTTACTTCTAATGCGTCAAAAATAGTTGGTAACTCTACCCCATTTTCGAAACTTACATCCACTACTGGACCGATTACCTGAGATACTTTTCCTTTTGAAATTAACATGGAAATACTTTTTAAATTTGGGTGCAAATATAGCAATTTATATTTGATTATTCGGGACTAAAAAGAGCAAAAATTTATTATCTATTTTATCCTTATTCTCTTACAAGAAATTTTGCGGTGAAAAAGGAAAATAGAGTGCCTGTTGTGATCAATACCATCATTGAAGTAAACACCTCCAGAAAGTTTACCTGAATAGGAAATGGCAATCCACCTCCTGGTATCGTTATTAAACTATATTTTAACTGTAGAATACAAATTCCTAGTCCAAGCAACACCCCTAAAAAAATACCGGACCCTGAAATTAAAATGCCTTCCAAAAAGAATATTGAAAAAACATTATTCTTAGTTAACCCTATACTTTTAAGCACACTAATGCTTTCCTTTTTCTCTAAATAAATCATGGTAACTGACGCTACCAAATTAAATACTGCCAAAAGGAAAATAAATAATAAAATAATTAAAACTATTAGTTTTTCGCTTTTGCTTGTTTTATAAATCAACTCGTTTTTTTCCGCATTCGTTTTAACAATAAAATTATCCCCTAATAGTTTTTGAATTTGATCTTTTATTTTATGATTATCCTCACCGGTTTTTGGCTGAATATATATGTGTGTTAGCTGATCCTCAAGATTGAGCAAGTTTTTCACAAAAGATAAGTTGGCTAGCACAACCGACTCATTCGTTTCTTTATTGTAATTAATGATTCCTTTAATATTGAAAGGTGTTTGAAAAAATGGGTTTTTTCCTAATTTTAATTTTATATCGTTTTTTGGGGCGTAAATTATTATATTGTCTGATTCAGTACTAACATTACTAAGCGATAAATTATTGGCAAGACCGGCTCCAATTAGCCCAAAATTATTTTCTTCTTGCTCCTCTTGGGGAAGTAGTGGCTTTCCAAAAATTAAATGATCTTTTTGGTGAATATTAATCATCTCCAAAAATTGCAATTCAACCCCCATTATGGTGGCATTCACCCATTTCTCTTCATTCCGTAAAATTACCGTCTCTTCTATGCCTTTAGAAATACGTGATATACCCTTTAAATTGGATAACTTTATCCAAGGAACTTGGTTTTCAATCATCGTTTTACCCTTACTTGGTGTAATTATTACGCCTTGGTCAAATTCTGTATACAAATCACCAATCATCGATTCGATTCCGTTAAATGATGACAGTAATATAATCATTGCGGCGGAAATAACCATAACCCCCATAACAGAAATACGCGTAATAATAGTTACGGCTTGACGCTTGTTTTTAGAAAACAAATACCTAAGCGCTATGTAGAATGGAACTTTAATTATTGTCTTTTAGAAGTTCATCAATTTTACTAGCATATTCCATTGAATCATCAATATAAAAGGTAAGAGAGGGTATTTTTCGAAGATTTTTTAGGCGTTGACCAATTATTCCCCTTACTTTTCCTTGATTTATTTGAATTGATTTTAATACTTCTTCAGGACTAGGATGCGCATAAATACTTAGGTAGCACCTCGCAAGTGATAAGTCTTTGGTTATTCTCACCACCGTTACAGACACCATGGCGCCTAAACATATTTCTGCAGAAAGTCGCTGAAATAAAACGCCTAATTCCCCTTGGATTGCAGCTTCAATTTTTTGTTGTCTTACACTACTCATAAAGCAAAGTTAAGAAACTTAGGTGCTACTAATTGAAAAACAAGTATACAAATGTATCTTTGTTGTTAAATTGTCTGCTTTAAAACAAATATATAGGTATACCTTCAGGTATAAAGGCGTCGCTCTTCTGGTGGTGTTGTGTAATTTATTATTTGTCGTCTTCAATTTACTTTCACTAGTTTTATTTATACCAGTACTTCAATTAATTTTCAGAAAACCAGAAGAAATTACTCCGGCAAGTCCACCATTATGGGATAGTTCTTTGGGCGGCTTATTTACTTATGTAAAGGATTGGTATAATTTTACCATGTATGACTTGGTTTCACAAAATCCAAAAGAGGCCCTATTATTCGTTTGCATTACTGTCATGTTCGCTTTTTTCTTCAAGAATCTATTTCGTTATGGAGCGGTGTATTTTCAATCGCAATTAAGAATGGCGGTTGTTAGGGATGTGCGAGATAAATTATTTGAAAAAATTCTTGTTTTACCCTTAGCTTACTATTCAAATGAAAGAAAAGGCGATTTGATGGCTAGAATGAATAGTGATGTTGGGGAGGTGGAAATCGCAGTTGTCAGCATGCTAGAGCTTTTGTTTCGAGAGCCCATTGCAGTTGCCATTAACATTGTTTCACTAGTCTATCTTAGCCCTGAGCTGACCTTAATTTCATTGTTTTTATTGCCTATATCGGCTTTCGTTATTTCTAGTATAGGGAAAAGTTTAAAAAAAACTGCAAAGGCAGGGCAAGAGCAAACCGGACTACTTTTTTCTGCAATGGAAGAGGCTTTATCTGGGATTCGTATTATTAAAGCCTTTAATGCAAATGGATTCATATTAAAAGGATTCAAGAAAATTAATCTTACTCATCAAAAGCTTATTACAAAAACGTTTCGAAAAAAAGATCTTTCCCCACTCCTCAACGAAACCTTAGGCGCAA
This sequence comes from Flavobacteriales bacterium, assembly GCA_947475095.1. Classification (GTDB taxonomy): domain Bacteria; phylum Bacteroidota; class Bacteroidia; order Flavobacteriales_D; family Crocinitomicaceae; genus UBA952. Next base: position 125,563 of record CANJLG010000001.1, read on the forward strand.
TGGTAATGCTTTGTTTGGTTTGGTTTGGCGGCGGGCTGATTTTGGATAATAAAGGTGCTGGACTAACTGGTGAGGTATTTATGACTTTTATTATTGTTTTCTCTCAATTACTTCGGCCTATTCAGGGGATCTCTTCTTCGATTGCAAACATGACCAAGGCAAAAGTTTCTTTAGATAGAATCAATGATATTATCCAAGAAGACGAAAAAATAGTTGAAAAAGAAAATGCAGTAAGAATAGATGACGTAACATTGGGGGTAGAATATAAAAACGTATCGTTCCGTTACGGTCAAGAAAGCATCCTAAAATCAATCGATCTTTCTGTAAAAAAAGGGAGCACTATCGCCTTGGTGGGTGAATCTGGCAGTGGGAAATCAACCATGATGGATTTATTGCCTCGTTTTTACGATGTTGAGTCAGGAGAAATAACAATTGACGGGCTTAACATAAAAGACTTAACTATTCATTCATTAAGAAATTTAATTGGTATCGTTTCGCAGGAATCAATTTTATTTAATTCAAGTATTACAGAAAATATTGCCTTCGGTGATGAGAATCCGTCACAAGAAAAGGTGATACAAGCAGCAAAAAATGCTAATGCCTACGACTTTATTATGGAGTTAGAAAATGGTTTTGACACCATAATTGGAGAGCGAGGAAATAAACTTTCAGGGGGCCAAAAACAACGCTTAAGCATTGCGAGAGCAATTTATTTAGACCCTAAAATATTAATCTTAGATGAGGCCACTTCTGCATTAGATACAGAATCAGAACAACTTGTTCAGGAGGCATTAGAGCGAATCATGGTCGGAAAAACCACCTTTATTATCGCTCATCGATTAAGCACCATTATCAATGCAGAACAAATCATCGTTTTATCTAAAGGCGAGATTGTGGAGCGTGGTAATCACCAAGATTTGCTAAAACAAAATGGTTTTTATGCAAAATTTTGTTCGCTTCAAGGAATAAACAGTAAATAACCCCATAAAAACGACAACGTTTTGCTATAAATTGCGTTATAAATTCCCATGCGTGCTACCCCTTACCCGTATTTATTAATCCTCTTTATAATTCTTCTATTTACGAGGGTTCAAGGGCAATTAATTACAAATACAGCTCAGCCACCTCAAAGCTTGGTTCAAAACGTATTGTTAGGACAAGGTGTTACGGTTTCAAATATCATGTTTAATGGAAGTAATGCTGCCATTGGCTCATTTACTGCTGCAGGTACAAACCTCGGAATAAACCAAGGGCTTGTGATGACTACCGGAACAGTATTAAATAACGGTTCTGGACCACATGGCCCAAATAACCTACCGAGTTGCGGAATGGATAATAATATCGGGGGATCAGGATTGCTCTCTAATCTTATTGGTAATACACCAACGTATAATGCTGCGATTTTAGAATTTGACTTTATTCCCTTTTCAGACACGGTTAAATTTAAATATGTGTTCGGTTCAGATGAATACCCTGAATTCGCTCCACCTAACAACTCAGGATATAATGACGTCTTTGGGTTTTTTATTTCTGGTCCAGGAATAGTGGGCATGCAAAATATTGCTAAGCTTCCAAACAATGGCGGTATTGTCTCAATAAACAATGTCAATGCAATTACCAATCCTCAATACTTTAATGCCAATGGGGACGGCAATATGGCGCCATATAATGGTTCGCCATTCTATATTCAGTATGATGGCTTTACAGAGGTACTTGAAGCTATTTCTCAAGTTCAATGTGGGCAGACCTATCATTTAATAATCGCGATTGCTGATGTGGGAGATGGAAGTTGGGATTCGGGAATATTCCTAGAAGCGAATAGCCTGAGCTCTATAACTCCCGTAAGCATTTCATATGCTATGTCTCAACAAGTTTATCAAGATCCTGCGTGGATGGCTGAGGGATGTGTGACTAGCACGGTCACCATACAAAGAAGTAATAACATCAACACGGCTTTAACCATTCCCATTGTCATCAGTGGCACAGCCCAAAACATGCTTGACTATTCCGGAATACCTAACAACATAACTTTTCCCGCTGGTCAAAGCTCGGTTTCTTTCACGATTAATCCATTAGCTGATAATCTATCCGAAGGATTAGAAAGTATAATTATGAGTTTTGGTGTAACAGATCCTTGTGGAAATCTAACCCCAATTCCACTTACCCTTTTCATTCAGGATGTAATGCCTTTAGTCTTATCTCTTCCGGACACTACGGTTCTTTGTCCTGGTAATGCCGTTAGTCTTACGCCAACATTATCTGGAGGCATTCCCCCATATACCTACTTATGGAGCACTGGAGCAAGCACAAATTCTATTTCAATTGTTGCTAATTCATCCTCTACCGTGTATCTTATGATTAATGATAATTGTTCTGGACAAACTATTTCTGATTCAGCCATTATTACTGTTCCTGTTTATACTCCCTTATCACTAAGCGTTTCAAATGATATTGTTGAAATTTGTCCTTACTTGCCTCAAACACTCTATGCATACCCATCTGGAGGTGCTGGGTCGTATAGCTTCACTTGGAAAAAAAATAATAGTGTTGTGGGAACATTAGATAGCTTGATTGTGAACCCTTCGGCAACAAGTGTTTATGTCGTTACAGTTGTCGATAATTGTGGGGAAACGGTATCTGATACGATTACCTATACCATCTCTAGTCCTCCATTAATAGTGAGCACAAGCCCTGTCATTAATATTTGTATCGGTGATAGTGCATACATATCCGCAAGTGCAACTGGGGGCTATGGTGATTATTATTTTTTATGGCCCTTAACTGGAGAAACGAGTACAGGTATTTGGGTGCATCCCAACACTAGCTCGGTCTACCAAGTGATCGTTTCCGATGAATGCCAATCCTTTACTGTCACCGGTTTTTGTCAGGTTCTTGTTGTTAAGCCCGTGGCTAATTTTATGGTTATGAGTAATTCAATTACTGAAGGATTACCTATTTCATTCTTGAACCAGACTCAAAATGGCTATGGCTATACTTGGTTATTTGGTGATGGCGGGACATCATACGATATTCACCCTGTGCATACTTATGGCTCTGAAGGCACTTATTATGTTACCTTATTTGCAACAGACATCAACGGTTGTAAGGACAGTATAACCAAGCCGATTTTCATTCAAGAAGAACTTTATATTTATATCCCAAATACTTTTATCCCGGATGAAAATAGAATCAACGATGTTTTCTCTGGTTCTTTTGTCGGGGTAGAATGGATTAAAATAGACGTTTTTAACCGATGGGGTGAACTTGTATTTAGCTCGGAAGATTTAGACTTTTCCTGGGATGGAAAATACCAGGGTGTAGATTGTCAAAGTGGTGTGTATACCTGGAAACTTTTTTATAGACCTAATAATCTTCAAGAGTTATTAATGATGGGCCATGTTAATATTATTCGATAAAGCAAGTTGCCCTTTGTTGCTTTAATCGTAATTTTGCATCTGTATGAAAAACATTCGAAATTTTTGCATTATTGCGCATATTGATCACGGAAAAAGCACCCTGGCAGATCGGCTACTTCAAACAACGGGTACCATTTCCGACAGGGACATGAAAGCGCAAGCCCTTGATGATATGGATTTGGAGCGAGAGCGCGGAATTACGATTAAGAGTCATGCTATTCAAATGAATTACTCAAAAGATGGGCAGGACTATATTCTTAATTTAATTGACACACCAGGCCACGTTGATTTTTCATATGAAGTTTCGCGTTCAATTGCCGCCTGTGAAGGAGCGTTATTAATCGTTGATGCCTCTCAAGGAATAGAAGCACAGACTATTTCTAATTTATATTTAGCCTTAGAACATGACTTGGAAATCATTCCCATTTTAAATAAAATGGATTTACCTGGGGCCATGCCAGAAGAAGTTTCTGATCAAATAATTGAATTAATCGGATGTGATGTAAGCGAAATTATTCAAGCTTCAGGAAAAACCGGATTAGGTGTGGAGGAGATCCTTTCGGCAGTAATTAATCGTATTCCGCCACCCAAAGGTGACGAAAATGCACCACTGCAAGCTATGATTTTTGATTCTGTATTTAATTCGTTTAGAGGAATTATTGCCTATTATAGAATTCGAAATGGGGTTATCAAAAAGGGTCAAAAGATTCGTTTTATGAATTCTGGTAGAGATTATAATGCCGATGAAATTGGGATTCTAAAAATGGAGTTGTCGCCTAGAAAAGAAGTTCGTGCTGGAGATGTTGGCTATATTATATCCGGTATCAAACAGGCGAATGAAGTTAAAGTTGGCGACACCATTACCGGATCTGAAAACCCTTGTGAAATCGCTATAAAAGGTTTTGAAGACGTTAAACCAATGGTTTTTGCTGGTATTTATCCTGTGGATACAGAAGATTATGAAGAACTAAGGTATTCCATGGAAAAATTACAGCTTAATGATTCCTCCTTGATTTTTGAACCTGAGTCTTCACAAGCACTCGGATTTGGTTTTCGATGTGGATTTTTGGGAATGTTGCACATGGAAATTATTCAAGAGCGACTTGAAAGAGAATTCAATATGACCGTTATAACAACCGTTCCGAATGTTTCCTACAAGTCCTATATGAAAAAGGACCCCGACAAGATGATGATTGTCAATAATCCATCTGAATTGCCAGACCCATCTGGAATGGATCGAATTGAAGAACCATACATTTCTGCACAAGTTATTACCAAAACAGAATACGTTGGGTCAATAATGACACTATGTATAGAAAAACGAGGCGAATTAAAAAACCAAGTTTATTTAACCCAAGATCGTGTTGAAATCTCTTTTGAGATGCCATTAGCCGAAATTGTATTCGATTTTTATGATCGACTGAAGTCTGTGTCTCGTGGCTATGCCTCATTTGATTATCATCCGATTGGCTACCGAGAATCTGATTTAATTAAATTAGATTTAATGTTAAATGCTGAGCAAGTTGATGCGCTTTCTGCTTTAGTACATAGGAGTAATGCCTTTGATTTAGGGAAAAGAATCTGTATAAAATTAAAAGAGTTGATCCCTCGCCAACAGTTCGAAATTCCGATTCAAGCGGCAATTGGAGCAAAAATCATTGCCCGTGAAACCATAAAAGCATTAAGAAAAGATGTTACGGCCAAATGTTACGGTGGTGATATCTCTAGAAAAAGAAAATTATTAGAGAAACAAAAAGAAGGTAAAAAAAGAATGCGACAAGTGGGGCGTGTAGAAGTTCCTCAAGAAGCTTTTCTTGCAGTATTAAAACTTAACGATTAAAAAAATGGAAATTATCAATCACTTACACTCAGGATTAAGGTGGGTTGTCCTAATCTTATTAATTTGGGCTATTGCCAATGCCTTTTCAGCTAAACACTTTGAAAAAAAGCATAAAATGGTTAATCTATTTGCCATGGTGACCCTTCACATTCAATTGGTAATCGGATTGATTCAATACTTCACGTCCGCGAAAGTGCAATTTTCCCCGGATTGGATGAAAGAGCCATTGCTGCGTTTTTATGGTATGGAACATTTGGCCGGTATGTTATTGGCCATTATTTTAATAACCATCGGATACAGCAAAGCGAAAAGAAAAGAAAATGATGCGGATAAATTTAAAGTGATCCGCTTATTTTATTCGATAGGATTAATCATTATTCTTTTATCTATTCCTTGGCCATTTAGGCCATATCTTGGTGGAGGATGGTTCTAAGGATTAGTTATTTCTGCTCTTGCTTACTTTTATTGGTAAGTTGCTCTTCATCTGGCGATAATGTTAAACCTGGGACAACAGAAACCCCAGAAGTAGCGGGTGAAAATTTATTCATTATGCATTGCGCAGCTTGCCATGGTGATGACGGAAAATTAGGTGCTTCGGGAGCGAAAGATTTAACCGCGTCAAGATTAGATGATGCGGCACTCAGGAAAATAATTACAGAAGGAAAAAATGGGATGCCGCCGATGAAAGAATTACTTGGAAATAACGAAAACATACAGTTGGTTATTAATCATGTTAAAAAATTAAGACATTGACAGAAGGATATGACACGTCCGTGCCGAATGAAGAAGCATGTGTTTTAGTTGGTGTTATCAGTGCAGATATAACCGAGGCAATTGCCATTGAATATTTAGACGAACTTTCCTTCTTGGCAGAAACAGCTGGCGCTACCACACAACGCACCTTCATGCAACGATTGCCCTTTCCTAATCCAAAGACCTATGTTGGCAAAGGTAAATTAGAGGAAATCAGAGAATATATTAAAGCAAGCGATATTGAATTGGTTATTTTCGACGATGAGTTATCGCCATCACAACTTCGAAATATAGAACGAGAATTAGAATGCAAAGTGCTGGATAGGCCGATACTTATTCTTGATATATTCGCAAGTCGGGCCAGCAGTTTCCATTCTAAAACACAGGTAGAATTAGCGCAGCTTCAATACATGCTGCCAAGATTAACACGCATGTGGACCCACCTCGAGCGTCAAAAAGGAGGAATTGGTCTTCGAGGGCCCGGCGAATCGCAAATTGAAACAGATAGGAGAATTATTCAAATGCGGATTTCGTTAATGAAAGAACGGCTCCAAGACATTGATAAGCAAATGACTATTCAGCGAGGAAATCGTGGGCAACTGGTGCGTGTAGCACTTGTTGGATATACCAATGTTGGGAAGAGCACACTTATGAACTTGTTGGCTAAATCTGATGTGTTTGCTGAAAACAAACTCTTTGCAACCTTAGATACTACGGTAAGAAAAGTAGTAATAGAAAACCTCCCCTTCTTACTCACCGATACGGTTGGATTCATTCGAAAATTACCACATCAGTTAGTCGAGTCTTTTAAATCTACATTAGATGAAGTGCGGGAGGCTGATATTCTCGTACATGTTTTAGATCTATCACATCCAAACTTTGAAGAGCAGTTTAATGTTGTGAATGAAACGCTTCATGAAATTGATAATACAGAAAAACCCAGTATTCTTGTGTTTAATAAAATTGACGCTTTTGCACCAATAGAATTAGATGGTGATGAAGGCGAGACGATTAATAGCATCGAAATTCTTAAAAAATCGTGGATGGCTAAAATGCAAAAAACTAAATGTGTTTTTATTTCTGCGACCGAAAAAGACAATATTGAGGAGTTGAAATCTGTAATTTATGAAGAGGTAAAGTCGGTTTTTAGCATCCGCTACCCCTACAGTAATTTCCTTTATTAATAAAAACCGAATCGTATTAAACAAAAAAAGGGGAGCAAGCTCCCCTTTTTCAATGCATTAATTGTTAGATTATCTAACAACAACATTCTTTGTAGTTGTCGCTCCATTTGAAGTAACGGTAACGATGTAACTTCCTTTTGCAATATCTTCTGTTGAGAAAGATACCAATTGAGAACCTACTAAGTTTGTAAATGATTTAGAAACAATTGTTCTTCCTTGAATGTCAACTAATGAAACTGAAAAATCATTGTTGTTTGCTTCAAAAGAAACATTCACTAAATCAGATGCTGGGTTAGGGAATACATTCAATGCGATTGTTTCCATTTCATTTATACCTGCAACACCTGTTTTGAATACTTTTTGCTCGCTATCACCAAAGGTTCCTCCAGAAGCTAAAGTCGCTCCAGATGCATCAACAATAGAGTATGCACCATCTCCATATTGACAGCAAATTCCATCACCGTAAACATCAAGAATCTCAAATGTATAACACGTGTTTGGCGTTAAGTTAGCTTGAACTGGTGTTTGAACTGTTACACCTGCAGCTGTTAAGTCTGGTCCAAAACCAGTTCCTGAAGCTACCGTTGCTCCTGCAGCATTTTTAATAGTCCATGATGTTTCAGAACCATATGCATCTGTAGTAAGATTTACTGTTACATACTGATTAGAAGCAACTAAAGCTGTTGAAACGGAAGCATTCACACCATTGTTTGCCACGTTGGCATCACCTGTTGTAGTAACTGTAACAACCAAAGCGCCTCCCATAAAACTTGCAATTGGTGTACAATTAACCGTTGCAACACCGTAAGTAGCTAAGCTACCTGAATATGTTCCAGTGGAAACTGTTGTTCCTCCTTGAGTTACAGTAACTGTTGCAGCAGTTAAAGGGCTCGTACCATTGTTTTGAATCTTCACCATTGGTGTATAAGCACCTTGGCAATGAACTAAAGACCCAGTATAAGAAAGAGCAGAAACATCAGCAGGGTTTGAAGCTGGAGGAGGGCAAGAAGCAATTGAAGTATAGATTGCAGCCGCTGTTGCTTGTCCAATTTCTGAAACTATCCGATTCGGACAAATTTTGTAGATTGTTGGGAAATAAGCAATATTATAGTTGGTGTTTATAGGATTTATTGTAGCCGTGATTGGATTCGCCATTGGAAACTGAATTTCTCCAGCGGCATTAGGATTAATCCAATTACCAGGAGTACCTGATCCGTCTAACATAGTAGCGTCAGCTGTTGTACCATCACCCTCTACCCAAATAACCATAATGTCATCTGTAGTAGTACTAGAAACACCTGGATAACCAGCTGGTCCGTGTGCGGCATATGCATCTTCTAATGCGCCTGTTAAATGATAACTCCAACATGGACCACACCACGTTGCTGAAACATCCATAATAACTGTATAGCCAGCATCAAGATAGTCATACAATTTGTAAGAACCGTTGTTTGTCATACCGGCGGTAGACAACCACGGCTGATAAGCACTAACCGTAAAGTCTGGAGCAACGCTACCAGGTGCTAATTGAGCAAAAGTCGTAGCAGATGTTGCAGATAACAACAAAGCTGAGAGTAAAAGTTTTTTCATTTTTAATAAGTTTTTAAGTTGATGTAAATTTAATGTTTTTTTAAACAACTCAAAACTAAAATAAAAAAATATAGGTGTTTATCGGGAAGAATTCGGCTTTTCAGCTCAAAAGTATGCCGATTACTTTTTCTTGAGTTGCTCTAAGATAAAAAGCTCAATAGCCCCAACCATTGATGGGGCCTTGGGATGAGGCGCTTGAACATCAAGGCGTAAATTGTGCTTGTTAACGGCCATTGCGGTGGTTGGTCCAAATGCAGCTATAGCGGTGTTATTTTGCTTAAAGTCCGGGAAATTAACAAAAAGTGACTCAATTCCTCCGGGACTGAAAAACACCAATAAGTCATAATATACATTTTCTAAATCTGAAAGATCTGCCGCAACTGTTCTATATAAAATAGTTTTAAAAAACTGCATTTTGTGCTGCTCAAGTGTTTGAGGAATATTATCCCTCAAAATATCGGTGCAGGGCAGTAAAAACTTTTCTGTCTTATGCTTTGCCATTACATCTACGAGATCCTCAATGGTTTGTTTTCCGAAGAAAATTTTGCGCTTTCTGAAAGCAACATATTTTTGTAAATAAAGTGCCACTGCTTCAGAAATACAAAAATATTTCATTGATTCTGGTACCTCAAATCTAGATTCTTCTGCAATTCTAAAGAAGTGGTCTACCGCTACTTTAGAGGTGATTATTATCGCCGTGAATTCATTTAAGTTTATTTTTTGTGAGCGAAATTCCTTTACAGAAACTCCTTCCACCTTAATAAAAGGGCGAAAATCAATCTTGATTTTGTATTTAGCCGCCAACTCGAAATAGGGTGATTTATCACCTTCGGGTTGAGGTTGAGACACTAATATTGTTTTTATTGCCAAGTCTTAAAATTTAAAGGTCGCTACTTAACAAATGCAGACAAACTATCACCGTAAAAAACAAAAATTGCTACTAATGGTAAAATTTCTACGAGGCAAAAGTACATAAAAATGTAATACCATGGAATAGTCATAGCAAGAGCGGCTATGACCCCTTTAAAAATCCTATTAAGATTCATCAAAAGAAACCCTGTGAAAATAACCGCTACGGAGATATTGCTTAAGGATTGATTTAATGAAAAAACAATCGCTGCAAACAAGAAAAACAAGCCTCCTAAAGAGATGGAAAATCTTAAATGCTGCTTCAATTGTCTTATGATAGGGTGTTTGCCAACTAAAGCAAAGATAATCCATTGTCCAGCGTTCCAATAAATTAAAAAAGCTAAGGGAACTAAGGCCAAAATTGGATGGGCATTAACAGACGGGAATATCTGTTCTAGAACAAAAGTAAGTGCCAAAGACGCTCCAACCACAAAGTTTAAGGTTAAAAGCCAAAATATTGCCGGCCCCATGCGCTCGCTTTCACTATTAAAAGAATCTTCTTTTTGAAGTGATACAAAACCAATTAAAACTAAGCGAATTAAATTGTCCTGGCGGACATACGCAACAGCTAAAAGAAGTAATGAAAAAGTACAAGCAAAGAGCCATTCATAAGAAAGCTGTGTTTCACGAAGATGCAATGCTAACGATTGGTCCATTAAAAACGAAAGTATAATTAATTGCAAAATTAAATAGAAACTACTTTAAAATAAATTTTATTTATTGATTACTTTTGTACTCTAAAATTCATGGTATGAAAACAGACCAATTTAAGCACCCAGATTACTATCTCTTAGACGACTTATTATCCGATGAACAAAAGTTAATTCGAGATACCGCAAGAGAATGGGTTAAAAAAGAAGTTTCTCCGATAATAGAAGAGCATTACGAAAAAGCAACTTTCCCAATGCATCTTTTGTCAGGCCTTGGTGAAATTGGTGCTTTTGGACCTTATATCCCTGTTGAATATGGTGGGGCTGGACTTGATCATATTTCATACGGAATCATTATGCAAGAATTGGAACGTTGCGATTCAGGCTTGCGTTCAACAGCTTCTGTTCAATCTTCATTAGTGATGTACCCTATTTGGAAATATGGTTCTGAAGAGCAGAAATTACGGTTTTTGCCCAAACTTGCTACAGGTGAAATGATGGGTTGTTTTGGTTTAACAGAACCAGACTTTGGTTCGAATCCTGGCGGAATGCTTTCTAATTTTAAGGAAGATGGAGACCATGTTATCCTAAATGGTGCTAAAATGTGGATCTCCAATGCGCCATTTGCACACATTGCAGTTGTTTGGGCGAAAGATGAGTCTGGAAGAATACACGGATTAATCGTTGAGCGAGGAATGGAAGGTTTTTCTACGCCAGAAATGCATGGAAAACTATCTTTAAGAGCATCATCCACAGGTGAATTAATTTTTGAAAATGTTAGGGTTCCTAAAAGCAATATCTTGCCAAATCGTTCTGGTTTAGGGGCTCCTTTGAGCTGTCTTGACTCTGCGCGTTTTGGTATTGCATGGGGTGCCTTGGGCGCTGCCATGGATTGCTACGATCAAGCTGTTCGTTATTCAAAAGAAAGGATTCAATTTGGGGTTCCAATTGGATCGTTTCAGTTAGTTCAGAAAAAACTTGCTGAAATGTTAACAGAAATAACCAAAGCACAACTATTGACTTTTAGACTTGGTCAATTGCGAAATGAAGGAAAAGCGACTACCGGTCAGATTTCAATGGCAAAGAGGAATAATGTAGAAATCGCCTTAGATATTGCACGTGAAGCAAGACAAATTCACGGTGGAATGGGCATAACAAGTGAGTATTCAATGATGCGGCACATGGCCAATCTAGAATCCGTTCTCACCTATGAAGGCACTCATGATATACACTTACTTATAACGGGTATGGACATCACGGGCATTCCTTCATTTACGAGAGAGTTGCCGTAAACAAAACGTGGATTAGTCCGAAAGCACTTTGTCTCCTCGTAATTCGCGCACCTTTTTTCGTGACTCATCCGAATAAAGACTATTAGAGTAGTTGAATAAAATGTCTTTGTAATACATCAGCGCTTTTTCTTTGTCTTTAAAATATAAGTCGTTGATTTTAGCGAGCCTATACATGGCATCATCACCTAATATATCTGTAGGATATTTACTTATTATTTTTTCATAATATACACACGCTTCCGTCCATTTTTTTTGCCGTTCCATCGCTTGACCTTTCTTAAAAAGAATCTCATCATTGAGTGAATGGAAAGGATAATTTAATTGAATGCTGTCAAATAGATAAAAGGCGCTATCTAATTGATTTTGCTCGATAAACAATTCGGCAGTGGCATACCACATCATGGCTTGATAATTACTATCTAATCCGAAATTATCTGTAATCGCAACGGATAGCTGAAGGGCATCATTTGCGATTAATTTAGAGGTTGATTCTTTTAGCACATTTAATTGAGACTGCGCATAATCAAATTCCCCATCAAAGTAAAAAACGCGCGCATTCTTATATTTTGCTTCATTACCAATTACATCAAACTTAAAGTCGCTATCAATTTGCATGTAAAGAATGGATGCATCCCAAATTCTACCTGACAATACATAAACATCTGCCAATAACATTTTCACGAACGCTCTATAAAGATCCGAAAGCCCTGGGGTATTGGTATATTGCTCCAAGATTTCTATTGCTTGCGCTTTCTTTCCGGCATAAAAAGCCATTATCTTAGTATATTCTAATACAGCGTTAATGGACTTTCTTGGGTTGGCCACCCTGTCAATTACCGTCTTATATTCTTTTAGAGTTGTTTCTAATTCCTCATTACTATAAACTCTGTATTGAGTAAGTTCAATATACCGAGTATTTAAAAGGGCGCTTTCTGCTTCATAATAATAGGGGGACTCAATGCCTAAATTGATAACATATTGAAAGCATTTTCTTGCCACTTCAAAGCTTTCATTCTCCACACATGTTTTTCCTAAATCCAAGACCCTTCCGCCCATGCTTTGAACTTGCTTATCCAATGCCACAACCTGAATAAAGGCTGCGTTAAAATTTTTGCTTTGTAAAAATAACCAGATCAACATCTCATTAAAAACAAGATGGCTATTTGGCTTTTGAATTTTTTCCAAAAAAGCTGTTTTAACCATGGTTAAATCGCTTGCATTTTCAGCAAAATCAAATCGCGCACTCAAAGATAGCTGAACTCCCTCTTGATACTCCGGGTATTTATCTAACAAGTCGAGGTAGGATTCGATTAGTTTTTTGTTGTCACCTAATGCGCCATATAATTCAGCATAGAGTAATTGAAAAGGGTATCCTGGCATTAATTTACTCGCTTTCACTAATATATCTTTTGCTACATCCGTCTTGTTTTCTTTAAGGAATATGCGAAAAACTTCTGTTACACTCGACGGGTTTTTCGTTGCTTGCTCAATTACTTCATTGAATACTTTCTTTGCTTTGCTGGCTTCATCATTGAGCTCATAAAAACTACCCAGCTGTAATTGAAGCGATAGGTCTTTCTGGTTTAGCGAAATTTGCTTTTTAATTGTTTTCTCAGCCTTTTTTATATCCTTCGTTTGAAGAAGACAATCAACATATCGATTAAAAATTAGTTTGCTTTGATTATTATCGTATATTTTTTCATAATAGGTAAGCGCTTTATCAAACTCTCCGTTTTCATAATAATATTGTGCTAATTTAGAATCTGAATCAGTTTGTGCAACAATAGACAAACTAAAACTCAGCAAGGACAAAGAAAGCAGGGTTTTACTAATCATTAGTCGAATTTATCAATGTCATTGACAATGAATCCAGTTCTTTATGAAGACGCCTAAATGCTTCCATTGCTTCGGATTTACTTCCTTTATAAGAAATTAGGAGCGTGTTCAATTGCTTGATTTTAGTTGATTCGAAGGTAATGTGCTGATCATACAAATTCCTTTCCCCTTCTCCATTTTGAATATCCAACTTTAAATTTTTTAGCGCTTCTTTTTCTTCGATTACGCCCATTTTGAGTTGTTCAAACGATTTGCCAATGGGGCCCAAAGACCTTCTCATTCGCTTATAATCGTCCATTTTTTTTCCAAAGGCCATATTAATAGTGTCTAAATAAAGATTGTTTTTAATCCTTATTTCTACTGAATTAATTGCCGAGCGTAATCCCGATAGCGTATCAATTTTATTCGCCATTAGATCTTGCTCTAATTTACCAAGTTCCTTTTCGAGTTTATTTACCTTATTTATTTGCTCCTTTTTACTGAAATCAGAGCAAGATATAGTAATAATGATCAAAAATAAAAGGTTCCTTAATTTCATGTTTTTGGGTTTATGTTATCCGATCGAATCCTGTGTAAGCTTGAAGAACCTTAGGAATAGTTATTCCGTCTGGCGTTTGATTATTCTCTAAAATTGCCGCTAGAATTCGCGGAAGCGCAAGTGCAGAACCATTCAGTGTATGGCACAATTGTGATTTTTTCTGAGCATCTTTAAAACGCAATTTTAAACGATTGGATTGAAAGGTGTCAAACCTAGAAACAGAACTAACCTCCAACCATTTTTCTTGTGCTGCCGAAAAAACTTCAAAATCAAATGTCATGGCGGAAGCATGCCCCATATCTCCACCGCAAAGTCTCAGGATACGAAAAGGTAACTCCAATTTGATTAGTAAATCCCTAACGTGAGAAACCATTTCATTTAATGCCTTTTCTGAATTTTTAGGATGTTCAATTCTAACGATTTCAACCTTATCAAATTGATGCAGTCTGTTTAAGCCCCTCACATCCTTTCCGTAAGATCCCGCCTCCCTTCTAAAACAAGGCGTGTATCCGGTAAGTTTGATAGAAAAGTCTTCATTTGGCAAAAGAACATCACGATAAATATTGGTTAGCGGAACCTCTGCTGTTGGTATTAAATACAACTCATCTTCAGGTGCATAATACATTTGACCTTCTTTATCGGGAAGTTGACCCGTTCCTATTCCACTGGCCTCGTTAACTAAAAGAGGTGCGATGAACTCTTCATAACCAGCTTTATCGGCCTCGTCAAGAAAAAATGCAATCAATGCTCGCTGTAATTTTGCCCCTTTCCCACGATAAAAAGGAAAGCCCGCTCCAGTAACCTTTACACCTAATTCAAAATCAATAAGTTGATGTTTCTTGGCTAGATCCCAGTGAGGAATAGCGGTAAAAGAGAAGGTGGGTAACTCCCCTTGTGATTCGATTAACTGATTATCTTCAGGCAGCCGCCCTTGAATAACATCTACGTGTGGAACGTTTGGCAAGGAATAGAGTATCGTTGTGATTTTCGAATCGAGTTCATCAACATGGGTTTTTAAAGCCGCTTCTTGTACCTTTAATTCCTGTGTTTCATTTTTTAATTGTTGTGCCTCTTGCGCTTGATTATTTTTAAAACAATCTCCTATTTTGCGCGATAATTGATTTAATTCTGCGGAAATGTTTTCGAGTTGCGTTTTATTTTCGCGCCAAAGCGCATCCATTTCCAATAGTTCATTAATGGTATTTGTGGCATTAATGTTCCGTTTAGAAAGGCCGTCAAGGACCTCTTCTTTATGTGATCGTAGTCGCTGAATCTCTAACATAAGTCAGTTGTAATTTGGACAAATTTAATCAATTGGCAGCGATATTATTCAAAAAAGGGGAAACGATTTTTTAAAAGATAAACGAGGACATCAGCTAAAAACAGAAAGGTTCACTCCATCAAAAGAGGCATAGACAATTTTGGGGTGAGATTCTTGGTAATACATATTTCCTAAAGCATCAACACCAATTGCACCTGCAAAACCATCGAATTCCTTTAACTCCTGAAATGATTTAGCAAATGAATCCTTAATAGACAAGCCATCTGTTACCCTAGTGACAATTTTTGCTGCTAAGGCGCCACTTACAATATCTTCGCCAACACCCGTACAACTTATTGCGCAAAAATCATTCGCGTAATTGCCTGCTACTGTTCCAGAATCGGAAATTCTCCCCGGTAGTTCAAAGCCTTTTCCTCCAGTAGAAGTGGCTGCGGCAAGATGTCCTTTATTATCCAATACAACACAACCAACAGTTCCAATTCCAGCAGACTTGACCCTGTTCTCGTATTCTTTTCGCCGTTCAGGAATTTCAACATTAACTGTTTCTTTTCCTATATTTTTAGCAAAATTGATTGCGCCTTCTCCACCCAATACTCTATCGTCTACCATTTGAAGAGCCCTTGCAACATGAATGGGGTTTTGGATTGATTCAATGTTTAATACACCACTAAACTTTTTGGATCGGCCATCCATAAGTGCGGCACTCATTCTGATTTTACCGTCTTTTTGAAGTTGAGAACCAATTCCTGCATTAAAAAGAGGATGGTCCTCTAATAATTGTACCGCATAAACAACCGTGTCAAGAGCTGTATTCGACAATAAAAAATGATGTGATTTTTGAACAATCTCCCCTAAAGCATCTTGCTTTAAGCGTTTTGTTTCTTCAGATTGATTGGATTCACTAAAAAATCCACCGTGTATCATGATCTTCATTCTACATTTGGTTTATTGTTAATCGTAAAATCATGTTTTGACAAGCAATAAATATCTGCTTGACTCATTACATGAACGACTAAGTTTTTAATGGATATCGGTTCTCCAAGTGCGACATCGGTAATATTAGTGTCAAGAATATGTCTTCCGTCTACAATAATAACCAATCCAGAACCGAGAGCCTCCATTGAATCGCCCTGTTTAATCAATAGACCAGTGTCTTCTCCTAATCCTATGCCCAAAGTCTTTGGGTTACCAACCACAGCTTGAAAAAGTCTTCCAATTCTTCCACGCTGAACAAAATGTGTGTCAATAATAACATTATCTATAAACCCTAATCCACTCGTGATTTTAATCTCGCCCTTGAGCAACGCTTCATGACTTGATCCCTGATAAATCATATTTTTAGATGCACAGGCTGCCCCAGCAGAAGTTCCTACATATAAAAAATCTTCTTCATTATACTTTTGCAATAACAAATCGTGAATCGCTGTGCCTCCAAAAATTGACGTTAGTCGAAGCTGGTCTCCTCCGGTAAAAAAAATAACATCCGCCTTTTTTATTCTATCAAGAATAATTAAATCGAGTGCTTGTTCCCTATTTTCAATGTTTATAACACCAACATTTTGAGCACCTAAATGACCAAAGGCCTTAGCATATTCTGACCCTACAAGATCCGGGATTTTTGAGGCTGTGGGGACAATCTCTATATGTGATAACTTTTGGTGCTTTGACTCATCAATTATTCGTTTTAATATGCCTTTTTCAAAGAAATTAAGGTTCTCATCAACCTTTTCGGCGAAGGTATTCTCAGTAAAACTTCCCTTATCAACGGCCCCACCGATAATAATCAACTTTCCTTTTGGCATCATATCGTGCAAATTTAATGTTAAAAAGAATTAATGAGTATGTTACGGAAGATGAAATTATCAACATAAATAAGGGTTTGTTGAAATTGTTAATTGAATTGTTAATTACTACAATGCAACTACAATAAGTACGCTTAGGATTTCATTACTTTTGATAGGAAAAGAATAAAATGGAAGTAAAAATAAAAAATGCATCAGCATATGGGTTGCCAAATTATGCAACCATCGGTTCTGCGGGATTAGATTTGCGGGCGAATATACTTGAGCCTATTTCTATAAGCCCTTTTGAACGAAAACTGATTCCAACAGGTCTTTTTTTAGAAATTCCGCCAGGCTATGAATGTCAAATTCGGCCACGTAGTGGGCTGGCATTAAATTATGGGATAAGCGTTTTAAATGCCCCGGGAACCATTGATTCTGATTATCGTGGCGAGGTGGGCGTGATTTTAATTAATTTATCCTCTGAAAATTATGTTGTAAATCCCGGAGATAGAATCGCTCAAATGGTTTTTTGCCAATTTTCACAGGCCATTTGGAAGGAAGAAGAATTACTTAGTGACACTGAAAGAGGTGAGGCTGGTTTTGGTAGTACAGGAAAAAAATAAAAAGAAAGATGAATATTATTATACCAATGGCGGGACGAGGTAGTCGATTAAGGCCACATACCCTAACGGTTCCTAAACCACTTATTCCTGTTGGTGGAAAGCCAATAGTATATCGACTCGTGGAAGATATTGCCAATATCTGTGGGGATAAAATAAATGAAATAGCCTTTGTTGTTGGACACTTTGGGGAAGATGTTGAGCGCGATTTAATTGCTGTGGCTGAAAAATTCGGTGCTCGAGGTTCGATCCATTACCAAGAGGATCCGCTGGGTACGGGGCATGCGGTTTTATGCGCAAAAGAACTCCTTGTCGGTCCTGTCGTTGTTGCATTTGCCGACACCTTATTTCAAGCAGACTTCAAAATAAGCCCTGAAGATGATGGTATTTTATGGGTAAAGCAGATTGAGAACCCAAGCGAATTTGGCGTTGTTAAATTAAACGAACTTGGCGTAATTATTGATTTTGTTGAGAAACCGCAGGAATTTGTTTCTGATTTAGCCATGATTGGTGTGTATTATTTTAAAAAGGGTGAAAATTTATTGAGTGAATTGGAATACCTAGTAGAAAATGGCGTCATCAAAAGTGGGGAATACCAACTTCCTGATGCACTTAGACGCCTAACAGAAAAAGGATGTTTATTTCGCCCAGGAAAAGTTAACGAATGGTTAGATTGTGGCAATAAAGAGGTAACTGTGCAAACAAATAAACACGTATTAATACATGATTATAAAAAGCATCCAAATCCAACGCGAATCAATTTTAGCAACAAAAATTCCATTGTCATTGAGCCCTGTTTTATTGGTGAAGATGTGGTCATTGAAAATTCTGTGGTTGGTCCATATGCCTCGATTGGTAAAAATGCGGTCCTGTCAAATTGCAGAATTTCAGACTCAATTATTCAAGATAATTGCCGCATGAACAATATGATTATTAATAATTCTATGATCGGCTCAAATACCGTTCTCAATAAAGAAGCGACTATTGTCAGTCTTGGTGATTTTTCTACAATAAATGAATAGAATAGCCCTCTTTTTATTAATCCTAGCCGTCTTGGGCGCTTGTAAAACAATCCCAAATAAAACGACTCCTATGAGCACTGTGAATAAACAGCAGTCGCTCTTCCACCAAGGCGTGCGTAATTACATCACGGGAAATAATAAAAAAGCCATTCTTGATTTTGAAGCTTGCATTAAGACAAACGCATTAGATGATGCATCACATTTTGCATTGGCACAACTTTATTTAATAGAATCTCAACTCGACCAGGCCGCCTATCATAGCGAAATTGCCGCGAAAATCGACCCTAATAATAGCTATTACGCCTCTGAATTAGCCTATATGTATGCTGAAATGAAGCAATATAAAAAGGCAGGCGAATTTTTTGAAGGCTTAATTTCAAAAGATAAAAATAATGTTGCTTATTATATGGGGGCAATAAACAACTATGCAAATGCCTTGGAGTATGCAAAAGCAATGAAAATCCTCGACAAACTGATTGACCATCGAGGACTAGATATTTCACTTCAAATGGAAAAATACGATCTTTTTCTTCTAATGAAGAAGCCCGAAAAAGCGATAAAAACACTTGAGGAAGGGAGGGTGTTGTTTGATAACGACCCGGTATTCTTAGCCACGCTTGTAGACAGCTATATGGAAAATAAACAGTTCGACGAAGCATTTGCCTTGCTAAATGAATTGGTAGAAAAAGATGCTGAAAACGGATTGGCTACCCTTTTGCTCGGAGAAATGTATATGCAAAAGAATAACTATGTGAAGGGTCTAGAACTATTAAAGTCCGCAGTCACTAAAGAAGGACCTAGCATTGATCAAAAGATGAACATTCTTATTCAAACTCAAAAAATGGAAGGGTGCGGACCGGAAATCATAAAACTCGTTGATTATATGACAGCACGCTACCCTGAAAATGCAAAGTCATTTACCATAAAAGGAGATTGTTGTGTTAATAACAATGATGTGGAGGGCGCAATTGTTGCCTATAAAAAAGCGGTAGACATCCAGCCCGGCCTTTTTCCTGTTTGGCAGCAGCTATTACTTCTTGAATTTCAATCAGAAAAATGGACTTCACTTTATACGAATAGTATAGATGCGATTAGCCTTTTTCCGAACAATCCTTTTGCATACCTAACCGCTGGAATTTCCGCTAATAAAATGCAAAACTATGCCGATGCAATTGGTTTTCTTGAAGCTGGCTTAGAATATATTATAAAAAATGATGAAACCGAGGCAGAGATTCTTGCTCAATTAGGGGAGGCAAATTTTGGTTTAAAAAAGCCTGATATAGCCTATGATTTCTATAATCGCGCAATTTTAAAATGCCCAAATAGTGCACCTATCAGCGCTGCCTTTGCCTTACAACTTGCTAAAAATAAACTAAAATTAGATTTTGCCATTACGCTGATTGACATTTCACTTTCTAAAGCGCCAGATAATGCATTTTATATGGCGGTAAAAGGAACTGTATTGTTAATGAAGCAAAACTTCACGGATGCATTACAAATCATAGGCGAAGCAAAGAAACTTGACGCGAAAAACCCTGTTATTATGGATTGGATGGGTGATGCATTCTATTTTAGTGGGAAGGTAGATGCGGCCGTTGAAGAATGGAAAGTCGCTCAAATGTTAGGTTCAAAAAATGACGTTCTGCCTCAAAAAATTCTAGATAAAAAATATTATGCGCCAAGTAATTAGTCTTTTGAGTATTGTCTGCTTATTCTCTTGTTCAAAAGACATAGTAGTAGCAACAGTTTTAGCTCAGAACACTCTTATTGAGGAGCCTAAACCGTCAAGTGGAAATGAAATATTAGCTGTAATTGATAGCTTGTCGCAAATTAAACCTAAAACGTATTATTCGAAACTGAGTGTTAACTATATAGATTCATCCCAAAACATTAGTATTAAAACCAGCCTGAAGATCGTTTCAGACAGTGCCATCCATGCCATTGTAAGCTACCTAAATATTCCTGTTGCCCTTGCCTATGCCTCTCACGATAGTGTAATTATAGTGAATAAGAGAGAGCGGTGTTATAGCGCTCAATCGCTTAACTATTTTAAGAAACTCCTAGGACTTGATCTTAGCCTAAAAAATTTAGAGGAGCTGTTTTTGGGCAGACCATTGTATTATGACAAAGCCCGCCCTATTACAATTTCCCTTGATTTGGATTATAAGCTGTCGACGACCATTGAAAGGTCAGAAGAAGGCAAGGAACTTTTTATAAATTATTGGTTGAAAGCTAACGATAATAAGTTAAAAAGTGTTGAAATAATTAGCCCTTCGGATAATACTTCTGTTCTCATTGACTATTTATCATGGCAAGGTGTAAATGGTATTAGTGTCCCCTATGAAATGAGTTTATCTTTAAAATCCGAACTTAATCAGCTAACGATACGTATTCTTTTTGAAAAAGTGGAAATAAACAGTCCGCTTGAATTAATTACTATAATCCCAGAACAATATGAAACATGTAATTAACATCTTTTTCATTCTTTTCTTCTGTGTCATAGCTAATGGCCAAACTGCTAAATCCAAGTTGCAGAAAGAACAATTAAAATCGGAAAAAAAAATTAATCAAACAAAATTAATGATTGACAAAATAAAAAATAGTTCAGCTAATTCTCTTTCGGAAATATCATTATTAGAAAATCAAATTAATACTAGAGAACAACTTGTGACGATTTATGATAATCAAATTAAAGTAGCCGATAATCAAGTAGTTGAAAAGAAAGAAGATATCGAATTATTAAAACTTCGGATTGAACAATTAAAGGAGCAATATAAAAAAATGATAATCTATGCTTATAAAAATAGAAACAAATCCGGAAAGCTTATGTTTTTACTTACATCATCAAGTTTTAATGAAGCAAAGAGAAGAAACACATACCTTAAAAAGGTAACGATGCTCCAAAGCAAGCAACTAGTATTAATTAAAACAAATAATAAGTTATATCATTCGGAAATCATCGATCTAAAAATGAGTCGTTTAGAAAACGAAAAAATAATTTCGCAAAAAAAACAAGAGCAAGAATCAATTGCTTTAGACAAAGCATTAAAAGAAAATTCTTATAACAATTTAAAGGCTGAAGAACAAAAATTATTCCTACAATTAAAAGAAGAACAGCGAAAAAAAGAAGGTTTAAGGCAGCGAATTAATGCCGTTATACAGAATGAAATAGCTGCCGCACAAGAAAAAGAAAGAAAAAAATTAGCTAAGGAAAAGAAAGAAAGTAAAAAAGTAGTTGTTCCGGTTGAAAAGAAAAAAGAGCCTAATAAAATTAATAAAGAGACAATTCCTATCTCATCAGAAGGAGCGGTAGCTGGAAAAAAATTCGAGAGTAATAAAGGGCGCCTACCATCGCCTGTTTCAAATGGGACAATAACTGAAAAATACGGGAAAAATCCACACCCAACATTAGCTGGGGTTTATACTAATAACAATGGAATCGATATTACTTGCAGTGGCAATTCAAAAGCCCGAGCAGTTTTTGAAGGGGTTGTTAGCGCTGTAATAAATGTAAGTGGAGCAGGGAAAGTAATAATTATTAAACATGGGGGGTATAGAACTGTTTACAGTAATTTACAAGAGGCGAGTGTTAAACTTGGAGACAATATTACTTCAAAGCAAGAAATTGGAACCATCATGCTTAACGAGGGAAATAAATCTGTTTTGCACTTTGAGATACACATGATTATAGGGTCAGGGACACAATCCTTAAATCCTTACCTTTGGATTAGCAGATAAAATTCTTTTTAAATCTAGGGAAACTATAATTGCGCACAAACAAAATACTGGAATTGAGGCCTTATCAGTATCCAGGAAATTGTTTAGAAACGCATGAATAAAATATGTGGACAGGGATACAATTATAGCCATGATAAAAATTCGTTTTTTCGTTTCGTTTATAGATGTGCCGTAATATAATTTTATTGCCTTATAAAAAACAAAGGTCACAAACGCTAAAAAAAATAAGAGGCCCGGAACCCCTGTTTCAGATAAGGCACTTAAATATTCACTATGCGCATTCCCCAAATTTCCAAAATTTGTTGAAATAATGGTGAGGTTTTCAGGGTTTTGAAATCGAGCATATTCAAAAGAATATGTCCCAGGACCATAGCCAAAAACAGGTCTTTCTTTAACCATATCAATGGCACAAGACCACCGATTGATCCGTTCCAAATTAGATGCGTCTGTTGTTACATTTCCGGCACTTTGTAATCGCTCCCCAAAATCTTCTGTTGTATGCTCCTGTTTATTACGCGACAAGGCTAGCTGAATCGTATCGTAATTGTATGTTAAATAAGCGAGAAAAAGGAAAGCTGCAGCTAAAACAAATTGTTTCTTAAGTTTAATATGGATTATAAAAGCAATTAAAAGCGCAAAGAATACGCTCAGCCAAGCAGCGCGTGTATATGAAAAATAAAGGCCGAGCAAAATAACAAATAATAAGAATAATAATAAAAACTGAACTAATGGCTTTCCTTTTGCCACCAATAATAACGCAATGGGAATCGGCAATGTTAATGCAACAATGGCCCCATAGATGGTGTGGTCTTTGAAGAATGGGGACATAACCCAATGGCTTTCTTTTTCACCAAAACTATAGCCTGCATGATTTATAAGCGTATAAAGGATGGTAATTGACACACCAAGTATTAAAAGCCAAAAAAACCGGGTAATATTTTTTTCGTTTTGAAAAAAGTGGGTGCCGAAAAATAGTAAGGGAATTACAAACCAACATTTAGCAAGTAAAAATTTGGCGGAAATAATAGGATTTGAACTGGTAACAGTAGTAATAAATGTCCATATTAAGATAATGACCCATGTATAAATTATTGGATGAGTCCATATTTCCTTTAATAAAAACGGCGCTCTAAGCTGAGATGCTATAAGTAATAAGAGCAATCCGAACAATATTGGTTCTGTAGGCAGGTAAAGCCCCAACTGATCTGTATAATCCTCAATGTTTATTGATAAGGGAGCTAAAAAAGCTAAGGATAAAAATGTTTTCTCGGTATAAAAAATAGCGAAATAAAAAGCCGCAAGAAATGGTGATACAATAAAAATGTAAGGGCTATTGTAATATAGTGATAGGCCAAAAAAAGCGCTTAAAAAAACGGCGAAGATAATAGTCTTTTTGTAGTTTGGATGCTGCAAGGGTTTTACTTTGACAATTCTTTATATTTTTCCATTAAGAGTATACCAAATACCGACAAAACAAAACCGGCAATCGTCGCAATAAATACAATCAACATCCGCTTTGGTTTTTCTTTTTTATCAGCAACAACGGCATGCTCAACAATAAATTTATGATTAAATTTAGCATTGGCATCTGATTCAGCCTGTTCATAAGAGATTCTAAAATCTTCTAATTTCACCGTTTTTTCATTCCGTATGTACTCAAGCCCGTCATATTTTGCTCCATACTTCATATTAATTTCAATTTTTCTTTTTAACTCGGCACGATCTGTTGCATCTTTTGAATCGACATACGCTTGGAATAAATTGGACCTAACATCTAATGCTATTACTCCTAGCTCTGCCAAACTATCTAAGCAGGTTAAAACTGAATCTCTTTCGCGTTCCATTTGAGCTTTCTTTCGTCGATTTACCTCAAAAGCAGGTATCGTCCTCTCAGAAATCATATCGTTTTTTACCGTATCAATTAAATCAACTATTTTATTCGCCATGGCTGCTGCCAACTTAGGATCCTCGTCTAGCACGTCAATTTTAATAGATCCATAGCGCGTTCTCTCAAATGAAAAATGACCATTGTACTCATTCGTTAATTTAAAATTCTTGTTAACATCTTTAGGATCAATGCCATAATGTGACATCAACTTAAACTGACTAATTATTTTATCTCGGATTCTAGAAGATTGGAGAATTTGAACCAACTGCTCTGTTTGCTCCTCCTCCCCAAAATCCATTGCCGCAGATTTAGCGTTTCGTTGCTCTGAAAATGATACACTGCTGGTGGCAGCAGGAAAAACTATAGCAGAAGACAAATACAAAGGCGTCATTAATAAACTAGCTATTGTAGCGCCTATTGCAACCAAAAATGTAATAATAAGTATCGGTTTCTTTTTAGCCAATAGAAATTGTAAAAGTGTTTTTTGACTTTGTTCTAAGGTGGTTTTATTATTTTCCATTGTTTTACTATTTTAAACGAAGGTACGGTATTTTCAAGATTCCTCTTAACTAGTTTATTGGATAATTATTGGTTTCTTCCTTAATTATTAACATGTTTTTAATGTTTTTTAGATTAATAAATGAAAAGATAAATAATAATAGTCCTCCTAATAGTAATTGCATTAAAGCAGCAATGCCATGGTCTAAACCAAAATACATACTAAAAAACCCTGAAAGCAATAAAATCGTAACCAAGTAAATATAGTTAAGCAGCGCTTTCGGTGTTATGTTGAGTTGTATGGATTGATAGGCATAATAAAATTGTATTCCTGCCACAAAACATTGAGTGATGAGCGCTGAAATAGCGGCTCCTTTTGCGCCGATACTTGGTATTAAAAGTGCATTACTGGTGAAATTAATTAAGACCCCAAACAAAGAAATAATATTTAGTGTCTTCAATCGACCGCTTGCCGTTAATAATGTGCCGAATATGAAATTCATACTGATTGGAATAAAGCAGATAATTAAGAAGCAAAAAGAAAAAACCGCTGTTGTTTGAACGTTATCATACAGTAATGAAAGTAGCCATCGAGCATTAAAAGTAGAAATTATTACTAATACAATTGCGCCTCCAATCAGTAGGTTGCCGGCGGTTTTTAATAAGTCCACAACATCTTTTTTTGATTCTTTTAATAAGCGAGAAAACATTGGGTATAACAAGCCGGCGAATATCATCCCAAACATATATACAGCGTCTAAAAGCCGAAATCCTTGTGCATAATGCCCTGCCTCAACGCGACCATTTGAGTGAAACCGTTCTAAAATAACAACATCACTCCTATTATATAGTATCATTAATAATATCAAGAGTGCATAGGGCAGACTTTTTTTTACAATAGACATGCTAAAGTTAAAATCCCAAAGTAAAAATGGACCTATGTTTTTTTTACGAAGTAAGAAAATCGCAATAAAAAATGTTAGTAAATAACACAAGGTCTGAGTATAAATAAACCATTCTATTCGGGAGGTGTCATTTGTAAAAACAAACAAAATTGATCCTGCAATTAGGATAAGCAATCCTCTGTCCATAATGGAAATAACAGCGTCTGTCTTGAATAAATGCAGGCCTGTAAAATGACTTCTAAAGAACGCTATAGACAGAATCAATAGTTGGTTAAATAC
This sequence comes from Flavobacteriales bacterium, assembly GCA_947475095.1. Lineage (GTDB taxonomy): Bacteria > Bacteroidota > Bacteroidia > Flavobacteriales_D > Crocinitomicaceae > UBA952. The sequence goes on from CANJLG010000001.1 coordinate 151,587, forward strand.
AAGAAATAAAAGCAAATAAAACTCGCGCCATTTATACCCTAAAAGAAGGGCAAATAGAAAAATAACCACACAATAAATAATGAATAAAACAAACCGAAAGGCCATTAAATTGCCAAAATAACTAGTGGAATTATGCGTGTTCTGGGCGATGGTTTTGGTGGTATAGTTATTAATACCAAAATCTAAAAAGATGTTAAAAATAACCGTTAAATTCAATAAGGTAAAGTAAAGGCCATATTCCGCCTGTCCGACTCTATTTTGAACCGTTGCATCTATTAAAAATATGGCTATTGGCTTAACAAGTAGGTTTAATAATATGGTTAGAAAAAGACTAGAAAAGAATTGTTTTTGCATTACTCGAAGCTATTATTTAATTAATAGTTTGAAGCCAAACCCATGAACATTCATTATTTCTAAAGCGGGATCTTCCGTTAATAACTTTCGTAATTTTGAAATATATACATCCATGCTCCTACCATTATAGTAATTATCATCGCCCCAAATGGTTCGTAGTGTTTCTTGTCTATTTAACACACCGTTCTTATGAATAAAAAGCAAATGTAGTAATTGATTTTCCTTTGTTGTGAGTTTTTTTATTTCTGAAGCAAGGTGCAGCAACCTTAATTCTGGCTGGTAAAGAAGTTGGCCTAATTTAATGGCGGGCTTATTATTTCTTTTTTGTTGATCCGATCTACGAAAAATAGCGTCCATTCTAGCCAATAGTTCTTCTATCGAAAAGGGTTTTGTTACATAGTCATCGACGCCAAGGCTAAAACCTTCCAATTTATCTTCTTTTAATCCTTTGGCTGATAAAATCAGAATGGGGGTTTTTTGATCAGTTTCTCTTATTTTCTTTACAAGGGAAAAACCATCCATTTCTGGTAAGCATACATCTAAAATAATAAAGTCGTACCCGTTCTTGTTTGTTTGGTATTTGAGGTGGGCATCCTTACCTGTGCGTGCTAATGTGGTTTCCCATCCTTTTTTCTGAAGATGCTGCTGTAATGAAAATCCTTGGTTTTGATCGTACTCAGCTAATAATAGTTGTTTGTTTTCCATGTTATTTCTTAGCACAAGCTAGCTAGTTATTTAGTAGTTTGCGGCAATAATAACGCGATTCAATGGTCGTTTAGTATCTTACTACTTCTCGCAAGAAAAATTTAGTGCTTAAGAGAGCATAGAGCATGTTATCCTTTCCAAAAAAATCAAGGTGTCTTCGCTTTTATTAATTTTAGCGAATCAAATTAACATGCCCCGTTATGATAACTCTATCGTCATTATCTGGAACCTTAATGTTTATTTTATAGGTGTAAGATCCTGGCAAAGCATCGGTGCCTTCTAAACCATAAGAACCATCCCATCCAAAATCTAAATTATTAGTTTCAAATACAATCTCTCCCCAACGATTATAAATTTGCATGTTATACTGATAAATATCAAATCCTGCCGTAAAAAATGGTTTAAACACTTGATTGTACATGTCACCATCTGGAGTAAATGAATTCGGGATATAATATATACCCCCTCGCTGAGGTGCTATAGCAACAGAGGTGCTATCAATACAACCCATGCTAGTGGAGGCGACAAGAGTGACCTCAAAGCCAGAACCCGTTCCCATAAACAAGTGTGAGGGTGAAAACTCACTTGAAAATTCACCATCGCCAAAGTCCCATAAGTAAATGGTAGCACCTAAGCTACTATTATCGAAACTAACGGTTTGGGATGTTTCAGTAAATAATAAGGTTGATGGATCGAATTCCGCGGTGGGGTAATTTTGAACGCAAATATAATCAATGATGGAGGCGCTGTCAACACAACCATTTAATGTACCAATTACACTCACGTCAGAGCAACCTCCCACAGTATATAAAACTTGAACCTGTGAACCTGATCCCGTAAAACCATTGCTAGAAGTCCATTGATAAGTAGTTAATGGATTGCTAGTATTCGGTGTGAAAGTAACATTTAAAGGAACGCAACCATAGGTTGTATCAGCTGTGAATGGCATCAAAGGAAGTGGTTTCACCGTAACTTGACCATTAGCCATGGGGCTTACACAACCTAATAATGTATAGGTGGCAGAATAGTTTGTTGTATTAGTTGGCGATACACTTATTGAATTCGTTGTCTCCCCTCCTGTTGTCCATAAGAAAGTTCCCCCAGGTAGGTTTGGAACAGCGGTTAGGGTGGCAACTTGTCCGAAACAGATAATTACTGGTGCTATGGTAATAACTGGAACTGGTTTCACGGTAACAGTACCAGAAGCTTGAGCCGAACAGCCGGTTATCGTATACGTTACGCTGTAGGTAGTACCTGGTAAACCAGGGTTCACATTAATGGATTGTGTCGTTTGGTTATTCGACCACAAAAAAGTACCGCCTGTTAAATCAGGTGTCGCTGTTAATACCGTGGTATCTCCGTTACAAATCGTATCGCTGTTTACACTTACTGTCGGCGTTGGATTAACGGTAACCAAAGCAGAATCCGCAGCAGTACAACCATTCCAAGTGTAAGTAGCGCTGTAAACTGTGCTTTGCATTGGATTAACAGTGATAGAACTTCCAGTTTGTCCATTACTCCATTGAATAGCGCCCCCTGCAGGAGAAACCGCAGCATTGAGTGTGGTAGATTGGCTTGTACAAATGGTCGCATCGTTAATAACTATTGTCGGTATTGGAGCAACGGTTGTTGTAATAGCAGCGGTGGAAGTGCAGCCTTGGTTACTAGTAACAGTAACCGTGTAAGTGCCTCCTGTAGAAATCGTTGCTGCAGCATTAGAGCCCAAACCATTATTCCAAGCATAGCTTGCTCCTCCTGAAGCCAAGACGCTTATCACTGGCGCATTACAATCTATGATAGTAGTACCTGTTGAATTTGTAATTTGAGCATTTGGGGTTTGGTTAATAACCACGGTGGTAGTTGCAGTTGTCGAACCACAACTTGGGCTAGCAATAGTGCAGGTATAAGTCCCTGCGGATGCCGCGCTTGGATTTTGTATGGTTGGGTTAGCTACATTTGATTGGAAGCCATTTGGTCCTGTCCAACTGTAAGTATACACTCCGGATGCTGGATTGGCGGGAGTAGGTGTCGCCGTAAGAGTCAAGGGGTTTCCAGAACAAACTGGACCAGAGTTTGATGCCACAGCAGTAGGTGCAGCACAGCAGTTAATGTACATCCAAATGCGACCAATATTATAATTCACTTCGGACCAAATATTGGCCATCGCTTGTCCACCTGTGGGACAAGATTGCATCCCGCTTCTCTGTAAGGTTGTATTAATGCCCATGATACTAGTAACAAACTGCGTTGGACCATAGCTATTTACACAAGCACCCCTTACGCCGTACACACCAATAACGTCCCCTGCAGTAACAGTGATGTTGCAAGGAATAATTCCTGAAGGATTATTGGTCACCGTAAATAATTGAACGAAGTTATTTGTGACTCCAGGAAAAGCAGGTGGTGTTACACCAGCATTAAACCTAACGACTCTTATCGTTTGTAAACCTTGGCTAGCATTGGTTGGTACTTCTAATCCACAAATAGTGAAATTTGCTGGTGCTGTAAAGTGATACCCTCTGATCATGGAGGTAAAGGTGGTCACTTGTGTACCTACAGAAATTTGAGTTTGTGAAAAAATCCGCGTTGCGGCTAATAAAATAAAAGCTAAGAAAAATACTCTTTTGAAATTCATATTAATTACATTCAATTTTACAAAAATACACTTACGGTTCACAATACGCAAAAGCAAACCTTAGGTTGCCGACCTTACTACCTTAATAAATTAACATGTCCCATTATAATAAGCATTTCTTCTTTATCTTGGAGTTTAATGTTTACCTTATAACTATATGTTCCAGAAGGACAGTCTAAACCTTCTATTCCATAAGAACCATCCCACCCCGCATAAGGGTTATGAGATTCAAAAAGAAGCTCGCCCCAACGGTTATAAATCAACATTTCAAACCCATCAATAGAGAACCCAGCCGTAAATACCGGCTTAAATACCTGATTATACTTGTCACCATCAGGCGTAAAGGTGTTGGGAATGTAATAGATTTCGCCCAAATTAGCAGGGATTTCTATTGATATACTGTCCATGCACCCCATAGATGTCGAGGCTAATAAAGTAATGGTTTCACCACTAGTAATACCTTGAAAGTAATGGTTTGGATTTTCCTCGTTGGATAAACTTCCATCGCCAAAATTCCAAATATAACCGCTTGCTCCAATGCTTGTATTTATAAAACTCAATGTTTGGTTGTTCTGTGAAAATGATCCAGGAGAAGTGTAAAAGTTAGCAACGGGATAATTTTGAACGCAAATTAAAGATGCAGAGGTTGTTGAATTGGAACAACCATTTAAGGTGGCAGTTAAGGTCACGTCGTAACACCCTCCATTTACAAAAGTCATCTGTGGATTTGCGCCAATTTGAGATCCGGCACCAGTTGAGGTCCATGCGTAAGTGGCATTTTGACCTATGGTGTCTGCTAAAAGGCTCACCGTAACAGGAACACAGCCACTCGTGTTATTTACACTGAATGATGCAAGAGGCAAGGGTAAAACAATGATAGAGGCGCTTACAGCATTTCCAACACAGCCATTTGCTGTATAAGTTAAATTGTAAACAGACGTGCTACTAGGCGTCTCAGTAATGGTTGCTGAGGTTCCGCCCTGAGACCAAGCAAAATTTCCTCCTGCTGGATTGACAATAGCACTCAATGTTCCAGGCTGCCCTTGGCAAATCGTCATATCAGCCACGCTTACTATTGGAAGCGGATTTACTGTTACCGTTCCGGTTGCCTGAGCACTCGTGCACCCATTAAGGGTATATGTTGCTGTGTAACTAGTAGTTTGGGTTGGGAACACTGTTAAATTCGGACCGGTCTGATTCAGCGAGATCCAATTGTAAACACCATTAGCTAAATTAGCTTGAGCCACAATAGCAGTTGTATCTCCAAAACATATACTGGAACTTGTAACGCTTAATGCTGGAGTCGGATTAACGGTAACAGTGATGTCCTCCGTTGCAGTACATCCATTCCATGTGTACAAGACACTATACATAGTTGTGCTTGTAGGTGAAACAGTTAGATTTGGTGTGGTTTGGCCATTGGTCCAAATTACTTGCCCACCCGTAGGGTAATAAACTGGTGTGATAAGAACAGACTGTCCGGAACAAATGGTTGTATCTATTCCAGTAACCAAAGGAACAGGAGCCACTGTTAATACTACAGTTGAGGAATCTAAGCAGCCATTTGCGGCCGTAACCACTACGGTAAAACTTCCCGCTTGACTTATGCTTTGGGCAGCATTCGTCCCCAAACCATTATTCCACTGATAAGTCCCTCCGCCTGTAGCTAATAAATTAATAGACGAAGCATTGCAATCAATGATGGTGGTTCCTGTAGAATTGGTAATTCCTGAAGTTGGTGGTGTTATATTTTGTGTAATAACAATTGATTGAGAAACAGCGCAGCCATTAGGGTCAATCATATTTACGGTATAAGAACCTGGAATCGTAATCACATTATTAGCCGTATTTGGTGTTTGACCACCTGTCCAAGTATACGTAACGCCCCCCGTTGCTTGCAAGCTAATAGCAGGGGTAGTACAAGTCAGCACATTGGTTCCCGTTGAATTATTTATTTGAACCGGAACAGTACTCAAGGTAATAGCCACTACGCCGACTGCATTGGCGGTACAGCCATTAGCATCGGTCACTGTCACAGTGTAGTTACCCGCCTGGAGATTGGTTATGTTCTGGGTTGTAGCTTGATTACTCCAGCTGTAGGTGTAAGGAGAAACCCCACCCGCTGGACTAGAATTTATAGAGCCTGTGCCATTTAAGCACAAGATGTTTTGAACAGTTGTTGAAATAGATACTGCAGTAGCAGGCTGCGTGATAGTGATACTTAGTGTGGCAGTACAACCGTTGGCATCGGTAACTGTTACGGTATACACCCCTGCAATTAAGTTTGAAGGATCTTGAGCCGTTGTATTATTAGACCAAGCGTATGTATATGGAGCGGTACCGCCAGCAACTGTTAAATTGATAGCTCCAGTGTTGTTTCCAAAGCACAATACATTCACCTGAGTACTGGATAAAGATAGGCCCGATTGTGGTTGAGTAATGATAACGCTTGTTGTATCTATACAACCATTCGCATCTGTTACAACTACTGTATAGGTTCCAGCTATTAAATTAAGTAGGTCCTGAATCGTTGAATTGTTTGACCATGCATACGTATAACCAGGTGTACCCCCCGATGGGCTAAGGTCGATTGATCCCGTATTATTTCCAAAACACAACACATTAACCTGTGTCGTTGCTAAGCTCAGAGGAGCTTGAGGTTGCGTGATTGTGGCGCTTATTGTTGTTGTGCAACCATTCGCATCTGTCACAACTACTGTATAGGTACCAGCTGGAACGCCAATAGCACTTTGAGCTGTTGATCCTCCTGTCCAAACATAAGTATAGGGAGCGGTTCCACCTGTTGGGGTCATGTTTACACTTCCCGTGCTGCCACCAAAACAAGCAATCATTACCTGAGTAGTCGTTGCTACTAAGGCAGAGGCTGGTTGAGTGATTGTAACCGTTGCTGTTGCGGTGCAACCATTGGCATCGGTAACTGTTACGGTATATGCCCCCGCAATTAAGTTTGAAGGGTCTTGAGCCGTTGTATTATTAGACCAAGCGTAAGTATATGGTCCGGTACCACCAGTAACTGTTAAATCAATAGATCCTGTGTTGTTTCCAAAGCACAATACATTCACTTGAGTATTCGAAAGGATTAAACCCGCCTGTGGCTGTGTAATTGTAATTGAAACCGGTGCTGAAACACATCCATTAGTGCTCGTCGCAGTGTAAGTATAAGTTCCTGGTGATAAGTTTTGGGTTGGAGATCCTCCATAAGTATAAGGGGCATTCGCGCCAGTGGCATTTAATACAACAGATCCAGATCCCCCAAAACAAAGCACATTACTTGGGGTCGCCGTTAAAATTGGTTGAGGATATACCGTAAATTGTGCTGTTGTGCTGCAGCCATTGCTGGCATTATAAGTAATGGTTGACGTTCCTGCAGAAACGCCTGCAACCAATCCATTTGAAGAAATGGTAGCTACCCCGATATTCGAACTAGACCATGTTCCTGGCGCTACTACGTTTGCCAACTGGGCGTTTAATCCTAAACATGCCGTTAGGTTTCCGGTAATAGGTTGCAGTGGATTTACTGTCACAGTGCCCGTGCCCGAAACAGATGGGCAGCCAGTAACTAAATAACTGGCAGTATAGGTAGTAGTGGTCGTTGGCGTAACTGAAATGCTACTGCCTGTATTACCGCCTGGCGACCATGTAAAAGTGCCATTTGGAACCGTGGATGTAGCCGTTAAATTCGCAACTTGCCCTGCGCATACCGTCACACTGTTAACACTAACAACAGGAATTGGGTTAATAGTAACAGTAACAGTGGTTAATGGCGACACACAATTTTGGGCACTTGCTGCTTGTAAATAATATACCGATGACGTTTGCAAGGTTGGGGTAGTATAACTTGCTGTAGTCGCCAATTGGCCTGTGCCATTAGGGTTTGAAAACCAACTATAACTATTGTTTTGTCCACCTGAAGCTGTTAATGTAGTTGAGCCCGGACCACACAAGCTTACATTACTTGCAATTGGTGCTAATGGATTTGAGTTAACTGTAACTGTTCCTGTCGCAGTTGTTGTGGGGCAGCCCGAAGTAGTGTAAGAAGCAGTATATTGTGTTGTCGTCGTGGGATTTACCACAATGGAAGTTCCTGTAGCGCCCCCTGGGGACCAAGTAAATGTTCCACCTTGAATAGAAGATGTGGCTGTTAAAGTAGCTGATTGGCCCGCACAAATTGTGGAGTTGTTTACGCTTAAAATTGGCGCTGGATTAATCGTAATCGTAACAGGAACCAATAAAGAGGGACATCCTGCGCCTGACCAACTAATGGTTAATTCTCCGTTACCTGTTCTTACGCCAGAAGTAACAATAATATTAGATACAAGAGTTGCTAAAGCATAAGATGAACCTCCGCCACCACCGCCGTAACTACCACCGCCGCCGCCATAATATCCACCACCGCCGCCGCCGCCATATGTAGTTCCTCCATTTCCTCCTTGCCCCAAGCTTCCGGTCTGTCCCAAACCACCTAAATTGATTCC
>CANJLG010000002.1 GCA_947475095.1 Flavobacteriales bacterium
CTTGGCAATGGAGCAATGCTGATGGTCATGGTAGCGCCGGTAGCACAGGTAGGCGTAGCAACAGAAGTTGGCGTAAAATTATAGGTAGTATTACCCACAGCCGCAGTAGCAATTATAGCAGGTGACCAAGATCCTGCGATGCTTCCATTGTTAGAAGTTAGCGGAAGGGTACCGGGAATTCCATTAACACAATATGGGCCGAGTTGGCTAAAAACTGGAATCGTTGTAGGATTAACCGTAAGATTAAAATTCGCGACACATCCAACATTATTGGTGTAAGTAATAACCACATTTCCTGCTGTAATGCCATTAACAAGTCCAGTATTAGTTATTGTTGCAATCGCGGCATTTGAGCTAGACCAAGGAGTGGTAGTTGCAGGGGTTGGTGTACCGGTGAGTTGAGTACTAGACCCGGCGCAAAGGGCATTATTACCAGTAACAACTGGTAGTGCGTTGACGGTTATCGTTGAAGTAAGCGAACAATTATTATTGTTCGTGTATGTAATGTTGGTTGTTCCAGCAGTAAGTCCAGTGATTTGTCCAGTATTTGATATTGTAGCAACAGCAGTATTGGAAGAAGCCCAGGCATTTAGAGACGCTGCAGTTCCGCTTCCAGTAAGTTGTAATGTGCTGCTTACACAAAGTGCTGCACCACCTGAAATTGTTGGGTTAGCGAATACAGTAACAGGAACAACAACAGCACATCCATTGGTATTCGTGTAGGTAATGGTTGCACTACCTGCAGAAATAGCAACTACAAGACCTGCATTTGATACAGTAGCAACGCCTACCGGATTTGAAGTCCAAGTTGAAGCGGTTGCTGAGCCGCTCAATTGGCTTGTCGCTCCAATGCACAAGGAGGAATTCCCTGTTACGGTTGGCAGTGCATTAACAGTAACTTGCAAAGTAGCAGTACAAGAGTTGCTGTTGGTATAGGTGATAGTTGTTGGTCCAGGAGTTACACCTGTGACCACTCCTAGATTGGAAACTGTCGCTACCGATGGTGCAGAAGAGATCCAAGCATTGGATACAGCAGCTGTTCCATTTCCAGTAAGATTTAGCGTACTACCTGCGCAAAGGGAGGTATTTCCGGTAATGGTTGGGTTTGCATTGACGGTGATAGTTGCGGTATTCAAACAACCCTGCGAGTTAGTGTAAGTAATAAGTGAGGTTCCATTTGAAACTGCCGTAACTAATCCAGTTCCGTTTATGGTAGCCACTGCTGTTGTTCCTGAAGTCCATGGGGTAGCATTCGCAGGGGTAGGAGATCCATTGAGTTGAGAAGTGCCATTCGCACATAGTGATAAATTTCCAGAAATAGTTGGATTACCATTGACAGTAACCGTAACCGTTGCAGTACAGCCAATATTATTTGTGTAAGTGATATTTGCTGTCCCAGCAGAGACACCAATTACTGCGCCATTTGAGCTTACTGTTGCGATGGAAGGACTACCCGAAACCCAAGGATTGGTATTGTTTGGAGTACCGGTTCCTGTCAAAGGAAGTGATCCATCAACGCAAATTGGGTTGTTTCCAGCAATCGTTGGTAGGGAATTTACTGTCACCGTCATGGTAGCTGTAGAAGCACATTGACCATTATTCGGGGTGAATGTGTAAATTGTAGTTTGATTATTATTTAAAGCAGGTGACCATGCGCCTTGGATTGAGTTTATCGAATTATTTGGTAGCTGAAAAGTTCCTCCGGTGCATATGGAAGCAATCGGATTGAAATTCGGCACTACTGGATTTGTTACATTGACTGATGTTATAACAGAACACCCACCGCTATTGACATAAGTGATAGTAGTTATACCTAAGGACACCGCATTTACAAGCCCGGTGTTTGAAATGGTTGCCACTCCTGTATTACTTGAGGTCCAAGGATTCGCGGTTGCGGGTATTCCAGATCCAGTTAATTGAGATGAGGTATTAACACACAATACCGTATTACCTGAAATGGAAGGATTTGGATTAACCGTAAGATTAAAGGTGGTAACGCACCCTACATTATTGGTGTAAGTAATAACCACATTGCCTGCTGTGATACCATTAACAAGTCCAGTATTAGTTATTGTTGCAATTGCGGAGTTTGAAGAAGACCAAGGAGTGGTAATTGCAGGGGTTGGTGTACCGGTAAGTTGAGTACTAGACCCGGCACAAAGTACAATATTACCAGTAACAACTGGAAGTGCGTTGACGGTTATCGTTGAAGTAACTGAGCAATTATTATTGTTTATATAAGTGATTATCGTTGTCCCTGCAGATACCGCAGTAACAAGTCCCGAATTTGAAATGGTGGCAACTGCGATATTTGAAGATGCCCACGCATTTGCCGCCGCAGCCGTTCCGCTACCTGTGAGTTGTAATGTGCTGCTTACACAAAGTGCTGCAACACCTGAAATTGTTGGGTTAGCGAATACAGTAACAGGAACAACAACAGTACATCCGGTCGTATTCGTGTAGGTAATGGTTGCACTGCCTGCAGAAACGGCATTTATAAGACCTGTATTCGATACGGTAGCGATACCAACGGCATTCGAAGCCCAGTTAGATGCCGTTGGTGATCCAGTTAATTGGCTTGTAGTGCCGATACATAAGGAGGTATTTCCTGTTACGGTTGGCAGTGCATTAACAGTAACTTGCAAAGTAGCAGTACAAGAGTTGTTGTTGGTATAGGTAATGGTTGTAATTCCTGCTGATATACCTGTGACTACCCCTAGATTGGAAACTGTCGCTACGGATGGTGCCGAAGAGATCCAAGCATTGGATGCAGCAGCTGTTCCATTTCCAGTAAGAGTTAGCGTACTTCCTACGCAAAGGGAGGTATTTCCGGTAATGGTTGGGTTTGCATTGACGGCGACAGTTGCGTTAACTTGACATCCATTGCTATTCGTATAAGTAATCGTTGTGTTTCCTGCGGTAACTGCTGTTACCAATCCACTTGCAGAAATAGTGGCTACTCCTGTATTACTTGAAATCCAAGGTGTATTGGTCGCAGCGGATGCACTGCCAGTTAATTGAGAAGTGGCATTAACACAGAGCGACAAGTTTCCTGAAATGCTTGGGTTGGCATTTACTTGAACCAAAACAGTTTTAATACACCCAAGATCGCTTGTGTAGGTGATGGTAGTTTGACCTGGGGCTAACGCAGTAATGACTCCAAGATTGGATACTGATGCTATCAGTGGAGCACTTGAAATCCATGGAGTGGATGTATTGGGAGTGCCCGACCCAATTAGGTTATTGGTTTGTCCAACACACAGGGGAATATTTCCGGAAATTGTTGGATTCGCATTCACTGTGATGGTTAGTGAAGAACTGCATCCGGCGAGATTCGTATAAGTAATGTTTGAGGTTCCCACACTGAGACCGGTAATCAGCCCTGAACTTGAAATACTTGCCACACCTGTAATACTTGAAACCCATGGATTATTAGCTGCTGCTGTTCCATTGCCATTTAATTGAAGTGTACCGTTTAAACACAATGCGTTTGAACCTGTAATAATTGGATTTGCATTCACAGTAACAGTAGTACTTGCATTACATCCAAAATTATTTGTATAAATAACCGAAACTGTTCCTGCTGAAACGCCGGTAACGACTCCTATAGAGGAAACTGTAGCGATACTGCTGTTTGAAGTTGACCAAGCTGCTGCAGTGCCTGAACCCGTTAAAGTAATGGTGTTATTAACACATACTGAATTTAGACCAGTTATAGTGGGAACTGGATTGACACTAATGGGTGTCGTATTTTGGCATCCCGTATTGGTTATATAAGTAATTGTAGTATTTCCAACTGAAATCCCAGAAACTAATCCGGTTGAATTGACTGTTGCTACCGATTGATTACTTGAAGCCCAGCTGGCGGCAGTACCCGTCCCACTTAATTGGATAGTTGATCCTAAACAAACTGCACTCGGCCCTGTAATTACGGGGAAAGCTACTACATTAACAGTTACGGAATTACTACAACCAAGCGAATTCGTGTAGGTAATTTGTGCGGTGCCAATTGATAGTGCGGATACGAGACCGGATGCTGAAATCGTTGCAACACCCGTATTATTTGACACCCAAGCATTATTATTGGCTGCTGTTGCTGTGCCCGTCAACTGTGATTGTGCATTCACACAAATAAAAGTTCCTCCGGAAATTACAGGTAAGGGATTTACTGTAACAGTCGTGTTTTGTGATGCACTACAACCTGTAGTAGCATTGGTAGCGGTAACGGTATAGATTGTGGTTGATCCCGGACTGACTGTTACACTCGAAGAAGGAACAGCGTTTTGAGTGGTTACAGGTGAAGTATTCCAAACATAATTGTAATTATTCGGTGTGCTAGTGGCTGTAATACTTGCAGATTGGCCGGCACATAAGGTGGGAGGATTGGATAAGGAAAAGGTGGGTGTTGCATTTACAGTAATCGTAAACGTTCCCGCACAACCGGTTGAAGATGTGTAGGTTATAATTGCTTGGCCCGGAGATACTGCGGTAACCACCCCAGTAGATGCATTAACAGACACGTTGGTATTATTACTTGTCCAAGCATTTCCGGCAACAGGGGCTTGATTATTTGAAATACTCAATTGCTGAGTTGTACCTACACACATAAGTTGATTACCACTGACTATTGGACTTGGATTAGTAAAGTTTATGGTATGTTGACTTGAATTCACGCACCCGTTATTATCGGTTATAATGATTGCATAAGTTCCTGGCGTCAATGGTGGATAAGGGGCTGTTTGCGGAATGGTGTAATTTAAAAATCCTGGAGATTGTATTTCAATTCCAGCAGGATTATTAATCGCTGCTCCAGTTAACTGCCATGATATATTAAAACCTACATTGGATGGAGTTCCATCTTGAGCGTTTAATCCACCCACTACAATTGAGCCGGCACCTGTGGCACAAGTCGCGTTGGTAGTTGTAATAACGGGTATAATTGGCGGGGGTTGGGTAATAGTAACAAGTATTGTATCATCACAATTATTGAAATCATCTACTATAATTATATAATTACCAGCAAGTAAATTATTCATTTGATAATTTGATGAAACAATTTCTGGCGGGCAATTAAGATTTACACCATTTGGTGGAGATGTGGGGCCACTCCAAGTAACATTGTAACCTTGACAAAGTTCTCCGAATCCACCATAATATCCACCATTAGCCGAAATTGTAATGCTACCAGTGGCATCACCATTACATAATATATTAGTCACATTGGAACTTGCTGCTACTATTAGTGGATAATCAGGCAGTCCAATTGCTCCTTGACTGCATATCGTTCCACCAGCTCCAGTTGTCCAAACATTTGCATTGACTGATATTTGTATAGTATATACTTGGTTACCTGTTAAACCTGGTAAATTATTAAATTGATAATTGTTTGTATATACTAAAAGAGATGTTTCTAATACACCTAATGTTGGGTGGATGATGCGCCAATAAATTCCTGAACTTGAATATGGGCAACCACATTGATTACTAACTGACGCGGTAATTTGGCCAGTGCTTTCACCTGAACACAAAGGAGAAATTGATGTATTGGTTATTTGACATTGCCCCAAAACTTTCCCTCCCACAAACAACAAAAAGATGCAAAGAAGTATTTTTATTTTAGAAACTAATTTGTGTAATACCATTAAAACTTATTGTTTTCTCTAGTAATATGGAGATATACAAACAAATTTACCATATTATTTTATTGAAAGCAATTTAAGTTGGGTTATTTTAAGGTTAATAAAAGAATTACCCTATCTTCCCCGATTTTATATCGTGAAAAGATTGCTTTCTCCAAAACTCGGTCTTTCCTGAGGGGATTCATTACAACCATAAAAATGACGATTTCCGAACCACAAGAATAAATTTACTTTTTTTCAGAAAATCCTTATTTTACGGTATTCGTAGCGGGGTATAAAAATGGTGGTTTCCACTTATTTGAAAATCACTAATCCTTAACGCACCTAATGGCAAGGCCATTAACTGGGCCGGTTGAAGTTAACCTTGCTCTATCTGTTTCATTAAGTATTTCAATATAATAACCACCACCAAAAGGCGAACCTGTATTTGAAGTCCAAAGCATACAATTTTCTTTTTTCATAAAATACGCATGGTTGTTTATATGTGAACTTGGTTTGATATTAAGACCGCTTAGATTATTTCCATTACAACCAACACCACATAATTTGTCCGGATAAACCGTGCTGTTTTCCCATTCAGTTTTGCTTTTCAATTTTTCACCTATTACTTCACTGTAAAATACTTGATAAACTCCATCGATACTATCCATAAGATCTCCGGGCGTAAATTTAGTTTTTGGGTCTAAGGTTTTAAACATGATTTCCCAATCTTTAATTGAAGGTATATGCCAGCCCTTTGGTGCAATACCTCTAGAGTCAATAACTGCATACCAATTATAAAGTTTACCATAAACTTTTCCATTTTCTGAATCATTATTATAATAGCACCATGCTGGTTGTTCATGATTCCCTGCCGATATCCACTCTTGTTTCGTTCTTGCCTCAGGTATTGGATCTCCGTTTCGAAAAGTTGAAATATTTAAATTTTCCGTCGTCCATGTTTGGGTTCCAATTTTTACCGATTTGATTGCAGTGGCGTTTGTTATGTTTGAAATTGTATTCGTAAAGTTCCCAATAATTAAATTAGAATTAGAGTAATCCATGGTGAATTTTCCAAATCTTTCCATGGCGCTTTGTCCAAATAATAAAGGAGCTTGAGAGGTATGCACTATTGAAGCTTCAACATTATATAACACTTGTTTACCAACCTCTATTTTCTGGAGATTAATCATTGTCCCCTCTGCTATTTCTCCGTTTGCGATGCTATAGTATACAGTGCCTCTTATATCAGTTTCTTTTAAATATCCATTTTTTAGCATAAATAGAGCTTCAGTAATCGAGATACTTACATTACTCGCTCCAGTATCAAAAATAAATTTTAGTGGAAGTCCATTTATCTTACATGGGATTTTATAAACTCCATTCTCTTTTTCCATTTTCACAACATCTTGTCCAACAATAGTATTTATTCCAAAAAATAAAATAGTAATTGAAAAGAGAACTTTCATGTTAAAAAAATTAACGTAAATTTAAATAAATAATACGAGCTTCATTAATAAAACTAGATTCACTATTGAGCGTCTATTCGAGTACTACGGAGAATAATCTTGCTAATGCAAGTAAAACTAGGTTTAATGTTGCCATGTGGGTTAAAATTATGGCATCTTACCCACATAAATTTGCATGCATATTTGCAAGCATTTGGTCTTTTTGGATAGATTTTGGCACTTTTTAGTAGTTTTCACCCCAAAACCAAAAACATAAAAAAACCCAGTCCTTCGACTTCGCTCAGGAACAGGGTTTTCTAAATGTGGCCAAAGGTCTGAATTATCGAACCCGCTGAGGGAGGATGTGGAGCGTGTGTTGTCAATTCTAAATTAGCTTTACCAATCTTTAAAATCTATGATTTTGCAAACAAAATGAGTTTAGTCAGATCTAGATTATCAGCCATTTTAATGGCTTCTATATATGCTTTTCTTTTTTCAGTGGCCTTCACCAAATTCGAACTGCCCCATGTGAGGAAAGGTTTATTGTAAAGTTTTTCCATAATCAAATCTGCCATTAATCTGGAATGTCTTCCGTTTCCATTCGGAAAACAATGAATACTTATCAATTCATGCTTGAATCGAATTGCTATTTCATCTGGAGTCAGGATTTTGTTCTCATACCAAAATAGTGCATTATCTAATAATTGTTTGAGTTGGACCGTAATTAAAAAACTTTTAATCCCTAAATTCTTTTCTGAATTCCTGAAAGAACCTGCCCACAACCAAACATCTCCATACATTCGTTTATGTAAATCCTTAATGAACTTCTCTGATAATAAATCTTTGGCTTGGATTTTTTTTCCGAACGACCATTGTATGGCCTTCTCGATGTATAATTGCTCAAACTCGTCCAACTCTTCTCGGGTTGTTATAGATGAAATCTTCAATCCATCAATTTCTTCTTCACTCAGTGGCGTTTGACCGTCAAGATAATTGATTTCTAATCCCATAAATATTTTGGCATTTGAAATTTGATTTCAACTGTTTTCTGAGCAATTGCTTGTTCAATTCTTTCTTTTGAATTTTGTTGGTCCTCCAAGGTCATTGTGGTGTTGGTCCGCATGACAATTTCCGTAGCCAACTTTTTTGCACGTTCTTCAATCATTTTTTCTATGCTACCATGTTTAGAAACAAAGCCATATACCAACTTCAAGTCCAATTCATTTGCTGCATCCTTCAAAGAATTTAACGTAATTGTACCATTTGCTTCACGCTCTTCAATTTCTTTCACACTTTGAGAAGAAATTTTCAATCGATTTCCTAATTGTCTTAACGATATATTCAAGGAAGTCCGAACGGTGTTAATCCATCCTTTTGGTGGAATAATGGTGGATGTTAACGGTGTAAATACCGCTAATTTCTTATCTGTTTGCTGAATAAGAAGTTGTTGTTTATTATTTTTCATAAGGCTTTAAGCTGAAAATATATTACAAATATAAGGGTATAACCTGAAATAAAAAATAAAAAATAAGGGTATAACCTTAAAATAATTAATTTTTTGCCAAAATAGGGGGTTGAAATATTCGAAATTATGTAATAAAAGAAGAGTAAAAAATGAGTTTCTCGCTCAAAATAACTCAAATTGAAGCTTAAATAGGTCTGAATTATCGAACTTTTGTTCTGATTTGAAGGGTGTTTTGGAGTGGAAAGATTCCCCTTTTATAAATCAAAAAGAGAGAGAAGCAGAAAGAGAATGAAGTAAAACAAAGTGGAGTGAACCGCTCTCGCACTTCGCTCTCACTCTGTTTCGTGGTCCCACGCGGGATCGAACCCGCGACTTGAACAATGTAAAATTAAAAAGTCCCGTTAAGGGACTTTGGGAGGGAGACGGGTCTCGAACCCGCGACCTTCGGTACCACAAACCGACGCTCTAACCAACTGAGCTACAACCTCCATTATTGTGGCAACAAATATACTAATTTTACCGGAATATAGCACAAGAAAGATCTCAATTTTTAATATTTGTGATACAGAGTAGCGCTTCGTAACCATTAAATTATTAAAAAATAAAGACCGAATAAAAGCGTTAAGCCTTACCTTTGTTTTCATATGAAATGGTTTTTCCTATTAATCCTATCGCTATTATCGCTGCGTGGTATCGCCCAACAAAGAACAATTGTTGGAAGCTGCATCGACAAAAGAGGCGAACCATTAGAAAACGTAAGAGTACAAATCAACACACGTCCTAGCCAAGAAGCAATAAGCGATTCATTGGGTGCCTATTTATTTAATACAGAACAAATCGATACCCTGAAAATAGTTCTAACAATTGATGAATACCGGGAAGTTCGAATGCTCTACATGGGACGGTCAAGCAAGTTAAAATATCAAATAGAAGCAGTAAAATTTCCAATACAGCAAGTCAAAACGATCAATATAATTTCCAATAAAGATGATCCTTTTGAACTTACTCGACTTGCTCCTTTTGACCCGCAAAGAATAACAGGTAGCGTAGAACGTACCTTGACCTTAATTACAGCAGCCGTTTCCAACAACGAACTCACCACAAACTATAACGTTAGAGGAGGGAACTACGACGAGAATTTAGTGTATGTAAATGGTTTCTTAGTATATCGTCCGTTTTTAACGAGAAGTGGGCAACAAGAAGGCATGAGCTTCATTCATTCTGCACTCGTTGAATCAGTAAAATTTTCCGGCGGCGGATTTGACGCAGTATATGGCGACAAACTTAGTTCTGTTTTAGATATCGAATATAAAACACCCAAAAGCACCAAAGCATCAGCATTACTATCTTTACAAGGAACTGAGGCCCATGTAGAACAAGCTGTTTCAAAAAAGTTCAACTATCTTGTTGGGGCACGATACCGATCAAATGGCTACCTACTTAATTCCTTGCCCACAAAAGGTGCCTACAATCCAGTTTTTATGGACGCGCAAGTGCTTACTAACTTCCAAATTCATCCGAAAATCACCTGGTCGATACTCGGCCATTTTTCTTCCAATGATTATCAATTTAGCCCACAAACCGCTGTAACTGACTTTGGAACTGCCAATGAAGCGTATTCCTTTAGGATCTACTTCGATGGTAGAGAAAGTACTCGTTTTCAAACCATGATGGGTGGCACCTCCCTAAAATTCCAAGCCTCAAAGAAAACGGATTTAGACTTCTATGCCACAGTGTTTAACTCAAATGAAAAAGAGTATTTTGATATTCAAGGGCAATATTATATCAACGAATTGGAAATGGATCCCTCCAAAGAAACCTATGGTGATTCAATCGCAGTGTTAGGAATTGGAACTTTTTTAAACCATGCAAGAAATCAGTTAGATGCTACAATCACCTCTGTCTATCATCAAGGTGAGCATCGTTTTAAAGCCAATTACAGTGATTTCGAAAAAACAAAATTTATTACCTCTACCTTAAAATGGGGGGTAAATTACCAACACGATGAATTCAATGATGTACTCAGTGAATGGAAGATGATTGATTCAGCCGGATACAGTGTGCCGCAGGGAACTCCAAATCAAGTTGAATTATTTGAAACCATCAAAAGTAATCTAAACCTCAGTGGTGAGCGCTTTACAGGATTTACCCAATGGAACATGAGTAGAACAAACACTCTTCGTAATTATAAGGTAAATATCCTTAAAAAAACTAAAATATTGGGTGTCAAGAAGCAAGTCTTATATCAAGATACCCTCAGCGAATCCTTGAAAAAATTTGCCTTAAGTATTGGATTACGAAGTGGATATACCACCGTTAACAATGAATTTTACCTCACTCCTAGAGCGGCAATAATTTTTTATCCGCGAAACTACATGGTGAACAATGGACGTATTGCTAGAAGAAATATAAGTTACCGATTATCGTCTGGACTTTATTACCAGCCCCCTTTTTATCGTGAATTTAGAACCTTAGAAGGCTCCTTAAATACACAGGTAAAGTCCCAAAAATCATTGCATGTGGTAGCAGGTACCGAATTATTGTTTTCAATGTGGGACAGGGAGCAACCCTTTAAGCTTTCCGGAGAATTGTATTACAAGTATTTATGGGATGTCAATCCCTATGAGATTGAGAATGTTCGTACGCGTTACTATGCCGACAACAATGCCGTTGCATATGCCTATGGTTTCGATGTAAACATTCATGGGGAATTTGTAGAGGGAATTGAATCATTTTTTAAGCTTGGCATACTCTCCACCAAAGAAAATTTGAAAGATGATTCTTATAAAGAATACTATAATGCAGCAGGAGATAAAATTATTTTTGGCTACAGTAATGATCAAGTAATTACCGATAGCGCAACATTCTTCCCCGGTTTCATCCCTCGTCCGACAGATCAATTATTCAATTTTGGTGCCTTGGTGCAAGACAAGATGCCTGGCCTTGAGGATTTTACCGTACAAATGGGAATGCAATTTTCAACTGGATTGCCATATGGTCCACCCGACCGAACACGGTACAAAGACACCCTGCGGCTGAAAAGTTATTTTAGAGTCGATTTAGGATTGGCATACGATCTTATTTCCGACAATAAAACCAGAAAAGACAACTTTTGGGGAAGAAATTTTTCTGACGCACTAATTTCATTAGAGATCTTCAACCTCCTTGGAATTAATAACGTACTGTCGAAACAATGGATTCAAGATGTGCAAGGAAAATACTACGCCATACCAAACTACCTAACTCAGCGCAGAATCAATCTTAAATTTATTTGTAAAATCCGTTAATTTAAGGCGTTAGGAGCAAAAAGAAACTTATTGGGATGCACCAATTCTGTCTTTACCGCATACATCACAATCCCAGCTGTATTTCGAACACCTAATTTGCTCATGATATTTTTCCGGTGAGTATTAATGGTATGTGTACTTAAAAATAATGACTCCGCAATTTGAATATTAGTTAAGCCTTCAGCAATAAACTTAATGATCTCCGTTTCACGTTCAGTTAAGATAACCGCTTCACAAGTAAAACCATCGACATCTATATCGTGAACATCTATATTTGCTCGTTGAATGGTTTCTAATAATTGACCGCAAAAAAACCGATTACCCTTTTTTGTTTCTTTTACCGCATCTAATATTTCGGATAATTCACAATCCTTTTTCACATAACTAATAACACCTGAACGAATAGCATCAACCAATGTTTGCGCACTTTGATCGGGCGTAATGGCAACAAACTTCACGCTTGCATCGTACTTTAAAACCTTAGAAATAATATTAATATCGAAACCTTGAGACGTGAAATCAATAAGCACCATGGAAGCGCCAAAAGACTTTATCTGATCTAGTAATTCCTGGTTATTTTGAGCATCACCAACAATCGTTAATGAAGAATCATTGCTCAGCACCGTACGCAAACCAATGCGCATAATGTCGTTGCTATCAGCAATTATAATTCCCATCTTATTTAGAATTGTTTTAGATAAGACAAAGATAAATTTCATTTTCTAATTGGCGGTCATTTTAAGCAATTAAATTCAAACATCTACCTAACAATCGTTTTCAAAGTAATTCTCTACTTTTGTTCTATGGAAACGATTATAACAGATAAGCTCTCCATAGCGAGTGAATGTCTGAAAGCAGGTGAACTTGTTGCCGTTCCAACGGAAACAGTATATGGACTAGCCGCCAATGGCATAGATCCCATAGCTATCCGTAAAATTTTTGAAGCGAAGGAGCGCCCATTAAACAATCCCTTAATCCTTCATTTTGCTAATGAAGAGCAAATTTTGCCTTTTATATTAGATTTTCCTCCTATTCTAAAAGAACTGTCAAAAATATTTTGGCCAGGACCGCTCACCCTATTACTCCCCAAAAGTACACGTGTAGATTACGCTATTACAGGTGATCGTTCACACCTCGCTGTTCGGATTCCTTCCCACCCACTCCTCTTAGAATTACTACGTAGTTTACCTTTTCCATTGGCGGCACCTAGCGCCAATTTATATGGTACGATTAGCCCAACTAGCGCTGCCCACGTATATAATCAACTAAAGGGAAGAATCCCAATAATTCTTGATGGTGGTCCTTGTGAAAAGGGCATTGAATCTACTATCATTGGCTTGGAAAATAATCGTGTACATGTTTATCGTTTAGGTGGCATATCGATGGAGGAATTATCACTGCACTTAGAGGAATTGCCCCTAATCAACAATAAAGCGACAGATCATGGAATCGCGAGCGGCATGGTAAAGCACCATTATGCTCCAAAAACCCCCTTATTTTTTTACAAGGAGGGTCAACGTGATCTTAGCGAACAAAGCGGCTATATTTTTTACAAGAATAATCCCTTAAGCGATCGTTTCAAACACGTTATTGTGTTAAGTGAAAGTGGAGATCTTAACGAGGCCGCACGAAAATTGTACAGTGTCTTGCACCTCTTCGATGCAAAAGGCCTTGTTAAAATTAGTATCGAACGATTTCCCAATGAAGGCTTAGGAATGACCTTAAACGATCGATTAAATCGTGCTACAGCAAAATTTACCCCATAAAAAAAGCCTTCCGAATTCGAAAGGCTTTTGAATATATTTAAGTTTCAAATCACTTCATGTGACGACCGAAACGGTTGTTAAATTTATCGATTCTACCTGCAGTATCAACAAATTGTGCAATACCAGTAAAGAAAGGGTGAGATTTATGAGAAATATCTAATTTCACCAAAGGATATTCATTGCCATCTTCCCAAAGGATAGTTTCTTTAGTAGATGCGCAAGAAGGACATACAAATGCATATTCATTCGACATGTCTTTAAATACTACTAATCTGTAATCGTCTGGGTGAATTTCGTTTTTCATGCTATTATCGTTTTCAAAATGGATTGCAAAAATAAGTATTTCTTTTTTATTTCCAATACAATTCAGGATTTATTACTGACTATTTTTATTTATGTCCGATAAAAAAAATGAATTTTATAAAAACCCTCATGAATTTTAGGATTATTGTAGATTACTACCGATGAGGCTAGGTTGTTATGATTTACCTCGGCCCTTCCACAAGCACTAGCGATCTGAACGAGTAAGAAAAGTGCTTAAATTATCAAAATTATCTCCATGTTCGTTTTTCTTCGTCTCGATTGGCAAAGTGAGGATGAAGAAAATTTCGATGCGTAAGCGATACCGAAAAGCGCTTGTCGTTTGATAGAAGTGTCTTTCGACTCCGCTCAATTCACTTTCAACAGATAATCGAGCGGAGCCGAGAGGATCTGCATAGTGTCTTTCGACTCCGCTCAATTCACTTTCAACAGATAATCGAGCGGAGTATTTTAACAAATGAGGGGGGATAACTCTCAGAAATAGGCTGTAATCAAAGCTAGTTTGTTCTTAAATTTGTTTAAAATAATTCCCTTTGAAACTAAATGTACCCTATCGTCTAGATGATATTGCTTCCATAATTGGGTGTCAATACATCGGGAATCCTGCGCATCAGGTAACAGGAATCAATGAAATTCATCTTGTTGAATCTGGGGATATTGTTTTTGTCGACCATCCTAAATATTATGAAAAAGCCCTAAATTCTGCTGCCACAACCATCATTATAGATAAAGAAACAAATTGTCCTGAAGGGAAAGCACTCATCATTTCAGCAAATCCATTTGATGATTTTAATGCCTTAACACGCCATTTCGCACCAAAACTAGGACCTAAAACCGATTCTGTCGATCAAGATATTATTTATCCTAACGTTTACATTGGTCACAATGTACACATCGGAAAAAACGTGCGTATTTACCCTGGAGCCTCCATTTTAGATGGTACAAGGATTCACGATAATGTAATTATTGGGGCAAACAGTGTGATTGGTCACGATGCTTTCTACTACAAGAAAACAAATGGTAAATACAACGCCATGCATTCCTGCGGAAATGTAATTATCGAAGAAGGTGTCGAAATTGGTGCCTTGTGCACGATTGACCGAGGCGTTACAGGCATAACCACTATCGGTAGAGGGACAAAAATCGACAATCAAGTGCATGTTGGTCATGATACCGTAATTGGGCAAGATTGTTTAATCGCTGCAGGTGTTGCCATAGCGGGTTGCGTAGTCATAGAAGATCGCGTGGTAATATGGGGCCAAGTTGGCATTGCTAGCAGTATAAAAATAGGGGAAGGAGCCATTATTTTAGCGCAAAGTGGTGTTATGAAAGAGTTAGAAGCAGGAAAAACCTATTTTGGAAGTCCTTGCGGTGAAGTGAAAGAAAAATTTAGAGAATTAGTTGCACTTCGATCCCTTCCGGATTTTATGCAGGGCAAAAAATGACCGAGGCCCTACAAAATAAGCTAGATCAAAAAATTGCATTACAGGCCTTAAAACTCAATGCCCTGTTGGAAATTACTACAGCAATTAACAACAATCTTTCCACCGAACAATTACTCAATAATTTTTCATTTGTCCTAAAGCAACAATTGAATTTTCGCCGCTTTGTTTTATTGATTCAACAAGAAAAATGGAGCTGTATACTAAAGGAAGGCGTGAAGGGTAAAATTGATGCGGAAAAATTGATACTTGATTTAGTGCGTTTTAAGGATACCACAATCGTTGTAGACTCCAACTCTGCCTTACTTAAAGAATTTAATGTTGTCCTCCCTGTGTTGCATTTAGGTAAACCCCTAGCCTATTTATTGCTGACTGATAATCAATTGAAACCGGCAGCATTGGAAGATGCCGATTCACACTTAACTTTCGCACAAACTATTACTAGCATCATTGCAGTAGCGATTGAAAACAAACGATTGGTAAAAAGTAATGTGGTAAAAGAAATCATATCCAAAGACCTCGAAGTTGCTTCGGAACTACAAAAATTACTTTTTCCATCCGATCTTCCGTCCGACCGAAAAATGGACATTCACGCAAAATACATTCAGCGACATGCAATTGGTGGTGATTACTACGACTTCATACCCCTTGGCGACGACGAATACATTCTTTGTATTGCAGATGTATCAGGAAAAGGAATTAGTGCAGCGATGTTGATGGCGAATTTTCAGGCAACCATACGAACGCTCTTTAAATACCAGCGTTTTGAGTTAGCCTTTTTAATGGAGGAATTAAATAAAAAAGTAATCTTGAATGCAAAAGGAGAAAAATTCATTACATTTTTCATCGCCCACTTCAATGCCTACAGCCGAAAGCTAAAGTATATTAATGCCGGTCATAATTACCCAATTCTCTTCATGAACCAAAAGGTGCAAGTATTAGATAAAGGATGCATTGGCTTAGGAATGTTGGATGAATTACCTTCCATAAACATTGGTTCACTGATTTTAAACAGCAGTGCTACCCTAGTACTTTATACCGATGGTGTTGTGGAGACATTAGATGAATCGGGGGAGGAATTTGGATCAGAACGCTTAATAAAAGATATAAAATCATACTCAAGTTTAAAGATGGAGGACATGAACAACATTATTTTCTCACATCTTTCAGAGTGGTGCAACACCTCAAATTATGGCGATGATACGGCAATTATGAGTTGTAAATTTTTTTAACGAATTAAGTACATTTTACCCAATCCTTTTTGAATAAAATTATCGGCGCCAGATTCCAAATGACGAATGTTTTGGCCCTGAATTTTAGCTTGTACACGATATAAATAAAGGCCATTTGCCAATTGGTCGCCAAATTGATCTTTCCCATCCCAAGCGAATTCCGTTACGTTTCTGCCTATGCGAATCGGGCCAAGTTCGCCCTCTGTTATTTCACGAACCACTCGCCCATTTATGTTCATCACTTGAACTAAGATGTCGTCTGGTAGGGCATCTCCAGTTAAGGTAAACACAAAACGAGTACTCGTTGAAAACGGGTTTGGATAATTTAAAAACTCAGTAATTGCAGACTCATGAATGACCTCAAAACTAATTTTATATTCCAGATCACCTGAAAGGTTTCCTGATTTATCGCTTCCTTGTACCAAAAGTGTATATGTTCCTGTTTTATCAAAATAACAAGGGTAAATAATTTTAAATTTCTTATTCTGACTTTCGGCTGGAATCCATTGCATAATAACCTCCCCACTAGAATTCATAAATGGAATTTTAATTTGTAGACCATCTGGGTCGGTCAAATAAACGCCAAACAAAGAAGTATCGGCATCCTCATTCATAACTAAATAAGGATTATCATCTTTCAAACTCATTACAATTTCAGATGTTGGCGAAATAATATCATTATTCAGGATATGTTGACCATTAAAAGTGACATCCAGTATTGGATTTAGATCCTCAGATAGCACGGTAAAAGGAAACTGTAAAATATTATTAATGTGGGTCAATTCAGGCTGATCGGTAAACACTTGCGCTATGTCGACATAAGGATTTATCTCCATTCGCAACCAATTATCCCCGACAAATCCCAAAGAAGAAAATTCAATGGTGTCGCGTAATAAACCACCCACTAGTAGGGGCTCTTGACGAGGATAGCCAATCGGGTGAATGACCTCATTTTTATCCACAATAAAGTAATTCACCAATAAGGAATCCATACCATAATCGCTGATGTTGCGAACATCTACAGCAAATTGTATCAACTGACCTTCTTTGATCGTATCATTGGGGTTTGTCCATGTAATACCATTGGATGGATCGATCGCTGCTTCTGGAAGTGGCGCAAAAACAAGATGCCAGAAATCCAATTGAGCAGGAGTTTGTGTTACTGAATCGTAATATTGAGCCTCAAGGCGGAGATAAGGAAATAACACGGGATCAATTAAATTGGATAATTGTATAATTGAATCGTTCGGTGTCATAATCGTATCAATCGTATATTGATAAGCCCCATAAGCGTTGTATAATTTTATATTGAGAAGCGTAGAATCTCCTGGTGTTTGTTCTAAGGGATCCCGTTTCCAAAATAGCGACTCCCATTCTGCAACAGGTCCTATCAAAGGACTCGTCTCTCGACCAAATAATTGAGAGCCGGAAATTATCGTGTCGAGAAAGATATTTTCATTGTTTTGAGCGACCAATTCCACCACAAAACTTGGATCACCTTTCCGGGTTAAGAAAATAAAGGGACGGTTTGGCCTACCGGAATAAATACTATCCGATCCCAAATTAGCAAACGTTTGATACAAACCAGGGTCGTATAAATCCCACCAATCATAACGCGTAGTCATCGGAGAATAAATGAGTATGTAATCCCCATTTTCTACCACGTTTTCTACAAGATTTTGAAATGCATCTATCTGCGGAACACTGTTTTGATGAAAGGTAAAATACCTCATCGGACGTGGCTTGCAGCCATTGTTGTCATTAGCATTTCCAAAATTGTTATTGGGATTTACCACGGTGCCATTTGGATAAATATAGCGTGTTTCCCACGGCAACAAGGTTGCCTTATCGATAATTGCGACATGAAATTTTGGTGTCAAATTACACACTTCGTATTCTTGTTGCTCATCGTTCAAATACCAAGCATTGTCATAAATATACGGAGCAGCGGAGGAGGCTAATGCTAAACACGAAATCGTTTTTAAAATGGGGGCAAATTCTCGTTGTTCATTCAATTGGTTCAGATTAATCCCAATTGGAGTATTAAAAGTAAACTGATGAAAATCATCCTGACCCCAACCTTCCTTATTAATAATGTACTGATACGATCGATTTTTCCAATTTGGCATCGCTTCATTTAAGGCAACTCGCCAATAATATACAGTGCTATCAGTCATTATAAGGGGTGACGACAGATTTGAAACAGATGAAATCCATTGATTCCAATTAACTGATTTTACGCCTCCTAGCGCCGTAATAGTGGCATAACGACGAAAGCCGCTGTTAAAAGTGTGTACGGTATCAATTTCAAAACGATACGTACTCATTGGCGCCAACGGATTGATCGTAGAGGCAAACAAAGCGATAGTATCGCGCGGTACTACAGCAAAATCTATTGGCAAAATTGGCTCAATTCCATCAATGCTAATATTAAAATTTTTCAAAACTTGATTATTGGTGATTTCATCATATTGTTCAGAAATTACCGAAGGGATATCAGCACTAATTGTGAATCGATTCAAGCCTACACCAATCAGTGGATAAAAAGGCACTTTAACTTGGATTGTTTTTTCATAATCCAAACCATTAACAATAAATACATAGTTAGAATCGGCGGTTGATCCCGGGAAATCGCGGAGAACTTGAAGCGTAAAATCCCCAGGAATGGATTGTCCTAAATTTCTAAGCGTAACAGCAATCTCTATTGAATCGGTAGCAAGCGTAATGTTGTTTGGTCCAAACACAATTCGGGGATCTGTCAGTTCAATTTCGGGTTTATTATGAGGATTCAAACGTAGCATTGGATCGCCGTGAAGTGTCATTTGAGCAAAGGTGGATTCGGAAATTAAATCAGCATTCGGTGTCATTACCGTATCAATTAAATTTTTAATGTGGGAACCGATCGTACCACCATAATTATCTTGACTGAACTGCTTATAAAAATTATTGGAGAATTCATTAAGAGCAGAGGTGAAACCTAAATCAATTGTTCCGAGATAAGCAATGACACCAGCATTTGGAGCTAACACAAATTGCTCCGATTTTGTTGCTGCGCTTTGGAAAATATTTCCGTTGTAACATGAATTTGCAATCAACAAGGGGTATCGACCTTGGTTATCCCAATTTTCTGGCTCATCGAGATTTACATCAAAACCGCTGACAGAAGAAGAAGCATGCCCAAAGAAATTCATAACAGTTACGCCCTCTTGAATTCTATCTTGAATTGCTTGAACTTGTGTTGGTGTAAGAGGATTTCCAGATTGCTTAGCAACCAAGGTGGTATTGGCAGCAAAAAAATCATCTTCAGCAATCACCGCCATCTGATTCAAATAAGTTTGAAAAAGATACTGTTCATTCGCATTGTTACCTCCTGAAAAATGCAAAATTTGCTTTTGCCAATCCTTTGTTTGTGACGAATAAATCGAGCCAGGATCTTGCTGCAACTCAAACGCCTTAACTTTGGTGAGATACGTTTGTAATTCCGCATTATTATTCACAGAAATCCGCCCAGTTGGTATTAATGGCGCCCATTTATCCATTCCCAATAAATTAGAAGTGATACAAACATCCGATGAGGGATGGCCAAACGACGGAACGAGCGACAAAGCATAATTAGCGACAGAGGTTCGAGAACCCGGACCCGAAGAAAGTGCTGAGGTAACATTGGCTTCACGAATACCTTTCCCCAATAAGTATAGGCCAATCGGCTTTTGAGTGGATAAGGTATAAATATAATGCGCATATCGCCTTATGCCATTTATGTGCTTTGGAATACCGCCACCAAATTGCTGGTAGAGCTCATCGACTTTTGATAAAATAACATTGTAATCACCACCCAATAAAGAACTTCGATACGTGGCATACTCTACCACTGAATTTTCAAGTTTTGGATGATAAACAAACAATAAGGCTTTTTCTAAATTTGGAATGGTAGAAAAATCAGTAAAAAACCCTGTTCCATTAACCAATTTAAAAGAAATGATACTGACTACCGTACTTGCATCTTGTAAGATTACTTTTTGCGAATTTCCTGAAGTGCTATTAGGGATGAGCACTTGAAAATTTCCAGCAGAAACTGCTACCACAGGAACTTTACGAGGAACATCACCAAGAACGAAGCAATATGGATTAGTTAAAGATAGCAAGCTCATATTTAGTCTTATTTTGGTTTGATTTGAGTTATTCTCAACCAAAAAAGAAGTTTTATTAGCATTAAGGAAAGAAGGAGATCTAGGGTAAAGGAATGACCAATAATTTAAGGATTGAAAATCAGACAGTGCACTTTGATCGCCAAGTATGGAAACTTTATAGTTTGTGCCGCCAGAAGCTGGTAAGATAGAAACAGGAAATGATTTATTGATATGAATTCCCTGATAGCCAGTAAAAATAGTATCGTGTAAAACGTAATTAGATGCGCCTATGGTATGCACCGAATGATGATTTCCAATTCCTCCAAAAGACGCATTTGAGGCCCCAACGGTAACAGCACGGTAATTAACCAAAGGCGCATCAAGCCCTTGATATACATTTTCCAATAATGTTGACGAAAAATTCCATGTATAACCATTAACTCCATTTTGAATAGAGCTCCCCCACCCTTCTCCAGAAACATAAAATGAACTAGCAGCCTCGGATGATTTTTCACCGGCGATATAGGCTTGAGAAAACGCCTGCCACTTTTCCGAAAACACATAGTTAGAGGGAGAATATGCGTTAAAATCCACATCGTTTTCAAGCACAAAGCGCTTGTTGTTCTCACTCGTATTCCAAGTTAAAAAGTACTGAATGGTATCATTGTAGAGACTATACCTCGGATTACCCATTCTGTTGGGGTCATCATAGAGTGTAGAATCAAGCCAACCATCATTTTTTTCGGCATAAAAAAAGATAACATCTCCTACATCTAGCTGATTATCACCACCATCTTGGATATACAAGGGAATTTCTTTTTGCCGACCAAAAATCTGAATGTTTCCCGCGGTAAAAGAATTAATTGGAATGCCTGCAGCACTTAATGAAGCAGCATCAATTTTAAAGAGGCCTGTTTGGGTTAATGAAAAAGAATAGTGTTGTTGTGAATAATTTATCCACTCATTTCCGAAGGTTTGCGCATTGAATGACAAACAAATTAGAAGACAAGTTAATAAAAGGTAAAACTTTTTCATTTCATTGCATTCTTGGGTTTTGCTAATTTAAACTTAATTGAAAAAATATGCGTGTAAAAATTAGCATCAGCATCGCCCAATCGAGTAAAAGCATAATCTAAATGAAAACCTTTAATACTAATGCCTAGCCCAATATTAGGTTGTACTCCCCAATAGGTGGAATTATCCATCCTACTAAATGATTGAATTGAAGAAATTCCTCCCCTCAACTTCACAATATCACGAAAACCAAACTGAATGCCCATATGAGGATCAATTGAAAAAGGCGCACCACTAATTAAGGTATTTCTTTTGCCATCAGTAGTAAGGTCTAAATCAATCTCCGCAGCTAAGTTGAGGCCTTTTTTACCCAAATCAAATTGGCAAGCAGAAGCCATAATTATTCTAGGAAGTGTTAATTCTAAGCCATTACTAGGGATTTCGTTTTTAGTGGCCAAGAAAACCTGCTGCATTTCTGGATCTAAATTAAACACCCATGCATTAAAGGTTGAAGTCATATCGCGCGCAACAACACCAAAACGCCACGTTTTATTAACTTGGTATTTCCATCCGGCGTCTAGTCCAAATCCCCAAGCCTTTGCGAAATCGCCCACTTTTCGATAAACTACTTTTACTGTTCCACCAATACTCATTCCCTCCACCTTCAGCTTGGAGGAATAGGTCCCCAGAAAAGCATAGTCACCGGCAGTAAATGTGGTAATATTGTCGTAATTAATGACACCATTGTTGTCTATTAATTGAGTCGTGTTTGGAATATCATCTACGCCAAAACGAATAAAAGAAAGCCCCACAGCACTTCTATCATTTACAGCATGAGCTAGACCGACATAATCATACTTAGCAATTCCAGCAAAAAACTCAGAGTGCATGGCACTGACCTCCAACCAGCTTTTCACCCCCACCAATCCCGCAGGATTCCAATAAGCAGCGCTTACACCATCAGCCGAAGCAACAACTGCATTTCCCATTCCGTATGCATCTGCACCAACACCTATCGCTAAAAACTCATTTGAATATTTTTGAGCGAAAACCGCAGAAAATGCGGAAAGAAAAAGTAAAAAAGAAAAAGTTAAACCTCTCATTGTTTTAAAAATTTAGGCTTGTTTAACCCAAATATTGGCAAAAAATTGTGTTATTTGTAATTCAAAAAATAGTTGCGATAAAAATACTTTATTTATATGTAATTTTAACGATATTTTTTTAGAGAAAATTTGAACCACTAAATGTTTAGCCTCCCGAACTTACTTACTGCAATGAACTTGATTTGCGGAATAATTTCAATATTAGCGACGCTTGCAGGAAGAATAGACATTTCCCCTTTATTTTTATTCGCTGCAATGGGATTTGATTTTCTAGATGGTTTTTTGGCAAGAAAACTTAACAAAAGTGGTCCTCTTGGAAAGCAATTGGATTCATTAGCCGACATGGTTTCATTTGGATTAGCACCAGGAATAATCGTAATGGTCATGATAATTGTTGGCACGCATGATGGGACCATTGCTCCACATGATTATAACTTTCAAGCAAGCTCGTATACATGGTTTCAAATTCAAGCATGGATGCAGGCCGTTTTTTATTCTGTGCCCAATAATTTTGACGCATCAATAAAATACCTTCCTTTTCTTGGCTTACTTATTCCGTTTTTATCCTTGTTTCGCTTGGCAAAGTTTAATATCGATGAAAATCAAAGTGACCAATTTATTGGTGTCCCAACTCCATTAAACACGCTATTCATTCTGTTCTTCCCACTATTTTTTTATGCCAATTTTTCGGAGTGGAATAGCCAACATTCATTCGTATTAGCAGTTTTTGATTGTTATACTATTACCTTAATTACCAGTCTGTTTTCCTTCTTGTTAATTGCTAAAATTCCACTAATTGCACTAAAATTTAAAAACCTTGGATGGGCAGACAATAAATTTCGTTACCTTTTAATTGTCTTTTCATTAATAAGTTTTATACTTTTTTACCTTTGGTCTATTCCTATAATTGTATTTTTGTATTTATTATTATCCTTAATTGGTAACTTTCAACACAAAACAAATGAAATTCAGAGCTGAAATAGACATAATGCCACAAGATGCCTTATTGGACCCACAGGGAAAAGCAGTAAGTAGTGCCCTTAAAAATATCGGTCTATCCGAAATTAATGAGGTGCGAATTGGACGTCATATTCGATTATTAATTGAAAGTGCGGATAAAGAAAGTGCACAAGCAAAAGTGGAAGAGGCCTGCAAAAAAATGCTAGCAAATCAGATCATGGAGACCTATCATTTCACGATTGAAAATTATTAAATAAAGATTACTAACCTAATAGTATATTAATATGAGCGAAGAAAATAGAAAAAGCGGAACTGGTTTTTATGTAATTGCCATTTTAATTTTATTAATTGGGGTAGCCTATTTAACGTATATGTGGTCAGCTAAAAGAGCCGAGTTAGCTAAATGTGCTAACGAAAATTTAATCTTAAATTCAAAAATCAATGATTTGAATGGAAATATTAATGGCATTAACAAAATGATGGAGGGTTATGTAGGTAATTTATCTAATGACTTAAAAACAGATTTAAAAAGCATGTTGGAAACTTACGATAAGTTAATTAGCAAGGATCAAAGTAAGGCTGACAGCCTAAATATTCAAAAAGGCAAAATTCAAAGTTTGTTGAATGAACTAAGTTCAAATAAAAAATTAAGCGCATCTCAACTTTTTCAGCTAAAAAAAGAAAATGAAACCCTACGAAATATTATGAAAGGATATGTAAAGCAAATTGACGCTTTAAACACTTTAAACCTTGAATTAACCTCAAAGCTTGATGTGAAATCCACAGAATTAAATAATACAATTACAGAACGAGACATTGTTAAATCGGAACTAGAGGAAAATAAAGAAAAAGTAAAAAAAGGCTCCGCCCTACAGGCGTATGATTTTAATTCAGTGGCTTTAGCATCTAAATGGAATAGTACAACGAAAGAAACTGATAAAGCTAAAAATGCCATCCAAATAGCATCCACTTTTACTGTTTCGAAAAATCCCTTAACCAGCGCAGGAAAAAAATCAGTCTACTTGCAAATCATAAATCCTGATGGAAGAGTCCTTCAAGCCAATTCAAGTAATACCGTTGATACCGACCAAGGAAATGAAGCCTATTCCGATAAAAAAGTGATCGATTATCAGAATCAAGCGATTGACGTGTCCATATATTATGACTTTAAATCTGAAAAAGCAATTAAAGGAAATTATAAAATCAAGGTCATTTGCGATGGTGTTGTTATTGGAACAGATAGTATTACTCTGAAATAAATATCAAAATAAATGGAAGAAATGGGTCACGTTGAGTCTTCAACAAACGACGGTATCGCAACAATTACCTTCGGCCATCCACAAAGCAACTCGCTTCCAGGTAGCTTATTAAGATCGCTAGCAAAGACTATAAAAAGTACAAGCGACGATGCGAATGTTAAGGTTATTATTCTCCAATCTTCAGGAGAAAAAACATTCTGCGCAGGGGCAAGCTTTGATGAGCTAGTTGCCATTGGGGATCTTGAGACAGGCTTACAATTCTTCTCAGGATTTGCAATGGTCATTAATGCCTGCAGAACCTCATCAAAATTAATAATTGGTCGGATTCAAGGAAAAGCTGTAGGAGGTGGAGTTGGAATTGCAAGTGCCGTTGATTATTGTTTTGCCACCAAATATGCAGAAGTAAAATTATCCGAACTCGCCGTTGGCATCGGTCCTTTTGTGGTAGGCCCGGCCGTTCAACGAAAAATTGGTTTGTCGGCAATGAGTGAATTAGCTATTAATGCTAGTTCGTGGAGAAGTGCCGAATGGGCAATGCAAAAAGGATTGTATAACGAGATTTTTGACAATCACGAGAAAATGGATGTGGCAATTCAAACATTGGCTGCTAAGCTTTCGAAGTCAAATCCTGCTGCAATGTTAGCCCTAAAAAAGATTTTTTGGGAAGGAACTGACGATTGGGATACCCTATTAGTTGACCGTGCTGCTATAAGTGGTACACTCGTCCTTAGCGATTTTACGCGTGAAGCAATTCAAGCATTTAAAAATCGATAAAAAATTATTTTCTTTTTTTTTGATATTCTTTGTTAATAAAAACAAAAATCCTATCTTTGCACCCCTAATTTAAGGGAATTATTGCTCATATTAAAGATTAAAACGTGGATACATTAAGTTACAAAACAATTTCTGGTAATGCTCAAACCGCAAATAAAAAGTGGTTTATAGTTGATGCTGAAGGACATACCGTAGGAAGACTAGCAAGTAAAGTTGCTAAAGTTATTCGAGGAAAGTATAAAACTAACTTTACTCCTCACGCAGATTGTGGCGATAATGTTATCGTTATAAATGCAGAAAAAATAACCTTTTCCGGTTCGAAATTATCGGATAAAGAATATGTTCGGTTTTCTGGATATCCGGGTGGACAACGATTTACCACAGCTGAAAACATGTTGAAAAATCATCCTGAAAGACTAATTGAAAAAGCAGTTAAGGGAATGTTGCCTAAAAATACGCTAGGAAGACAATTATTCACAAACCTTAAAGTATATGTAGGCGATGTGCATAAGCACGAAGCACAGCAACCACAATTGTTAAATTTAGATTCACTTAAATAATATGGAAATTATAAACGCTCTAGGAAGAAGAAAAACGGCAGTTGCACGTGTATATTTATCCAAAGGAAAAGGTACAATATCAATTAACAAAAAGGCAATGGCTATTATGTTTCCAATTGATGTACTGCAAGCAAAAATAAATCAACCCTTCGTTTTAACCGAAACTGTTGGTCAATATGATGTAAAAGTTAATGTGATGGGTGGAGGTATCAATGGTCAAGCAGAAGCTATCCGATTGGGTATTTCTCGCGCACTCGTTGAAATTTCAGCTGATTATAAGCCATTACTAAAAGCAGATGGTTTGATGACTCGTGATCCTAGAATGGTAGAACGTAAAAAGCCAGGTCAGCCAAAGGCAAGAAAAAAATTCCAATTCTCGAAACGTTAATCGATATTGGTGGTTTAGTATCCAAACTTTTGAGCACCTATCGTAAGATCCCTCAACAGTTGAGCTAATTAAGGAACGTAAACAAATAAAATAATATATGTCTAAATTAAATTTTGAAACACTTTTGAATGCCGGAGTTCATTTCGGACATCAAAAAAGAAAGTGGAATCCAGCAATGGCTCCTTATATTTTCGAGGAAAAAAAAGGAATCCATATCATTGACTTGAATAAAACTATTGTTCACCTTGGCCAGGCCTGTGCCGCAATGAAACAAATTGCAAAATCAGGTAAAAAAATACTTTTCGTTGCTACTAAAAAACAAGCGAAAGAAATTGTTTCTGAGCGAGTTATTAAAATCAATATGCCTTACGTAACTGAAAGGTGGACTGGTGGTATGTTAACAAATTTTCAAACGACAAGAAAATCAATCAAGAAAATGACCGTGATTGATAAAATGAAGTCTGACGGTACTTGGGAAACATTGAACAAGCGTGAGAAATTATTTAAAACACGTCAACGTGAAAAACTAGAAAAAACTTTTGGTTCAATTGCGGAAATGACAAGACAACCAGCAGCTATATTTATTGTTGATATCATGAAAGAGCATATTGCACTTGCTGAAGCGAAACGATTGAACATTCCTGTTTTTGCTATGGTAGATACCAACTCTAACCCAAAACTAGTTGATTTCCCTATCCCTGCTAACGATGATGCAACTAAATCAATTGCCCTAATCTTAGATGAAATTTGTGATGCAATTCGCGATGGATTAGAAGATAGAAAAAATATAAAAACTGATGCCGAAACAGGTGGAGAAGAAACACTTGAAGCAGTGCCTACTCAAACTACTAGAAAACGTATTAATAAAGCAGAGGCTGTAGCCGATGTAGCTCCAGTTGCTGAAGAAGTACCAGTTGTTGAAGAAGCTCCGGTTGCTGAAGAAGCTCCGGTTGCTGAAGAAGCTCCGGTTGCTGAAGAAGCTCCGGTTGCTGAAGAAGCTCCAGTTGTTGAAGAAGCACCAGTTGCTGAAGAAGCTCCGGTTGTTGAAGAAGCACCAGTTGTTGAAGAAGCACCAGTTGTTGAAGAAGCACCAGTTGTTGAAGAAAACAAAGAAGACGAAGAAGCATAATCTTATATTTTTTAACCCATAAACTTAAAGAACATGGCAATTACAGCCGCTGACGTCAATAACTTACGTCAACAAACAGGAGCAGGAATGATGGACTGCAAAAACGCATTAGTAGAATCAAATGGTGATATCGAAATGGCGATCGACATTCTTCGTAAAAAAGGACAAAAAATCGCTGCTAAAAGAGGTGATAATGACGCAAAAGAAGGCTTAATTATGGCTCAAGCTGCAACTGATGGTCAGTCAGGTGTTATTCTAGCATTGAATTGTGAAACAGATTTCGTAGCTAAAAATGAGGGTTATGTTGCGTTTGTTCAATCAATTGTTGATTTAGCATTAAATCACAGACCAGCTAATGTTGACGCATTAAAAGCACTTGCTTACGATGAGAAGCTTACCTTAGAAGAAAAAATTATAGAGCAAATTGGTCGTATCGGCGAAAAATTAGAATTGTCTTCTTATGCTCTCATCCAATCTAATAAAGTTGTTGCATACAATCACCCTGGAAATCAATTAGCGACCTTGGTAGGTTTAAATAGTAATGTGAGTGATGCTGAAGAGGCTGGACGTCAAGTTGCGATGCAAATTGCTGCAATGAATCCTGTCGCGATAGATAAAAACGGCGTTGATCAAAAAACAATTGATCGTGAAATTGAAGTAGGAAAAGATCTTG
The DNA here is from genome assembly GCA_947475095.1 of Flavobacteriales bacterium. Classification (GTDB taxonomy): domain Bacteria; phylum Bacteroidota; class Bacteroidia; order Flavobacteriales_D; family Crocinitomicaceae; genus UBA952. The sequence goes on from CANJLG010000002.1 coordinate 28,570, forward strand.
CTATTCAGGAAGGAAAACCAGTTGAAATGGCAGAAAAAATTGCCATGGGTCGATTGAATAAATTCTTTCAAGAAAATACCTTATTAAGCCAGCCTTTTGTTCGAGATAATAAATTAAGTGTAGAACAATTTTTAAATTCTACTGAAAAAGGTTTGACAGTTACTGAATTCAAGCGATTTTCATTAAGTTAATCGTTGATTCAATAGAATTAAACTATCCCGTTTTTTTAAGCGGGATTTTTTTTTGATTTATTTTTTATGAAGCAACGCTAAGAATTTGCTGAGCTACGTCGATTTAAATAACTTTGAGTGATGGAATCTGAACACAAGAGACTGAATAAATTTATTAGTGAAAAAGGGTATTGCTCGCGCAGAGAAGCTGATAAACTCATTGAAGATGGTCGTGTCACTATAAATGGTAATGTTCCACAAATGGGAACGAAAGTTAAACCAAGCGACAAAGTTTGTATTGATGGTGTTTCAATTAATGAAACGGAAGAGAAACTCGTTTATTTAGCGTTTAACAAGCCTGAAGGAATCGAATGTACCACCAATATAGATGTTCCTGATAACATCATAGATTATATCGACTACCCAACTCGGATATTTCCTGTGGGACGACTAGACAAATACAGCAGTGGTCTTATTTTATTGACAAATGATGGGGAAATCGTAAATAAAATTTTGCGCGCAAGAAATAATCACGATAAAGAATACCTAGTAAAAGTAGATCGCCCAATTAGCAAAGAATTTATAAAACAAATGGGCAATGGGGTGCCCATTTTAGAAACCGTTACAAGAAAATGCCGTGTGGAGAAAATAACTAGCTTCACCTTTAAAATTATTCTTACACAGGGCTTGAACCGACAAATAAGAAGAATGTGCAGCTTCCTTGATTATGAAGTAGTTGAGCTAAAACGGACGCGCATACTAAACATTTCGCTAGACCTTCCCCTGGGACAATACCGCGATTTAGAAGAGGAAGAATTATCCGAATTACAACTGTTAATTGCTGATTCAAGCAAAACAGAAGATGCAAGTTTAGCTTGGGACATCGATGAGGATTAAAAATCTAAAATAATCCTGCTATATTTGTCCTCAGTAAAACGTACTATGAAATATAAGCGCATCCTTTTAAAACTCAGTGGCGAATCCCTTATGGGAAATAAGCAATTTGGTATTGATAATGAGAAAATAACCTCCTATGCCAAACAAATAAAAGAAATTTGCTCGGCAGGAGTTGAAATAGCAATTGTTATTGGCGGTGGAAATATTTTTAGAGGCGTTCAAGCAGAACAAGGTGGAATGGATAGAACCCATGGCGATTATATGGGCATGCTAGCCACCATGATTAATTCAATGGCCCTTCAAGCTGCACTAGAAGCTATTCAAGTTGAAACTCGACTTCAATCTGCCATTGAAATGAAAGAAATTTGTGAACCATACGTTCGCCGAAAAGCCGTTCGACATTTAGAAAAAGGGCGCGTGGTCATCTTTGGAGCAGGAACAGGGAATCCTTATTTTACAACTGATTCAGCCGCTTCTTTGCGCGCAATTGAAATAAATGCAGAGGTTATCCTTAAAGGAACACGAGTTGATGGTATTTATACCGCAGACCCTGAAAAAGATAAAACAGCGAGTAAATATAGCCACATTACCTTCGATGAAGTGTACTCCAAAGGATTAAATGTGATGGACTTAACCGCATTTACACTTTGTAAAGAAAATAATTTACCCATCATAGTATTTGATATGGATACACCCGGCACACTTCTTAAAGTGCTCACGGAAGATCATATAGGTACAATCGTTCATAACTAAAAGATTTGATATGACAGAAGAACTTGAAATGGTATACGATGATTTGCGGAGTTCAAATGATAAAACAATGACGCATTTTGATCATGAATTGCTAAAAGTTAGAGCAGGAAAAGCAACACCCGCTATGCTGATTGGAGTTATGGTGGAGTATTATGGGGCAATGACCCCATTACAGCAAATCGCGAATGTGAATACAATGGATGCCCGAACCATAACGGTTCAACCTTTCGAAAAGAATACCCTAAACGATATCGCGAAAGGCATCATGAATGCGAATCTTGGATTAAACCCACAAAGCAACGGAGAACAATTATTAATTGCTGTGCCACCACTCACGGAAGAAAGAAGAAGAGATCTAGTAAAAAAGGCAAAAGCCGAAGGTGAATCCGGGAAAGTTGGTATTCGAAATAATCGTAAAGACGCCTTGGATTTTATTAAAACCATGAAAAACGATGGTTTATCGGAGGATATGACCAAAGATGCTGAAGCTGTTGTTCAGGAAATCACCAATAAATTCATTAAGAAAATTGACGATTTACTAGAGCAGAAAGAAAAGGAAATTATGACCGTTTAAACGGATTAATTACACCTATTCTATAAGGTCCCTCTATTCTCTTGTTCTCTTTCAATCGCTTCAAATAAAGCTTTGAAATTCCCTTTCCCAAATGATTGCGCCCCTTTGCGTTGAATGATTTCAAAAAACATCGTCGGTCGATCAACCACTGGCTTTGTGAATAATTGAAGCAAGTAGCCCTCTTCATCGCGATCAATTAAAACACCATGTTGTTTTAATACCTCCACATCCTCATCTATATGGCCCACTCGATCAATTAAATCAAGATAATACGAATCTGGCACATACAAAAATTCGACTCCACGATCGCGCATCGCCGAAACTGTTGCTATAATATCATCCGTTGCAAGCGCAATGTGCTGTACACCTGGTCCATTATAAAAATCAATGTATTCCTCTATTTGAGACTTTTTCTTGCCTGCTGCAGGTTCATTTATTGGAAACTTAATACGACCATTCCCATTACTCATTACCTTACTCATCAAAGCTGTATATTCAGTCGAAATGTCGTTGTCATCAAAAGAAATGATCTGTGCAAAGCCCATAACTTGAGCATAAAACTGGCACCAAGTATTCATTTCATTCCAATCCACATTTCCTACCATGTGATCGATAAATTTTAACCCTACAGGTGTTGGATTGTAGTGTGATGTCCATGCTTTGTAGCCCGGTAGAAAAATGCCTGAGTAATTAGAACGTTCAACAAAAATATGAACTGTTTCACCGTAAGTATAAATACCTGAACGAATTACAAATCCGTGTTCGTCTTCTTCACGGGTAGGTTCCATAAAAGGCTTCGCCCCTCTTTTAGTTGTTTCTTCAAAGGCCGAAGTAGCATCTTCCACCCAAAGCGCAACTATTTTCACTCCATCGCCATGCTTATTAATATGTTCATTGATTACGCCATCCTTCGTTAAGGGTGTAGTTAACACTAAACGGATTTTATCCTGCTTCAAAACATAGGATACACGATCCTTGCATCCCGTTTCTAATCCGGCAAAAGCCTCCGATTGAAAACCAAATGCCGTCTTATAATAAAGAGCAGATTGCTTGGCATTTCCTACATATAATTCAACATAATCAGTTCCCAATAGGGGAAGAAAATCTTGTGCATCGTTGAATAATTTCTTCAGACCATAGGTCGTATTTTGAAGATTTTTTAAATTTTTAATTTCTGCAGACATTGTTTTACTTTATTAATGGTTCATCCATGATTTTGCGTAATCTTTCTCCTCAATACCCATCGCAAAAGTAGTAAGTTGGAGGGGCTTGAAAGTATCAATCATCACAGCTAATTCTTCGGTGGAAGTTTTTCCAATACTTCTTTCGTAGGCGCCCGGATGCGGACCATGCGGAATACCAGATGGATGTAGCGTGATTTGTCCCTTCTCAATGTGGTTGCGACTCATAAAGTCCCCATCAACGTAATATAATACCTCATCGGAGTCAATGTTACTATGATTATAAGGCGCAGGAATAGATAAAGGATGATAGTCATAAAGTCGTGGAACGAAAGAACAGATCACAAAGGCACTTGTTTCAAATGTTTGGTGAACGGGAGGAGGTTGATGAACACGTCCAGTGATGGGTTCAAATTCATGAATGCTAAAAGCATAAGGGTAATTGAATCCATCCCATCCGACAACATCAAATGGATGATGGGCATAGACATAATCGTGAAGAATATCCTGTTTTTTAATCTTGATTAAGAAATCCCCTGATTCATTGTGCGGTTCAACATAACTTGGAGGACGAATATCGCGCTCGCAATAAGGTGAATGCTCTAGTAATTGTCCAAACCAATTTCGATAGCGCTTTGGCGTATATATAGGATGAAAAGATTGAAAAATTAGTAATTTATTATCGCTAGTATCAAAATGAATTTGATAAATCATGCCTCTTGGAATAACAATATAATCGCCATATTTAAATGCGATGTTTCCCAATTGAGTTTTCACTGTTCCTTCCCCACGGTGAATAAAAATAACCTCATCCGCATCAGCGTTCTTATAAAAGTAATCCGACATAGAAGAACTAGGGGCAGCTAATTCTATGTAAACATCTTTGTTTACCAAAATTGGTTTTCTACTCTCTAAAAAATCATTGCAAGGCTCCACATTAAAACCTTGAAAACTACGCATTTGCATATTATGTGAGAGAGCAATTTCAGGAGCAATATTCTTTTGGCCAAGAATTTCCTTGACCATCGTTGGTGGATTAATATGATACAATAAAGAAGACATGCCATCAAAACCTACCGTACCGAATAATTGCTCATGGTATAGCTTTCCGTTATCCTGACGGAAAACAGTGTGTCGTTTACCGGGAATTGATCCTAATTTTTGATAAAAAGGCATAGACTAACATTTCAGGCTATTTCAAGATTGAAACAGACTATTCAAAACAAATGTAAGCATTTAAGTAATTTCAAGGAAGTGTAATTCAATTAGAACAAAAAATTTATTCTAAAACTAATCGGAGATATTGTTTTCAAAGGTTAAATTTGTTTCAAAAAATAGAAAGAATGAAAAAAATATTAGTGATTGGTTCAAATGGCCAAATCGGAACGGAACTCGTTCTTAGCCTTCGTGAACGCTACGGAAATGAAGCTGTTTTTGCAGCAGATTTAAGTAAAAGTTGCCCAGCAATCATTATTAATGGGCCTTATGTGCAACTGGATGTATTACAAAAAGAAGCCATTAGAGAATATATTATTTCCAACGAGATCAAAGAAGTTTACCTGCTTGCAGCCTTGCTTTCCGCAACAGCAGAAAAAAATCCTGATTTTGCATGGAAACTTAACATGGAAGGACTGTTTACAATATTAGATCTAGCCAAAGAGAAACATATTGACAAAATCTTTTGGCCAAGCTCGATCGCTGTTTTTGGACCAACAACCCCTGCCGACAAAACCCCACAGTATACTATTATGGAACCCAGCACCGTGTATGGCATCTCGAAATTAGCTGGTGAACGCTGGTGCGAATACTATCACAAGAAACATCAAGTGGATGTTAGAAGCCTTCGTTACCCTGGGTTAATTTCCTATAAAAGCCCCCCAGGAGGCGGAACAACCGATTATGCAATAGATATCTTCCATAAAGCAACAGCAGGAGTTGACTATGACTGCTTTCTAAATGAAACAAGCGCCTTGCCCATGCTTTTTATGGATGATGCTATTAGAGCTACCATTGAACTAATGGAAGCACCAAGCGAACAAATAAAAATTAGATCCTCCTATAATTTAGCAGGAGTAAGTTTTACCCCAAAAGAATTAAGCGAAGCGATTAAAAAACAGCTGCCCGATTTTAAAATCACGTATAATCCAGATTTTCGACAGGCCATCGCCGACAGCTGGCCAAACTCTATCGATGATGCTATTACTGAGCAGCATTGGGGATGGAAGCCACGATTTGACCTCCCGAAAATCGTTGATGAGATGATTAAAAATATCAAAAAATAATTTTTTTATTATTTTGTTTAATCTTTATTAGTTTTTGTTAAACAATTTTGTTTAAGTTTGTATCGTAAACATTAAACAAAATTGTATGTCGACATTAGAATTTAACCAAGCCCTCGTAGATTTAGAGTTTAATCTGCGTTCATTTGCGATGAGTTTCACTAGAAATAAGGCTGATGCGCAAGATTTAACACAGGAAACCATGTTAAAAGCAATCACCTACAAAAACTACTACACTCCTCAAACAAATTTTAAAGCGTGGGTTTTTACAATTATGCGTAATATTTTTATTAATCAATACAGAAGGAAAGTGAAATCCAGAAGTATTTTTGATAGTTCTAAGGAATTAGAAACCATTTCAAATATGGTTGGTTCAAAATCAACACCGCTAGAATATATTTCAACCAAAGACATACGAAACAAAATTTCAAAATTAGACTCAGAATTTAAAAAACCATTTGAAATGCATTTTGAAGGTTTTAAATACCAAGAAATTGCAAACGAGTTAAAAATACCAATTGGAACAGTTAAAAGTCGTATCTTTATCGCTCGTAAAAAATTAATGGTAGCCCTTTCAGACTATTCCTATTCGGCAAATTAAATGAGTAAAAAAATTGTCATTCTAGGCGCTGGCATTGCCAGTCTTTCAGCGGCTTCTTTTTTAGCTAAAAAAGGATATAGCGTGACAATTTTAGAAAAAAATTCAAGCATTGGTGGCAGAGCAAGACAATATTCAGCCGAAGGATTTACATTTGATATGGGTCCTAGTTGGTATTGGATGCCTGATGTTTTTGAGAACTTCTATCAAAAATTCGGTTACACCACCTCTGACTTTTATGAACTCAAACGTCTAGATCCATCCTACAGTGTATATTGGCCAGATCATTCTAAATCTGAAATTCCAGCAGGAATGACAGAAATTGAAAATTGGTTTGAATCATTAGAGCCTGGAAGTGCTTTGAAGCTTAAAAAGTTTTTAAAAGATGCCAAATACAAGTATGATGTTGGCATGAATGATTTGGTGTTTAAACCTAGTTTAGGGGCTTTGGAATTTGCCGACATGCGTATTTTAAAAGGCATATTTAACCTACATCTTACGCAATCATTTTCAAGTTATATTAGAAAATACTTTACGCATCCAAAGATAATTTCCTTGTTAGAATTTCCAGTATTATTTCTTGGTGCTATGCCAAAAGATACGCCTGCACTTTACTCTTTAATGAATTATGCTGATTTATCACTAGGTACATGGTATCCAATGGGCGGCATGTATAAATTTATTGAGGCTTTTGAAAAAATTGCCTTAGAACAAGGCGTAATCATTAAAACAAATTCAGAAGTTCTTTCGTTCGAATACTCAGGAAATAAAGCAATAGCTGCTATAACAGCCACAGAGAAATATGAAGCCGATATATTTATTTCGGGTGCAGATTATCAGCATACTGAAGCAAATTTACTGAAGGATAAAGCAAATTATGATGATAGCTATTGGAATTCACGCACCATGGCTCCTTCCAGCTTAATTTTTTATGTAGGTCTCAATAAACGAGTTGAAAATTTAAACCATCACAACCTTTTCTTTGATGAGTCGCTAGAAGCGCATGGTGAAGAAATTTACAAGAATCCAAGATGGCCAAAAGCACCTTTGTTTTATTTGTCTGTTCCCTCTTTAACCGATGCCAGCACAGCACCTTCAGGATATGAAAATTTATTTTTCTTGGTGCCAATCGCACCAGATCTAGAAGATACCGAAGAGATTCGGGAAGATTATTTTCAACGCCTACTACTGAGACTAAAAACGATAACCGGCAATGATATAGAAAAGAATATCGTTTACAAAAGGAGTTTTTGTATTTCAGACTTTAAAAATGATTATCACGCCTTCAAGGGCAACGCTTATGGTTTAGCGAATACGCTTAAACAAACAGCCATTTTTAAACCAAAGATTAAGAGTAAAAAACTAAGTAATTTTTATTATACAGGACAGTTAACCGTTCCTGGACCCGGCGTTCCTCCCTCAATAATTTCTGGGGAAGTAGTTGCTAATTTAATTTTGAAAACCCATAAATAGATCTATTGCCATGAAATCACTTTTCGATAGCATAAGTCAAGAAATGAGTGAGTTGACTACCAAACGGTACAGTACTTCATTTTCAATGGGTATTAGCTTACTCCACAAAGACCTGCACAAACCAATCTACTCTATTTATGGATTTGTACGTTTCTCCGATGAAATTGTCGATTCATTTCATGATTTTGATAAAAAAGCACTTTTGGAAGACTTCAAAAACCAAACGCACCAAGCCATCCAATCCAAAATATCATTAAATCCAATTCTAAATAGTTTTCAATGGGTAGTTAATACCTACAACATTCCCATGGATTTAATCAATACTTTTTTGCATTCGATGGAAATGGATTTAGAGAAGCAAGATTATGACAAAGAAACATACGATAAATACATCCTTGGATCAGCAGAAGTAGTTGGACTAATGTGTTTATGTGTTTTTGTTGATGGCAATATCAAAGAATATGAGGCGCTTAAACCATCTGCAATGAAATTAGGATCTGCCTTTCAAAAAATTAATTTTTTAAGAGACTTAAGCACAGATTTCCAAGAATTAGGTCGTACCTACTTCCCTGGTCTTAGCATGAACGAATTCAATGCCCAAATCAAAGCAACAATTGAAGCCGATATTGAAATCGACTTTAAAGCGGGGTATGAGGGAATTAAAAAGCTACCGAAAAAAGCCCGCCTAGGTGTTTATTTAGCCTACCGATACTATTTTAAGCTTTTCAAAAAAATTAAAAATACATCCATAGAAAAAATTCTAAAAGAAAGAATAAGGATTCCAAACAACAAAAAAATAGGTATTTTAATGATGTCCTACTTAAAAAACAGAATTAACAAAATATAATGAGTACAGACGTTATTTTAGTAGATGAAAACGACCAAGAGATTGGTCTTATGGAAAAAAATTCAGCACATGAATTAGGATTGCTTCATCGTGCTTTTTCGGTTTTCATCTTCAACGACAAACATGAACTATTACTTCAACAGCGGGCAGCAACTAAATATCACTCCCCAAGCCAATGGGCAAATACCTGCTGCAGCCATCCATATCCGAATGAAACGCTTGATGATGCAGCAAGTCGCCGATTAAATGAAGAGATGGGCATCTCCTGTGCGCTTCACAAACTATTTTCTTTTACCTACAAAGCCACCATGGATAACGGATTAATTGAACACGAGATAGACCATGTCTTTGTGGGCAATTATGAAGAAAATCCACAACCTAATCCGGAAGAAGTTGCTCAGTTTAAATGGATTTCAATCAATGATTTAAAGAAAGAAATTATGGATTGTCCTCAGCAGTATACTGAATGGATTAAAATAATTTTTGAGCATCATTCTGATCAATTTATACAAATAACATCATGATTAAAGTTTGTAGAAGAAGTACATTTAATTCGGCTCATCGCCTTTTTAGACCAGATTGGAGCGACGAAAAAAACAATGCCGTTTTCGATAAGTGCAACAATCCCAACTACCATGGGCATAATTACACCTTAGAAGTGTGGGTTTCGGGAGAAGTTGATCCTGAGACAGGGTACCTAATAGACCTAAAAATCTTGAAAACAATCATTCAAAAAGAAATCATTGATCGATTTGACCATCGAAACCTAAACCTAGATTGCCCAGAATTCGAACAATTAAATCCCACTGCCGAAAATATTGCTGCAGTAATTTACAGGTTGATGCGAGAAGCCATGGATAAGAAATATGAGCTGAGTATTACACTATGGGAAACCGAAAATAACATTGTTTATTTCGATGGAAAATAATATTGTCACATGAGTAATACCGTACTTTTCTGGCATAGAAGAGACCTACGAATCAACGATAATGCGGGATTATTTAAGGCCCTAACATCAGGATTAAAGGTACAGCCCGTTTTTATTTTTGATAAGCAAATCCTCTCTAATTTAGCGAAAGATGACCAGCGAGTCGCTTTTATTTATCAAGAAATTCAGCGCTTAAAACAACAATATCAATCACTTGGAACTGATTTACTTGTACTATACGGCGATCCCACGCATTGGATTCCTGACCTATGTTCAAAACTAGCGTGCAGTCATGTTTTTACAAACTCAGATTATGAGCCTTATGCCTTCATTCGAGATAATGAAATCAAGATAAAACTTAGCAGTGTAAACTGTGCGTTTATTGAAGCCAAAGACCATGTTATTTTTGAAAAAAGTGAAGTCACAAAAGACGATGGTCTCCCCTACACGATCTACACACCGTATGCGAATAAATGGAAAAAACTATTAACTGAAGATCAACTTATTGCCTTTGGAAGTAGCGAGCAGGCTCATCAACTTAGACAAGCGAATGAATTTACTTCACTTATCTCGATGGAAGAAATGGGGTTTAATTCCAACATCAAAACAAATTTTCCAAGTAATCTTTTTCCTGAAACGATTATTTCAAACTACCACGAGACCAGAAACTTCCCAGCTTTATTAGGCACATCACGTTTAAGCATTCATTTACGCTTTGGCACCATTAGCATTCGTTCACTAGCGGCATATGCCCTAAAACACAACGCTACCTATCTCAATGAATTAATCTGGCGAGACTTTTACCAAATGATTATTTTCCATTTTCCAAAAACAATCAATAATGCTTTTAAACCACTTTACGATCAAATTAATTGGGAGCGTAATGAAGTGCACTTTCAAGCCTGGTGCGACGGGAAAACAGGATATCCTTTAGTTGATGCCGGAATGCGTGAACTCAACGAAACGGGCTTTATGCATAACCGAGTAAGAATGGTGGTGGCTAGTTTTTTAACCAAACACTTACTTCTTGATTGGAGGCTTGGCGAAGCCTATTTTGCCGAAAAACTATTGGATTTTGAATTGGCAAGCAATGTAGGTGGTTGGCAATGGGCCGCAGGTTCCGGCTGCGATGCTGCACCCTATTTCCGAGTATTCAATCCAACAAGTCAACAAGAAAAATTTGACCCAACGTTTTCATACATTAAAAAATGGGTGCCTGAATTTGGAACAAGTAATTACCCAAAACCAATTATAGAACATACTTTTGCCCGAGAACGAATTTTAGCACGATATAAACAAGCATTAACATCAAACGCATGATTAAAGTTGACGATTATTGCCCGGGATTTAAACTGCTAAACCAGGACAGCATGAGCATTGACATGAGTGAGCAACTAGGAAACTCAATCATTATATTATTTTTTTATCCAAAAGATGATACCCCTGGTTGTACAAAAGAAGCGTGTCGTTTTCGAGATACCCATCAAGATTTTCAAGACCTTGGATGTACGGTTTTTGGGATTTCATCCGACTCAACTAAAAGCCACAAAAAATTTGCTAATAATCACCAATTACCATTTGATTTATTAAGTGATGAGGGTGGTAAAATCCGAAAATTATTCGCCGTACCTACCAATCTATTTGGATTAATACCGGGAAGAGTTACCTATATTATCGGAAAGGATAAAAAAATTCATGGTATTTACAATTCTCAAACAGACCCAATTGGTCACGTTAGCAAAGCATTAGAATTTGTAAAGCAACTCGCTGTTTAATCGGATAAGAGACCCCGAGAAATAACAATTTTTTGAATTTCAGAAGTTCCCTCATAAATCTGAGTGATCTTTGCATCACGCATTAAGCGTTCAACATGGTATTCTTTCACAAAACCATATCCACCATGAATCTGAACAGCCTCAATGGTTTGTTCCATTGCGACTTTAGAAGCATAAAGCTTCGCCATTGCACTCGATTGATCATAGTTTCTTCCCGCATCTTTATCGAGTGCTGAACGATAAACCAACAAACGTGCTGCTTCTATCTCCGTGGCCATATCTGCTAACTTAAAAGCAATCGCCTGGTGTTTATATATTTCTTTTCCAAATGTTTTTCGTTCTTTCGAATAAGCCAAGGCTAATTCAAATGCGCCTGCAGCAATACCTAGCGCTTGAGCAGCAATACCAATTCTACCACCACTTAATACCTTCATCGCGAATTTAAATCCAAAACCATCTTCACCGATCCTATTTTCTTTAGGAACCTTAACATCATTAAATAGCAAGGTATGCGTATCACTGCCGCGAATGCCCAATTTATCTTCCTTTGCACCGACGATAAAACCATCCATTCCACGCTCCACAATTAATGCATTGATCCCTTTGTGACCCAGCTCTCTGCTCGTTTGCGCAATAACCAAGTAAACCGAAGCGGTTGATCCATTAGTAATCCAATTTTTTGTTCCATTTAAGAGATAATGATCCCCCATATCGATGGCGGAAGTCACCTGAGATGTAGCATCTGATCCTGCTTCTGGCTCCGACAAACAAAAGGCTCCAATTTTTTCACCGTTTACTAACGGAGGTAAATACTTTTGTTTTTGCTCTTCTGTTCCAAATTTTTCTATACCCCAACATACCAATGAATTATTGACCGACATACAAACTGAGGCAGAAGCATCTACCTTAGAAATTTCTTCCATCGCTAAAACATACGATAAGGTGTCCATTCCACTGCCTCCGTATTTTGGATCAACCATCATTCCCATAAATCCGAGTTCAGCTAATTGCTTTATTTCTTCAGCGGGAAATTTCTGAAGGTTGTCTCTTTCAATTACGCCTGGCTTCAATACATTTTGAGCGAAATCTCTCGCTGCCTCCTTAACCGCTTTATGTTCTTCTGTTAAATCAAAATTCATAGTAAATAGTTATTGCATTATATTTACAAAAATAAGAGATTTTTGTTCTTTATTCCTTAAAAGTTACCACAAATGACTCAAATCATCGGTTTAATGTCTGGAACATCAAAAGATGGATTAGATATTGCGCATGTTTCTTTTAAACATAGTGATGAGGGATACTCATTCAAACTGCTCCACGGTTTAACAATCGCCTACCCCAAAGATATCCTTGACGCCTTAGACAGCATTGAGACACTTTCAGCGAGTAATGTATTTCAACTAGACAAGCAAATAGGACAATTTTATGGCGAATCGGTCAACGATTTCATGCAAAAATTCAATATTAATCCTAAAGATATTGAGGCAATAGCAAGCCATGGTCAAACTATTTTTCACCAACCGAGTAAAGGATTTTCAACCCAGATTGGCTGCGGAAGCACCCTCGCATTCCAAACTGGCATTAAAGTAGTCAATGATTTTAGAACCCGGGATATTTTAGCTGGCGGACAAGGGGCTCCATTGGTTCCATTAGGCGATGAATATTTGTTTTCAAATCTTGCAGAAGCATTTTTAAATATTGGAGGCTTTACTAACATCAGCTTTAAGAAAGATGGTCAACTCAAAGCATTTGATATTTGCCCGGGAAATCTGCCAATTAATCGATTTGCTAACAAATACGGGATGGATTTTGATTCCGGTGGGGAAATTTCAAGAAGCGGCGAATTAAATACCCAATTATTAGAGACCTTAAATCAGATTGAATATTATAATAATATTGGTCCTAAATCTATTGGAACTGAATGGCTAAGTTCAGAATTTCTTTCATTAATAAATGATTTTTCTGTGCCAAGTTCCATTATGCGAACCATTGTTGAACACGAAGCTATCCAAATAGCAAAGGTTCTTATCAATGAGAAGTTAAGCTCCGTTTATATTACAGGCGGTGGCGCAAAGAACAATTTCTTAATTGAACGCATCGCAGCCCACTATTCAGGCAATATTATTATTCCTGAACTCGAACTTATTGATTTTAAGGAAGCCATTATCTTTGCCTTTCTTGGGTATCGATACTTGGAAAATAAAGCCACTAATGATCCTAGCGCTACCGGTGCGAATCGAGCCATAGTAAGCGGCGTGTTACATATTCCCGGTTACTAATTCCCCTATAATCCGAGATAATTTAACAACTAATATAAAAGCGTACCTTTGCCGGCGCTAATAAGTGAGCAATATGAAAGAATTATTAAAAAAATTTGAGGGTAAAAGACCTGAAATCGTTTTCGAATGGAAAGACAGTGAAACGGAAGCAGAAGGATGGATCGTTATCAATAGCCTACGCGGCGGCGCAGCTGGTGGCGGCACTAGAATGAGAAAAGGACTTGACAAAAGAGAAGTTGAATCGCTAGCGAAAACAATGGAAGTAAAATTTACCGTTGCAGGTCCGCCAATTGGTGGTGCAAAGTCGGGAATCAATTTCGATCCCACTGATCCAAGAAAAAAAGAAGTCTTAAAAAGATGGTTTGCTGCAGTATCTCCTTTATTGAAAAACTACTACGGAACAGGAGGAGATTTAAATGTAGATGAAATTCATGAAGTTATTCCGATAACCGAAGATTGCGGCGTATGGCATCCACAAGAAGGTGTTTTTAATGGGCACTTTCAACCGAAAGAATCTCAAAAAATAAATAGAATAGGACAATTAAGACAAGGCGTTTCTAAAGTGGTTGAAGACGAGGGCTACTCTCCTTCAGTTAGTCGAAAATACCTCGTTGCTGATTTGATTACAGGTTTTGGCGTAGCTGCCTCTATTAAACATTATTATTCCATTTGGGGAGGTCAATTAAAAGGTAAAAAAGTAATCGTGCAAGGATGGGGCAATGTTGGCTCTTCTGCAGCGTATTATTTAGCAAAAGAAGGCGCTTTAATAGTTGGGATTATTGATCGCGATGGCGGATTAATCAATGAAAATGGCTTTACATTTGAGGAAGTTCGTTCCTTGTACTTAACAAAAAAAGGAACTGCGCTTCACCACGAAAAACTATTATCGTTTGAAGAAGTTAACACGCGGATTTGGGATGTAAAGGCCGATGTCTTTATTCCTTGTGCTGGCAGCAGAATGATTACCGAGGAACAATTAACTCGCATGCTTACTGCTGGGATTAGCGTGATATCTTCCGGTGCCAATGTCCCTTTTGCCGATCCGGAAATATTTTTTGGCGCAATCGCAGAAAAAGCAGATAATAACTTGTCATTAATTCCTGATTTTATTGCTAATTGTGGCATGGCACGGGTATTTGCTTATCTCATGAGTAACGATTTAGAAACGATTGAAGATCATGCGATTTTTGAGGATACCAGTGTCATTATTAAAAAAGCGCTACTTTCTACCTATGCCAAGAATGAGGCAAAAACTCGGATCGCAAAGGCAGCACTAGAAATCGCCCTCCAACAACTCGTTTAATTTTTGTTTTTTTTTTACTGGAATAAGTGTAACGATTTTTTATCAATTCATTTTTTTATTAAAAAGGTAACAATCCAATGTGGATATCTAATTGCCCTTTTTTTTTTACAGTAACACCTTATTTTTAATTTTGATTAACTAATATTCTTACGAAAGAAATATGAAAAAACAACTTAAACTATTTATTACCCTATCGTTTTTAATGATAGGAGCATTTGCTATTGCTAATACGACTGAAGCCTCCTCAAATAGCACATCTTCTGATATCTCAGCCTTTGAATTTTTAATGAAAGGTGGGGTGTTTTTAATTCCAATTGGAATACTCTTATTTTATTCCTTAATAGTTATCGTTGAAAAGTATCGGTACATTAGAAAAATGACACGATATAATGCGAGCTTATTAGCCGATATTAAATCGGATCTTAGTTCAAATAATTTTGAGCAGGCACTAAATACATTAGCAAAAGATAAAAGCGCTTTTGGAAGTGTTTTAAATGAAGGGGTTTTATCAATGGACCGGCCTTATTTAGAACGTCAATCAAACATGGAAAAAGCCGCAAATATTGAAGTTGGTAAAATGGAAAAGAATTTAGGGCACTTAGGATTAATCGCCGGAATTGCGCCAACCTTAGGATTTATCGGTACTATTTCAGGGGTAATTAAAATTTTCTACTCTATTTCAATAACAGAAAATGTTTCGATCAGCAATATTTCTGGTGGACTCTATGAAAAAATGATTAGTTCTGGCTCCGGTTTAGTTGTCGGTATTATCGCATTCGCTGGATACCATTTGCTAAACGGTATGATTGATAATTACGCCTTGAATATTCAGAAAGTGAGTTTAGATTTCGCAAACCTTTTTAGACAAAAAAATGGCAATAAAGCGCAATAAACGCTTCCATGTCGAAGTGGCTACTTCGGCATTAAGCGACATCATGTTTTTCTTACTTTTATTTTTCTTGATCATTTCAACATTGGCCAATCCTAATGTAATAAAGGTTCCTTTGCCAAAATCAGATGCGAATGAAACCACGAATAAGCAGCATGTAACCCTGACAGTAACAGAAGACAAAAAATACTTTATCTACAAAGAAGAAATTTCAAAGGATCAAGTTGAGGCAAGGCTCGTGGCAGAAACAAAGAAGCTAAAAGATGAAACCGTTGTTTTAAGGATTCCTAAAGAATCGCAAGTGCAAGAATTAGTCGATTTATTAGGCCTTGGAATGAAAAACAATTTAAAAATTATTATTGCTACCACTGAAAAATAAATTTCAATTGGAGGTGTAATTGTAACGAACCTAATAAAGAGTTGTTAAATATTACCCCGTAATTATAAAAATAATATATGACCACGATAAGATGGCAAAATACTGATGAGAACAAAGAGCGTAAAATCGCCATTGTTGCATCTGCTATGTTTATTTCTTTCCTTTTGATTTCTTCATACTTTATTCGATTATTTATACACATTCCCCTTCCTGTAGACCTCCCCCCACTTCGATCTGATGAAGTGATAGAAGAATTTAAAATTGATAAAGAGGATATTGAAATAGCACAAACAGGAGGTAGTTCTGGCGGTGGAACCGAAAATAACGCTCCTGTAAACCAAGTTAAAACAACAAATCCTTCCGTATTGGAAGGCAATGATTTTAGTGGCCCCCCTAAAAACGGAACTAATACGGATTCAAATCCTTTTGGTACAGGTGGTACAGGTGGTGGAAATGAAACAGGGCAGGGAAAACTTGGAGGACCTGGCAGAGGAGAAGATGAAGGAAAAGATGATGGGCCTGGCAAAGGAGAAGGTTCCGGAGAAAATAGAATACGAAAAAATGATCCAATATTAGATAAATTCAAAACGGATGTTGATATAACAATAAACCTAAAATTAATCATCAATAGCAGTGGAAAAGTAGTCAGTGCTACCAATATTGCATCCAAAACAACGACAACAGATAACCGTATTATCAACGGAGTTATCAGCGAAGTAATGAAGCAAGTAAAATATGACGAGAAAAAAAATGCGCGTGATGAATATGTCTATATCACCTGTAAAATCCGTGCACAATAAATATCATCAAACTATTGATTGGCTTTTTCAACAATTTCCTTCGTATCAAGAAATTGGAGCCGAGGCATATAAGCCAGGTTTAGAGCGGGTTGAAAAGCTTTTAAGTACGTTTGGCAATCCGCATTTTAAGACAAAAACAATTCATGTTGCAGGCACGAATGGAAAAGGTTCTACCTGTTCATTTATAGCATCCATTCTTACCGAAAAAGGCGAAAAAGTGGGGCTTTTTACCTCCCCTCATATTTTTGATTTCAAAGAGCGAATACGGATAAATGGTACAACTATTTCTGAGGATGATGTTGTTTCATTTTGTGCGAAACTACAAGAAATCGAATTGCCTTTTCAACCCTCCTTTTTTGAAATTACTTTCGTGATGGCAATGGAATACTTTGCTACACAAAATTGCACATACGCAATTATAGAAACAGGCTTAGGGGGGCGCTTAGATGCTACCAATGTGGTGCAACCTTTGCTGAGTATCATTACAAATATAGGACTTGACCATCAACAATTTCTTGGGCATAGCATAGCAGAAATTGCAGCAGAAAAAGCAGGCATTATTAAGAAAAATATCCCTGTATTTGTGGCAGAAGAAACAGCACAAACAAAAAATATTTTCTTGACCCACGCCCAAGAAAAGCAAACGAGCATTAATTTTTTAAAGCCTTCCCATACTAAAGTAGACGGCATTGCAAATTACCAACAAACAAATCTACAAACAGCGATACAAGCTTTATCGATTATTGACATTGATGTCATTGATGCTGAAGTGAGTTTGGCCCTTAAAAATCTATTTAAGAATACTGGCCTTTTCGGACGCTTTCAAGAAATCAAAAGCTCCCCAAGAATTATTATAGATGCTGCACACAATGAAGCGGGAATAAAAATCCTATTGAAAGAATTACAGGATACACCACATGAAAAATTAAAATTTATCGTCGGAAGCAGTGGTGATAAGGACTTGAAGAAACTCATCGCCAATTTACCCCAATCCAGTGAGTTATATTTATGTGTTTTCAAAAATGAACGGAGTACTACTTACCATGAACTGTCAGAATTGGCCGCGGAAAATGGCTCAGTAAAAAAAGTATATAAAGAAATAAATCAAGCCATAAACGAAATAGTTAGCGACACCTTGTCCAACGAAACAATTGTCATCTGCGGAAGCTTTTTCCTCATTAGCGATATTAAACTATCGCTTTTGAATCAATGAATTTTTATCTTTTTTTTTTGACAATTGGAAGTATTGAACTATTTTTATTAGAAATATAGTGCCTTAAAAACAAACTAATTCATTCAAGTGTTATTAACTTAAGTAATAAGTAATGATTGACAAGCGAACCATACGTATTGAAATTGAGGTAACTAGTAGTTTTCTAGAACAAGAATCAAGCATCCCAAATGGCCCATTTCGTTACAGGTACGACGTAAAAATTACCAATCACTTGCCGAATACCGTTCAATTACTAAGGCGATATTGGAAAATTGAGCACGTATTATTAGGAAATGCTGAAGTTGAAGGAGAAGGCGTAATAGGTTTTACTCCCCAAATTAATCCTGAAGAAAGTTTTGAATATTCAAGTTTTACAGAATTATTTATGCCCTATGGTAAAATGTCTGGTCATTACACCTTTAAAGATTTAGTTTTGGGTGATATTTTTAAGGTAGAAATTCCAGCCTTTGTATTAACCTATCCGATACTACTCAATTAAGTTCTACATGCACCACTTTTTTTGTTTCAAAAAAAGGTTCTTCAAAATAATCGCTTAATGAATAGATTCTATGCTTTTGTTTAACAGTAGACAGCTCTTCTTTCAAGTCCCCGCCTTTCAAGTAAAGTATACCATTTTTTAGGTTATGTGCTGAATGCTTTTCTATTTTTGAAGATACCCAGCCTATAAATTCGGGCATTTGTGTAACTGCGCGACTTACAATGAAATGATATTTTCCCTTTACTTCTTCTGCACGCAGATGGTGCGCACTTATATTTTGCAAGCCTAATTCGTTTGAAATTTCTTTCACCACTTTAATTTTCTTTCCAATCGAATCTACCAATGTAAAATGAACCTCCGGAAATAGAATCGCTAAGGGAATTCCTGGAAAACCGCCACCTGTTCCAACATCCAATACTTGTGTGTCCTTTTTAAACGAAATAACTTTAGCTATTCCTAAAGAATGAAGTACGTGACGCTCATTAAAATTCTCCATGTCTTTCCGTGAAATGACATTAATTTGCTCATTCCAGAAACGGTACAAACTCGGTAATTTTTCGAATTGCTGTGCTTGACTTTTTGAAAGCTCACTAAAATAAGATTCAATACTTATCACTTAAATCGTATCCTTTGTTTTTTCAATCATATTCGCTAGAAAGTCCCTAGCTCGAAATAGCTGCGCTTTAACAGTGCCCAGTGGCAAGTTTAATTGTTGGGCTATTTCTTCGTAACTAAGCTCTTCAAAGTAACGTTTTTCAACAAGTTCTTTATAACGAGGCTTTAGTTTACTAACCAATAAACGCATGTGTACTATGCGCTGACCGTATATCAATGATTCCTCTGGATTATGCGTCATTGATTTAGCATCAATGCGACGAGTCTCACCATCTGATGTAGCGATTCCAGTATCCATACTCAACACTTGAATGCGTTTTTTTCGGATAAAATCGATGCAATTATTTGAAGCAATTTTAAATAACCATGTACTAAAAGCAAAACTAGGCGAATATTGCTCTAATCGATTAAATGCTTTACCGAAGGCCTCAATCGTTAAATCGTCGGCATCATCTTGGTTCTTTACCATTTTTAACATCATAAAATAAATGGATTCACGGTAGCGATCCATTAATTCTGCATAAGCGGCTTGCTTGCCCGATTTTGCAGCCTCAACCAACACTAAATCATGCTTCGCTTTATCTGATAAATGCTCGTTTTCTACCATTTTTTATACCTTTTATGATCGGAAAAATTATACAACATCGGCATTAATAATGCATGGCCTAAATCCCACAGCGGAAAAGCCAATGCAAAACCTTTTTCATTTAATGTTCGAAGGCATTTTCCTTGAATTAACCATTTTACTATGATCATAAATCCAAATAGAATTAAGCTAATTGCAAACCATTTCGCATTAAACAACAAAATAACAAATGTTAACCACACCAACAACAAGGATATGGGGTAGATTCCTAACAATGCTTTCTTGATAACCTTATATCGACTTGAAGTAGAGTAATGCCTTGTTTTTTGTCTTACCCAACCTTTCCAAGTCTCAGATGCTTTTGAATAACAAAATGTTTGCGGCGAAATCTGTATGGTATAGTTTTGATTTACTGCCGCTTCTTGAATAAATAAATCATCGTCCCCAGAGGGTAATGAATAATGAGATTTAAATCCTCTTACGGAATCAAATACTTTTTTTGTATAGGCTAAATTTCGACCAACTCCCATGTATGGAATTTTTGCTAAGGCAAATGATAAATAACTTGCGCCAATAAAAGCGGTATCATAACGAATAATTCTATTTATTATTCCTTTCGTTCTAAAATAAGGCGCATAACCCAATATAATCTGATGATTTTCCGTGAACGTTTCACTCATGATTCGTAACCATTGATTGGAGGCAGGTTTACAATCCGCATCAGTAAAAACCATCTTCTCGTATTTTGCCGCTTTTACACCCAAAGTAATAGGAAGTTTTTTTCCAGGTAACAAATGCTTGTTTTTAGCAATCTCTACAACCTTTAGGTTTTTATGTTGAAGACACAAGGCTTTTAATAACCATGCGCTTTCGTCAACCGATTGATTATTGACAATAATCACCTCAAATTCTGGGTAATCTTGCGTAAGGATGAAGGGTAAATTATCATATAAATTATCCGATTCATTTCGAGCTGCAATAATAATACTGATCGGCAAAAGCGTCGATGCGACGGTTTTTTTTTCCTTAAAAAATGCTAAGCGAAGAAATATGAAAACAACATAACTCAGTTGTATCGCAACAAAAAAGAGGAAAATTAAAAAAATAACTGAAAAAAGATCCCATGACCAATGGGTAGGAAACAACATAACACTTGAATTTTTACAAAGATGAGGTAGCAAATTAAATACACCTATCTTTGCTTTACTTTTTTTTCAACATTCTTATGCACTTTGAACTACTCCAGGAAGATAAAGATACCTCAGCGCGTCTTGGATTAATCCATACCGATCATGGTAGCATCACCACGCCGATTTTCATGCCCGTTGGCACTGTTGGAAGCGTTAAAGGTGTCCATCAACAAGAACTAAGAGATGATATTGGCGCCCAAATAATTCTTGGAAATACCTATCATTTATTTTTACGCCCCGGTGTTGAGATCATTGAAAAAGCAGGAGGCTTGCATCAATTCATTGGCTGGGAACGCCCAATGCTTACCGATAGTGGTGGATACCAAGTTTACTCCCTATCAGGATCAAGGAAAATAAAAGAAGAAGGCGTTACGTTTCAATCGCACCTTAATGGGAGCTACTTATTTTTTTCACCAGAAACAGCCATTGACATGCAGCGAAGCATTGGGGCAGATATTATCATGGCTTTTGACGAATGTACCCCATATCCGTGTGATTATAGTTATGCTAAAAATTCAATGGAACTTACACACCGATGGTTAAAACGATGTGATGACCATATGAACAATACGCGACCACTTTATGATTATGAACAGACCTTATTCCCTATTGTACAAGGGAGCACATATAAAGATTTAAGAACAATTTCAGCAGAAACCATCGCTCAATATGGTAAGATCGGTAATGCAATTGGAGGTTTATCCGTTGGGGAACCTGAGGATGAATTATACGCAATGACAGAACACGTTTGTCAAATTTTACCAAAAGATAAAGCGCGCTACTTAATGGGCGTAGGAACACCCTGGAATATCCTAGAGTGCATAGCACTAGGAATCGACATGTTTGATTGTGTAATGCCAAGTCGAAATGCACGACATGGTATGCTTTTCACCTGGGAAGGAACCTTAAATATAAAAAATAAAAAGTGGGCAGATGATTTTAGTCCCATTGATCCAACTTCAAAAGTTTGGGTAGACCAAGTATATACAAAGGCGTATTTAAGGCATTTAATAAGTTCCAAAGAATACCTCGGAATTCAAATTGCGACCATTCATAATTTAGCCTTTTACCTTGAATTAGTTGATCAAGCAAGGCAGCATATTAAAGCCGGCGACTTTTTGACATGGAAAAATACGATGGTAAAACAACTTTCTCAAAAAAGATAAGGCATGCTGAAAATCCTCGATAAATACATTATCAGAAAGTTTTTAAGCACTTTCTTTTTTATGTTGGGGATTATTATGCTATTCGCTGTTGTTTTTGATGTATCTGAAAAACTAAGCGAATTTATCTCGCATCGCGCGCCATTTTCCGCCATTATTTTTGAATATTATTTGGGCTTCATCATTTTTCATGGCAACATGTTTTCATCGATGATTATTTTTATTTCAGTGATTTGGTTTACCGCTAAAATGGCTCAGGACACTGAAATAATTCCAATGTGGTTCAGTGGTAGGCCAATTAATCGATTCTTAAGGCCCTATATTATTGCCTCAACGATCCTTATGGTTTTATCCTTGGTGTTAAACCATTTTATTGTGCCACGAACCAATAAGATACGATTAGAATTTGAAGAAAAATATTACCGCGATGTAATGACGGTAGAAAATTATCATGCCGAATATCCGGGCAATCAAATTGTTTATTTTTCTAATTACTCCAACCAAGAAGACGAAGTAAAAGATTTAGTCGTTCAGCAATGGAACGATAGCATGCAACCCTGCTTTTTCTTAAAAGCGCGAAAAGCAAAAAACATTCGAGGTACCAACAAGTGGATTCTAACGGATGTCTATGAAAAACACTTAGACTTTCCAAAAGGCACCTTAATTCATGCTGCAAAAAAAGACACCCTTTTTAATTTTCAAATCGATGAAATGTCACAACGTGAAAATATAGCTGAAACAATGACTTATAGTGAATTAACCAAAATGATTCAACGCGAAAAGTTTAAAGGCTCTGCCTTTGTGCCTTATTATGAAATAGAATTATACCAACGTACCTCTTATCCATTTGCTACTTATATTCTTACAATAATTGGCGTTGCTGTTTCGTCAAGAAAAAAACGTGGTGGCGTTGGTATAAATATCGCCATTGGATTAGGTTTTGTTTTCGTTTATATATTCTCCATGAAGGTAATGGCAGTTGCGGCCATAAAAATTGGCTTTCCCGCCTACATATCGGTTTGGATTCCAAATATCTTATTTGCCATTGTAGCTCTATTTCTATTTAGGTCCGCTCAAAAATAATGGCATAACTACGTATAATTACTTAGACATTTATTAAAACTACGTATGCCTTACTTAGTAAGTAAGTGTATTTTGACTCATCACCTTTCAAATAGCTTCTTGGGACTTGTTTAAATCAGCTTGATTTGTATCGTAAACAACAAACAAAAACTAGCACCATGAAAAAATCGAACTCTCTTAAAAATTTCTTAGCGATTGTTATAGGAATCTTATCTTTTTCGTATCATGCTCAAAACAACTCAAAAATTTGGGCAACACTTCCCAATGAGTCAGTAGTTCCGATTTTAAATTCAGACGGTCAGCTTTATTCAAGTAGTGTTGAATTTAATGCGCTAATTTCTTCCCTATCAATTACGAAAGTAATTAAAGCGCTTCCAGCTTCGAAACAAGACAAATTACAAAAAGTGTATGAAATTAGCTGCAACTGTAGCGAACAGCAATTGGTTAATGCCTTTACAAAAGCTACAAGCCTTGCCCAGGGAATTGTCGTTGCACCGAAATATGAAGCGCTTTATACCACCAACGACTATAACGTTGAATTCGCAACTGATTATGCCTTAGATCTAGTCAATGCTAGCGGTGCTTGGGATATAACGCATGGAAATAGCAACATCGTTATTGGGATTTCTGACCAAAATTTTAATATTAACCATGAAGAATTAGTTGGTAAAGCAGTTTATTATGATGCTAGCAATGTGTCAACCCCAACACACGGAACCTCAGTGGCCATTGTTGCCGCAGGGAATACCGATAACAATATTGGCAAAAGCTCCATTGGTTTTAATAGCTCCTTAGCGCTTTATCAAATGTCATATAATGAAATCCTAGCTGCAAGCTATGCTGGCATAGACATTATTAATTTAAGTTGGACATCGGGTTGTTTTTATAACCAATACGCTCAAGATGTAGTCGATGAAGCATACAACAACGGAAGTTTTATACTTGCTGCTGCCGGAAATGGAACAACATGCGGATCAGCGGATCAATTGGTTTATCCATCTGCTCACAATAATGTTTTCTCTGTAACAAGCATTGGATACAATGATAGTCACGAACAAATTGCAGGAGACCCTTTGAGTACTCACCAACACAATGTAACGGTAGACATGAGCGCTCCTGGATACAATGTTGCAATTTCTCCAGCTCCAGGATGGTATTTAACTAGTTCAGGAACTTCTTTTGCTACACCACTTGTAAGCGGGATAGTTGCTTTAATGCTTGATGTTAACCCTTGCCTCAATAATCTTGATATAGAATATATTTTAAAAAATAGCGCAACAAATATTGATAATTTAAATCCAAATTATGCTGGAAAAATTGGAGCAGGAAGAGTGAATGCTGCAGCGGCTGTTTTAATGGCAAGCACCTTTGTATCAAGCCCGATTCAAACGAATGCTGAAATTACAGGAAGTTGTGTTACAAACTCATCAAGCATATTAATTAACCCAACTGGTGGCCAAGCACCCTACACCGTTCAGTGGTCAAACAATGGCACAGGATTGTTTCAAGATAGCTTGCCAGCTGGCACTTACAATATTCAAATCACAGATGCACATGGATGCGTTTTAGATACAGCAATTGATGTGACAACTAGCCCTGCTGCCCTGTTTACTGCAAATCAAGTGAATATATCTTGTTTTGGTTCAAACAATGGATCCATAGATGTTACTGTATTGCTAGGCACACCAAATTTTTCTTATGCTTGGGATAATGGCGCTACCACCGAAGACATTAGTAACCTATCTCCTGGCACCTATCGCTTTGTCTTAACAGATGGTAATGGTTGTAAAACATCATCAAGCTATACTATCACTACACCAAGCCAACTGAACGCATCAGTAATAACTAGCACAGCAAATAGTAGTAATAATGGTGCGATTGACCTAAGTGTAAGCGGGGGAACACCAGCATATACGTACCTATGGAACACCAACGAAACAAGCGAAGATTTGTCAAACCTAGCGGCTGGAAACTATTCAGTAACAGTTACCGATGCGAATGGTTGTCAAACTATAGTGAACGCTGAGGTGATGGTTGAAAGCACAAATGCATTAATTGATCAAGAAAACAACGAATGGATGATCTACCCTAACCCAACTAACAATGATGCAACCATTGAATGGAGTAACAATGATGTTGATGAATTAATTATCACGGATTCAAATGGAAAAATAATGAGTAGAAATACTGTTGTCAATGAAAACAACTATAAAGTTCAAAATTTATCGTCGGGTATTTATTTTGTTTCTCTTTACCAATTAAACGAGAAAATTGGTTCTAGAAAACTGATCGTTTTGTAATAAATTCCTATCTGCTATTTAAAAAAGAAGGCTAGTTTTCACTAGCCTTCTTTTTTTCCATTAAATAATGTTGGATTTCTCCAAACAATAAGTGCGATTTCTCTACTATCCGAAATCCTAAGCGTTCATAAAAAGGCACTGCGATTTCTCTAGCATGTAAAATGATGGTATGAAGATTCTCCTGCTCACAACGAGCCATAATAAATTCCATTAATGCTTTTCCAATATTCTTTCCTTGAAATGTTTCCTCCACCGCCATATACCTCACTTTACCGACAGAATCATTAAGAACATCCAACCTACCAACAGCGATAATTACGAGATCTTGAAAAACGGCAAAATGCGCTGCCTCCTCCTCGTACTCATCCCGTTCACTCCCTTTTAATTGATTCCAAGGTTTGCGTAAAACTCGATACCGTAAATCATAATATAATTCCCATTCTGAGGGCGTTTGCGGGGATCTTATTTCCATTTGAAAGCAATTTGAGACATGCGTTTGGTCGCTTTAGCATTTATATTTTCTGTCTTTATCATTTTTTTAGAAGCTTCACTAGCTAGTACCTCATCGATATTTTTAACAATTCCATAAGGTACTTTTTCTGCTCTCATTGCAGTACTAATTTGCTCACTTGTTCGCTGAGATACTTTTTCATCGAGTAATTTCTCAAGTTCCCTCCGATGAATAACCCGCTGTTGATTATCCATAAACCGAATATCATTTAATACAAGATCCAACTCAAGAAAACGACATAATTTCGAAAAATGAAGGTTGCTTCCAATTGCAAAAGTAATGAGTTGACCATCCTTAGTTTCAAATAACTCGCCGTATGGGGCAATGTTGGGATGCAAACTCCCCAATCTTTCTGGAATTTTACCAGACATTAAATAATTTGATGCTTGATTCATTAAACTACAAACGGCCGCGTCATACAGCGAAACCTCCACCGTTTTTGCAGTACCATTTTTCGTTCGATCCATTAGCGCAAGCAACAGCCCTTCTTTTAGATGGTGTGCAGCCAGGACATCAATTAGCGCAACCGGCATTTTCAGAGGCCCGCTTTCCTGTGTGCCATTTATTGACATAAACCCTGTTTCTGCTTGTAGAATCAAGTCATAGGCAACTCGGTCACTTTCATCGCTAAAACCCTGTATTTTTCCAATAATTAAGCTTGGATTAATCACTCGAAGAACCTGATCGCTCACATTTAATTTTTCTTCGTCTCCCTGTTTAAAGTTGCTTATAAGAATATCCGTGTTGGATATTTCCTCTAGGAAAGAAGTATAATCAATTGGGTTTAATAAATCGAGGGACCGGTATTCTTTTTTATAATTTATACTCGAAAAATAAGCCGAAACATCTTGTTTTTCTTCCCCATGAAAAAACCATGACCGCGTGACGTCGGGATTGTTCTTATTTTCGATTTTTATGACTTGACTTCCTAACTCAGCAAAAAATGTAGCCACTGATGGCCCTGCCAATACTGTTGAAAGATCAATAATTTTAAGTTTTTCTAACACCTTAAATCAAAGGTAATAGTTGAATAGTAATAATACTAATTTAACTACGCTCTTCTATAAATTAGAAACCAAGTTCAGTAGAAATTTTGGAAAAAATATCGGTGTAATCAAGCTTCCCAACGAACAAAAATTCTTACTTTTACTGAAATTTTTAAGTAAATAAATATGGTTTTTGATATTGAAATGATAAAAAGGATTTATTCCTTATATCCTGAGCGAATAGAAGCTGCACGAAAATTAGTTGGGCGCCCTTTAACATTGACTGAAAAAATTCTTTATACGCATCTTTGGGAAGGTAATGCAAGCCAAGTATATTCTCGTGGGGAATCATACGTAGATTTTGCGCCGGATCGTGTTGCTATGCAAGATGCAACTGCTCAAATGGCCTTGCTGCAATTTATGCAAGCAGGAAAAAAGAAAGTAGCTGTTCCCTCTACCGTTCATGCAGATCACCTCATCCAAGCCAAAGTTGGCGCAAGCAAAGACTTACAAGAATCACTCAACCAAAACAACGAAGTTTTTAATTTTTTATCCTCTATTTCAAATAAATATGGCATTGGTTTCTGGAAGCCAGGCGCAGGAATTATTCATCAAGTAGTCTTGGAAAATTATGCATTTCCCGGTGGAATGATGATCGGAACAGATTCTCATACTGTAAACGCTGGGGGCTTAGGCATGATTGCTATTGGCGTTGGTGGAGCCGACGCAGTAGACGTAATGGCTGCCATGGCATGGGAATTAAAATTCCCTAAATTAATAGGTGTTAAATTAACAGGAAGACTCAATGGTTGGACATCTGCAAAAGATGTCATTCTTAAGGTAGCGGATATTTTAACCGTGAAAGGAGGAACCGGAGCAGTAGTAGAATATTTTGGAGAAGGAGCACTTGCTTTATCTTGTACCGGAAAAGGCACCATTTGTAACATGGGCGCTGAAATCGGAGCTACCACCTCAACCTTTGGTTATGATGAATCTATGCGACGGTATTTGAATGCAACAGGAAGAGCAGAAGTAGTGAGTGCAGCGGATCTTATAGCTGAACATTTAACCGGTGACCCTGAAGTTTATGAGAATCCGACAGCATATTTTGATCAACTTATTGAAATAAACCTGAGTGAATTAGAGCCACACATTAATGGGCCCTTCACCCCAGATCGTGGGACGCCAATTTCTAAAATGAAGAAAGAAGCAGAGGAAAATGAGTGGCCAACTAAAGTAGAATGGGGATTAATCGGTTCATGTACAAATTCATCGTACGAGGATTTAGCTAGAGCATCATCCATTGTAAAACAAGCTGTTGCTCATGGCCTTTTGCCAAAAGCTGAATTTGGTATCAATCCAGGGTCTGAACAAGTACGCTTTACTGCAGAGCGCGATGGAATATTAGAAGATTTTGAAAAAATGGGAACCAAAATATTTACCAATGCTTGCGGTCCTTGTATTGGACAATGGGCGCGTGAAGGTTCAGAAAAGCAAGAAAAGAATACCATCATTCACTCGTTTAATCGTAATTTCTCAAAACGTGCTGATGGAAATCCAAATACGCATGCTTTTGTTGCTTCTCCAGAAATTGTAGCTGCAATAGCAATTGCTGGTGACCTTTCTTTTAATCCATTAACTGATTCTTTACTAAATAAAAATGGGGAGGCGTTTAAATTCGCTCCTCCACAAGGAGATGAACTCCCTCTATTAGGTTTTTCAGTAGAAGATAATGGTTATCAAGCTCCCGCTGAAGATGGCGCAAGTGTTCAAATTATTGTTACTGAAGATTCTTCTAGGTTGCAATTATTAGACAATTTTCCAATGTGGGACGGTGAAAACATCACTGGGGCGAAGTTGCTTATCAAAGCAAAAGGCAAATGTACTACCGACCATATTTCTATGGCTGGACCTTGGCTAAAATACCGTGGACATTTGGATAACATCTCCAATAATTTATTGATTGGTGCTGAAAACGCATTTAATGGCAAAGCAAATTCCGTAAAAAATTCACTAAGCTTAAATTACGGAGAAGTCCCTGCAGTTCAACGAGCCTACAAAGCAGCTGGAATTCCAACAATTGTTGTTGGAGACCATAATTACGGGGAGGGTTCCTCGCGAGAACATGCGGCAATGGAGCCAAGACATTTAGGTGTAGCTGCAGTAATCGTAAAATCCTTTGCACGTATTCACGAAACTAATCTCAAAAAACAAGGAATGTTAGGCCTTACTTTTCAAAATGAGGCAGATTATGATAAAATACAAGAAGATGACACATTCAACTTTATTGATTTGAAATCATTCCATCCTGATAAAGCATTGACATTAGAAATTGTGCATTCAAATGGTAAAACAGATACTATTTTATTGAATCACACCTACAATAGCTCTCAAATTGATTGGTTCAAGGCAGGATCAGCGTTAAATTTGATTAAGTTAATGGAGAACTAAGGCTATATTTACATTTAAAAAAGCCATTATAAAAAATTATTCTTTTTTTACTCTTTTCATAGTTATAATTGCGATTCTTTTTTCGTGTAAAAAAAACGATTCGAGTAATATTAACGTACACATTGAAAGTATTCCTGGAAGTAAGTACCACCAAGAAAATGGAACATGGTGGGGATACAACCAGCAAAAAATTGTTCGATTTGAAAACAAAGTCTTCATGACTGTTGTCGATAATGATAATTTAACGAACGGCTTACCCAACGCAAGCAATCCCTCTACCGTTTACCTCTATTGTAAAACAGAAAATGGACCTTGGGTGAAAGGTGCAGGCATTCCTACTTCACGTCCTGCAAATATCTTGGTCGATTCAAAAGGCGCCATTCACTTAATTGTTTTTGAACCCACGGAAACTGATCCCACAGAAAATGGGTCGCTTGGAAAACTGAAACACTACACTTTTCCAAATGCTAAAAGTGGTGACATAACTAACCACACAATAGAATTAATCGTTGATCATACGCCCGGAACCTCAGAAACTGTCAACATACGCATTGGAGCATCCATCAGCGCGGACGATATATTGTATGTTTCATTTGGATTGTACCAAGATCTTAAACTCTATTACAAACATGTCGATGCACCAAATTGGACCGAAGAAATGGCTGGCCAAAATTTGGGTAATTCCTACTACTACCCTTTCGTATTAGGAACACCTAATGGACCTTGCGTTTTGGCTGTACAAGACGATTATGTTGGTCCCGGATTACCGGCTATTTATTATAAAAATAAATTCTTCAACCGTTTTAGTGGCACATGGAACAACCAAACTATTTGTGATTTAAGCACCCATCCCTTGGCAGCGACTCGGAGCAAATTAGTAGACAATTGCGAATTATTTCTGAGTTCCTCTAACAAAGTTATTGGTATTTATCAAAAACTCCTTGACCCCTCGGAGGAATGGAAATCGAGCTACTTCCAACTAGAAGTTGATGCTAGCGGGCAAACCACCGAAACTCCAATTCCATTAGAAATGGATGATGTCAATCGGATTCGACTGATTGAGCACCAAGGAACATTATATTACCTGTGTATCAAGTACAATGGTTTATTTATTAAGAAAGGGCTCGATGGAAGTCTAAAAGAAATCAATTTGCCATCTTTTGTTTCAGGAAACTATATGTACTTGAGCAATGCCTCTGGTGGCAGTTCCATAAATTCAAACTACATAGACATTCTTTTACTGAATGGGTATGCACAAGATTATCCCAACGGTACCAACCATTATGTACGCATAAATAAATGTGAGCTAGAGAAACTATGATGAGATTACTTTAATTTCTTTCTGTAAAGAAAATAACTGACTGATCGCTTTCTTACCACAAAATCTTTTTGTCATGATTTTATATAAAAATACACGCCAAAAAGGGATTCATTTCCTATTTTTTCGCTGGATTACATCCAGCGTTAAATATAGTTAACCCCTTAGCGGGGTTATATATTATATTCTTGTGATATAATTAAGACCAGTCAAAAGAAATAATCTAAAACAGGTATTTACAAATCATTATTGTACTTTTAACAAAAAGTTAAACCAACTACCATGAAAAAAATACTACTCCTTTTTATATTGATTGCTGTTAATACCTGTTTTGCACAGAATGGCCCCATAACATTTGAAACCGGTGGATACGGAACACTTTGGACATGGACCGTATTTGAAAATGACAATCAACCCCCATTGGAGATCGTTGCAAATCCATCAGTTGCTGGGATAAATCTTTCAGCGCAGGTCGCGAAATTTACCGCTAAACAAAATGGAATGCCTTGGGCAGGATGCGAATCGCAGCATGGAACTAACCTAGGAACCTTCACCTTAACATCGAGTAATTGTATTGTAAAAATAATGGTTAACAAACCCGTTATCAGCCCTGTTGGGATAAAATTCGCTACAGCTGCAGGTGCCTCCACAGGCGAAATATTGGTCAGTAATACACTCGTGAATCAATGGGAAGAATTGACCTTTGATTTCACCGCCATCATTGGTGCTCCATCGTCTACAGGCATCGATCAAATAATTATTTTCCCAGATTTTCAACAACGAAATCAAGACCGCATTTGCTATTTCGACAACATCAAATTTAGTAGTCAAGGGCCTCCATTAGCGGAACCGATGGTAGCAGCGCCAACACCAACTTACAATCCTACAAATGTTATTTCCATGTTCAGCAATCCTTACACAAACGTAAGCGTTGACACTTGGCAAGCCCCATGGTCGCAAGGCACACTAACTAATTTACAAATCGCAGGAAATGACACAAAAAAATACACGGATTTGAATTTCGTAGGCATCGAAACATTGGGCGTGAATATTCTAAATGTAAGCGCTATGACCCATCTCAGAATAGATGCTTGGACTGCCAATATCACTACTTTAAAAATTAAACTGGTTGATTTTGGGGCTGATATGGCCTATGCAGGCGGCGATGACAGCGAACACGAATTATCCTTTGTGCCTATCCTAGAACAGTGGAACACTTACGACATTCCATTGAGTAATTTCACTTCCTTGAATAGCACCCAACACATCGCGCAGCTTATTATTTCTGGTACTCCTGTGTCTTCTGGCGTTGTATATATTGATAATGTATTATTCAGAAATGACAATAATATTGGTTTGGGAGAAAATAACAACATCGAAATGGAAGTCTTTCCCAACCCAACACGCGATGAATTGATCATTCGACATACTAAAGAAACCGCTCGAATTATACTCGTTGATTGCTTTGGCCAAAGCCTAATGGAGATTATCCCTACCTCTTCAGAAACGATCATAGACCTTTCTAACTTTCCGGCAGGATGTTATCTTCTACAAAGCGAACAAGCTGAGCAGAAGATGACAAAAAGAATTGTTAAGCTGTAGTTCATATATCAACTAAACGCTTCCTTCTATTCTCAAAAGATCTTTAGAAAACGAGCTCTTTACTTTTAGCGCATAAAAAAAGCCATCCGTTGCTTGACGGATGGCTTTTTCATGTAATTCTTAACTTAGAATTTAGCTGAAAGTCCAAATTGGATTAAGCCTCCACCAAAAACGCCTAATTCTACATGGGCACCAATATTCTGAGTGAAATATATTTTTGTCCCAATCGCTAACCTTCCGGATACAGGAATCAATGCCTTATTAAAACTGTCATTTGTACTCATTGGATTGTTAGGAGTGGTAGTAAATTCACGATTAACACTTTTATACCCAGCAGCAAAACCAGTGTAAACATCCACTTTATCACTTTGGAAAAAATGATAATTTAGACGAAACATGGCACGTAATTTTTTTGCTGTATATTCATCTGTGTATTCTGCTGTCAATGCATTTCCATTTATGTCATATATATAATTTCCAGAAGCATCGTATTGATAATCAACATAATCAAAAGAAAAGCCTGAAACTTCATAATTGATATCTGCTCCAATACCCACTTTATCAGCGATCATATATTCAATTCTCCCCCCATAAGACAATGCACTACCTATCGTTTTATAATTGGATACTTGAGTATTAGATCCATCATATTGACCATACAATAAACTATTCGCCCAATTAGGAACCCCAATGTATGGGTCAATCATAACATTACCTTGCATGATTTGAGCATTCACAGAAACTAGACCAATTGAAAATCCAGCGATTAAAAGTAGTTTTTTCATCATTTTTTTTTTAGACAAGTTAAAAATGTTGTTTCCAAACTTTTTGGTCAACATATAATTTACGAAGCGAAATTAATAATTATTTTTTTTTAGGCAGAAGATTAGTTACACAAAGTTCACTTACAGACTAAAAGGTAGAAAGAAGTAATTAATGGCCTAAACACTAACACTTAGCTCGTTGAAATCGTTGAAAAAATTAGGATACGATTTCGCTACACAGTCCACATTATCGATGATAATATCTGAAGTACTTATACAAGCTGCAATAGCGCCAGCCATCGAAATGCGATGATCATTATAGGTAGCGATCGTTCCACCATGGACCTTTCCCTTACCTTCAATAAAGATGCTGTCCGCAACAATTCGATAATTCACCCCAAGAACGTTCAGCATCTTGACAATACTACGTTGACGATTTGATTCTTTATTATCCAAACGATGAAGCCCTATAATTTCACTCGTGCCCACTGCAGCACATGCCAAAATTGCTAGAGGAGGAAATAAATCTGGGCAGTGGGTGGCATTAAAAACAAATGGTCGTTTTTCATTTTGCTGCACCTTAATTTCATGCTCGTGAACTTCCACCATTGCACCAAAGTCACTTAAGGCATCCAATATGCTTTTGTCTGCTTGAGTAGAAATAATCGACAATCCTTTCATTGTGATTTCACCTGAAATTGCCGCGCCTACCAAGTGATTCGCCGCACCGCTCCAATCGCCTTCTATAATCATTTTTTGAGGAGACATCAGTTGATTGCCATTGACATAAAATGTGTTGTAATCTTCATGGCGCACACGTACGCCGAAATCGCTCAAAACATCGAGGGTTAAATCAATGTAAGGCTTACTGCTTAATACTGTTACGTTCACTACACAATCAAAAGGTCTTTGAGAAAGTGCGATTAATAGACCCGAAAGAAATTGAGAACTATCCGATGCATTCACAGACAAAGAAGTATTCGTAATTTCTCCCACAATTATGATAGGAAGAAATCCATTATTCGATTCAACTTGCAAGCCTATTGCTCGCAATTGATCTACTAGTGAAACAACCGATCGTTGAAGCAAAGTGCCCTCACCCTGAAGAATCAATCGTTTGGCAAAGCCTAATCCAATCGTTGACATTAAGCGAAGCAACAAGCCTGACTCACCGCAAGACAACTCCAATTCATCCAGCCTACTAGCAGAAGATGTTGGAAGAATGATTCCATTCTGAAAGGAAGCACCCAAAGCAGGCAAAAGACGAAGCGCAGCAGATACATCGTCGGAAGGATTATCAATTGAAAAATGTGTTTTTTCTTTCGCTAGAACGGCGCAAACAATAGCCCTTTGAAGGTAACTTTTGGATGGATTAGCCACCAGACTTCCTTGATACTTAAAAGGAAGAATTGTTTTATTCATGATTTTTGTCATTCAAAATTTGCGACTGAATATGAATTGATTCCTGATGAATAAGCTTAAACAATTGCGTTGAGAATTCTTTGGAGAGGTTAAGCTTAACTGCTTTATCGACATTACTTACAAGTAACTCTTCCCATCGAGCTTTCTGCAAGATTGCTAAATTATGTTCTTTCTTAAATTTACCAATCAATCCAGAAGTAAACATTCTTTCGGTCAACAAATGAATAATAGCCTCATCCATTGCATTAATTTTCGCTCTAAACTCCAATAATTCTGCCTCCTCAATTTCCCTTCTATCCCTGAAATGCAATTTTTCCAAAAGCGCCGATAATTCCGCCGGCGAAACTTGTTGTTTAGCATCTGTCCATGCTTCTCGCGGATTACAATGAGTTTCAAGCATTAAGCCATCATATTTCAAATCAATTGCTTTCTGGGCAACTTCCAACAACATGGAGGCATCGCCTGTGATATGAGAGGGATCGCACAGAAGTGGTAGTTGAGGCAATTCCTGTTTTAAATCGATTGGAATTTGCCAATTAGGGTTATTGCGGTATTTTGCGATTTCATAAACGGAAAATCCACGATGAATAGCGGAGACATTAACTACCCCAACGTTATAAAGTCGCTCAATAGCGCCAACCCATAATTTTAAATCGGGATTAATCGGATTTTTCACCATGATAGGCATGTCAACGCCTCTTAGCGCATCGGCAATCTCTTGAACAGAAAAAGGATTTGTGGTGGTGCGAGCTCCAATCCAGAGCATATCAAAACCTGCAGACAAGGCTAATTCGACATGTTGGGAGGTTGCCACTTCCGTACAAATTTTTAATCCATACGTCGCTTTGGCTTCTTTCATCCATTCTAAAGCTGGATTTCCCGATCCTTCAAACTCGCCTGGTCTGGTACGTGGCTTCCAAATGCCTGCCCGAAAATAGCTTGGCTGAAGCGACACTAATCCTTTTGCCGTTTCCATAACTTGCTCACGTGTTTCAGCACTGCAAGGACCTGCAATTAATTGCCATTTTGAATTCATACTGAATACCTTTAGCTTAAAAACAAAGAAGCGTAACTTAAGTTTTCACCAATTATTTAGCGTAATTCACGGATCGTTTTTCACGGATAACCGTTACTTTAACTTGCCCAGGATATGTCATTTCGGTTTGAATACGTTGCGAAATAGTAAAGGACAATTCTTCAGATTTTTGGTCTGTTACTTTTTCTGCTTCCACCAACACGCGTAATTCCCTACCAGCTTGAATAGCATAAGCACTGCTTACACCTTCGTACGAAAGCGCTAAATTCTCGAGTTCTTTTATTCGCTTAATGTAAGTTTCAACTATTTCACGTCTAGCTCCCGGTCTAGCTCCCGAAATAGCATCACAAACTTGCACGATAGGCGAAATAAGGGTGGTCATTTCAATTTCATCGTGATGCGCACCAATAGCATTAAGCACCTCACCTTTCTCTCCGAATTTCTCAGCGACTTTCATCCCAAGAATAGCATGTGGTAATTCCGGCTCTTCATCGGGAACTTTTCCAATATCATGCAAAAGTCCAGCCCGTTTGGCCAATTTAACATTAAGACCAAGCTCTGCAGCCATAATAGCACAGAGGTTAGCAACTTCGCGAGAGTGTTGCAACAAGTTTTGCCCATAAGATGAGCGAAACTTCATTCTTCCTACCATTCGCATTAACTCAGGATGCAATCCGTGAATACCTAAATCGATGCATGTTCTCCGTCCGGTTTCGGCAATTTCCTCGTCCAATTGCTTCTTCGTTTTAGCAACAACCTCTTCAATTCTAGCAGGGTGAATTCGGCCATCAGAAACCAATTGATGCAAAGCAAGGCGAGCAATTTCCCTTCTTACAGGATCAAAACACGATAAAATAATTGCTTCTGGCGTATCATCCACAATAATTTCTACTCCAGTGGCTGCTTCAAGGGCGCGAATATTTCTTCCTTCACGTCCAATAATTCGACCTTTAACCTCATCAGATTCAATATTAAAGACAGAGACAGCATTCTCAACAGCTTGCTCCGTTGCTACGCGTTGAATAGTTTGAATGACTATTTTTCTAGCTTCGCGATTGGCATTTAATTTTGCTTCTTCAGTTATTTCTTTTATTTGAGCCATTGCACCAGTTCTTGCCTCATCAGTCAATGCTTCCATTAACATTTTCTTTGCATCATCGGGTTGCATCCCACTAATTTTAGAAAGTTCAGCAACGCGCTTGCTTTGAATTTTATCAAGCTCCTGCATACGGATCGCTAAGCCCTGGAACTTAGCATCAAAATCCTGTTGCAGGCCTTCCGTGACTTTTTCTTTACGGCCAAGATCCTCTAATTTTTGATCAATGTTTTTCTCTTTAGCACGCGCACGGTCTTCATTTGACTGCAGCTTCCTTTCGCGGTCTTTGATCGCCACCTCATGCTCTTCTTTTAGGCGCAAGAAATTTTCTTTGGCCTGAAGCATTTTTTCCTTTTTAATGTTTTCAGCTAGTAGCTCTGCCTCTTTAATCAGTCCTTCACTTTTGGATTTAACCAAAACTTTTTGAACGAAAAAAGTTGCTGTGCCACCACCGACTAAACCCAATACAATCCATAGCACTTCCATTTCAACTAATGTTAATTTAATCATTAATACTACAAG
Source organism: Flavobacteriales bacterium (assembly GCA_947475095.1). Lineage (GTDB taxonomy): Bacteria > Bacteroidota > Bacteroidia > Flavobacteriales_D > Crocinitomicaceae > UBA952. Next base: position 66,052 of record CANJLG010000002.1, read on the forward strand.
TTGGCCGGTGGTAAGGTCTTAGTCGAGTTGATTCAACTCTTCCGTGAAATCATGTAACGCTCGTTCTATCGAGGAATAATCAGCTGGTACAATTTCCTTTTCTATTTTATTAGAAGCCCCTTTCAACATAAATTGAAGGGAAGACATTGCCAATAAATCCTGAGAATCACTTATTGAGTAATTCGTTTTTAATAGATTTATTGCCTTATTAATATCTTCGGCGGCCTTCATTACTTTTTTCTCCTCCCCTTCTTGAACGGTGAGTGGATAAGTACGTCCAGCTATTTCGACTTTTAAAGAAATTTTACCCATTTCTTATTTTTTTAGCGCAGCTATACAAATTTCTATTTCCTTAACCAATTCGTCAATTTGCTCATTGCTTCTCCCTTGAGAAAGCACTGAACCATTATCAACTTGTTTATTGATTGCTTCTCTTTCAGACCTTTCTTTTTGCAACTTTTCTTCCAACGATTCATTCCGCTCTTTCGATTGGTGTAAATCCGATTGAAGTTGTTTTATTTCCATATTCAAAGTGTCAATTTCCTTTTTAGCGCTGCTTAAGTTTTGATGGATTCCCATAAACTTAGTTCGCAAAAGAGAAATGCTTTTTTGAATTTGATCTGTCATTTTCAGCAACTTTCTACAAAGTTAATATACATTAGTTGATAACAATAAAATTAGGCAGGTATTTTTTTTTTTTGAATACTTACCTTTGAATATGAAAAAAATAAAGGTTCTTTTTGTTATAACCCTACTCAATTCCTATTCAATATTTTGGTCACAAGTTAACAAAACAACTTACCACTCACCCCTTAGTATTCCGTTAAAATTGTCAGCATCTTTTGGTGATCTTAGGCCCAATCATTTCCATATGGGAGTGGATTTTAGTACGGGTGGAAAAGTTGGATTATCGCTCTTTTCAATCGAACAAGGGTATGTGTCGCGCATCAAAATAACACCCCTAGGATATGGAAGAGTCATCTACGTCGATCACCCGAATGGTGTGACCAGCGTATATGCTCATTGCTCAGGATTTGAAAAGTCCATTCAAAAAATAATATTAGCGTATCAAGAAAAAAACCAACTTAACGAGGTAGACATAACTTTTACATCCGGTGAAATTCCAGTAACTAAAGGACAGCTTATTGCCTATTCGGGGAATTCGGGGAATTCATCCGGACCACATTTACATTTTGAATTACGCGACACGAAATCCGAAAAAGCCTTGCATCCATTGGTTCATGGTTTTGACATAAGCGATATACATGCTCCCATTCCGAGTAAAATTTACCTTTACCCCATCGACCAAAATGGCTATTACCTCAACCAAAAAAAAATCAGCATTGCAGTTGTCAAGAGTGGCGAAAATTATTCAATAAAAACCGGCAAAATTGTCTTGACAAGTGACTTTATGGAAGGAACCGATCGAGTGTTAATTGGCGTAGAAGGAACGGATAAAATCGGAGTAGATTTAAGTGTATGTGGCTTATTTGAAAACGAACTAATTGCGGGAGAGAATAGCATTTTCCATAGTAGGATAGATACTGTTTCATTTGACCATAATAAATTAATCAATGATTACTGCGATTACGCTGAATACAAACGCAACAAAAAGAAGATTCATAAATTAATTCATAAATCGTCGAATCATTTGGATATTTATAAATCAGCCCCCTTGCAAACGATTCGATTAAAAGGAAACGATTCGATTCCTGTAGTAATAAAATTAACTGATGCAAAGCAGAATACTTCCACACTCAATTTTGAAATGGTTTTTCGAAAAGAATTAGGAACGATAGATTCTAACTCGAAACCGAGTGCTCTTTTTTTATTGCCAGATTCTTCCTATTACTTTGAAGAAGCAGGAAATGCAATCCGTTTTAAACCACATGCACTATTTGAACCCGTTTTGAAGACACTTCTGATAACGAAAGATAAAATTCAACTCGGTACAGCCATTACGCCAATTTATTATGGAGCAAGTGTTTCAATGAGGCCTATCGAATCTACACCAATTGACAAACAATACATTTATTTACTAGGGGAAAAAGAACAAAAAGAAGCCCTTAAAACGCAAGTTATCGATGGTAAATTAGAGGCTGAAATTACTTCCTTAGGAACCTTTAAAGTTAGCGCAGATCTTACTGCCCCGACTATTTTGCCACATAATTTTTCAGCTTCCGATACGAGTATAGCTAAAAGTGCCATTCAATGGAAAGTTGACGATTTAAAAACCTCCATTAGCAACTATAACTTATTTATTGATGGAAAATGGAAAGTCATTGAATATGACAAAAAAAATAAGCTCATCAGCTGTGTATTTGAACCACTAGAAAATGGCCTTATGAATTTTCAGTTAATCCTCAAGGATGTTTGTGGAAACGAGGCAGTTTGGACCAAGAATATTCGTGTGAACTAATTCGAATGAAATTCCTTCCCATAATTTGGAACAAAAGAAGCTAGGTCCTCAAAATCACCCAAATTATATTTCTGATAAGCAAATTCGATTTGCCCCAATGCTGAGGGTAAAATCGTATCGTCAAACTCAACATTTCTTTCTTCCCATAAAGTTTTAACTTTCCTTGCTCCATCTCCTACAGCAAGGAAAGGCTCGAATGTTGATCCTGTTAATTCATCTAGAATTTCGGGACCTACCGGTTTTAATTCAGTCATGTTTTCATCCACTAGTTGACTAAACACTTCCATGCGCCTTGCATCAAATAAAGCATAAATAGTGCTTTTCGGGTGCTTTTGCTTTGCAAGAACAATCAACGAATAAAGCGATGGAATGGCAATCAAGGGAATAGAAAGGCCAAAACACAATCCTTTTGCTGTGGATGCTCCAATTCTCAATCCTGTATACGATCCTGGTCCAGAAGATATTGAAACAGCCACGACTTGACTCAATTCAATAGTTGCCTCAGAAAGCACATCAATAATATACGTGCTTAAGGCTTCGCCATGAATAAATTGATCATCATTGGATTCTTTGAACGAAATTAATTTGCCATTTAAAGACAAGGCAACAGAGCAAACCTTGGTTGCCGTTTCCAGATGAAGGATATAGTCCGTCATTCTATTATCTCCAATTTGAAACCAACACCATGAATATTTGATAAAACAATCCGATCGTCATCCTTTAGATATTTTCTCAGCTTTGTAATAAAAACATCTAAACTTCGACCTACAAAATAATCATTTTGACCCCAAACAGCATTTAATATAACTTCTCGAGGCAATACTTGCCCATTGAATTTAAATAGCAACTTTAAAATTTGAGCTTCTTTTTTAGTCAGTGATTTTTTACTATTTTGAATCGTTAAGCATAAATTTTCGGTGTCGAACACATAATGACCAATCGATATTATTTTATCCTCGGGCTTATCTACTTTGATATTCACACGACGTAAAAGTGCTTTTATACGCAATTGCAATTCTTCCACACTAAAAGGCTTGGTTAAATAGTCATCACCACCAGACTTAAATCCTTGAACCTTATCTTCCGTCATTGTTTTTGCTGTTAAAAACAGTATCGGGATTTCACTATTGATTTTTCTAATATCACTAGCCAGGGTGAAACCATCTTTTTTAGGCATCATAACATCAAAAATGCAGAGGTGAAATTGTTTTTCATTAAAGCGCTTCAAAGCATCCGAGCCATCTGTGGCAAGAGTAACCCTATAACCATCTAGTTTTAGCTGATCGACAATAACAAATCCTAAACTAAAATCATCTTCTGCTAAGAGTATATTTATTTCCATGTCTTACTGTTTTTTACCTTCTAACATTGGCAAGGTTGTGATTTTCGTTTGTATAATTTGCTAAAAATACAAAAGGAGCATTAAAAGTAACGAATTTATTCATAAATGAGCCTGAGTAAAAGGACAATATAAAAAATCTACTAAGTATTCTTTGTTGTTTTTTTTTTAAATATTAATAAAGAAACTTCGTACTTTCGTATAAGTTATGGCAAAGATATTAATCGTCGATGACGAAGAAGACATAAGAGAATTACTCATGTATAATCTCAAGCGAGAAGGACATGAGGTAAGCTGTGCCGAAAATGGTATAGCAGCGCTTGCTCAGGTTAAAATCGGCAAGCCAGATTTAATTATTTTGGATGTAATGATGCCGCAAATGGATGGCATTGAATTTTGTGAGCGGATAAAAGCCGATCTTGAGAATCAACATATTCTCATTTGTTTTCTAACAGCCCGCAGTGAGGATTACAGTCAAATAGCAGGATTAGAATCGGGTGGAGATGATTACGTTACGAAACCGATAAAGCCAAAAGTCTTAATAAGTCGTATTAACGCTTTATTGCGACGTAATTTTAAACCTGAAGTAAAAACAAGCCACCTTAATTTTTTGATAGATCGGGAACGTTATCTGATTTTAAAAAACAATGTGGAAATTCATTTCCCCCGCAAAGAATTTGAATTATTAGCACTTTTGGCTTCCAAACCGAATACTGTTTTTAAGCGTGAGTTTATTCTAAATAGCGTTTGGGGATCAGATATCATTGTAGGCGACCGCACCATTGATGTACACATTCGAAAAATCAGAGAGAAAATTGGTAATCATATGATTTCTACCGTAAAGGGAGTCGGTTATAAGTTTCATGATAATGAGGAAGAAATTTAACGAAAAGAAGAGAACCTTAAAACTTTAGAAAAGCCATAAATTCAACTTTAAATATCCCAAAAATGAAAATAATCAGTTTGTTTTTTTTCCTAGGAATACTTCAAGTGTCCTATTCACAAGAGGCCTCGGTTATTCCTTCACCAGATAAGCCCAGTGTAACTGATAATATTTTGTTCGAACTGAAAGATTGGGATCCTATTCGCGGCCTTTGGTTATCCGAAAGCATAATGGCGATGTCAACTAACCAAGTCATTCCAGATAGAACTTTTGCTGAAGAATTGACGCCGTATGAACTATTGAGTTTGATGCCTAAAGAAAAAAGGGAAGACTTAAAAGATTATATTGAGACCAACAATACGGGTGCGCAACCAACAAATAACTCATTTACCACTTTACTCTTAGCGCTAATTAACAATACTTTTTGCAAAACAATACAAGGCCGAAGCTACGGTGACCCACATTTAAAATCCTTTGACAATGCTACGTATTCATTTCAAACAGTAGGTGAATTCGAATTGTCAAAATCTTCCGATAGAAACTTTGAGATTCAAGCGAGGCAAAAAGCACAAAGTGATAATTTCTCCTTGAACTCGGCAATAGCGATGAATGTTTCTGGTGATCGAGTAGGCTTTTATGCCGAAGATGCACCTTCCCGAAATGTAACGCCATTATTTTTAGATGGAGCGCCAATACAATTACAAGGAAGAACCTATTTTTTACCGCATGGAGGAACAATTAAGTTAAATGGAAGTAATTATATTATCACCTGGCCTACAGGCGAAATACTGATTCTTAATAATAGAGCTAGTGGCGGGACGAATTTCATTAATGTAACTGTAACAATTTTTGAGTGCAGCACACAAACATACAGTGGCTTACTCGGGAATGCAAATAAAAACATCAATGATGATTTTAACGGCAGAAACAACAATCAAGCGCCCCCTGTCTACCAAGCATTCTCAACATTTGGGAATCCTTTAATGCAGCAAGCATCAATTATTGCTGAAAAAGAGTACTTAAGTTACCTGTCTCAAAGTTTTGCAGATGATTGGCGAGTAACAGACATGACTACATTATTTGATTATTCAAACGGGACAAATACAGCTTCTTTTACAGACAGAAGATTTCCAATGGTTCATCTAACAGTAGCAGACCTGAATGCCAATCAGCAATCAATGGCAAGACAAAGATGCGAAGCAATGGGTATAAGCCCCGATGAAATGGGAGGATGCATCTTTGATCAAGGGTATTTAAATATTGCTCCGAATCCTGTTCCTTCGCCATCGATAGCAACGGAAGGTGTGGTTCTTAATAAATTAGAAAGACCATTATTAAATACCAATACGCATCAAATTTTAGCTCCTAAAAATCCAAGCGGAGAAGCCCAACCAAAACCACAAAGTGTAAATCCAATCGAAGAAAAGCCAGGAAAAACCGATATTAAAACAAATGGTAATTACAATACAATTGTAAAACCAAGCCAACCAATCCAAATCAAGGTGCCAAACAACAATAACAAACCTGCTCCTATTAATACAAACAAGCCAAGCAATACATCACCAGTCATACCAATAAAAAATGGAAAACCAGGCAAAGGATAAATTGTCCTTTCTTTTATTTTTTGTGCTTCTCTTCTTTTTCAACGGAACTCTAATAGCACAAAAGAAAAACAAACTTATTGTTGGAATCGTCATTGATCAAATGTGCTACGAGTATTTATACCGTTATCAGCATCATTTTACCAAAGGTGGCTTTAATGCCCTGATGAAAAATGGTGTGAATTGCCGCAATGTGAATTACAATTACGTCCCAACCTACACTGGGCCAGGCCACGCCTCCATTTATACCGGAACGAGCCCAAATAATCATGGAATTATTGGCAACAATTGGTATGATCGAACTACATCGGCTAATGTTAACTGTGTGGAAGATTTATCTGTAACGGGAATTGGAACAATTTCAGCGTATGGTAAAGCTTCGCCAAAAAATCTAAAAACATATACGATTAGCGATCAATTAAAACTAAGCTACCCAAGCGCAAAAGTGATCTCCCTTTCAATTAAAAACCGAAGTGCCATCCTTCCAGGTGGGCATTTAAGCGATGGAAGCTATTGGTTTGACCCACTCAGCGGCACTTTTACAACAAGTACCTACTTCAAGGATAAATTACCCGATTGGCTAGAAGAATTTAACGCCCATAAAAATGCAAAAACCTACTTGACAGATTGGACGCTTTTATACCCAAAAGAAACCTATTTAGCTGCCGATAAAGACGAAAGCAAATACGAGGCGATTATCCCCGGGAAAACAGACGCTGTCTTTCCATATAATTTCACCACCTTTCCTACCACCGATTTTAGTGGATTTACAATTTCACCAGCATGTAATAGCTTACTAACAGATTTGGCTCTTTCGGCCATAAAAAATGAAAAGCTTGGGGAAGATGCACAGACCGATTTACTTTGTATTAGTTATTCAACCCCAGACATAGCAGGGCATAGCTTTGGGCCTTATTCATTGGAAATAGAGGATATGTATGCTAGGATGGACTTAGAAATAGAAAAACTATTAAAGGAATTAACGAAGAAACTTGGCAAAGATAATTTCACCCTTTTTCTAACTGCCGATCATGCCGTTGTTCCCATTCCTCAAATGCTAATGGACATGCGTCTTCCAGGAGGCTACCACGCAAGTAATTTAAAAATGGAAGAATTGAAATTAGCTATTCTTACAAAATTCAAATCCCCTATTACGCTGAACGAAATAAATCAAAACATATACCTAAATCGGAAAGAGATTGATTCATTAAAGCTTGATTACAATGCCATTTGTGACTTTATAAGTCAAGAAATCCGACAATGGTCAGAAGTTAAAGCAGTATTTACCGCCGAACAACTCATCGAAGGTAGCGTAAACGGCGACAACTGGAGAAAAATGCTATTCTTAGGATACGATTTTAACAGAAGCGGTGACGTATTGTATTTGTTAAATCCCGGATTTTTACCTGTAGAAGACGTTACTGATTTTAAAGGCACTTCTCATGGCTCAGCGTTTAACTACGACACCCATGTTCCATTGCTTTGGTATGGTGGTGGATTGAAACCAAGCGATGTATTTCGGCCAATAGAAATTACTGATATTTCAGCTACACTAACCCACTTGCTCTATCTACAACGATCAGGAGCCATGACAGGCTCGCCTATTTTGGAAGTTTTAGAGAAAAAATAAACTATTATATTTCCTTTTTAAGATACGCTTGAACATTATTAAAAATGCGCTCCTTACTGTTCGTTGTATCTGATTTAACAAACTGATTCCCTGTTATTTTTTCATACAACTCAATATAGCGTTCGGAAATAATTTGTACAAATTCATCCGGCATATGAGGAATTTCTTGGCCTTCAAGACCTTGAAAACCATTCTCAATAAGCCATTGCCGCACAAATTCCTTTGACAATTGCTTTTGCTCTATACCTTCAGCCTGACGTTCCTCGTAGCCTTCAGCATAAAAATAACGCGAAGAATCCGGAGTGTGAATTTCATCAATTAAAACTACCTCCCCATTAAGTAAACCGAACTCATATTTTGTATCGACCAATATTAAGCCTTGCTTAAAAGCCATTTCAGTTCCTCTTTGAAATAGTTTTCTAGTATACGATTCCATTTTTTCATATACTTCTTTGCCAACATGTCCGTGCAACAAAATATCTTCACGAGAAATATCTTCATCATGCCCCTCCTCTGCTTTTACGGCTGGAGTAATGATTGGGGAAGGTAAGCGATCGTTTTCGATAAGTCCTTCTGGCAAAACAACACCACACAATATACGTTTACCAGCTTTATATTCCCTAGCCGCATGCCCAGCTAAATATCCGCGGATAACCATTTCAACACGAATCGGCTCGCAGGCATGACCAACAGCAACGCAGGGATCAGGTGTGGCAACTAACCAATTTGGCACGATATCCTTAGTCGCATCTAAAAAATAAGTTGCAACCTGATTAAGCACCTGGCCCTTAAAAGGAATTCCTTTTGGGAGAATATGGTCAAAGGCAGATATTCGGTCGGAAGCGACCATCACCAAACGGTTTTCGCTGAGCGTATACACATCGCGAACTTTGCCATGGTAAACATCAATTTGCCCATCAAAATTAAAAATAGTAGTAGAAGTTGTTTTCATAGTTTATGTTAATCTAAAGCGGATTTTGCCTCAGCGTTTTCAAAGGCATCAATAATTTTAGTGATTAATTTATGTCGTATAATATCGCTTTTCCCCAAACGGATGATGGCAATTTCATCGATACCTTCTAAAATTTCTAAAGCGAAATTAAGCCCGGATTTTTGTCGATGTGGTAAATCAACTTGGGTCATGTCACCCGTAATCACAAATTTCGCTGTCATGCCCATACGAGTCAAGAACATTTTCATTTGTAATGTGGTGGTATTTTGAGCTTCATCAAGAATCACAAAAGCCTTGTCTAAGGTTCGCCCCCTCATGAATGCAAGCGGTGCAATTTCAATAATACCCATCTCAATCATATTGGCTAATTTATCCGAAGGGATCATATCCCTGAGGGCATCATACAAAGGCATTAAATAGGGATCTAATTTTTCTTTAAGGTCGCCAGGCAGAAACCCTAAGTTTTCACCTGCCTCAACAGCTGGTCGGGTTAGCACGATTCGTTTTACCTCCTTTGCTTTTAAAGCTCGAACAGCCAAGGCAACTGCGGTGTAGGTTTTACCAGTTCCTGCAGGACCAACAGCAAAAACCATATCGTGATCAAGTACGGCTTGCACCATCTTTTTCTGATTTACCGTACGTGCTTTAATCTTATTTCCACTGGTACCATGAACGAGAATTTCATCATCTTGGCCATTTGAAATAAGCGAGGCACCATTTTCAAGCATAAGATTATCGATGTTATTTAACGAGAGCACATTATAGGTATTAAAATGCTGTTGAATTAATTCGAATTTAGCTTCAAACGCATCAATCAACTCCTGTTCCCCATCAATTATTACCATATTTCCCCTTGATAAAATTGATAATTTAGGAAAGAATGTTTTGAGATGCTTTAAATTTATGTTGTTGATGCCAAATAAATCAGCAGGATTTATTCCTTCAATGACTATTTTTCTACTTTCCAAATTCAATTAAAATGCATTTTGATTATTACTATCGTTATGAAATATCTTACTTTTGGTAAAAGTAGAAATTAAAGCAATACTGAACGAAAAATCATGATGCAAATCATTACCCTAACCACGGATGCTGGACTTAAAGATTACTATGTTGCCTCGCTAAAAGCTTCGCTCTACAGTGTTTTAAAAAATATTATTTTAGTCGATATTTCCCATGACATTCGTCCTTTCGATTCATCCGAGGCCGCTTTTCAATTAAGAAGTTGCTACAAAGATTTTCCGAAAGGGACGGTACATATTATTGGGGTAGATAGTGAGCCAAAATTAGTTAATAGTGCTAATGAAGCAAGTAGCCAAAACTCAGAACCAAGCTATCCTTCAATATTATTTTTTGAAGAGCAGTATTTTGTTGCAACAGACAATGGATTTTTTGGTGCCTTTTTAGGCGAGAAAAAAGGGGGAGCCTTTTATCGTTATAAAAATATTGAAGCGCATCCGGAAATGCTCAAGTTTCCTACAAAAAACTGCTTGATTCCCCTTGCTGTAAAAATTATTCAAGGTGAAAAATTAGATGACTTTTGTGTAGCTGGGGAAAATTTTAAAATATCTTTATTACAAAATCCAATTATTGAATCCTTTTCAATTCAAGGAAATGTAATTCACATAGATTCCTACGGTAACTTAATCTCAAACATATCAAAAGAGGATTTTGATCGATTTGGAGAAAATGTTCCGTTTACAATATATTATCATAATAAAACATATCATTTGGATAAGATCTCACCTACCTATAATAGTGTGGTTTTAGGCGACAAAGTTGCTATTTTCAACAATGCTGGATTATTAGAAATCGCCATAAACCAAGGAGCAAATCGTAGTTTTGGCGGGGCTGATAAATTGTTCGGTGTGAGAAAAGGAGATGTCATTAGAGTGAATTTTGAACCTGCAGGATCTCACAGAACCCTTAACACCTTGCAATTTTGATTATTAGGATAGTAAAATTGCAGTTCCAAAAAGATAAATTAGATGATTTTATTTTTATTTTCAATCAAACAAAATTAAAAGTTAGCAATTTTGAAGGTTGTATGGGCATGCAATTAGTGCAAGACTTAGCTAATCCCGCTGTTTTTTTTACCTACAGCCATTGGGAAAGCGAGCAAGCACTGTCCAATTACCGTCAATCCGATGTATTTAAAATTATTTGGAAAAGCATAAAGCCTTGGTTTGAAAAACCCGCAGAGGCTTACAGTACAGATCTTTATTTTGATGGATTTTCGAATGGAAAGAAATAATTATGTCGAAATATTTGATTTTTTGAAAAAAGAATTCTACTTTTACACAAAATAATTAATTTAGATTAGAATGAGTAAAGGAACAGTAAAATTCTTCAATGAGACAAAAGGTTTTGGCTTTATTGTAGACGATGAAACGAGCAAAGAGTATTTTGTTCACGTAACAGGATTAGTTGACAAGGTTAAAGAAAATGACCAAGTTGAATTCGAACTTGAAGAAGGTCGAAGAGGTTTGAATGCAATTAATGTAAAAAAAGCATAATTATATTCATCCCTTGAAAAAAAATTAAGTCCCTTTTGGGACTTTTTTTGTTTAACATTCTTTTTTTTACTTAAAATCAAACTAATTGTTCATTATTAGGATGAAAATTCTAATTTTGAATAGTCAAATCTATTTATGTTATCACTTTATTTAAAAGAATTAAGAAGTTTTTTAAGTTCCATTATAGGATATGTATTCATATTAATCTATTTAATTGCATCAGGATTATTTCATTGGGTATTGTCTTATAATACAAATTTGCTAGAAGGAGCTGAGGCAGATTTAATTCCCTTTTTCAATTTATCACCTGTAATTCTTTTAATATTAATTCCTGCCATTACCATGCGGTCAATAGCAGAAGAACGGCGGACAGGCACAATCGAATTATTATTCACAAAACCCATTTCGGATTTAGGAATAATTTTAGCAAAATATTTTGCGGGAGTTACCTTAATGATCATTGCCATTATTCCAACCATCGTTTACTTTTTTTCAATGTATTATATGGGTAAGCCTATCGGAATAATTGATTTGGGTGCAAGCCTAACATCATATCTTGGCTTAATTCTGTTAGGTTCTGTTTTTGTTTCAATCGGTATTTTCGCTTCATCACTAACCAGTAGCCAAATTGTTTCTTTTATTCTAGCCATGTTTCTTTGTTGGTTTATTTATGATGGACTAGAATTATTAGGATCCTTTTCCCAAGTAGGAAACAGTGATGCCATTATCCGTTATTTTGGGATTTCATCTCATTATAATTCCATTAAGAAGGGGCTTGTTGACACAAGCGATATCGTCTATTTCATTTCAGTTATCTTTTTGTTTTTATATGCTAGTTTATCAAGCGTTAAATCATTAAAACGTTAGGTATGAAAAAAAGGAATGTTTCTGCGAAAGGTATATTTAACTGGAGTTTTCTAATCATTGCTTTTGCAATAATAATTCTAGTTAACATCATTGCATCTCTAGTGTATGTTCAGTTTGATATGACCGATGACCAGCGCTATACATTAGCAAAAGGGACCAAAGAATTTTTGTCAAATAAATCAAAATTTGAAAATCGAATCTCAATAAAAATATATTTAGAAGGTAATTTACCAGCTGAAATCAAACTTTTTAGAGATGCAATAGAGGATAAGCTACGTGCCTTTAAAGATTTAACTGGAAACCGCATTGAATACGTGTTCATCAATCCAAATAATGGATCTGAAAGCGAAAAAAATGACTTGTTTAAATCCATCTACAAAGAGGGAAAAGGCATTCAACCGCTCGACATCTCATACATCAAGGATGGTGAACAGACACAGTTAATGCTTTGGCCAGGCGCAGAAATTTCCTATTCAAATAGCGGTATCATTAAGGAAAATACCATACAATTTCTCCCCGGAACAAAACCAGGCAACCCACTAAGCCTTCAAGATGTAAATGAGGTACTTGAAAATGCTTTAAATAACCTTGAATATAATTTACTTTCAGCCATTCGGAATATTACTTTGTTAGAAAAGCCTAGAATAGCCTTTCTTCAAGGTCACGGAGAACTTAATTATAATCAAACTATTAGAGCTAGATCAGTCATCGCACCATTTTATTCCTTAACCGAAATAACGCTTAATGATTCTTTAGCAGCACTAAATGATGTTGACGGATTAATTATAGCAGATCCCCAGACACCTTTTACAGATAAAGATTTGTACATCATAGATCAATTTGTAATGCGTGGAGGTAAATTAATGTGTTTTATGAATGCGCTTCATTTGGAGGAAGACTCGCTTATGTCGAGGGGCCTAACGAACACTGTTAGAAAAAATTTAAAGCTTGGCGACATGCTAATGGATTACGGAATGAAATTAAATGAAAACTATGTTTATGACGTTTTATGCGCTCCCAAAAAAGTCCCTTTTGCAGACAAATCATTAATGCCATGGTTTTTCCATGTACTTGGAACGCCAAGCCCACATCCAATAACGAGAAATATTGATCCGGTTTCACTTCAATACGTTAATGAAATTAAATTCATTCCTTCAGATAAAATTAGAACATCCTCTCTTATAACATCGTCAACAAATTCAAATAAGACAGGATTAGCACCATTGGTAAGTTTAGAAATGCCACTTTCTTTTGGTAATAACCCTAAACTAATTGATAATCCTTTACTAGAGAAAAATAAAATTTGCCTAGCTGGATTAATAGAGGGAACATTTTCGTCCTCTTTTGCAAATAGGATTGTTAGCGAATTTGCAGACAACAAAAACTCAAATTATATAAAACAAAGTAAGGCTGAAGGTAAAATTCTTTTAGTGGGTAATGGGACATTTATTGCGAATAAATATGACTCCATCATCAATGAAAAAACTGGACAAACAATGTATCGCCCTAAGCCATTTAATGATTTAAAATTTAATCAGACCTTAGCGGAAATGAATAAAGCGATGTATTATGGGAATCAAGATTTTTTTGAAAATATTGTCGATTACATGATGGGGGAAATCTCTATACTGGATATTAGAAGTCGTCAAATTGACATTAAAAACATCGACAAAGCTAAATTGCTTACTATGTCAGGTACACTTAAAATCATAAATGTCTTTCTTCCAATAATATTGATTCTAATTTTTGCTTTTATTTGGAATTTTAGACGGAAAAATAAATATGCGTCAATGAAAAATAGTGGTCAATGAAACTAAAAATAATTATCCTATTTCTCTCGGCATTGCTGCTATCATTCTTGGTTTGGTTGAGTTTACGATTAATCAAAAATAAAGGGAAGTCAGATGCTGAATTAATTGAGTTTGCAATTAGCGATACTACTAAAATTTCAAAAATTATTATAACAGAACCCTCATCTGCAAAAATAACCCTGATCAATAAAAATGGCTTATGGACGGAAGCCAATGGGGATTGTATCAATCAACAAAATGTACATTTTATTCTCGACGCAGCCAAAAACATTGAATTCAAAGGGTATCTGCCCAAAAAATCAGTAACAAAATTTACTGAACTTATGGCAAGCCAACATACGAAGGTGGAATTCTTCGTCGATGGAAAATGGAATAAAACATGGTATATAGGTCCATCTGCGCAAGACCATTATGGACAAATCATGTTGTTGGAAACTGAAAACGAAGGAAAAAGTGCGCAGCCTGTCATGATGCGTATTAAAGGACTGAAAGGAATTATAGAACCTCGGTTTTTTGCTGATAAACGAAAATGGATGTGCACTAATATTTTTGCATTATCAACTGAGGAGATTAAAAATGTAACTGTTCAATTCTTAGACGAGCCTAATAGAAGTTTTAACATATCAAAAATTAACAATAACTTCAGTATTAAACAAGGGGGTAAACCACTCGCATTTGTCGACACAGCAAACATTTATCGCTATTTACAGGCATACAAGAAAATCCATTTCGACAAACCTAATTATGAATTAAGTAAACTACAATGTGATAGCCTAAAAAATTCAATGCCCTTTTGTAAATTAACGGTACAACAAACCAATGGTAAATCAACACTGCTTAAAATGTATCGAATAAAAGTCAAAGAAGAGGAGCGCAATGAATTTGGGGAAATGGTTAATATGGACATGAATAGTTTTTGGTGTTTTTTGCCTAATGGTCAATTAGTGAAATGCCAGTACTTTGTCTTTAATCCTTTATTACTTGGGCATATTTATTTTCCAGCAATGGATTTGGAAAAAAAGCAAGTAACAAATTAAAATTATCTGTACAATATCCCAAGTGAATTACTATTTTTGTATTAAAACCTACATTTCATGAACTTTATTACCTCTAGTAGTACCTTACTTAAACACCTTCAAAGTATTTCTGGCGTATTAAGCACGAATAGCACATTACCGATATTAGACAATTTCCTTTTCTCGATTGTTGGTAACGAGCTAACCGTTTGCGCTTCTGATCTTGAGACAACAATGATTACGAAACTCCAAGTTCAATCAGAAGAAGATGGTAAAATTGCTATTCCCGCTAAATTAATTTTAGAGGTACTGAAGAGTATGCCCGATCAACCTTGTACCTTAAAAATTAATCAAGAAAATTTTACAATTGAAATCGCATATGATAATGGTAAATCAAAAATGCCTGGCTTTAATGGCGAAGAATTTCCAAAATTACCAAAATCAGATTTCAATAGCTCGATTAACCTTACGGGAGAATTACTTTCAAGAGCAATAAATAAAACAATTTTTGCTACAGGAGTTGATGATATGCGCCCCGTAATGAGTGGAGTATACTGCGAATTTTCTCCAGACGATATTACCTTTGTTGCTACTGATGCACACAAATTAGTGCGCTACCGCAGAAAGGATATTTCAACAACAAGTAAGGCATCGTTTATTCTTCCCAAAAAACCGCTTAATTTATTAAAGTCAAATTTGAGGGGAGACGAGGAAGTTATTTTGAAATATAATGAATCTAATGCACACTTCACCTTCGGAGATATTCTTTTGGTTTGTCGATTAATTGACGGAAAATACCCTAATTATGAGGCTGTTATCCCCAAAGAAAACCCAAATGTTCTTACAATTGATCGCATGCAATTCTTAGGCTCTTTAAAACGAGTTGCTATATTTTCCAATAAAACAACTCACCAAGTTAAATTAAAACTAGTAGGTGCAGAATTGTCTTTATTTGCTGAAGACATTGATTTTTCAAATGAAGCAAGTGAACGATTAACGTGTAATTACGATGGAGATGATTTAGAAATTGGGTTTAACTCACGCTTTCTTGTTGAAATGCTATCTAGTATAGATACAGAAACAGTGAAACTTGCGATGAGTGAACCAAGCAGGGCTGGATTATTGATGCCCGTGAACAGTGAAAACAATAATGAAGATATACTAATGTTGGTCATGCCAGTCATGATTAATAGATAGTGCCCAAAATAAAATGAAGCTAGAGGATAAAATCAACATTAGAAATTTATCCTTGGCGGAAATTATCTCGCATTTACAGGATGCCAATTTCCCAGCTTTTAGAGCAAAACAAATTTTTGAATGGCTATGGAAGAAAAATGTTGGTTCATTTCAACATATGGGAAACCTAGGAAAGGAAATTATCCATTTTTTAGAGGAGAAATACTATATCGATTTTTTACAAGTCAAAGATCAACAGGTTAGTAAGGACAAAACTGTAAAGTGTGCCTTTTCTATTGCTGACAACAAAATAGTAGAAGGTGTATTAATTCCAACGAATAAAAGAACAACTGCTTGTATTTCTTCACAAATTGGCTGTAGTCTAGCTTGCCAATTTTGCGCAACTGGTCGCTTAAAGCTCATGCGGAATTTATCTACTGGAGAAATGGTTGATCAAGTTGTATACCTCAAAGATCAAGCAGCTAGTCTCTATGGAAAATCCTTAAGTAATATCGTCTACATGGGAATGGGAGAACCCTTACTTAACTATGCTAATGTACTTCGATCAATCGAACTCCTAACAGCAGAGGAAGGACTGGGAATTTCGCCTAAGAGAATTACAGTTTCAACAGCGGGAATTGCCAAAATGATTCGGAAATTAGGAGATGATAAAGTAAAATTCAACCTTGCCCTTTCATTACATGCAGCTAATGATAAAAAAAGAAGCTCAATCATGGAAATAAATGATTCAAATAATCTAGAATCGCTTTCCGATGCCTTGATTTATTTTCATGAAGCAACTGGTACTCGCGTCACATTTGAATACATTATTTTTAAAGATTTCAATGATTCGATAGATGACGCAAGGGAATTAGCACTTTTTGCACGTGTAGTTCCCTGTAAAATCAACATTATTGAATATAATCCAATTGACGACGGAATTTTTCAGCAAGCTGATTCGGAAAAAGTTTCCGCTTTTGCATCATACTTAGAATCCAAAAACATCATCGTCAACGTTAGAAGAAGTAGAGGAAAAGATATTGACGCTGCTTGTGGGCAATTAGCAAATAAAAACAAAGCAATAGATAAAGAAGATAGGGAATTAAAAAAATGAGCTAGCCCAATTTTTAAGATTGATTAGATTGCATTAATCAATTCACTTAAATCTGAGACCCGTTGTTCGTCTCCAATATACTGAAAGGATAGCATTAAATCCTCTATCATCCTTTTAATAATACTAGAATTAGAACAGGGTTCAAAATGAGATCGATCTGGATTTAAATTTCTTGATGTCAAAAAATCACCAATTTCACGAGCATCCAGTATCTCGCCAAATGCCTTGGGATTGATATAAAATAATACACCAAAATCATTTTGTTGATTAATAATAAAATTAGACTGGTTGTAATCCATAAATGCCAAGACAAAAGAATTCGGCAAGTTGACGCCATATACTGGCAAATCTAAGGATTGAGCAATAATGCTATAAATTAATCCGATGGTGAATGGCGCGCCTTTTTTGCTTTCTAGTACTCTAGAAATATCAATTTCATCCGGGCTATAACTATCTTTGTTTAAGCATTCGAAATGAGAAACGCCAAAAAATATTCGGTTAAAAATCTTTATTTGCTCAAAGCTGGTTTGATAATCATTGAACTCCAACCAAATAGCTCTTCGAAGTGTTTGTATCGTTTCATGAACATAAGAATCTTCTAGGTCGGTATCGTGATGTTTTGAAACAATGATTGAACCTAATAGCAAATCCTTTTCTTCTGATTTAACCCATTGAATCAGTTCATTTTTTAAGGCATTATTATGAATTTTATTAATAACTGAGAAAACTCTGGACTTAAATTCCGGTCCGAAATCATTGTTTTTACTCGCATTCTCTAAAGAATATAAAGCAGGCTCTCCAATTAAAATTAGTTCATTCTTTACTTGATCGTAAACCTGAGGGTCTGGATCTTCGATTAAACGAATGAGTGCATTAATTTTAGATATTCGGATGTCCACATTGCAAATTTATAGCTCGTTTAGATTGCCTAAAAGAAAAAAAAAAATCTTTATCAATGTTCAAATGTTAATTCCGATGTAACATTAATATTTTTAAGACGTTAAAGAATTTCAGTTTCAAATAAACTTTGCTACAGGTTGTTTGAAGAAGAGGCTTTAGGGCCTCTTTTTTTTTATCTTTGAAAAAAAAAACAAAATGAAAATATTTGGATTCTTATTTGGTCTTACTTTCTTGCTTTCTTGCAAAACGCCCTGTAAAATTAAACAAGCTGCTTCTAATACGGATAATAAAACAATAGGCATTGTTCATGTTGCTGAAAATAATTGCCCCTACTATATCGAAGTAATAAAAGGCGATAAAGATGATTTGAATAAAAAACTATACCCGATTGATTTTAAAGATAATTATAAGAAAAAAGGATTGAAATTATCTTTCAATTTTACATACAGCAAAGCGATGAGTCCAGATAACTGTTCGGTAGATGGTGTTGTTGTAATTAATAATGTTGACGTAATACCTTAAAAGGCATTAAATGAAATCACGCAATAAATAACTCAAGGCCTTGCCTACCCTTTTCTTATCCAAATCACTAATTGGAGCTGCCTCTGTTAAATGGAAATAGGCCACTTTACCTTTAGAATT
Source organism: Flavobacteriales bacterium (assembly GCA_947475095.1). Classification (GTDB taxonomy): domain Bacteria; phylum Bacteroidota; class Bacteroidia; order Flavobacteriales_D; family Crocinitomicaceae; genus UBA952. The sequence goes on from CANJLG010000002.1 coordinate 84,918, forward strand.
TGAAACTTTTCTTACTGCTCTTCTTATGTCATCAAAGCACCATCCCGAGGGTGATAGAGCAGAACTAGGCATATCTGCGATACAGTCCATATCTATCTCAAGTCCAAAGACTGAAGTTTCGTCTTGGTGATTAATAAATTGATCTATATCCGTTATAAAATCCCGCCGACCATCTAAATAATCCTCATAAAATGTGTATTCAACTTGATTGTCATTCATAAATTGGTGACTTGCCGAATTGAGATATGCACAATGCAATCCATAAACGTGATAGGTATTAATTAATCCTTCCTTGATGGCATAGGAAAAAGAATTGCCACTATGTCTGCCCTCCATGGCTCTACAATCTGCATGCGCATCAATATTAAGTACATTTATTTTCTCGAAATGTAAATTTGCCCACCGCATCAATGGAAGAGCATTATTATGTCCGCCGCCAATAATAATTGGAATTTGATGCTTGGCAACAACCAGTGTTAAACATTGTAAGACAAATTCATCTAATTCAGAGACATACATAGTTAATTGACTTGGATTCGGTGCTTGGCCAACCCATTTAATATAGCCCATAAAAGCACTATTATGATCAAAATCTTGCGTGTTTAAAAACGCTGATAAAAAAGAAAAAAAAGCATTTTCTGCACCAGATAAACCTGAATTTGCCATTGGACCTACCGACTCTGAAATTCCTAAGATTATATATCTTGCTTTTGAGGTATCATTTGCAGCAAGGAATGATTGCCCTAAACGCATTTCGCCAAGGCGAGTTGAGCTAAAGGATATGATTGCTTGTTCGGTAAGCTGAATTAATTCAAAGTTATTGTTCTTGGATAGCATAAGATTGAAGAATTGAAAGAAGGTCATTTGGAGGAGCAATGGGCTTTTTAGACATTGAACTAATGAAAACAAGACTTGTTTTAGCAGTAGCCAATAATTTTTGATTATCGTTGTAAATAAAATAATCAAAGTAGATTCTGACTCCTTTGATTGCCGATATTTTAGTTTCTATCAAAAGCATATCATCATAATAGGCGGGAGAAATATATTTAACCTGAAATTCAGATACGGGCAGCATAACGCCATTATCTTCTAAAGACTTGTATGAAATACCTAAGGATCGTAACGATTCGACCCTTCCTATTTCTAAAAAAGAAGCATAATTTCCATAATAACAATAACCCATCCTGTCGGTTTCTGAATACCGTACTCTCAAATAATGTTTATGGGTATAATTTATTTTCATCTTCTTTCAAAAATACAATTATATATGATCAAATTGTAATATTTATTGCTTATATTTACCACATCTCCCGATTTATTTCATTTATTTATATTTGGTATGAAATACATGTAAAAAAAAGATAAAAATCAATAGCAATACGTTTTTTTTTTAACTATTTTATTCTAATATTTGCCCCTTGAAGATTAACCATTTGTTAAGGGTATATTTTTAAATTTAATACGAACTACACACACAATAATAGTTTTTTTGCCATAATGAATATAGATCACGTTAAAACCTGGACAAGTTGTCTTGCATTAATTAAGGATAACATAACAGCTCAAGCTTTTAAAACTTGGTTTGAGCCAATTGTTCCTGTTAAAATTGAAAATAACATTTTAACGATACAAGTTCCGTCTCATTTTTTTTATGAGTGGCTTGAAGAACATTATATCACTTTATTAAGTCGGGTTATAAAAAAAGAAATTGGGCAAGAAGGTAGTTTAGAATATTCAATTTTAATGGAAAGCAATCACAAAAACGCCATTCCATATACTGTAAAACTTCCTACTCAAAACAACAACTCCATTAGGAACATGCCTGTTTCGGTTCCAATTAACAATAATGAGAAGCAAATCAGGAACCCATTTATAATTCCTGGACTAAAAAAGATCAATATAGAGTCTAATCTGATGCCGCAGTTCACCTTAGATAATTTTGTTGAAGGCGACTGTAATAGATTGGCGCGTGCTTCTGGATATGCCATAGCAAACAAGCCTGGGGGCACTGCATTTAACCCATTACTAATCTATGGGGCTGTAGGATTAGGAAAAACACATTTGGCAAACGCTATCGGTATCGCTATCAAGGAAAAGCAACCAGCCAAAACTGTATTATATGTTCAGTCTGAAAAATTTGCTCATCAATTTATCGATGCAATAAAAAATCAAACGACCAACGATTTTGTTCATTTTTACCAAATGATTGACGTACTTATAATCGATGATGTTCAATTTTTTGCAGGTAAAGAAAAAACTCAAGATGTCTTCTTTAGTATTTTCAATCACCTACACCAAAATGGCAAACAAATAGTTTTGACATCAGATAAAGCTCCTGTAGAACTTCAGGGTATGGAGCAGCGCTTGTTATCGAGATTTAAATGGGGCCTTTCTGCTGATTTATCAATTCCCGATTTAGAAACAAGAATTGCTGTTCTACACAAAAAAATGCATGGAAGTGGTATAGAACTTCCTAAAGAAGTTGTAGAATATTTAGCCTATTCAATCAACACAAATATTCGTGAAATAGAAGGTGCTCTAAATACATTATTGGCACAAGCCTCTCTTAATAAAAAAGCAATTACGCTCGAATTAGCCAAACAAATGGTAGACAAGTTCGTAAAAAATACTGCTCGCGAAGTTTCAATTGAATATATTCAAAAAGTGGTTTGTGACTATTTTGACTTGCCGATAGAAATGCTGAAGTCCAAAACTAGAAAACGAGAAGTTGTTCAAGCTCGCCAAATATCAATGTATTTTTCTAAAAAAATGACGAAGTCGTCACTAGCAAATATTGGTGCTCATTGTGGCGGTAAAGACCATGCAACCGTTTTACATGCCTGTAGAACCGTGGTTAATCTTTCTGAAACAGATAAGCAATTCAAAATATACTTAGAAGATTTAGAGAAGAAACTTACACTACAATAGTTCTTTAAAAATTATTAAATACACATTGAACGTTTCTTATCATTCCTTTTGTTAATAAAATTACTAAAGTGAGACTTTACCTAAATGCTTAGGTGTTATTTTTGCTTTATAAATTCGGCTATGAATAAAGTATTTTTATTTTGTCTATCACTAATATTACTGCTATCTTCTTGTATTGAATTAATTGATGATTTAACAATACACAATGATGGAAGCGGAACCTTCAAATACACCATGAATTTGAGTTCGAGTAAAATAAAGGTGAATTCAATACTAGCCTTGGATAGCATTAATGGGAAAAAGGTTCTTTCAAAGGCTGAGATAAAATCTAAAATAAACCTTTTTGCTAGTCATTTGAAAACACAAGCTGGAATCTCAAATGTCTCCGTTTCTATAAATGATCTTGAATTAATTGTAAAGTTTTCTTGTGATTTTACCTCTGTATCAACTTTACAAAACGGTCTTAAAAATTCTTTAATAGCTATTAATAATATTAAAAACACAGAAGATTTAAATCAAAATTGGTTAAGTTATGATGGTGAAGTTCTGAAAAGAAATATACCGTTGTTCTCGATTACCTTATCTGACCACGTAAAAGAATTAGATATAGACTTGTTGAAAACTGGCAATTACACGTCCATTAATCGTTTTGATCGTCCAATTGTAAAGGTTGAAAAAGTGGGAGCCAAAATAAACCCAAGTAGAACGGCATGCATGCTAAAGGTAAGCACGTATGATTTGCACAAAAATTATTCGTTAATCGATAATTGTATTTACCTAAGCCCCATAAAAAATAAGTAATTCTGGAGATATGAAAAAATTAATGTTTTTTTTATTGTTGGTTAATTTTTCGAATGTAAAATCTCAATCAGAGTTATTAATTCCTAAAGAGGCAATTACAGTATTCAGTATTAACAACATAAACTTGTTGCAAAAGATATCCGTGGATGAACTAATCCAATATGAATTTATGGAAGAAGTGCACCAAGAACTATTCGATGGCTCTACTTCTGAAAAAACATTAAAGGATGCTGGTATAGATTTTAACCAACGACTGAATGTTTTTTATGGTAAAAACAATGATTATGAGCTGTCTGGCTTTACCTTCGGAGTAAGTGATTTAACTAATCTTTTTGAAGTGTTTGATGATTTTGAAGAACTCCAATCCAAATACGATAATACAAAATTATATGGTTCTTTTTTTAATAATTTAATCATTAAAAATAATGCGGCATTGTTGATTAGATTTGAACCATCATATGAATTAGTCAACCGGAAGACAGACTCAATCTGGTATTCAAGAGGTAATTTACCTCCTTTTGACTTTAATGAGGAAGCGTTTAATGAAGAAGTATTTGAGACGGAAGATAGTACTTACTTAGAGCCAATAATATATGATCAAGAAGAATTGCCTATTGAAATAGACGACCCAAATGAAAAGAATTATAATGAACTTAGAGATAGTGTTCAAATAACATTACAGGAGGCTTTACTTACCAATCTACTGGATGCATTATTTATAGACAACCTAAACCTCGTAAAAAGTGATACTAGGTTTTCTGAACAATTTACTCATCCTTGTGAAGCGACATTTTATTTTGACAATTCAAGAAGTTTTAAAACAGCTAATGGACTATGGTATTTTCAAACAATTATGCCATCTATTTATAAAGATCTTCAAGAACTGTACACAGGAAATATAATTTTAGGAGATCTATTTTTAAAAGAAAAATCCATAGACTTTATGGTGAAAACCTATTATGGTGAAGAGCTTGGAGATATTTATTCGGAAATGAATGATGCTAAATTTGATAAAAATATCGCCAAATATATTCACAAAGGAAATTCTGCATTTTTTACGTACAACGTTAACATGAAAAAGGCATATGAAAAAGCCTATGAGACGATCATGCCAATTATTTCAGCAGAAAAAAATGCAGATGTTGCTATGAATGTACTCATGCTAGAATTACTCAATGAATTTGTTGATAAAGACGCTGTATTTGACACCTATAAAGGTAGCATGTTCGGAACATTCAATGGGATTAAGAAAATAAATACTAAGAAGATAGAATTTATATACGATGAAATAACTTTCGAATACGAAGAGCAAGAAACTGAAGCTGTTGAAGACATGCCAGTCTTTACATTAGGATTTTCTATGGGCCGGGAGGATATACCAGAAATTATATTAAGAAACTTGGGGAAATTAACCAGTAAATTTGAAAAGCACGATGATTATTGGGTTTTAAAAAACGCAATTCTAGAGGCCGCTCCTTTATATATGATCAGCAAAAATAATTTATTTATTTTTACCAATGATGAGGATCTCGCTGTAAACCATTCAGATGGTTACGGAACAAATTCGCTCCCTAAAAAATTAGTAAGGAAATTAAAGCGTGGTGGTTTTATGAATGGTTATTTGGATATCGCAGGAACACTGAACCGATTCCCTAGCGACTTACTCAATAATCAGCAAAGTGAAATGATAAACTCCTTGAAAGGGAAATCTGGGAAAATGTATCTAGGTTCTTCAAAGACAACTAATAAATTGACCGCCTTCAATCTAAAGTATGAATTCAATGGTACTGAATATTCAGGACAACATTTATTAGACCTAATCAATACGGTTTATATTTTCTCAAAATAATGTCATGATAAAAAAGTCATTGATAATTATTGTTTTATCAATATTACTAGGTCTTTTTCTTTACTTTAGAACTTCCTTTAATGGCCAAAATAATGGGGCAAGAATCATTGATCGCCTCCCTGACGCTGAATATATAGGAAGCTCTAGTTTATTAGATTTAGCAAAAGAAACAAGTCCCCTCTTATATTTTTATAAAATAAAAAATCGAGATTTATCAAGTGTAGAATTTTTGCTGGCTCAAGCAAAAAACTTTGGTTTAAATGCACAAGAAAAGGTGTATTTTTTCTATGATGAATCCGGGGAAGGTGGATTAATGTTTCATGTTACTGACAGCACAAAAGTTCTCCTTGCCATTAAAAATTTTAATGCAAAAAGTCCTGACAAAAATAAATTTGAAAATAAAAATACCGTGTTTTTTAGCGATCAGTTAAAATTAAATTTTCACTGTGGTGCTGATTATTTATTACTGTACTCAGGAAAAAAATTTCCAGAAATAGTTAAGCGAGTAAGTCAAGCAAAATTTAATCAGCAATCAACGTTGTGGAAGGAATATTTATCCCTAAAAGTATATAAAAATGAAAATACAACCGTTTTTTCCACATCGAAAAAAATAAAAGAATTGGGTTTTGATTATGCCTTATTTTCTCATAATAGTGATTCAGCAAATGTTTATATAAATGGATGTCTGCATAACTATAAAGGCTTAAACCCATCCTTACTGAAAAGTGGAAAAGGCTTTGTGAATAGTTTAGAGAATAATCGCTCAATAGAATTACACATTGATTCAAAAGACGTAAATACAGGTAAAGACTTTCCATTTAAAGCGTTGTTGTTTGAACAAGGAAGTAAAATAAGTTTTCCTACGGCTGCCTTCATAAATGCTTGGGGTGGAGAATTTTCATTTTCAGAAGGAGGAAAAGAAATTGTAAAAGAACGAGTTATTGTTTCAGAGATGGATGAAGATTTCAATGTATTTGAGGTAGTAAAATACAATAGTGTTGAAGTCCCTAAGTATTCGTTAATGTTTAATACCAATGAGAATGGAGCTTCTTTCATTAAGCTTTTATTGAAAAAAGGGATTCTCCGCCCTGAGGGCAAGTACTATAGATTCCTTTATTCTCCTTTACTTAAAATGGAGAAAAATGAAAATTATTACTTATTTTATTCTGGGGAAAAAGCACCGAAGATTGATCAATGTGATGAAAACAAACTTTACTGGGAGTTTTGGAAAACAAAATGCTTATTTAAAATAGAATCTATGTCCCGAAATGACCTTTTTATAAGTGCTAAAATACCTGCTAACAGAGCAATAGAGAAGTTAAAAAAAATAATGAAGAACTAGTTTAAGATCAATCCATATGATTGAATGCAAATTGATCTTGATTTTCAGCAATCCAATCTAATAATTCATTTACTTCCTGTAAGTCATTAGAGGTTACCAGTTGTGTTCTATACTCCTTGAAATGACTTATTCCCTTAAAGTAATTGGTGTAATGTCGCTTCATTTCAGCGATGGCTAAATTAACGCCTTTCCACTCCACACTCATTTTTAAATGGTCCTTAGTAGCTAAAACTCTTGCCTTAATATTCGGAGGCGGCAGGTGTGTACCTGTCGCCAAAAAATGCTTTACTTCATTGAAGAACCATGGATTTCCAATGCTAGCTCGGCCAATCATAATACCATCAACACCATATCTATTTTTGTATTCCAATACTTTTTCAGGAGAATCAATATCGCCATTGCCAAAAATTGGGATGTGCATCCTTGGATTATTTTTCACTTCTCCTATTAAGGTCCAATCTGCATCGCCCTTATATAACTGTACTCTAGTTCGACCATGAATTGAAATAGCCTCAACACCAACATCTTGCAGCTTTTCTGCAGTACTAACAACAAATTTAGATTTATCGTCCCAGCCCAAGCGAGTTTTAACCGTTACGGGTAAATTGGTCGCTTTAACAATCTCATCCGTCATTCGAATCAACTTAGGAATATCTTGAAGCATTCCAGCGCCTGCTCCTTTACACGTTACTTTTTTAACCGGACAACCAAAATTTATATCTATAATATCTGGATTAGTTTTTTCGATGATTTTAGTAGCTTCCCGCATGCTATCAATATCATAGCCGAAAATCTGAATGCCAACAGGGCGCTCATATTCATAAATATCCATTTTCTGAACACTTTTCGCAGCATCACGAATTAATCCTTCTGAAGATATAAACTCCGTATACATTAAATCAGCTCCGTGTTTTTTACATAGGGCCCTAAAAGGTGGGTCGCTTACATCTTCCATTGGTGCTAGCAAAAGTGGAAAATCTCCTAATTCGATATCGCGTATTTTTACCATTAATTACTTAAATAAGTGTGGAGAATGATCTTCGATGTTTTTTAAATATTTTTTTAAATCTTGCTCATTCTCTTTTTTTAGCACCAACAACATTTCATTTGATTCAACCACAATCATATCGTCTAAACCATCTATTAATACCAATTTATCATTCGGTACATGAATTAAACAATTTGATGAGTTGTATAAAAATACATTTTGTCCTAACACGGCATTATTATTATCATCTTTTGCTAAATGGTCTGTCAAACTTCCCCACGTTCCCAAATCACTCCAATCGAAATCAGCTAAAACGACAGCGATATTTTTCGCATATTCTAGTATTGCGAAATCAATTGAAATATCATCACATTCTTCAAAAGCCTCCGCTATCATTGATTTCTCGAGATGCGTGCCATAAATTGTTAAATCATTGGCAAAGAAATTAAATAATGTGGCTTGAAATTGCTCAAATGCTTGAAGAATAACCGATGCTTTCCAAATGAATATCCCAGCATTCCAATAATAATTGCCAGCGTCTAGAAAAGACTGCGCGATATCAAGAATTGGCTTTTCTTGAAATTTCAAGACCTTATTTACACTGCCTGCTTTCCTACTTTCCTGTTGATCAAATTCAATATAACCATAGCCAGTGTCTGGACGTGTTGGCAGGATCCCAAGAGTCACTAATTTGTCATCACTATGTGCTGTTTCGATCGCTATTTGGATGAGCTCCCTAAAACGGTTAGCGTCTAATATCAAATGGTCTGAAGGTGCAATCACCAGTACAGCGTCTTTGTTTTTCGAATATATTTTAGCGGAAGCATAAGCAATACATGGTGCCGTATTTTTACGCCTAGGCTCGCAAATAACCTGATCTTCTGTTAGTTCTGGCAATTGCGATAAAACTAACTGTAAATAAATTTCATTCGTTAAAATATAAATGTTCTCGTTGGGTGAAATTTTTTGCATCCGCTCAAAAGTTAAGCGCAATAAGGATTTCCCAATACCCAAAACATCTTGGAATTGCTTCGGGTTTTTCGCAGTTGATTTTGGCCAAAATCTGCTACCTACGCCCCCTGCCATTATCAAAGAATAATTATTATTCATCTGTCTCCGTTTTAATTACCGTGGCCAATGCATGCACAAGAAAAATTTTTCCGCTAGATAATTCTTTGCATTCGTATCGTGTTCGTCGCTTAATTAATTTTAAAAAGAATCGATTATTCAAGGCAAAGGTAGCGTTTTTAGGAAGTTCTTCTAGCCTATATTCTGAGGATTCTGAATTATTGTAGCGATGCAGGGTTCTGGCCAAGGGCAAATCTGAACAAGACGATGCCTTGGTATTGACTAATGAGCTCATCAATGCGGTTTCAATATCCTTAGGTAGTTGTCCGCTATTAATGACAGGAAGAAGTAAGGTTCTAAAGGCTTCCTTCCATTCTTTTCCGTGTGGTAATACACTATTTCCATACCTTTGAAAGGTGTGATAATGAGCAAATTCATGTAAGGATGTAATTAAAAATGAATATTGGTTTAAATCCCGATTAATCGTTATTATAGGTTGTTTAACGAATTGACTCATTCTGAAATCGCCCAGTTTTGTTTTGCGACTCTTTACAACTTTAAAACTAACATTTGAAGCAAGCAAAAGATCAGCAAGCACAGGAGAAAACACCTTAGGTACATATTTATCGAAAATCGCAATATACTTCTCTCTTTTTGTCATGTTTTATTTCCTCTTGTAAAAGTATAAAAGTAAAAGAGAACTTACCCCTACAATCACTAGGATATAAAATTATCCTTAATTTAGCAACATGAAATCTTTAGCTAAAATTGGAAAATATTTTATAATGCTTCGAATCATCTTTACGAAGCCAAAAAAATGGGGAATATTTTGGCGTAGCTTTTTTAATGAAATTCAGATTATAGGTATTAGTTCTATTCCTATTGTTGTACTTATGTCCTCCTTTATGGGAGGTGTTATTGCCCTTCAAACAGCTTCTAATATGGGTAATCCTCTTTTGCCGGCATATACGGTTGGATACATCACCCAATCCAGTACCATATTAGAGTTTTCCCCAACAATTATATCCCTTATTCTTGCTGGGAAAGTTGGCTCCAATATCGCTTCTGAAATTGGCACTATGCGCGTCACAGAACAAATTGATGCACTCGAAATTATGGGCGTTAATTCCTTAAATTATTTAATACTTCCAAAAATAATTGCTGCGATTATCTTTTTTCCTGTTTTAATTATTTTTTCAATGTTTATGAGCCTTATTGGAGGCTATATTTCACTCATATTATCAGATTTAACGAGTACTGAAACTTACATCTTAGGCATCCGATCATTTTTTGAAGTTGGAAATGTTTATTATGCCTTAACCAAAACCGTTGTTTTTGGTTTTCTCATCGTTTCCGTTTCTTCTTTTTATGGCTATTATGTCAAAGGAGGTGCATTAGATGTTGGGCACTCCTCTACGAAAGCTGTGGTTACTAGTAGCGTAACCATCTTAATTGCCAATTTTATTTTAACTCAAATGATTTTATTATAATGATTGAGGTAAAAAACATAAATAAATCATTCAAAGACCAACAAGTTCTTTTTGATGTTTCAGCAAAATTTGAAAAAGGAAAAGTAAATTTAATTATTGGTCAGTCAGGTCAAGGGAAATCTGTTTTAGCAAAATGCATGGTAGGCTTGCATGAAATTGATGGTGGTGAGATATTGTACGATGGCCATGACTTTATCTCAATGGATAGAGAAGATAAATCTGCATTAAGAGAAGAAATTGGTATGCTATTTCAAGGCGCAGCACTTTTTGATTCATTAACCGCTGAAGAAAACGTAATGTTTCCATTGTCCATGTTTACTAATATGACAAAAAAAGAAATGCAAATGCGGGTCGACTTCTGCCTTGAGCGGGTAAATCTGCATGAAAAAAACAAACTGTATCCGTCGGAATGTTCCGGTGGTATGCAAAAAAGAATTGGTATCGCTAGAGCCATTGCAATGAATCCTAAATACCTGTTTTGTGATGAACCTAATTCAGGCCTAGATCCTATTACGTCAATTCGTATCGATGCCTTAATAAAAGACATTACCTATGATCTTAATATTACTACAGTTGTGATTACCCATGATCTGAATAGTGTTATTGAAATTGGTGATAACGTACTTTTTATTTATAAAGGCCAAAATTGGTGGCAGGGGAATCGTGATAGTATTCTTTTATCGGATAATAAGGAAGTAAATCAATTTGTTTTTGCCTCAGAATTCATGAAAGAGATTCAAAAAAATATGGGATTAAAAAAATAGTCTTGTGCGAAGATTTTGTGTTTTTTAAAAATAGCGTTATCTTTGCACCCCTTGAAGTAACATAAATTTCATTTAAGGGAATCGGAATATTTAACGTAATATATCGATTTAATAAAAGTTAAGCGGATGTGGTGAAATTGGTAGACACGCCAGACTTAGGATCTGGTGCCGAGAGGTATGCGGGTTCGAGTCCCTCCATCCGCACAAGTTTAGGTCTCTGTACACAGCGGAGACCTTTTTTGTTTAATGTAAATACGATTGATAAATGAATATAGTTAAGGAAGATGTAGATGGTTTAACAGCCAATTTAATCGTTCAAATTGCTAAAGAAGATTATGAAGGTAAGGTAAAGAACGCCTTAGAAAAATATCGTAAAACAGCTAAAATACCTGGTTTTAGACCCGGAAATGTCCCTGCTGGCATGATTCAAAAACAATACGGGAAAGCTCTTTTAGTGGAAGAATTAAATAAATTGGCGAACGATGGCGTGTATAATTTTATTTCTAATAATAAAATCGAAATCTTAGGCAATCCAATTCCCAAAGAAAATGTTGACCCTAAAGGAGATTTTAACGCACCAAACGAATTCGAATTTACTTTTGAAATCGGTCTATCGCCTAAACTTGATTTATCAAAAGCAATGGATGATAAATATGACTATACGACGATCCGAGTAGATGATAAATTAATTAATCAGCAAATTGAAGACCTGCGACGACGATACGGGAAGTTAATATCAACTGATATCGCAGGAGAGAAAGACATGCTGTTGGGAATATTCCAAGAGTTAAATGCGGATGGTACCCCAAATGAAAGCGGAATTTCCAATTCAACTACTATCTCCCTTGAATTTCTAAAAGATTCCGAAGTACATCAAACATTAATTGGCAAAAAAGTTAATGATACATTTTCGCTAAATCCATCACTTGTATCGAAAGATAATAAAGATAAAGCCAGTTTATTAGGTATTAGCGAGGAACTAGCCAGTGAAATAAGCATGGATTTTACCTTTACCATTACCGAAATTAAGAAAATGGTAATGGCTGATCTTGATGAATCCTTGTTTTCAAAATTATTTCAAGAAGGAGAAGTAAACTCGGAGGAAGGATTGAAAGCGCGTGTCAAAAAAGATATGGAACAAATGTTTTCAAAAGACTCCGATAAATTATTAACTCGATCTGTTTTTGATGCTATTATGGAGAAAACAAAGGTTGATTTTCCAAGTGATTTTTTAAAGCGTTGGATTAGAATGACCAATGAAAAACCCTTAACAGAAGAAGACATTAACGCAGAATTTGATGCTTATTTGAAATCATTAAAATGGCAATTGATTCAATCTAAAATTTTCAAAGACAATAACATTAAATTAGATCAACAAGAAGTTATTGAATATACTAAAAATCTACTCATTGGTAATTATGCCCAATATGGTATGCCGCCTCCAGAAGAAAAAGAACTGATGGAAACAGCCCTCCGATTGCTTCAAAATAAAGAGCAGGCTAACAGTATTTACGACCAATTAGCGGAACAAAAACTGACTGATTTTTTCAAATCAATGGTAAGTTTAGTTGCAAAGCCAGTGAGCTACGATGAATTTGTAGCCATTGCAAATAAACAATAGTTAAGGTGCCGTTTCGCATTATTTCCAACCTAGCACGTTAATTTTTTTAGATTTGCCGCTGGTCATAAAGTTAAGTTGAACATCCCTTATTATACGATCTATTCCGTTTGATTTTATCGTTCGATTGGGAAAAACAGCAATTATTTCCCTAGCTGGAGAACCAAATTTAGAGGTGATTTGAACCATTGCTTTTTTTCGCTTTTCTGACATGGGTAAATTTTCCGGTATCAAAGTATATCCGCCCTCATTATCCACCATTTCCATTAATAATTTCAAGTTTCCTCCTTGATAGTTCCATTGCCCATATCGATGGCTATCCGTTAATTGACAAAATTCAATCATTTGAGTACGCAAGCAATTCCCCTTGGAAAGCAACCATGGATTTTGCTGCTGTAGTACATCCATACTCACCTCTTTTTTCTTTAAGCTTGGGCAATAAATGAGAATCTCTTCTGTAAATAAAGGTACAGTTCTATACTTGTTTACCGCATGCGGACCAGCAAAAATTGCGATATCAATTTCATTTTTATCCAACGCTTCCAACAAGGCCTTAGTCGTTAATTCTTCAATCGTTAAATTAATCTCCCCCATACTTTTTTTCCAAACTGAAAACATTTTGGGAATCAAATAGGCAGAAATAGTCGGAATAACACCCAACCTAATCTCCTCTTTATACTCACCTTTAAAGCGACTTTTTAATACTTTTAAGCGTTCATTTTCCGTTAATATTTCACGAATAACTCCTACAACCTCCACCCCAAAAGCAGTTAAATTAATCGGATTAACACTCCTATCGAATAAAACAGTTCCTAATATTTCTTCCGCCTTCTTTATTTGCATAGATAAAGTGGGTTGAGTAACGAAACAGCGTTCACTGGCACGTTGGAAATGCATCTCTTCACTTAAAACAAGGATATATTGCATTTGCTGAATTGATATCATATAGATTAAATTTATGTAAATATAAATTTAATTGATAAAATCTAATATGATAATGTATTAAATTTGTACAATAATATTCACTTTAAAAAATAACCATGGCAACATTAGTAGGAAAAACATTCCCAGACATCACTGTTAAGGCAATTGATGAAATGGGCGATTCATTTATGATCAATGTATTGGATCAAGCGCTTGAAAACAAAAAGAAAGTCCTTCTTTTTTGGTACCCAAAGGATTTTACGTTTGTTTGTCCAACAGAAATACATGCTTTTCAAGAAATTGCAGGAGAATTAGAAAAACGCAATACCATTTTAATTGGTGCTTCTTGCGATACAGCAGAGGTTCATTTTGCTTGGTTAAATACAACCAAAGACAATGGGGGAATTGAAGGAGTTAAATTCCCATTAATTGCAGATTCTACTCGTGTTTTGGCATATGAGCTAGGCATTTTAGATTATGATATGTTTGACGAAGAAGATGAATCAGATGGAGACAATGTTCCTTACCGAGCAACCTATTTAATTGATGAGGAAGGTCAGGTTTTTCACGAGTCTGTCAATCATTTTCCAATTGGTAGAAACGTGCAAGAGTACATTCGTATGATTGATGCTTTTACACATGTTCAAAAGCATGGCGAAGTTTGTCCAGCTAACTGGGAAGAAGGCAAAGAAGCAATGAAAGCATCACGTGATGGAGTTGCTGATTACTTAAAAAATAATTAAGATGTTTCAAGAAATTACAGAAGACAACCTGGGTCAATTGCTCGCGGAAAATAACAAAGTAATGGTGCAATACGGTGCAAGCTGGTGTGGGAACTGTAAAATAGTGAAGCCTAAATTTAAGCGTTTGGCTGAGAGTAATGAAGACATTGCATTTTATTATGTAGATGCCGAAAAATTACCAAATTCAAGGAAATTTGCCAACGTGAGTAACCTTCCTACTTTTGCTGCATTTGTTAACGGAACACTCGTATCAGAAGCGCAAGGAAATAAAATTGAAACCATTCAAGAAGTACTAGATGCGATTACCACTAATTAAACACATAGTTTCATTTATCGAGAAAAACGATGAGGACTACGTAGTAGAAACAATGGAAACATTGGAAAATCTCATTGATGCGCCAGGCTTAAAGGACGAAGAACTCGATGTTATAGGAGAATTACTTTCTAATTTTTCTGGGGCGATTGAAGTCCACAAGGAAATGAAAAATGGCGTAGCACAAAAAGATGCACTAAATCAATTTATGAAGCGCGTTACAGGCTCGATTAATTAAATGATTAGAGAAGGTAGATTGTTAAATACAATCTACCTTCTTACTATTGTTATTTTTCAGCGGTGTTAGGACTCATTACATGCATTGACATTTGCACCTTGAAGGCAGGAAATTATTTTATCCGCATTAATAACGAAAATCAAAATACTAGTGGATTAAAATCCATCCCATTCACAAAATATTAAGATAGGTTGGAATATCGAACTTATATAGGATTTTCAAAGAAGTTACAGAATAAGAGTAAACTAATAATTGCTAGAAAAGAATGAAAATGATGTAAAACAAAAACGAGAATGGCGCTTTTAGCCCTAAGTTTATCGAAGGTTCGCTCTCATTCTCGTTTTCTTTTTGTGGACGACAGGTCCGAATTAACAAATTTATACAGGCATTTGAAGGGGATTATTTGATGGGAAGAAACACTAAGTAATTCCTTAAAAAGAATGAAAATCAGATTGATGTAAAACAAAAACGAGAATAGCGCTTTTAGCCCTGAGTTTATCGAAGGGTCGCTCTCATTCTCGTTTTATTTTTGTGGACGACAGGTCCGAATTAACAAATTTATACAGGCATTTGAAGGGGATTATTTGATGGGAAGAAACACTAAGAAATTCCTTAAAAAGAATGAAAATCAGAATGATGTAAAACAAAAACGAGAATGACGCTCTCGCTCTCATTCTCGTTTTGTTTTCGTGGTACCTCCAGGAATCGAACCAGGGACACAAGGATTTTCAGTCCTTTGCTCTACCAACTGAGCTAAGGTACCAGCCTAATTGTGGGTGCGAATTTACTACTTTTTTATATTTTATCAAGCCAAATTTCGGATATTCTTTCTTTTTATCATAAAATCAAGTCTGATTGGGCGTATCTTTGTAATACTATGAATGAAATCATACAGTGTATTGATGCTGGAAATACGGCGATCAAACTCGCTATTTTTACTAAAGGTGAACTTCAGGAAGTCCATCGATTTGATTCATTTGAAACGCTTTCAAAGCATCTTTCCTCCGAGTATCCAATCGTTTTGGCATCTGTTCGAGAAGATGATTTTGCCATGCAACTAAAAGAAAATTTTTCTATTTATGAGATAACACCTAAATCCAAAACGCCTTTTCTCAATCAATATGAAAATAATCTAGGAGCCGATCGATTGTGCAATGTAGCTGCTATTTACGCTCGCATGAAGAAAAACAATGCTATTAGCGGGGGAATTACCGTAGATATTGGAACCTGCATAAAATTTGATTACCTCAATGATGCTTTTAATTATGTAGGAGGATCTATTTCTCCAGGTATTTCATTGCGGCTAAAATCTTTAAACGACTATACTGCTCGCCTACCCCTATTAATTGTGCCCGACCATCAAGCTTCACTTTATGGAAATACCACATCAAGCTCCATTTATTCCGGTGTTATGGGGGGGATAAAAGGTGAAATCGAAGCTCTAATTGCCGAGTTTCGAAAATTGAATGCTAATACGGCTGTTTTTATTACTGGTGGTGATGCCCATTATTTTGATTTCGAGCAAAAAAACGGCATCTTTGCAGACGAAAATTTGACATTAAAAGGTATCCACGAAATATATGTATTCAATGCGCTTCATTCTTAACACATTATTTTATTTTTTATGCCTTTCAAGCGCAGTTGGACAAAATCTAACTTCCCATCCTCTTTCGAACATTGGAATAGGTGAAATTGGTCAAAACTCTCACTCAATTTATGATTGTTTAGGGCGGGGATATGACGCTTATTATGATTCTAGTCAACTAAATTATTTTAATCCTTCAAGCTACAGCAGCTTAAGCACAGGAAACACCTTGTTATCATTAGGAATAAACGCAAGGATATCAAATTACAAGCAAGGCCAAGAAAGTGCGGTGATGCCTATTGCCATGGTGGATAATTTTGTTTTAGGATTCAAAATCATGAAGCGAATGGGCTTGGCTTTTGGACTAACGCCCTTTTCAAAAAAAGGATATGAAATAAGCGAGCGTATTTACACCGGAGTAGATTCGTTAAAATACATTTATTCTGGGAATGGTACCGTCAATAAATTGTTCGCAGGATACTCTTACTCCCTGATAAACTCCAAAAAAGTGAAGCTTACAACTGGTTTCAATATTGCTTATTTGTTCGGCACATTAAATAATGACCGCATGAGTTTATTAATAGATAATAATTCATTGTCTGGAGGACTAAGCAGAACGTCTTTAGGAGTTAAAGCGTTTCATTATAATTTAGGAATGACATATAAACATATAATCAATAAAAATTATCACCTAATTATTGGAGGAACAGTGGAGCCAGCGCAACGATTTAACACCACATTTAATTCAGCATTTTACACATCTAATACTATTTTTAATCCGGCTAGCTACGATACATTGAGTATAAATTCGTCCAAAGGTCAGCTTACTTCTAAAACAAACTACAGCATTGGAATGACTCATAAATTTATTTTGGGCGCATTAAAAAGAAAAAATAAAACTCTGCATCCTAACCTATTAGTAACTACCTCCTACTCATTAAAAAACAGCCTCGCGAGTAACCTAGATTCATCTTTCACAACTACCTATAAGGGCACGCACATGGGATTTGGTATCCAATATTCTCCTGAAACTAATCCATATGAAAACAGCACCTCTCTAAAGTTTTTAGATAAACTAACTTATCGAATTGGTGGTTTTTACGATAAAATGCCCTATTTTCAAAATGGGAAACAATTTATAGACCGTGGAGTTTCTTTAGGATTTGGAATTCCAATATTGGTTCAGCAATCCCTTTCAAGCATAAATATAAGTATTAGTGCAGGTCAGAGATCGAATTTTGTCTCCAATAGTTTGAACGAAAATTATCTCGGTATTAATTTTGGGATAATCCTTTCACCCGCAAACTTTGAACGCTGGTTCAGGAAAAGAAAATTAGATTAATATAAAAAGGACGGTGAGAGTATATGCCATTATTTTATCGGTTATGCTATTGGCACTTTTTTCTTGTGAAAATGATTTAACTAAAATTGATCAAGTAACCTACAATCCAAAATCGCCCGATGAAACAATTTATGACCTTAAAATGGTTTATTCAGATTCTGGATACGCCCGTGTAGAGCTAATTGCTTCTTATGCAGAAACATTTCATAAGCCTGAAAAAACAACCAAGTTATTCGATAGTATTCGGGTAAATTTTTTCTCTGAAAAAGGCGAAATTATTTCTTCCTTAACATCCCTTTATGGTGAAATAAATTACTCCAAAGGATTACTAATGGTAAAAGATTCTGTTCGCTTGTATAATTATAAAAGGAAACAAACATTAGAAACTGAGGTATTATATTGGAATCAAAAAGACAGTAGTATCTTTACACCAGCCCAAGTTATCGTAAAAGCTCCTGATGGTATTTTTTTTGGTGAGGGTTTAAAAACAAAACAAGACTTTAGTCGCTACGAAATACTAAAGCCGAGGGGTAAGATAAAAATAGATAAGCAACAAGAAATAAATTAAAAGCTATGAGAATTTACAATAAAATAATGAAATTTTTTTGGTTGGGACTGGGAAGTGTTCTATTCTGTATCGTCACCTATAATTGCATTACCCAAGGTGCTAGTCGATGGGCCTCGTATTATTGGATGGTTGGACTTGCTTTTGCAATGTTCTTCATGAAAAGATGGATGATGAAACGATTTGAAAAACATGCTGCATTTTTAAAGGAACAAGAAAATTCTAAAACGGCATAGTTTTTATTCCAATCGATTTTTTCCTATTTTAATAAATGAAAATATTTCTCCTTTTTTTATTTTTAACTGTTTTTCAGAGTTTCAGGGCTCAACTCTTCGTTAGAGGTGTGGTAAGTGATGAAAGCAACTCCCCTATTCCCTACGCCAAAATTTTCATAAAAAATTCTCCTGAAATGCGCACAGTAGCGAATGTTCTAGGACAATATGAATTGTCGTTGATGCCAGGAGAATACTTTTTAATTATTAATGCCTTGGGTTTTGATGAGCGAGAGGCATATGTGTCAATTGCTGATAAAGAAATTATAAGGGATTTCCAATTGTTTTCTTCGAAAATAAAAAACTTCGAATCTGTTAACGTAAGTGTAAATAAAAGCAACCCGGGAAGAGATATTATGCTGAAGGTGGTTAACAAGCGAGACCAAATAAATCAATGGAATTATCCTCATATTGTTGATGTTTACATAAAGGCAACGGAAAAGATTGATATTAAGGAACGCGAAAAAAAGGAAAATGATGATCGCGAACCATCATTCGAAGAAAAAGAAAAAAATGAACTCGCTAACAAAATGAACCTCGTAGAAGTTCAGCTAACGCGAAATTATGCCCCAGGCAATAAGGTAAAAGAAATTAGAAACGCTTATACCTTGAGAGGAAGTGCTAAAACACTTTATTATACAACGACCGTTAAATCGAATTTTAATTTCTTTCAAAACCTACTTCATTTAGACGATCTTCACCAAACACCTGTTAGTTCGCCGATATCAAGCCCAGGAATCTTATCATATCGATACAAATTAGAGAGTAAGATTGAAGAAAATGGGCAAGTAATTTCAAAAATAAAGATCAGCCCGAGGAATACCGCAACCACTACCTTGGAGGGATACATTTGGGTAATTGATTCCTTATGGTTAATTCAAAAACTTGAGTTGAATATGAGCAAAGGAAACTTATTAGTTTATGATAATTTTAAAATATATCAAGAGTATGAGCACCCAGGAGATAGTATATGCTTGCTTACGAAACAGGTGCTTACCTACGGTGTAAAATACAAATCTGAATCATCTGATTACAAAACCGAAGCTATTTACAACAACTATAATTTCAATCCAAACTTTGGCGCTAAATTTTTCAGCACTGAATTAGCCATTACAACCAAAGAGGCTTATGAAAAGGATTCCCTTTTTTGGAAAGAAAATAGACCTGCAAATTTAACGGTTGAAGAGCAGCGCTTTATTATTATTAAAGATAGTATTAAAGATGCAAGAAATCGGGTAGAATACCTAGATTCTGTTGATGCTGTATTCAATAAGCTTACTGCGTTAAAAGTACTTTGGTTTGGAATCGATTATCGAAATCGGGTAAAAAGAACCCAATGGTCATTTGGCTCGCTTGCCACCATAATACAACCCGTCTTTATCGCTGGACCTAGAATCACTCCTAGCTTTGATTATTTTAAGAAATGGAAAGACGAACGAACATTGGATGCCTACACTAGAATATCCTATGGTATTCTAAATAATGATATAAAAGGAGACTCCTGGTGGAAGTATAAATTTGACCCCTTTCACTTTGGGTATATTCGAGCATCTATTAATCATGATTTCGATGTAATAAGAGCCTTTGACGCCGTTACACAGGTTTACAAGCGCGAAAACTTTATTGAAGCCACAAAAATGAATTTCTCATTCGAATATGAACTGATAAATGGGTTATACTTTGGAACAGAAGTAGAATTTGCAGAGAGAAGATCCTTAAAAGGGTATACGTTCACAACGATACTGGATAATGTGATTCCAAATAATGAACCAACAGATTTCAGCTCGTATCAAGCCTTTATCTTAGATGCAAGATTAAGCTATACGCCCCAGCAAAAATACATGCGTGAACCCTACCGAAAAGTACTTTTAGGTTCTGCTTGGCCAACCTTTACCATAAACTATGAGCGCGGCATCCCCAAACTATTTGGAAGCGACGTAGACCATGAATACCTTAATCTTTCCATCAATCAAACCTTAAAAATAGGAACCTTAGGAACCACTAGTTATCGAGTTGCCGGAGGTAAATTCTTAAGTTCAAGATCCTTAAAAGACGTAGATTATAAATTTCAACGGAGAAGTGACCCGATTTGGTTTTCCAATCCTATGTATTCTTTTCAGGGCTTAGATTCAACAATGCCTTCTAAGGATTACATTTTTGAATTACATTTTGTACACCACGATAACGGAGCCATAATTAATAAAATCCCTTTCATGAAAAAGACGCGCATTGGATTAGTCTTTGGAGGAGGCGCAATGTATGTAAAGGAAAACGACTTCCAATTTTATGAGGTACTCGCTGGACTTGAGCGCAACTTTAAATTGACGCGTAGGCGATTGCGCGTTGGTATTTATGGATTCATGGCGGATGGAAATAAAATAGATCCTAATATCGGATGGAAAGTGTCATTTTCAATATTAAATGACCGAAACATGAAGTACAATTTCTAAGCTTTATCCCCAAGAACTTCTTCATTTTCCGGATTGAGGCTTTTATTCTTTGGAAAAAATGAGCGCTGACCAATAATTAAAGTGGCTACACCGACGGTAATTGAGGCATCAGCAACATTAAAAATAGCTGGAAATACTTGTCCACCGCCTAAATAAGGCACCCACTTTGGCCATGCTACATTAAACTGAAACATATCAACTACGTTACCCAATAAAAACCCTCGATGGCGCACTTCAATAGTTCCTAAATATTTGCAATCAGCCATTACCTTTGACCCTTCTAGTCGATTAAAATGAACACAGGGATTGAAATTAAAGAAAAAGTCATAAAACATTGAATCAAGCAAGTTTCCAGTTGCACCAGCCCAAATAAAACCTAATGCGATTAAAAATGAAAGTTTAGCCCCTTTTCTAGCTTCCTTAATCAAATAATAAGCAATAAAAATAATGGCTATTACCCTAAAAATACTAAGTGCTAATTTATGCCAAATGGCTGCGCCAAAAGTAGTTCCAAAAGCCATTCCTTGATTTTCGGTGTAATGCGCTGAAAACCAACTGCCGATAAGATATCTATGTTCCTCGGGATGGAATGACGTTTTAATGTAAACCTTAATAACTTGGTCTAAAATCAACAATAAAACAACAACTATTGCAACAATTTGAAGCTTTTTCTTCACTACCTTTTTTGTTCGTTTTTAGCATCGATACTCATTGTTGCATGCGGAACAAGTCGCAGTCTTTCTTTAGGAATTAAAGTGCCCTTAATGCGACAAACACCATACGTTTTATTATTGATCCGCATTAGCGCTGCATGGAGGCTTTGAATAAATTTTTCTTGACGTGCAGCAAGTTGAGCAACTTCCTCTCG
Source organism: Flavobacteriales bacterium (assembly GCA_947475095.1). Taxonomy (GTDB): domain Bacteria; phylum Bacteroidota; class Bacteroidia; order Flavobacteriales_D; family Crocinitomicaceae; genus UBA952. The sequence goes on from CANJLG010000002.1 coordinate 107,066, forward strand.
TGAAAGTGTTTCAGAACCGTCTTCCATCATATTAAATGCCCTACCAGTATCATCAGTTCCATGATCATCATTATGGGACAGAGAACCTATTAATAAAGTATAATCAATATTGGCGTCAACTAACTTTTGATTGATTAAGGCTTTGAATTCCTCTAAATCTGAATCTGAATACCTTGATTTCTCTTGTGCCATTTTAATAATTTTAAGGGTTGCAAATATAGCTAAATAAACATTATTTAGGCACTAAATTAAACTAATTAATAAAATTTATGATAATTATAATCTTATTTCAAAAAGGAATTTTCTTTATTTTCGCCTTATGATTAAATTCTTTCTAGGAAATAGGATAATTGCATTGTTTTTTTTGCCAATTATAGTGCTATTATTTCACATGCTAAATTATCAATTCCAATTTTACGAGACAGGAACGGAAATTAATTATGGATTTTGGAATGGTTTAATAAACTTCCCAGAACTATTTAATCAACTAATCGCAGGAGTTTTTGTTTTGTTTAATGCCTCTTACTTAAATTACCTATATAATAATTATAATTTCCAAGAAAAAAACACCTATATTATTTCATTGATTTATGTGATATTAACTAGTTTTTACTACTCCTTTTATCGCCTGGATGGCATCTTAATTTCCCATACATTTTTCATCCTTGGGTTAACTCAATTGTTTAAATTAAAACAAAACCAAGATGGAAAAGAAGCCATATTCAATAGTGCTGTTTTTTTAGGATGCGCTTCGACATTTGATCCTTCACTGATTCTTTTTTTTCCTGTTTATATTGTAATGTACCTTATTATTCGCCCGTTCATTTTACAAGAATTAATTATATTTATTACTGGATATATATCTCCAATTCTAGTTGGAATAACCTATCTAAAATGGGCAGGTAAAAAATTAACCAGTAAATTATTAATTGATAACAATGGGATTGAACCAAACAAGGACCTCCTACTTATTTTAATTTTTATTTCAATATTTTCAATTCTTAGTTTTATAGGAATACGAAATCGCATAACCAAAAGTTCAAACAGGATAAAAAAACAAATTCAAATTATTTGGATTGTTTTGTTTTTGTCGATTTGTCTTGGGAGTATTCATTTACTTTATTTTAAACAAATTGAACACATAAGTTTAATTTGCATTCCTTTAGCCATTCTTTTATCCTATTCATTTTTAAATAAAAAATATTCAATTTTAACTACTTTGCTATTTTACTTGACTATGGGATACGCTGTTATTAAGTTTTTCATTCTGACAAATTAGGCAAGCATCTATTTCATTACTTTTGCACGAGACAAATAATTTTTATTCTAATTAATCGATTTATAAATGAAATTTGGAGTAGTAACATTTCCGGGGTCAAATTGTGATCAAGATATGATTTATGTGCTACAAAAACTGCTAGGACAGCAAGTGGAAACATTGTGGCACAAAGATACTAGTATAAAAAATGTAGACATGGTCATTTTACCAGGCGGATTTAGTTATGGTGACTATTTACGATCTGGGGCAATTGCAAAATTCTCACCCATCATGAAGGAGGTCATTAGACATGCTAATCAAGGTGGCTATGTTCTTGGTGTGTGCAATGGTTTTCAAATATTAACAGAAGCAGGATTATTAAGTGGGGCACTTTTACACAATGATCAACAAAAATTTATTTGTAAAAATGTTCACCTAAAACCCATTTCGAAATTGGCAGGAATTACCAAAGGATTAGATTTCGAAAAAACATACAAAATTCCTATCGCACATGGCGAGGGACGATATTATGCAAATGACATTACAATCAAAGAATTAGAAGATAATGACCAAATATTATTTCGATATTGTCATGAAACAGGTATTGAGAACAAGGCCGCTAATCCAAATGGTTCATTAAATAATATTGCAGGAATAACAAATAAGGAGAAAAATGTTTTTGGGATGATGCCTCACCCAGAAAGAGCTGCAGATACAATATTAGGAAATACGGACGGAAAAAATATATTTGAATCAATCTTGTCATTTTGTTAATCGCTTAGCATGAAAATTTTATTATTAGGTGCTGGTGGTCGTGAACATGCTTTGGCATGGAAGATATCACAAAGTTCAATTTTAGATGAGCTCTTTATAGCTCCAGGAAACGCCGGAACAAGACAATATGGGAAAAATGTTTCCTTGTCGCCCATTGATTTCGATGGAATTAAACAATTTGTTTTAGAAAACAACATTGATATGGTTGTTGTTGGACCAGAAGAGCCTTTGGTTTTAGGTATATACGATTACTTTCAAGAGGATTCAAGTATACGTCATTGTGCCATAATTGGTCCAAGCAAGGAAGGAGCGAAATTAGAAGGAAGTAAAAATTATGCAAAAGAATTTATGGCACGCCATCGAATTCCAACAGCGAAATATGCATGCTTCACAGCCTCAAGTTTGGATGAAGGCATTCTTTATCTAAGGAGTATGAAAGCGCCCTATGTATTAAAAGCAGATGGCCTAGCAGCAGGAAAAGGAGTGCTTATTATTGAAGATTTGGAGAGTGCCGAAAAGGAACTAAAATCGATGCTTGAAAATGAACGATTTGGGGAGGCTAGTAAAAAAGTAGTTATTGAACAGTTTTTAGATGGGATAGAACTATCAGTATTTGTGATGACAGATGGAGAGTCGTTTAAGCTATTGCCTGAGGCAAAAGATTACAAGCGAATTTTTGAAGGGAATCAAGGCGAAAATACAGGCGGAATGGGCGCTGTTTCTCCAGTTCCATTTGCAGATGCCGCTTTTATGGACAAAGTACATAATCAAATTATTGTGCCAACTGTAAAGGGACTAATTAGTGAAAGAATTGAATACAAAGGATTTATCTTTTTCGGATTAATAAATGTTAAAGGAGATCCATATGTAATTGAATATAATTGCAGAATGGGAGACCCCGAAACCGAAGTGGTAATACCACGTTTAAAATCAGATATTTTAGATTTATTTGAGGGAATTGCCAGCAATACCTTATCAGAAAGAGATATCCAGTTCATCGATAAAAGTACAGCAACTGTAATGATGGTGTCAGGTGGCTATCCTAACGAATACGAAAAGGGATTGCCAATTTATGGCATTAACAATGTAGTTGATAGCATTGTTTTTCATGCTGGAACAAGTTCTGATGGACCGCAAGTTTTAACGAATGGTGGGCGCGTGTTAAGCATTACATCATATGGTAAAAATATTGAAGCAGCGGTAGAAAAGTGTTACGATTCAATTTCGAAAATATCATTTGAAAAAGCCTATTACCGAAAAGATATTGGTCGAGACCTTATAAAATAAAATAAATGGAAGCTTCTCTAATTATTTTAATATCCCTGCTGTTTTCTGCTTTTTTCTCCGGAATGGAATTAGCCTACTTATCTTCAAATCGTTTAAAAATCGAAGTTGAAAAATCAAGAGGGACATGGCAAGGAAAATTAAAGGCTATTTTCTACAAGAACTCATCTACCATGATTGCTTTACTCTTACTCGGCAATAATTTCGCCCTAGTAATCTATGGTATTAAAGCCGCAGAAATATTAAATCCAGTTTTGGAGGGATTTGGTATGCACAATGAAGCCTTATTACTTATTACGCAAACGATTCTTTCCACATTGTTAGTGTTAATTACTGCTGAGTTTTTACCTAAAGCTATTGTGCAAATTAACCCAAATGGATTTCTTAATATTGGCACACTTCCTTTATTCATCGTATTTATACTGCTGTATTTGCCCACCCAATTTATTCTACTATTTAGCGGAATTGCATTAAAATTATTCGGTGGTAAGGCGAAATCAACTGAAAAAGTGTTCTCTAAAGTTGATCTAGCACATTATGTGGATGAGATCTCATCAAGAATTAATACGGAAGAATCGCTTAGTAATGAAATGCTGATTTTATCAAACGCTCTAGATTTTTCTAAGGTCAAAGCGAGGGATTGCATGATTCCACGAACCGAAATGGTGGCGGTAGAAATCGACGAGAAACTCTCTAATTTAGTAACACTTTTTATTCAAAAAGGACTTTCTAAAATACTGGTTTATCGAAAAACAATTGATAATATAATTGGATGTGTGCACTCATTTGATTTATTCAAATCCCCTACATCAATTAAGCAAATCCTTAAGCCTATCGAATTTGTTCCTTCTGTCATGTCGGGAAAAGAACTATTAGAAATGTTTACTACCCAATCTGGTAATATCGCAGTGGTTACTGACGAATACGGTGGGACAGCCGGACTCGTGACCATTGAAGATGTCATCGAGGAAATTTTCGGGGAAATTGAAGATGAACATGACAAAGAAGATTTGACAGAAGAGAAACTCAGCAATACTGAATATTTATTTTCTGGTAGAATCGAAATAGATTATTTGATCGAAACATATAAATTGGATTTTATCGCTTCAGAAGAATATGACACCTTAGGAGGATTAATTATTCACGTATTAGAATCCATTCCAACAGTTGGGGAACAAATTAGCTACCAAAATTTTAATATTCGGATTGAAGAAGTAAGTGAACGAAGAATAGAATTAGTGAGGATCACCATATTAAAATAGGTATAAAATTGATTCAATTAAGTGATTTCGAAGCTGTAATTTTTGACATGGATGGCGTGTTAATTGATTCCGAACCCTTGTGGAAAATTGCTATGGAGGAGGTTTTTTCAGGACTTGGTTCACGCTTAAAGAAAGATGATTTTCAAAAAACAGTTGGGCTACGAATCGATGAAGTAATTCACTATTGGAACATCAAAGAAAATTGGGGAGTACGCGACGAATCTGAAGTTGAGGAAGCCATTATTGTAAAAATGGAAAGTCTTATTGCCGCTCAACCAGCTGCGCTAGAAGGTGTTATTGACACCCTAAATTATCTTAAACTGCGAAATATCCCAGTAGGATTAGCAACCTCATCGAGCAGCAGGCTGATAAAAGTAGTTTTAGACAAGCTAGAAATCAAACACCTTTTTAATTTTGTTCATTCTGCAGAAATGGAGCAATTTGGGAAACCTCATCCAGCTGTTTACTTAACAGTTGCCAAAAAACTGGCTGTTCTACCAGAAAAATGCCTTGTAATTGAAGATTCGCTAAACGGAATAATTTCTGCCAAAGCAGCAAAGATGACCGCCGTTTGCATCCCAGAAAAAACACACCTTATTGAGCCAAAATTGATCCTTGCTGACTATCAATTTGAATCCATGACTGATTTTTTGAAAATTATTCAGTCCTAAGTAAAGTTGTCTGTAGGTCAGCATCGGAAAATCAGTAGAATTTGACTGCCAATTCAATGGCTTTTGTAAATTTGTAGAAAAACAATCCTTTTGGAAGATTCTTTTGACTATCGTGAAAATGCCGAACAACCCGAACAAGAATTTGATAAGGTTTTAAGACCCAAGTCATTTGCTGATTTCGCAGGGCAACCCGCTGTAGTTGAAAACTTAGCCGTCTTTGTACAAGCAGCAAAACTGCGTGGAGAACCCCTAGACCATGTTTTATTACACGGTCCTCCCGGATTAGGAAAAACAACACTAGCACAAATAATCGCCAATGAAATGGGCGTGGGATTTAAAGTAACTAGCGGACCGGTTTTAGATAAACCTGGAGATTTAGCCGGGCTATTAACCAACCTCAGTGATGGAGACGTGCTTTTTATTGATGAAATTCATCGCTTAAGTCCTGTTGTTGAGGAGTACTTGTATTCCGCAATGGAAGATTATGTCATCGATATTTTGCTAGATACTGGTCCAAATGCTCGATCAATACAGCTAAACCTAAATCCATTTACTTTAATTGGCGCCACTACTCGATCTGGATTGTTAACCTCACCATTACGCGCACGATTCGGAATAAATTCGCGCTTAGAATACTACGATTCGAAAACATTAACAAGCATAGTTGAACGATCAGCCAATTTACTTTCAATACCAATTGATGAAGATGCTGCTTACAAAATTGCAAGTAGAAGCAGAGGAACGCCAAGAATTGCCAACGCATTATTGCGGCGCGTTAGGGATTTTGCACAAATTAAAGGCAGTGGAAAAATTGATGACAGCATTACTGAAATCGCACTAAAGGCACTTAACGTAGATGAAAATGGATTAGATGAAATGGACATCCGGATACTTCGTGCCATCATCGATAAATTTGCTGGTGGTCCGGTTGGCTTGGGCACAATAGCTACAGCAATTGGTGAAAATGCGGGCACTTTAGAAGAGGTGTACGAACCTTTTTTAATTCAGGAAGGCTTTTTGATGCGGACGCAACGAGGAAGAAAAGCGACCGAAAAAGCATTCAAACTCTTTGGCAAAGAACTGGGTTGGAGCCAAGGCGGATTATTCTAATACATGAATGCCACAAGATATAAGCAAGCGATAAAAGACAAAGCCCAGGAACTAGGTTTTTTTTATTGCGGTTTTTCGAAAGTCGATTTTTTGGAGGAGGAGGCCCCCCGATTAGAAGCGTGGTTAAAAAATAATTACCATGGCTCGATGGCTTATATGGCGAATCATTTTGACAAGCGCCTTAACCCGAAACTACTTGTAGACGATGCCCAAACCGTAATCTCACTCCTCTTAAATTACCATACCGAAAGTAGTCAAAAAGACCCTGAGGCTCCAAAACTTTCAAAATATGCCTATGGTGAGGATTATCATTTTGTTATAAAAGATAAGCTAGGCGAATTACTCAATTTTATGAGAAGTGAAATTGGCGATATTGGCGGAAGAATATTTGTCGATTCGGCTCCCGTAATGGACAAAGTTTGGGCGCAAAAATCTGGTTTAGGATGGATGGGGAAAAGTACAAATTTAATTCATCCCAAAGAGGGAAGTTTTTTCTTTATCGCAGAGATAATTACAGATATACAAATTGAAGCGGACGGTCCAATGAAAGATTATTGCGGCACCTGCACAAAATGTATTGATGCTTGTCCGACCGAAGCGATAATTGCTCCCTACCTAGTCGATGGTTCCAAGTGTATTTCACACCTAACAATCGAGTTGAAAGATGCTATTTTGCCCGATCAGTTTAAAGGAAAAATGGATAATTGGATGTTTGGTTGTGATGTTTGCCAAGATGTTTGTCCATGGAATAAATTTGGAAAAATACACCAGGAAAATCGGTTTCAACCAAGTACCCAACTCTTAGATTTAACAAAAGGTGATTGGGAGGATTTAGATAAAGAAACCTTTCAGTTACTTTTCAAAAACAGTGCTGTTAAAAGGACTAAATTTGAAGGCTTAAAACGGAACATTTCTTTTTTAAAAAAATAATTGATCTACTTAATTGATTTTTTCTACTCCAACGTAGTACTCTTTAGAAATGATAATCTCCTCACATTTATTATCTAAAGCAATACTAGACCATTTTGTTGTGGGATATACATAGATAACCTTATCATTATATTTAATCTTCAAGCGCATATCAAAATTATCGATACATTCTGACCAACGAAAAGAGAGTTTTTTCTGATTCCCTCCCTCTATTTTATACTGAAAAACAGGCATTCTAGCATCGCGTAGATACTGATCAAAAAACGCGTTTAATGTTAAACCTGAAGAAGATGCAATATACGATTCAATATCCTGTGAACTTAAAGTTTGATGGTAAAACTGCTTATTTAAGCCCCTAAGTATCTCACGCCATTTATCATCATCCCCGACTAACTGTCGAAGTGTATGCAGCACATTACTTCCTTTTGAATAAATATCACCATTGTTAGGGTCATTCACATCATAGTTACCAATTAAAGGACTGTTGTTTGCGATACCAGATCGCAGGCCTCGCACATACTCAAAGCCAGCTGTCTTGCCATAAAAATACTCCACAAATAAGGCTTCCGAATACGTGGTAAAAGATTCATGGATATAGAGATCGGCGTTATCTTTTGCGGTGATATTATTAGCGAACCATTCATGACCAGATTCATGGATAATGATGTAATCAAACTTTCTCCCCCAACCCGTGCCGCTTAAATCAGAACCTAAATACCCATTTCCGTATTTATTTCCATACGAGATGGCACTTTGGTGCTCCATTCCTAGGTAAGGCACTTCCACTAATTTGTAGCTATCTTCATAAAATGGGTATGGGCCAAACCAATGCTCAAAAGCTTTCATCATCCTGGTGGCGTCTTTGAATTGAATTTTTGCTTTTTCTAAATTATCTTTTAGTACCCAGTAATCCATGTCTAAAGGTCCTTTTTCGCCAGCATATACTTCAGAAAAATGGACGTAATCCCCAATTGTAATATTCACACCATAGTTATTGATTGGATTTTTAACTTCCCAAACATATGTGGAAGAGGTAGCATTATTCTGATTTTCCTCCTTTAAGCGACCGTTAGAAACGGCAACTAATCCTTTTGGCACCGTTACGGAAATCAACATTCCTTGATCTGGCTCATCATACATATGATCTTTGCAAGGCCACCACAAACTTGCTCCAATCTCCTGGCAAGAAGTAGCGATAAAATGCTTGTTATTATTATCTCTTTTCCATGCAAATCCGCCATCCCAGGGTGGGTTTTTCGCTACTTGAGGTTTACCAGAAAACAAAACGACTAATTCCTCTTGTGCACCCACAACTTGTTTTTTTATCAATTCAACGAAATGCGCATTGCCTTCATCCTTAACAACAAGTGGAATGCCGTCCTGGGTAACCGAAAGAATCGTCATTGGCGCTTGTAAATCCAATTGCAATAGTTGATGCGATGCGATGACTTTATATCGAATAAGGTTTGAGCCCGAAATACTTTTGTTGCTTGGATTAACATCAAAAAACAAACTGTACTGTTGTAAATCCCACCAAGCTCTTTCTTTTGTAATACTTCCTCTTAATGAATCTTGATGCGTATAGATTTGTGCGTCTGCGCCTACAGTTAAGAACAAGTAAGCTAGAAACAATCCAATTTTCTTCATATCATTCAGGTTTAGCAAAGTACTTTTTACCATAATAAACTGGAATGCCAATTGCAACAATAAGTAAGCCGAAGCAAGTATTCTGCGTTTTTGTAATGAGTAGAATCGTGCAAATTATAGCGGCTAAAAGAATGAATAAAATAGGTGTTAATGGGTAGGCAATTACTTTATACGGTCGATCAGCAGACGGATCTTTTTTTCGAAGAACAAAAATTCCAGCAATCGTAATAATATAAAACAGTAAGGACGCAAACGTTGCATAATCGAGTAAATCGCCATATGAACCACTTAAACAGAGAATACTTGCCCAAATTGCTTGAGTGATAAGGGCAAACATAGGAACAGCGTTTTTATTTAGATTCCCAGCACGTTTAAAAAACAAACCATCTTTCGCCATTGCATAATAAACCCTTGCTCCCGATAAAATCAAACCGTTATTACAGCCAAAAGTAGAAACCATGATAAGAATCGCCATAAAAGCAGCGGCGAAATCACCAAAAATCATTGACGCGGCAGCCGTTCCAACCCTATCAGTATTCGCCCCTCCAGCAAATTGGATTCCTTGAGACAACACGTCTGTTCCATCAGGAGAACCATGCAAAGGAATGAGCGCCAGATAAGCAAAATTTGCTAGGACGTATAAAACAGTTACGATAGAGGTTCCTATTAATAAACTTAATGGAATATTCTTTTTTGGATTTTTAATTTCACCAGCAATAAAGGTAACATTGTTCCATGCATCACTGGAAAATATTGATCCAATAATGGCCGTTCCAAGGGCAAGAATCAAAGCAATACCTGTAATGGGAGAAATTGACTCTGTCCAGTTCCCTCCTACTCCTTTTGTCCAAGTATGTGATGTATCCCACATGTGTTGCATATTCTGAGAAAAGACATCACTTTTCAAACCAATAGCCAAACCCAACACAATGAGAGCGAGCAGCGCTAATAGTTTAGCAGAAGTAAAAACTAATTGAATAATTTTTCCACTTTGAATACCTCGACTATTTATAAACGTTAGTAGAAAAATGCTAAATATAGCAAATACCTGAGCCGCCGAAATCGTTAATGCACCAAGATTAAACAAAATATTATCCGGCCCTAATTGAGGGAAAAAGAAGGCAGTATATTTAGCGAATGCTACGGCAACAGCTGCAATAACTCCTGTTTGAATGACCGTAAAAACAGTCCAACCATATAAAAAAGCGGTAAACTTTCCCCAGGCCTTTTCAATATATACAAATTGACCACCGGCCTTTGGCATCATCCCAGCTAGCTCGCCATAACTCAAGGCTGCTAATAAGGTTATAAATCCAGTTAGCAACCATAACACGATTAGCCATCCAGCGGAGCCTACCATCCGCCCCATATCCGCGCTAACGATAAAAATACCCGATCCGATCATTGAACCCGCAACGATTGCAGTGGCATCTAATAATCCTAAAGAACGCTTAAACTCTGATTTTTCTTCTGTCATTTTACTGTAGCAATTAACCTTGTGATCCTTCCAAAAATGGAATTGTAAAGACTAAAAGTAGCAAATATTTTGGATTCTTTGAAAAGCTGAGGCCGCATTAAGGTTAAACAAATGATTCTCCTTAACTTTGCGGTATGGCAGGATCAAGTTATGGCACTCTTTTCAAATTAACGACCTTTGGCGAATCACATGGTGCGGCAATCGGTGGTATTATTGAAGGCTTTCCAGCAAACATTCCAATTGATTTTGCGCTAATTCAAAACGAATTAGATCGAAGAAGGCCCGGACAATCCACCATCGTTTCGGAGCGCAACGAATCCGACAAAGTACAATTCTTATCCGGTTTTTTGAATCAAATTTCTACCGGGACAGCCATCGGTTTTACCATTCCAAATGATAATCAAAAAAGTAATGATTACAGTGTTTTAGAGCATTCCTTTCGTCCTTCACATGCTGATTTTACCTATGATAAAAAGTACGGAATCCGAGATCATAAAGGAGGTGGAAGATCCAGTGCAAGAGAGACAGCTTGTCGGGTAGTTGCAGGAGCTTTAGCGAAGCAAGCATTAACAAAATTAAACATTGAATTTTCAACCTATGTTATTCAGGTTGGATCAATTCAACTGACAACGGACAAGTTTTATTCGAATACTGCCATTGAAAGCAACCCGGTTCGTTGTCCAGATGATGCATTAGCAGAGAAAATGCAAGCGCTTATTGAGCAAACAAAAAAAGTAGGCGATACATTAGGCGGGACGATCCAGTGCATCATCAAAAATGTTCCCATTGGTTTAGGCGAACCAGTATTTGACAAAATCCATGCTGAATTAGGAAAAGCAATGTTATCAATTAATGCCGTAAAAGGCTTTGAGATTGGCAGCGGATTTAGTGCTGTTACCATGTTGGGGTCTGATCATAATGATCTTTTCAATGCAGATGGCACCACACAAACGAACTATTCTGGGGGAGTTCAGGGTGGCATAAGTAATGGCATGCCGATTTTGTTTCGCGTTGCTTTTAAACCCGTTGCCACCATTCTCAAAAAACAATCTTTGTTGGGGAAAGACGGACAATTAGACGAAGTAGCGATTTCAGGGCGCCACGATGCATGCGTTGTGCCAAGAGCAGTTCCAATTGTTGAAGCCATGGCATCAATTGTCATACTTGATTTCTATCTTCGCAATAAGTCAGTACATTTGTAAAAAAATTAGCATGATTCAACGAATACAGCATTTATATTTTGGTTTTGTTATCATTAATCTTTCAATTTTACTAAGTGGTATACAATTATGTGCCTATGAGGCTATTGGTATGCCACATCAATTAAATGCATTTGATATTCGAAATGGAAAAGAAGTCGTTATGCTATTTCCATTATACATTGTGGTTATATTATTAATGCTATTATTTATTGCCATCATCAGCCAATATAAGAAGTTAAAGCTTCAAATAAAACTGGCTAAAATCACTTTTTTGTGCTACCTTTTTTTCGTTTTGGGTATTACAGCTGTCTTTATAGCTGGGTGGCTACCTAATGCACCTTCAAACCTCACCCTCGGCTTTGGCTATTATTTATTAATATTGGGTTTGCCCTTTACCTATTTAGGTCTCCGTGGAATACAACGAGACAAGAATTTACTTGACTCATACAATAGACTCCGTTAACATGAATTATTTATCGGTTGAAAACCTCACCAAGTCATTCGGTGTCAGAATCTTATTTTCGGATTTAACATTTGGTATAGATCAAGGACAAAAAGTTGCAATTGTAGCAAAGAACGGCGCTGGAAAAACAACCCTATTGCGTTGCTTAATGGAGATGGAGCCATACGATAGTGGTCGAATCGTTTACCGAAACGACATTCGTATCGCCTTCATGGAGCAAAGTGAACAATTAAACCCAGAACAAACGATTCTTGAGGCAGTTTTTGACCACGATATCCCCGAATTACAATTAATCAAAACCTACAATATCGCTATTGCTAATAATGACGAAAAAGCGTTAGAGGAATGCTATCAACAGCTCACCGATATGAATGCGTGGGACATAGAAGTGAAAGTGCAACAGATCCTTAGCGTATTAAAACTAACTGATACCACTCAAAAAATTGAAAGCCTATCGGGTGGACAGAAGAAAAGAGTGGCCTTAGCAAAAGTACTCTTGTCTGAAGCAGATTTCCTATTTTTAGATGAGCCGACAAATCATTTAGACTTGGACATGATAGAATGGTTAGAGTCCTATTTATCGACTTCTAAATCAACGATTTTAATGGTTACCCACGATCGCTATTTCCTTGAGGTTGTTTGTGATACCATTTACGAATTGAGCAACGAAACACTGTTTCGATACAAAGGAAATTTTTCCTATTACTTGGAGAAAAAGGCAGAGCGTGAAGAGCAATTACAATCCACGGTTGATAAAGCTAGAAATACCTTCAGAAAAGAATTGGATTGGATTCGACGACAGCCGAAAGCGAGAGGAACGAAGCAAAAAGCACGCGTAGACGCTTTTGAAGGCATTAAATCTACTGCGCAAATGCGCTTAGAGGAAGACGAAATGGAACTTCCTGTTAAAATGGAGCGCTTAGGGTCCAAAATAGTAGAATTTCATAAAATCGTTAAAGCATTTGGCGATAAAACCATACTACATGATTTTTCTTATCATTTCCAACGCAAAGAACGCTTAGGTATTGTTGGTAATAATGGGACAGGAAAAAGCACCTTTTTAAACCTTTTAATTGGACAAGAAGAACCGAATAAAGGAAAAGTAGTGATTGGAGAAACCATCGTTTTCGGATACTATAGCCAAGATTTAATCAAAGTAGACGATTCCAAAAAAGTAATTGATGTTGTAAAAGACGTAGCTGAATACATCCCCTTAGAAAAAGGAAAACAATTGTCGGCATCGCAATTACTTGAGCGATTTTTATTTACACGCGACAGTCACTATAATTTTGTACATAAATTAAGCGGTGGGGAAAAGCGGCGCTTAAAACTTCTAAAAGTTCTAATGTCCAATCCAAATTTTCTGATTTTGGATGAACCGACGAACGACTTGGACATTTTTGCGATGGCAGTATTAGAAGAATACTTACGAAATTTTCAAGGTTGTTTAGTAGTTGTTTCACACGACAGGTATTTCATGGATAAAATGGTAGACCACTTGTTTGTTTTTGAAGGCGAGGGAAAAATTTTAGATATTGTTGGCAATTATACTGATTACAGAAAAGTGCAAAATGGTAGATCAAAAGAGGTGAAAAAGAACCTTGAGGCCCCTTTGAGCAAAGAGGAAGAAAAATTTTTAAAGCCTACTATACTTTCCAATGAAAAACGGAAGCTCAATTTTAAGGAGAAAGAAGAATTAAAAACCCTTGAAAAAAAGCTAGCGGAATTAGAAGTCATCAAACTTGAATTAACAGATAAATTGAGTGACACTAGCAAAAGCAATAGTGAACTTTATGAGGCTGGTATTGTACTTGGCAAGGTGATAAGCGAATTGGATGAACTTAGCAATCGCTGGCTAGAGCTATCTGAATTTGACTAAGGTACATAGTTCCGTTTCATTTCCACTTTTGCTTAAATAAGGAATAAACTTCCTGAATCATTTCTCTATGTTTATTTACATTTCCCATTTCAACTTCAATGTTAATGTATCGAATATTATTTTTAGTGCAATAAATTGAAAGAGAACCATCATCAAGTCCTTCTTCGCTTTGATAAACCACATTCCTATTGATTGATTTAAAATATTCAAAATCTGATAAAGTATTAACGATATAAAAATTATCAATGTCTTCATTACTATTAACATAGGTAGCAATTACATTTTTTGAATTAACATACGAACGAACTGAAAAATTATTATTGGTATTATTGTGAATAGCGACGAGATAACCGCTATCTAATTCAGGCCGAAAAATACTTAATAAGCTATCTGAAAATCGTTTAATACCCTCTTCAACTTCAAGAGGAATGCTTTTTACATTAGGATTCAATTTTAGGAGAGTATTTTTGATTCCAACTAATGAGAAAATTCTATTTGGGTCAAAGTGGTAAGTATTATCATTTGTTTTATACCTTAAATTTCGTTGTCCGAATTGATTTAATCTAAACAACGCAGTATTCGGAAGTGAAGATGCTATGTCTAAATAGGCAGCAACGGATGCCGTTTCATTTTCATGTAAGGCAATAAATGTTGCGAATCTGTTTTGATCTCCCTTATAGGTTAACTTGCAAGAATTAGTACCCAAAGGAAAAATGATGACACTGTCAACGAGAGCTTTTAGAGTTTGATTCTCCGGCGCTTCTTTCTGTACTTCACCTGGTGAAAGATCATTGCTTTTTGGCGTAAATTTTTCAATCAAAGGGGATGAGCTATGATTTTGATTAGATAAGTCTGAACTAAGGTTTAATTCAATCTGAGAAACTAAATTAAACGAAATTAAGATCGAAATAAAAAGAGATTTCATACGTCAAATATAGGAGTTAAATAGCGAATGACTTTTAGAAAAGTAACATTGTGCTTTATTATTTTCTGCATGATTTACTAATTCCCAGGATAAAATTTTCAATTATTTTAACGCTACTATTCGAGGCTAATTCATCGCCTTGGAAACCATTTATGTCTTTATATTGAATCTGATTTATATACGCATCTAACATTAAAGTCGAAATTGGCATATAGGACCAATGCCATTTTTCTACTTCATACCCTGTCCTTTTCGTTTCTTTTTTATCGTCGTAAACTTGACAAAATCCATAATTATGAGCATTGCTACTAAGCCAACTATACACTTTTTTTCCCATAGCACTCAAAAAATAACTATCTTCTACAGAATTAACATCAAAATCGGTTCCCCAATGATGTCTTGAAGTAGAAGGCATTGAGCTCGAGGACAAGATTTTTAAAGTGATTCCGATTTCGTCCTTTGTGGTCGTTTTCAGATTATTCCATTTACGATCCCAAATAACTTTTTGTTCTAAGAAATTTCGTGTGCCAGAAAGTATAACAAGTGGAATACCATCTTTAGCAGCGGCATTGGCCATTTTTTCAAAAGCGATATAGGTATCCTTCTGTAAGTAGATTTCTTTGTCGCTCCATTTTTCTGAAACCAACACAAAATCAGAATGAGTGCGATAGTCGAATTTACCTAATAAAAAGTCTTTTGAATACTTAGTGCTGATTTTGGTTTGGGATTCTGGTATTATTTTATCTGTCTTAGTTTTATCTGTCTCAGTGCTTTCGCATGCGGAGCAAATGATCAACAAAAAATAAATTTGGACCTGAAAGAAATAAACTACTCGCATTTTTTATTTATTCCATTAACAAAATCCTCAATGACATTTATTTTTTTTGCGAGCTTACTTCCCGAAAAGCCATTAATATTAGAATAACTTACCAACTCGTTATATTTCTTTAGGTAAATACTAGACAAAGGCATATAGGACCAATGCCACTTCTCAAGTTCATAACCACTTCGTTTAGTCTCTTTCTTGTCATCATACACCTGACAGAAACCGAATTTACCCGCATGTTCAACAAGCCATTTATATTCTTTCAAGCCCTGACCGTTTTCAAAATACGGACTTTCTAAACTAATTAAATCCATGTCTGTTCCCCAATGATGTCTTGATGTACTGGGCATAGAACTGTACAATAAAATCTTTTTCATTATGGAAATACTATCTCCTAAACTACTAAATTTTATCCATTTATTTTCCCATATACGCTTTTGGTCATCAAAATTTCGAGTGCCAGAAATTATGGTTAGTTTGATACCATCTTTCTGGGCTGCTTCATACATTTCTTTAAATTTAAGGTATACCTCTTTTCGGAGATAAATTACTTTAGAACTAAATCTTGAATCAACCAAAACAAAATCTTTATCCTTTTTGTGGTCAAATTTTCCTAGCAAATAATTGATCTCTTCAGTATTAATTTTAGCAATAGAGTTTGAACTAGTTACTGTAACTGTATTTTCATTCTTGTTTGCAGGGTTACTTTGATTTTTATCAGCACTAGCAGGTGAGAATACACTTAAGTAAATTAAAATAAGTTGTTTAATTAATAAGGTGAAAGGTATAATGGATAGCATTAACTACAGAATTTTAGGTTAATTAATAAATTTCATCAACATACTTTCCAAAAACCCAACCCACTAATGATTTTGAGCTTTTAATTAAATACCATTTTTCACCATTAATAAATTCTAAAAGGGAAGAAGAAATGCTTGCATAACCTACACCACCATTTCTGTTCTTAAATGAAATACGGTAAGTATCTTCTGAAATATTTCTAATTACTGTAACTGCTTTTCCTGCATCCAATGAAAACATAAACGTATTATTGTATTCACTATAAAAATTAGTTTTGCTTCTTATAAGAGCCTCATTGTTATTTCCAGATGGATAATAAACATCTAATATTTCAACAATTTCATTGAGTTGCAAGGAACCTTTTCTTACACTAGTAGTAGAGTGTTCTGACCTAACATTAATATTAGATCCTGTTATTCTCGCAGAAGAATATTGACTGAAAGCAGAGGAACTAATCAATACGAAAAGAAAAATTAAAGGATAAAAAAATTGGATTAAACGCATAAGAATATAGATTAGTTAAAGAAATAAATACTACAATCAAAGATAATTTAAATTATTCGTATAAAAAAATAACGTTTCAACTTCAAACTCCACCTTACTACGAGCTAATAAATAGTCGCTTTTATGTAACTTTGTAATATGAGAACGATACTATTGATTATTCTGATTTGGACTTTGTCTCCCACTTCTTATTTTGCACAGATCATCAGTAAGGAGGGAAAGGTCATTAAAGAAAAAAAAACAAAAGCTCCAAGCTACATAGTTTTCGACGCCAACCATACGAATTCATTTAGGAAATTGGGTGAAAATAAACAATTCATCACCTTGCCATTAGGAGAACGAGCGAAAGAAACTCCCCTAAAAATTTGGTCATATTTCTTAGGAATGAACACCAGTTTGAATCGCTTTCTGCGTTTTCAGGGTGGGATTTCTTTTCTCCAAACGGGCGAACAATATCTTTATCAAGGGGCTTTAGGCAGCGACAGCACTTATTCCTACCAAACAAAGTACCGTTATTTCGCTATGCCATGTCAACTAACATTCGAACAAGGCAAGCAACTCCGTTTTTCTATCGGTGCCGGCATTATGCCTCAACTTTTTAATAGTTACCGCCAAAACCAACAATGGAAGACTGAGCTGGGTGGTAAATACGACAACACAAATAAAGAAGGCAGTACCTGCAATTCTTTTGGATTAAGCTTAGTGTCTTCTGCAGGACTGCATTATGTTTCAGCCAAAACATGGGGAATCTATTTTAAAATGACGTACCGCTATCAACTCACAAATACCTTAACTAAATATGGCGATTATGAGCACTTTTCGAAGGGCTTAGGCTACAGCATTGGTATCAGCAAAAACATAGAATAGATGCAATTAAATGAATTAATACATTTTTTCGAAAAGGAATACCCATTGCAACTTCAAGAAGATTACGACAATTGCGGGTTGCAGATAGGAGACACCTCGCTTTCCATACGTGGTATTTTGGTAAGTTTAGATTGCAGCGAAGCAGTGGTCACAGAGGCCATTGAGCATAATTGCAACCTGATTATTTGCCATCACCCACTTTTATTTAATGGTTTAAAGCAAATTGGGGCTAGTAGCTATGTAGAACGGGTGGTGCGCATGTGCATAAAAAATGATATTGCTGTTTATGCCATTCACACCAATCTCGACAACCATCCAGAGGGAGTGAATGCAGAAATCGGTCGACGCATTGGCTTGATGAATACCAAGATCTTAGCACCAAAAACGAATACCCTCTATAAATTAAGTGTCTATACGCCAAAAGATGCCCTAGAAGCATTGGACGCAGCAATATTTAAAGCTGGAGGAGGTGGTATTGGAAATTATACTGAATGTCACTTTCGGCAGGAGGGAATTGGAACCTTTACCCCAGGCGTATTAGCAAATCCTACTAGTGGAACTATTGGCGAACGCTCTCAAGAATCGGAATTAAAAGTAGAGTACCTTGTAGATAGCCAACATTTACCCCACGTACTCAAAGCAATGAATGAAAGTCATCCATATGAAGAAGTGGCCCACGACATCATTTTATTAAAAAACCAAGACACTAGATATGGTGCCGGACTAATAGGCGAATTAGAAACGCCATGCGAAGAAATGGCCTTTTTGGCGCAATTGAAGAAAATATTTAACAGCAAGGGAATTAGGCACACTAAATTAATTACAAAACCTATAAGGAAAGTAGCCCTTTGTGGTGGCAGTGGAAGTTTTCTAACCAAAGAAGCAATTCGCTCAGGAGCAGACTGTTACATAACATCTGACGTTAAATACCATGAATTTTTTGATGCAGATGAACGTATACTCTTAATCGATATTGGGCATTACGAAAGTGAACAATATACTTCTACTCTATTGATAGAAAAAATTAAAGAAAATTTTACTAACTTTGCCATCCGATTAAGTGAAATAAATACAAATCCGATTAATTACCTTTAAGATATGGCAGCAACTGCAAGCAAAAAAGAAGTAACTATAGCTGATAAATTAGATGCTTTAAGTGAACTCCAAAGAATTGATTCTGAAATCGATAGAATTAGAACCATACGTGGCGAGCTACCAGTAGAGGTTCAAGATTTGGAAGACGAAATTATTGGTATGCAAACTCGCTTTGAAAAAATGTCTGAGGAGCTAAAAGAATTAGAGACTGAGATTACGGATCGAAAATTAGCTTCAAAAGAATCGGATGCGGCTATTTTAAAATACAAAGAACGTCAGGATAATGTGCGAAATAATCGTGAATTTGAATCGCTAGCCAAAGAGATTGAATTCCAAGAATTAGAGATTAAACTAAATGAGAAAAAATCCAAAGAAGGAAAAATTCGCATTGAGGGTAAAAAAGAAACACTTGACGAGGTAAGTAGTCGATTAGAAGAGCGAAAGTCCGATTTAGCTATTAAAAAAGCAGAGTTAGATGCAATTGTTAAAGAGACACAAAAAGACGAAGATCGATTAATTAAATTATCAGATGATGCTAAAAAGCACATTGAAGAACGTTTATTAGTTGCTTATTCTCGCTTACGTTTAAACGCAAAAAATGGCTTAGCAGTAGTGCCAATTATGAGAGGTTCTTGCGGTGGATGTTTCAATAAAATCCCACCTCAGCGTCAATTAGACATCGTTACTAAGAAGAAAATATTAGTTTGCGAACATTGTGGTCGAATTTTGGCACCGATTCAAATCGAAGATTAATCTTTATTCAAAAAATATATAGGCCCTCCAAAAAGGGCCTTTTTTTTTGTGCTGTTTTTTTTTTTATCATTTAGGACATTATTGATACATTTATATTCATTAATGAATTTTCTATGAAACTATTGATCGCATCTCTACTCACATTTCTCTCGGTGGTTTCATGGAGTCAGCCTATTATCTCTTGGGAGGAGGAAATTTTTGTAACCCAAACCAACCAATTTGGAAATACAAGGCCTCGAATTTGTTTAACAGCTCAAGATATTCCATTAGTTGTTTTTGGAAAAGCTTCTTCAGGATTACTATATTCTTCAAGACTAGTTGGTTCTATGTTTAATACTCCTTTACCACTACTGCCAACTAATATGGCTTCGTACTTGACCACTTGGACTGGCCCCGATGTAGCTTCAAATGGCGATACTGTGATCGTTGTATTCAAGTCTCAACCTATGGATCTTGGAAAAGTTTATTCGCTTCGATCGCTAGATGGGGGGCTCACTTTTTCAGATACTATTCGAGTAGATAATCACCCACTTGGTGTTGCTTGGTTGCCATCTCTAGATATAGATGAAAATAGTAATCCATCGGTAGTGTATATGGCACATGATCCTAATTGGATGAATCCAAGATACAATGTGGTGCATTCAATTAATAAAGGACTTAGCTATCAGAATGAAATGGAAATAACACTTCCCATCCCTCAAGAAGCATGCGATTGCTGTCCCGCGGAATATGTCATCAATGGAAATCAACATGCCTTATTATACAGAAATAACGATGCCAATATTCGAGATATTTATGCCGTATATTCAGATGATGACGGAGCGAATTATTCTTCTTATGTCAATGTAAACGACTTAAATTGGGCATTAAATTCCTGCCCTTCCACTGGTCCGCATGGTATTTTTAATAATGGAAATCTGCTTACTGCTTCCGCAAGCGCGGCATCGGGAAAGTACCGAGCTTATTTGAGTGAAACAGTAACAAGCCCATCACTTGTCTTACAATCTCAAACCATGATGACGCCCCCCGGAAATATCAACGGAGCACAAAATTACCCAAGGATTTCTGGAAAAAATGATACAATTGTAATGATTTGGCAAGAAAGCTCCCCTTCAAACAACGATATTTTTGCTGGAATTACAGTGAATGGCTCAATCCAAGAATTAGTGGGTTCTAAAGCAATTGTTAATGATTCAACCTTGGGTTCACAAAGTAATCCTGATATAATTTATGCCAATGGAAAAATACATTGTGTTTTTCAAGATGCAATTTCTGGTAAGGTAATTTACAAAAGAGGAATCTTAAGTATGAATTCCATCAGTCAAGTTCCGAAACAAGATATAATCGTTTTTCCAAATCCCTTATCCACTTCACTCACGATTAAATCGAATCTACTAACTAGTTCTTATACGATTTACAATGCTTTGGGAGGAATCGTACAAACGGGTGTTTTGACTTCATTGCAAACAGAAGTTGATTTATCTGCTTTGCCAAATGGAACTTACCAGTTAAAAATTGGTAAGGATGAACTTAAATCTTTTCAAATTATTAAGAAAAACTAAGGATTACTTGCACTCCACTTCTACAAAGCTTACTTCAATTTAGTTTAAACAAGACATTTAATCGTTGCAGTTCTTTATAAAGTTCTGTTCCTGGACGAACTTTTATAGAGCGCGATGGAAGTTTAACCTCAAAACCATCCAAGTGGTCGACAATATTAAATTCTACTGGAGTATTGCCATTATTGGCTGTAAAAATCCCATTCAGTTCATCTATGAGTAAATTATCAAGATCACTATTAGAAATAGTCAACTGAATGTTTTTTGTTTTCTTATCCCTCAGATCATCCAATAATTCTATACTGCTCACGACAAACTCTAAATCATTCCGATACCGAGGAATTTCAATTCTACCGCGCAGGGTAAGGAACGTTCCAGGCACCATGAAATGTTTATATCTGAGGTAGTTCTCTTTAAAGATGTTTAATTTAAACTGATCGGTATAATCTTCAAAGGTCAATGTCCCGAAAGGATCACCTGATTTTGTTAAGCGATGCTCAACACTTGTCACAATCGCGGCAAAAAATAAATCTCTTCCCTTATTCGCGTCAAAATCAGCGAGCATCCCAACATTCGCCGGACAAAAAGCCTCAATTTCATGCTTATAATCGTCTAAAGGATGGCCGGAGATATAAATGCCAATCATTTCTTTTTCTCTATTCAATTTATAACTGCTAGGCCATTCATCACAAAATGGAATTATTGGTTCAGGTAAAAAATCACCCGTTTGATTCCCAAACATATCATATTGAGGTGAATTCAAATTAAATTGATAGAGTTCACCAAATCTATGGACGCCTTCGATGAATGTTCTTCCATTCGTGTCTTTGAGCAAGTATTGCGCTCGGTTAACACCTTCAAATGAATCAAAGCCACCTGCAAATACCAGGCATTCAAATACTCTCTTTGTACAACTTTTAAGGTTTATTTTCTTTGAAAAATCAAAAATAGAAGAATAATTCTCCTGCTC
This sequence comes from Flavobacteriales bacterium, assembly GCA_947475095.1. Lineage (GTDB taxonomy): Bacteria > Bacteroidota > Bacteroidia > Flavobacteriales_D > Crocinitomicaceae > UBA952. The sequence continues at coordinate 129,323 of CANJLG010000002.1, forward strand.
GCGACCTTCAATAATGGCTTCCACCGATCCTGCACCCATTCCCCTGATGGCACCAAGTCCAAATCGAATTGCTCCTTCCTTGTTGACCGTAAAACTAAATTTAGATTCGTTGATATCAGGTCCGAGTACATTGATTCCCATTCGTTTACATTCTTCCATGAAAAAAGTAACCTGTTTCATATCATTCATGTTGTTACTTAAAACAGACGCCATGTATTCAGCAGGATAATTTGCTTTTAGGTAAGCTGTTTGGTAGGCAATCCATGCATAGCAAGTAGAGTGGGATTTATTAAAAGCATAAGAAGCAAAAGCTTCCCAATCCTTCCAAATTTTCTCTAATTTCTGCGCATCATGTCCCTTTAAACCACCACGCTCAATGAATGCAGGTTTCATTTTACTTAAAACCTTCGCATCTTTTTTCCCCATTGCTTTTCGCAAGGTATCAGCCTCCCCTTTCGTGAAATCAGCTAGTTGCTGCGACAGGAGCATAACCTGCTCTTGGTAAACGGTAATACCGTAGGTTTCTTTGAGGATTTCTGAACAATCATCTAAGTCATATTCAATTTTGTCTATGCCATGTTTTCGTTTAATAAACGAGGGAATATATTCAATTGGACCCGGACGATACAAGGCATTCATAGCAATTAAATCACCAAACTCCGTTGGTTTTAATTCCTTCAGGTATTTTTGCATACCTGGCGATTCATATTGAAAAATACCCACCGTTTCACCCTTTTGAAAGAGCGCATAAGTAAGTTCATCATCATCAGGAAAATCGTCAGATACCAAGGTTATTTGTCTATTTTCGGCAAGTAACTTTAGGGCATCTTTTATCAAGGTTAGGGTTTTTAATCCCAAGAAGTCCATTTTTAATAAACCGGCATATTCAGCGACAGAATTATCAAATTGAGTACACACCATTTCGCTATCTTTTGCGGTAGCAACAGGAACAAAATTAGTAATATCGCCAGGCGTTATGATTACACCACAGGCATGAATACCTGTATTGCGAACAGTGCCCTCAATTTCCATGGCTTTTTGTAGCACTTGCCCTTTCAAATCAGTGCCTTTAAATATTCGCCTTAATTCCTTCGCATTATTGAATGCTTCTTGATTATTTTTTAATTCGTCGGATAGTAAAAAGTCTTCAATGGTAAATAATTTCTTCAAAGAAATATCAGGAATAAGCTTTGCCATCCTGTCTGCATCAGGAAGGGGTAAATCAAGAACCCGAGCAGTATCTCGAACAGCAGACTTTGCCGCCATTGTTCCATAGGTAATAATTTGAGCCACTTGATTTGCGCCATATTTTTGGATAACGTAATCGATCACCTTCCCCCTACCTTCGTCGTCGAAATCAATATCAATATCTGGCATGGAGATTCTATCTGGATTCAAAAAACGCTCAAAAAGCAAGTCGTATTTAATGGGATCAACATTCGTTATTTTGGTAGCATAAGCAACCACTGATCCGGCAGCGGAGCCCCTTCCAGGCCCGACAGAAACACCCATATCTCTAGCGGCTTGGCAAAAATCTTGAACAATTAAAAAATACCCAGGATACCCTGTATTTTCAATGGTTTTTAATTCAAAATCAATTCGTTCGATTAACCCTTCATTTAATTCGCCGTACCTTTTTTTCGCGCCTTCATATGTTAAGTGTCGCAGATAGGCATTTTCACCAAAATTTGATCCTGTTTCCCTATCCCTTGGGTCAATGAACTCTATCGGAATATCAAAAGCAGGAAGTAATACTTCTCGAGCGAGGGAATAATGCTCGCATTTATCAATAATTTCTTGAATATTAATAATAGCATCGGGCAGGTTAGCAAATAGCGTCTTCATTTGCTCAGCGGTTTTAAAATAGAACTCGTTATTAACCATTCCAAATCGATAACCCCTTCCCCGACCCTTAGGCGTTGAAACCAGCTCATTGTCTTTTACACAAAGCAGCACATCATGTGCTACAGCATCTTTTTGTTCAATATAAAAAGTATTATTTGTGGCAACAATTTTCACCTGGTGTTTATTCGCTAAATCCACTAATTGTTGATTTAACAAAGATTCTACTTCAGTATTATGCCGATTAATTTCAATATAAAAATCATCTTTAAACAAGTCCTTCCACCAAAGCAATGCCTCCTCAGCTTGTTTTTCTCCGACATTCAAAAGCAAATTTGGAATTTCACCATAAGCATTTCCAGAAAGCACGATTATATCACTGTGGAACTGTTCAATTAAGTTCTTATCAATTCGAGGCACGTAGTACTTCCCTTTTGTGAAGGCAAAAGATGACAATTTAATCAAATTATGATAGCCTTTTTTATTTTTGGCAAGCAGTAGCACTTGACTACCGTTATCCTGGCGCGATTTATCAAGGTGATCGGCACAGACATTAAACACACACCCAATAATTGGCAATAGCGGAATTTTATTAAAATCAGCACCTGATTTTACCGCTTCTTCACTTTCTTTTTTGACTTGGTTATTGTAATCACTCACTGCTTTTTCGAAGTGGAAAGCGGCCATCATATTTCCAATATCGGTTAAAGCAATAGCAGGCATATTTAGCTCCCCCGCTTTTTTAACAAGTCCTTTAATATCACTTGTAGACTGTAGAATTGAGTATTGAGTATGGTTATGTAAGTGAGCAAAATTAGCCTTCTCAAAATCCGCCATTTCGTTAGCAGAAATATGAAGATCTTGTTTCCTTGCTGATTTTGAAATTAACTTAGCACTTTCTGCCTTCAAGTTAACATGCGACATCCCAATAGGAGCAATCGCCTCAAGATTAGCAGCTTTAAAGCTATTGAGATAGCCCGATTCTTTTTGTAATTCTTCTTCGGTAAAATTTCCCCTTCTCACTAATTCGAGAAAACAACGTGTTGTTGCCTCTACATCTGCTGTAGCATTATGCGCATCTGAAAAAGATTTCCCAAATAGGAATGCATGTAATTCGCTTAAGGTAGGCAGTTTAAATCTTCCTGATTTTCCACCTGTTAATTGGCAAAGTTTGGCGGTATTTTCGGTACATGTATCCAAAATAGTTAGGCCTTCAAAAGGCGATTCCTCCTGAATCCTATAAAATTCGCAGCCCATGATATTGAGATCAAACTTTATATTGTGCCCTACAACAAAATCAACCTTCGATAAATCATCTTTAAACATCGCCAAAACATCGGCCATTTCTTCACCGAGTAACTCGGCAAGACCGGATGAAATTCCATGAATTTCCTGTGATTTGATGGGGATATTATAGCCAACAGGTTTAATAATATAATCTTTCTGATGAAGTAAAACACCCATCTCATCATGAATTTGCCATGCCAACTGAACGACACGCGGCCAATTATTAGTATCACTTATAGGCGCATCAAAATTCGACGGTAAACCCGTGGTTTCGGTATCAAAGACCAAGTACATAAACGGAAAGATTTGGAAAATTAAAAGTAAGTATTTTGCAGCTTACTTAAGCACTTGTTGAAAAATAAAATACCGAACTAATCTAAGAGAGTAGATTCTACCTCCCAATTGGCCCTTACCTTAATAATTGACCGATACCAAAGGATCTTTTCAGCTTGGCGTTTAGTTTCCCAATTAATTGGATCCCATTGACCATTTTCATTCTCATCTTCTATAATCCGAACATAATATTCGCCGGGCGTTAGATTGCTAAACACATATTTATTTGAAGTGCCCATCGGTAGTTCACGAACAAGATTCTCCCCCGTCATTAATTGCAGAATTCCTTTTTTCTTTAAGGCATTAACATTAAGAACAATGCTCCCAAAATCTCGTTTCTGAGGCACCGTAATTTTCGCATTAAAAGTCGCACTTATTGCAGCAGATTCCCCAACAACTGCCCCTTCATCACCATGAATTAAAAACGCTGTGTAATTCGACCAATTTGCAAAAAATTCCAATTTATTTCCTGAAAATGAGATGGAATCCGGTTTTATTTTAACACTATCGGCATCATTTAGCAAAACGAATTTTGTTGGATCAATGCGAGAAATTTTGTCCCTCAGTTCAAAAATTGCATGAAAAGGATAGCTTTCAGAGCGCTTCGCTTTAACAAACTGGGGACTAAGTTTACTAGAGCGATCCTTCAATACGGTGCGCACACGAATAGAATCGCTACCATTAATAAACCAAGTATCATCTGATGTAATTTGACCAGTAGGAATTAATACACTATCAATGCCCGCAATAATAAATTCCTTTACAGCCTTATCGTTAATAAACAAACTATCTTTATTAGACTCTTTTGGAAAGTGCAATCCAATTAAACCCGGCGGAATATACTTTACATTCTTTATTTTATCCTTTGTTCGCGGTTGCGATAAACTGATACGCAATGTATCATTAGGCGTATTACCAATGTTAATTTCAGTAAAAAGCCCCCCTTGAATTTCGTTCGCTTGCATGCGCAAATCCTTGTTGAGATCGAGTATTGCTTTACAATAATAGCTTCCTTCAGCAATATTCTTGACACTAACCAAACCATTTGCATCACTTTGACTAAAATACCTTGGTACGAGTTGATTTAATGAATCATATAATCCTACTAATGCGTTTGGCAGTGGCTTATTAAAAAAAGCATCATATACCACCGCATTTAGCTGAAGAGAATCAATCTTAGGTCCGGTTGAAAATAATATATTTATAACCTCGCTATTGCCTTCCGAAATATCTTTTACGGCATTATTCAAGTAAATACGATACGTTGTATTTGCTTTCAACGCTTCGGTCCAAGATAAGGTGAGGCTCTTTTTATTGAGCTGACTTAAAATAATGGCATCAGGTGGAATAATGGCTATGTTATCTTGTTGTTGCGCCAAGCGAACAAATTCATTAAACTCAAGGACAATTTCTTTTCCAGTAAAATTTACCGCATTATCCTTAATCGATTTTTTTTTAATTTCTGGAGGCAATACATCTTTATCACCACCGGTAATTGTGCCTACTTGGGCGCAAGAAGCGAGAAAGAATAAGGTAAGATAACTTAGCTTAATAAAGCGCATATGATTTCTAGGTATTTAGCATCAATTTCATCAAAGTTATTAAGAAGCTCGCTATCAACGTCCAAAACGGCTATAATATTCGCTTCCTTAACAACAGGCACAACAATTTCGCTTTTAGAACGAGAGCTACAGGCGATATGTCCGGGAAACTGATCGACATCAGGAACAATAACTGTTTTTCCCTCTTGCCAAGCAAAGCCACAAACACCTTTTCCAAAAGCAATTCTCGTGCAAGCAATCGGACCTTGAAAAGGACCAAGAACCAAGACCTTATTAGAGACGCGATAAAACCCCACCCATAAAAAATCAAACACCTCTTTCAAGGCAGCGGATACGTTTGCATAATTTGCAATTTGATCCGTTTCAGTATTTAAGAGCGATTTCAGCTGTGGGATTAAGGCCTCATATCGTTCTTCTTTACTACCAATACAATTAAATGACTTTTCCAATTACTTAACTAATTAAGCACAAAAATCATTTTTTTTCTTGGATTAATGGTATAAATTACTTATTTTCAATTAAAAATTAAAAAACATGAACACTAAAATTGCCCTTGACAAAATACTTTTTCTGGATATTGAAACTATACCACAAACCTACCAATACATTGATTTGGACGAAAAAACCAAAGAATTATTTAATGCTAAGAATCGTTTTGCACAAAACGAGGAAAAATCCTTTGAAATGTTATACAATGAAAAGGGAAGTATCTTATCAGAATTCGGAAAAATCATTTGTATATCGATTGGCATGGTCCATAAAACAACATTGGGGCGAACGATGCGCCTTAAATCCTTTGCGCATGATGATGAAGAAACCCTATTAAAACAATTTAAGAAACTCTTAGAAGATCATTATAATACCAACGATCATCTACTGTGTGGTCACAACGCCAAAGAATTCGACTTTCCATATATTTGTAGGCGGATGCTTATCAATGGTATTTCGCTTCCGCAAATTTTAGACTTAGGCGGAAAAAAACCATGGGAAATAAAACACATTGACACGATGGAAATGTGGAAATTTGGAGATTATAAAGCCTATACGTCCCTATCACTATTATGTCATGTCTTTCATATCCCCACACCAAAAGATGATATTACAGGCGCAGATGTGGCAAGGGTTTACTACGAAGAAAAGGATCTAAATCGGATTCGCATTTATTGTGAAAAAGATGTGATTGCACTCATTCAATTGTACTTAAAAATGAAAGGTGAGGAACTGATCCTTGAGGGAAATATCAGTAGTGCAAGTTAATTCATTAATTGAAATACTGCCAATAGAGCTGCTGTTTCCGTTCTTAAGCGGTAATCGCCAAGACTAACACTAATGTATCCAGAACCTTCCGCAAGCGCAAGCTCATCAGGCGAAAAGTCACCCTCTGGCCCTATCAAAACAGGTCCAATTTGCTGAATAGTGATTGCTTCCTTTTTAGGCACCTCATAACAATGAGCAATAGAGCCAACTGGATTTGCCTTTATAAAATCGGCAAACGAAACTTGCTCTTCTATGAGAGGCAAATAATACCGTTTGGATTGTTTCATGGCCGAGATTGCAATTTTCTGTAAGCGCTCCAGATTAATTGCTTTTCGTTCACTAAACTGACACCTTAAAAGACTCATTTTAGTCATTCCTAATTCTGTGGCTTTTTCAACCAACCACTCCATTCTGTCCATGTTTTTCGTTGGCGCAATAGCGATGTGTATAGGAAAAGCAGGGGGAGCATGATGCGAATGCGAAACGATCTCAACTTCGCATTTTTTAGGATTTGCGGCAGTAATTTTAACCTCAAATGAAGCCCCTAAACCATTAACTAAGGTTAAAAGAGAGCCATTCACCATGCGCAAAACACGAACACAATGTTTTGATTCTTCTTCAGATAAAAAGATGCTTGTAGCATCCTCAGAAATTGTTGAATGGTAAAAAAGTGCCATTAATGTATTAGTTGAAAGATTAATTCCCTCATGAGTTCACCTGGCGTTGCGTGAACGTTATTTAAGCCCTTGCTCTTTAAATCATATTCATGTAATAAAGCAATATTAGCGGCTATCATTTTAGGGTTATAATTATTTATTGCCTTAGATAATTCCCCTACAATAAATGGAGGAAGACCTAAAGCCTGCGCAATCGCTTCACGTGATTTATTCGGAAGAAAATGAATCCGCATGAGTTGCGAAAAGAACTTAAATAAGTTTGGAATAATAACAACTAAATTAGCCGCCTTAGGATTGGATTCGAAATAGTTAACAATTTTTAATGCTTTTTCTATATTTCTATCCCTAACTGCATTCGTTAATTCAAAAATATTATACTCTCTTGAGATACCAATATTTTCCTCAATGTGAACATCCGTAATGGTAGTGCCTTTTTCAAGAACTATCGATAATTTATTTAATTCATTTACCATTCGACTTAAGTCATTACCAACCGATTCCACCAAAAGCATGTTTGCTTTTGAAGAAATGCCATAGCCGAGCGTTTTAACTTGGTTTTGAATCCAATCTCCTAGTTGATATTCTTTTACTTTATCAGACTTAAAAACAAGACCATTTTTTTCGACTGACTTCACTATTTTTTTACGGGCATCAATCGTTTTATATTTATGACAAATAACGAAAACCGTAGTTAAGCAAGGTGCTTGAGCATAGGCATCTAAATCTTCTAGAAGTTTAAAATCCTGCGCTTCTTTCAAGATAACCAATCTTCTTTCCGCCATTAAAGGATATGACTTTAAATCATTCAGTAAATTCGGAAAATCGGTGTCTTTACCATACAAAATGGATTGATTAAAATCGCGTTCGCTATCATCCAATGCATACTTTTCAATTGCGTCAGATAGCTCATCAATAAAGTAGGGTTCTTCACCATGCAGGATGTAAACAGGCTTAAAATTCCCAGATTTTATATCGCGTAAGAGGGTTTTACTATCCATTATCTACCTCGTGTTTCTCCCAGATTTGCACTAATTCCACTAAGGTACTAACTGCTTTCTGCATATCCTGTAAACTTACAAATTCATGCCTAGAATGAATGGCCATTTCTCCAGTAAATATATTAGGACAAGGCAGCCCCATAAAGGACAACCTAGATCCATCAGTGCCACCACGGATAATGGAACGATTTGGACTTAAGCCCGCTTTTTCCATGGCTAATACAGCATAATCCGTTACAAATGGATAGTTGTTCAAAATCTCTTTCATGTTCCGATATTGCTCTGAAATTTTAGAGGAGAAGCTTGCGCCAGGAAAATCGTTCACTACTTTTTGAGCTAATTCATTTAATAAATCTTCGTATTGAGCTAATTTGGAGGTCACATGATCCCTGATAATAAAGCTAACTTGTGCCGTTTCGAGCCCTCCTTCCATGGAAACTGGGTGTACAAATCCCTCGCGATGTTTGGTCGTTTCGGGGGAAAGTTCATGAATAGGCAAGGACTCCACAAATTTTGATGCGAGTTTAAGTGCGTTGACCATTTTTCCTTTTGCATAACCTGGATGGGCGCTTACCCCTTCAAAGTTAAACACCATCGCATCAGCTGAAAAGGTTTCATCTTCAATGTCTCCGAGTGGACCACCATCAAGCGTATAACCAAAATCGGCATTTAATTTCTTCATGTCTAGTTTTTCCACTCCTCTACCAACTTCCTCATCAGGCGTAAATAATATCCTGATATTGCCATGAATTATTTCTGGGTGACTAATAATATATTCAGCGAAATCCATTATGATGGCGACACCCGCTTTATCATCAGCTCCTAAAAGTGTTAAGCCGCTTGCGGTTATAATGTCATCACCTATTTTTTCTTTCAAATATGGATGTCTCTCCGTTGTAATAACTTGAGTAGTATCATCTGGCAACACAATATCTTTACCCGTATACGAACGATGGACCAAAGGTTTGACATTCGTTCCACTGCAATCTGGCGCTGTATCAACGTGCGAACAGAAACAAATTGTTGGAATATTATTGTTTGGTGAATTACTAGGAATCGTTGCAAATACATAGCCCCACTCATCCATTTCAGCGTCAAGCAATCCAAGCGCCAACAATTCATCCCTTAACAGACGAGATAGATTTTTTTGTTTTTCCGTAGACGGAAAACACGAGGCATTGGGATCTGATGTCGTATCAATTTGTACATACTTTAAAAAGCGCTGTTCTAAGCTCATAATTTTGGTATTAATCGGAGAATTTATTCAAAGATAAAAATGAAATCATCTTTTCCAATGCCAAGGCGCGATGACTTATCGTGTTTTTTTGTTCCATAGACATTTGAGCAAAGGTAATCGAACTTTCAATGGGTTGAAACACGGGATCATAACCAAAACCATTACTGCCCTTTTTCTCATGGGTAATTTCCCCTTCAATTATACCCTCAAAAGAGAGCGATGTTGTGGGAAGAATGAGTGTAATGACCGTTCTAAAACGAGCTGATCGATTCGTAGACTCTTTCAAATCATCCAGTAACTTTGATATATTTCGATCATCATTTTTAGGTTCTCCAGCGTACCGAGCAGAATAAACACCCGGCCTATTATCAAGTGCTTCCACTTCAAGACCAGAATCATCGGCAAAACACGGTAACTTAAAAAGCGTAAAAACATGTGTTGCTTTCAGCAGAGCATTTCCTTCTAAAGAAGCCGCTGACTCTTCAATTTCATCGTGATAATTTAAATCATTTAAGGAAAGTAATTGGATATCAGGAGGAAGCAACTGGCGAATTTCAGTTGTTTTATGTTCGTTATGCGAGGCAAATATTAATTTCATGGAGTAAATAACTTTATAAAATTATGCTTTATAGCTAGAACAGAGAAATCGGAGATTACCTTTTCGCGGCCATTTCTTCCGATTCGTTCGCGAAGCTCCGAATTGAGAATTAATTGCTCCAAGTAAGCCTGCCATTCCGCAAGATCCTTTGCTAAAAACCCATTTGTTCCATGCTCCACTATTTTTGTGTTTACTCCTACAGGCGAAACAACCGTTGGTATTCCTAGTGCCATGTATTGCAAACCCTTAAAGCCACATTTACCCTCCGACCATTGATCCATCTCAAGCGGCATTAAACCGATACTTATTTTTTTCAGGTCTTCAATTTCGCTTTCCTTTTTCCATTGAATGAACTTAAAATTCGTTAAATCAAAATGGGGATTTTCATTTGAAATAACCACCAATTGAACATTGTATTTCTCGGAAATACTTTTGAAAACAGGTAACAAAGGCAATAGGTAACGCAGCGTTGAATGTGTTCCAGTCCAACCAATGGTTATTGGTTCTTTTTGATAATCAATAATGGAATTATGGTGGTTTTCTGTGTCAATCGTTGTAGGAATAATGTGAACATCGGCATTAAATTTCCTAGCATAACTTGCCAAGTATTCATTTCCCGCGCTAACTTTTCCGGCCCATTTAATACAATACTTAACTTTCCAATAGGCTTTTAATCGATGGAATCGGGCATTGTTTTGGCTGAAATTCGCCATCCAAATGGCATCATCAAAATCATAAATGTATTTCTTGCCTAGTATTTTAGAAATAATAAACTCGAAAATTGGTGGGCCAATTGGGGCAGCTTCACGATGAATAAACACATGGTCATATTTGTGAAGCGTAAAAAGTAAGATGAGGCGCTTAAAGAAACCCTTAGCAAAGCCAAGCAATTTTTTAATCACTTTTCCTTTGCTATAAAAATGCTCCCAGGTAATTAAATCTAGGAAGGGGAAAATAGTATATTCAAAATCATTTTCGTTTAAGAAGCTAAGGTATTGCTCAAACCGAAAGCGCTGCGAAGGAGCTTCATTAAAAGGATAAGGAGTAAGTATTGCGATTCTTTTCTTACCCATCTATGTCTTTTTTCTCACTGTATCGTAAACCTCATTATACCTTTTAACACCTTGCTCAACGGAAAAAATAGTGTCTACTGCGTTCAACGTTTTGTCTTTATCAAAGATTATTTGATCAAATGAAAAGGACGAAAATGAAGCATGTGTAAGCTCGTCAAAAACGAAACCCGATTGATGTTGTAAGATAATTTCACCTGTGTCACCTATTCCGGAATTACAGACAAGGGGAATCCCCATTGCCATAAATTCAGCTTGTTTAATGGGAGACGATGCCTGTTTTGAAAAGGATGGTCGGATAAAAAAGAGCCCATAATCTATTACTTTCATAACACTGGGCATTTCTTGGTAAGGAACCGATAAAACAGTAATGTCGTCACTAGCTATTTGCCTTTCTTTGGCTTTAGTATGCACCAATTCTTTTGCATCTTTGGTTAAAATAAGGAAATGAAGCTGATTGTTTTTTAGTTTTTGAATTCTAAAGAAATCTAACATTTCATCCAACATATACCAGGTACCTAGAGAGCCAACATACCCTAAAATGATTGCGTCTTTTTTCAAAGTAGCTAGATCCAAGGTTGTTGTTTTTACAGCTTCCGCATTAAATAACTTTTGATCCACACAGCAAGGAATAACCGATATTTTTGTTGAAATATCTAGCTGTGGGTATGCAGTCAGCATACTTTTCTTTCCTGCGTTAGTAAGGGAAATAATGGCATCAGCTTCTGCGAGTAGCGTCTCTTCTTTTCGTTTGATGTAGGAATATATTTGTCTATAAATCGGATGCTTTATATTCCACAAGTTTCCCTCTACCCTTTCATCTGCCCAAAAACCACGCATATCAAAAATAAAAGGACACGCGAACTTTTTTTTAAGCTTTAGGGCAATTAAGCCAGGCAGATAGCTTCTACAATGTATCGCATCAAAATGATGAGACCTCTGTAAAGAAAATGCGCTTTTCTTCATGCGCTTTAAATCGTACAAAGTAGATAACACCGGGGGTTTTTTGGTATAAAACAATGGGTGCCACCTTATATTCTTCCCTTTAATTTGCTGATTAATAATGGCTTGAAATTGCGCAAATGCTTCTTTTTTTTCGAAGCTAATGATGTGAAAAGAATGACCAATTTTCTCCAAACCTAGTAAATAAGGTAAGATTTGTGACTGGCCTAAAGCATCTGTTAAACCATCGTAAGACAAATAAAGGACCTGTTTTGTCATTCTTACAAAAGTACATTTTAAAAATAAGCAATATATCCAAAATGTACCTTTCCTTGTTTTAGATCAATGGGATTATTGAATTGCTTGCCAATGGCGTAACTAATAGAAAAGATCCCGATTTTTGATCCTATAGAAAAACCTACGCCAGTACCAAATGGCCGATCTTTAATATAAAGATTAGAACGATCTTCGTAAATCGCTTGGTCATAGAAGACAAATACAGCAGAGTTTTTATCCACTAAAAATCGATATTCGAGGGTCGCAATGGCTTTGGAAGTACCGAACAATTCCTCCTCATTAAATCCCCGCAAGGTTGTTAAACCACCAAAGCGAAATCGTTCGTTTTGATACAATGTGGGAGCATAATAAAAATCATATGAAAGAGCGCCTTTCAAAACATGTCGAGCAGCTAAACGAAAATACTTTTGAAAGGAAAGTGCGCCTTTAAAAATAGTAGAAGATACAGCGTTAGCGGAATCCGCTTTGGCTACTCTATTACCAACAAAAAGCTCAACATTAATAACTTGTCCTTTCGAAGGATTTGGTATGTAATTAAGTTCATTTTTTAAAAATGCTAAGCCGTAGGCTGATGTTTTACACGATACCGATTGACTAAATCCAACACTGGAACTAGCCCCAGACAATCGATCACTCGAATAATATTGATAAATTCCTTTCAAAAAATTTCCATTTTTAAATTGATATTGAATCGCTACAGCACCTTTCATCTCCAAAAACGTAGAGTCTCTTTTGTACAAGTTGAATTTAAAGTCAGTCCCAAATGAACTTTTAAATAAATACGGGTAATTTATTTTTACCAACAACGATTGCGTTGCAGGCTGAATACTTCTCCAAAAAAAATCAATTTGTTCAGCTTGCCTTAGGGTATTCACCAACTTTAATTGCAATTCCCCTGTTAAGCCAATTTTTTGGCTGATTGGATTGGGCTGAAGACCCACTGCGCCATTAAAACTACTTATTCGAGCCGATTTAAGGTATAAAAATAGCTCAACACCATCAGGCGTAAAAAGTAATTCGGAGGCTTTAATAACTTGAATATGCATGACTTGCTTAAGCTTTTGATCCAAGGTTCTCCATTGTTCTTCATCATACGTATCTCCGATATGAATACCTGTAATACTTTGAATAGAAGCCGCAGAAAAGGTAGAATCCCCTTTAACCTGAATGGATTTCCATGTATACTGAAGCCCCGATACAATTTTTAGCTTGGCTTTTAAATCGGTGGAGTTTAGTTCGCAGTTGACCAAGGAGATTTGCGCGAAAGGATAGCCGTTTTGAGTAAGGCAATCCAAGATCTCCTCCATCGTACTACTTAATTGAATGGCAGATAAATTAAGTTCTTCGCGATTACGATATAAGCCCTCATAACGCAAACGTCTCAAAAACAAATAATCATCCGGGCTAAACTCCAATGCTATTCGCTTAAATTTTGGTCCAATGTAAAGCGTTGATCGAACGGAATCATTCTTTTCCGAAACACTGTCAATACTCGCCAAAAAATAGCCCTGCTTAATTAACTTTAATCTTACACTCGTTAAATAAGCTTGAGTATTCGCTCCTTTTGAAAGTTTTAAGGTTTTTTTTAATTTTTGAGGTAATTGTTCATTGCTTGATGCTTCGAATATTATTTTTTTTACTTGAGCATTCAGAAAAGCAGGACATAAAAAACATGCTATGAATAGAAAGTTAAAGAAACATGAACGGACTGTTTTTATTAACATATTTTAAAAAATAATTTTTAATTCGTCTTAATTTTCATCTTTTATTGTAACTTTACCCTACTAAGCTCCGTTAGAGGATACACAAACAACAAAACTTACTATTATGAAAACGAAAGTAAATTTATTAATTCTTTTAACTGTAGTAACAGTTATTTTATCATCTTGTGGTGCTTCTCGCAAAGCCGGTTGCGATGCATATGGTAAAACTAACGTTGAACAATCTAGCGATTTAGCTTCTAAATAACTTATTTTTTGATCAGCGTAAGCGCTGAAGATACAAAGCCATTTCAGTTTTTATCTTCAGCGCTTCTTTTTTTGCCCCTTCTGCAAAATTAATATCATCTTGAGCATACAAAATTGCCCGGGAAGAATTCACCAAAAGTCCAACATCTTTATTGGCACCAAAATTAAACACCTCCTCCAGCGAACCTCCTTGAGCACCTACACCAGGTACCAAGAAAAAATGATCGGGAGCTAAGTTACGAATGGCCTTGATTTCTTCCCCTTGCGTAGCACCAACCACAAACATTGTATTTTCATTATTTCCCCAGCTCAGTGCTTTTTTAATCACTTCAGCATAAAGCTTGTGTTCGTTCACTTCAAGCATTTGGAAATCTGCAGAACCCATATTGGATGTTAGCGCCAAAAGCACTACCCAAGAATCTTTGTACGTATAGAAAGGCAATACACTATCCGCGCCCATGTATGGAGCAACCGTTATGGCATCGCATGGCAAAGTTTCAAAAAATGCTTTGGCATACGCCAAAGAAGTATTGCCAATATCTCCACGCTTCGCATCTGCAATAATGAAGCATTCTTTTGGGATGTAATTAATTGTTTTTTCAAGAGCTTGCCATCCTTTTACGCCATGCGCTTCATAGAAGGCGGTGTTTGGTTTATAAGCAACGCAATACTCCTTCGTTGCATCAATAATGGCCTTATTGAATTCAAATATTGGATCTTCTAACTGTAATAAATGCTTGGGTATTTTTGTTAAATCGGGATCCAAGCCCACGCACAAGAAGGATTGTTTTAGATGAATTTGGGCTATCAATTCGCTCCGTGTCATATGTTATTTCCTTTTAATTTTTCGGCATTTTCAGCCATTTTTAAGGAATCGATCATTTCTTGAATATCACCGTTCATAAACACCCCTAAATTATACATAGTTTTATTAATTCGGTGATCCGTTATTCTACCTTGCGGATAATTATAGGTTCTAATTTTTGCCGAACGATCTCCTGTAGAAACCAATGTTTTACGATGAGCAGCACGTTCATTGTGCAAACGATCTAATTCAGCTTGGTATAAACGAGAGCGAAGCACTGAAATTGCTTGCGCTAAATTCTTATGTTGAGACCGACCATCTTGGCATTCTACTACCACACCTGTTGGAATATGGGTTAATCGGATAGCGGATTCTGTCTTGTTTATATGTTGTCCACCAGCACCTGATGCACGGAAGGTATCTTTTCGGACGTCATTCATATCGAGTTCAAAATCCACTTCTTCCGCTTCAGGTAAAATCGCTACCGTAATAGCCGAGGTATGGACACGTCCTTGCGATTCCGTTTCAGGAACACGTTGCACCCGATGCACACCCGATTCGAACTTCAACATGCCATAAATTCCTTGACCAGTGATACTCAAGGATATTTCTTTAAAGCCTTTGACAGAACCTTCAGAAGAGTTAATTATCTCATATTGCCAACCGACATTTTTAAAAAACATGGTATACATACGAAAAACATCCTCGACAAAAATACAGGCTTCATCCCCACCCGTTCCAGAGCGTAATTCCATGATGGCATTTTTATCATCTTCCGGATCTTTAGGAATCAGCATCAATTTTATTTCTTCTTCGAGGACAGGCTTACTTTTCTCTAATTCATCAATTTCCATCTTTGCCATTTCGCGCATTTCAGGATCCTTTTCACTTTCCAACATGGCCCTGGAGCTTTGAATATTCTCTAGAAGATTTTTGTATTGTTTATAAATGATGTTGAGGAGATCTAAATCACGGTATTCTTTATTCAATTTAACATAGCGCTCCATGTCCGAAATAATGGCGGGATCGGTAATTAAATTACCCACTTCAAGAAAACGGTAATGAATGGCTTCTAACTTAGAAAGTAAATCTGTCATGCTTAAAAAAAACGTAGGCAAATGTACGCACTATCTAGCAGAAACAAAAGTTAAGGACGGTAGTCGCGAATCTATCATTCATGATATGAACGCGCAGTATTGGGTAAAGAGAAATCAAGGTATAAGTTATTTTGGAATGATCGCCTCACATGTTAGCACAAAAGCATTCAACAAATCAGAAGCCTTTTGATGATTTATAAGAAATAAGTGTATATTCGTACATACGCAATAAACCTGCGCATATACAACAATATATAGTTTATTGAAGAAGGTTTGTAGCGTGTATAAGTAAGTTATGCCTCATTGTAGGACGACACAACAAACAGACAAAATTAAGAATGAAAAAAGCTATAATAATTGGGGCGACATCTGGAATAGGTAAAGGACTTGCAAAACTTTTGGCTGACAACAATTATAAAATTGGCTTGACAGGAAGACGCGTTGAATTGCTAAATGAATTAAAAAACGAGAATCCAAATTTTTATATAAAATCATTTGACATCAATGATACAAATGTTGTTGGACAGAAATTAGATGAACTTACCACAGAACTTGGCGGACTTGATTTATTAATTATTAGTTCGGGCATTGGCGACATAAATGAGAACCTAGACTTTGAAATAGAAAAGCGAACAATAGACACGAATGTATTAGGTTTTACTTGTGTTGCAGATTGGACTTTTAACTATTTAGAAAAACAAAAATCAGGACATTTAGTTGCAATAAGTTC
>CANJLG010000003.1 GCA_947475095.1 Flavobacteriales bacterium
ACAGCTACAGCGTTATTTTTCGCCGTATCGTTATCGGCTCAAAAACAGCCAAAACTATTAACTTTTCAGGATTTATTATCTGCACCAACAGCAAAGGCTCCAAAGCCAGAAAACACTGATAAAACCTTGGGAGTTACCCTTTGGTCTGACAATTTTTCTACTCCGACCAACTGGGTTTTAGACAATAGTGGCCAAACAGGAATTGATTTTGGATGGAATATCAATAGTACCTCTGATGGTTGGTGGGCCGCCAATGGAATTGCCTCAACTGGTGGTGGAAATTATGCCGAATTGGTTAATGGAGATCCTACTGCAAGTCCAGCAACTCAAGCGCTTGGAGTTACTTATACCATGACGACAGCATCACCGATTGATATTGTTGCTTTAGGTGGGTCAAACCAAGTGAGCATTCAATTTCAGCAGTATGGCGCACGTTTCAATGACCTACAGGAAGTTCAAATTAGCACAAATGGAACTACTTGGACGACTGTTTCCAATAATTTAAATGAGTCGGTTCTATCTGCATCAGGTGGAACGGCGTATGCCAACCCAACTAATAAAACGGTTAATTTAGCTCCGATTTTATCAACAAATCCTGCACCGATATGGATTCGCTTCAGCTGGACGACTAACTACCCATCACAAGCAACCAATGCTAATGTTTGGATTACTTATGGTTGGTATATTGACAACGTAAAAATATCAACTAACTCAACAAATGATTTAAGCGTAACGTCTGACTTTGTTGGATCAGCGGGTTTATTTTATACTCAAATCCCAACCACTCAAACGGCTCCTATTGATTTTGAAGTTGATTTATTTAATGGAGGGGTGAACACGCAGACCAATGTTCAGTACAACATCAACGTAAACGGTGGCGCTTTTACAGGATCTAGTCCCTCTACAGCGATTGTATCTCTAGATACCATGACCCTAACAGTAGCTACACCATTTACGCCGGCGGCCTTGGGCGCTTACACCGTGGTTCACTCTATTACGGCAGATTCAACGGACGATATTCCTACGAATAACGTTGTAGGAAACACAGCATTTAGTGTTACCAATTATATTTATGCTCGTGACAACGGCACAGCAGCTGGTTCCACGTCAAATGGAACTGACGGTTTTGAAGTTGGTAATTTATTTGATATTGTTGCACCACAAACGTTAAAAGCGGTTGATGTGCGTTTATTGGGAGGAGCCAACGGAACAGTTGTTGGAACAGAAGTTTTCGTAAAAATTTACAGCATTGACGCCAATGGCGATTTTGTATTTGAATCTGAATCCGATCCAGTTATCGTAGTTGCGGGAGACCTTAACACCAACAGAACATTCGTGTTGAGCATGCCAGTGAACATGGTTGTTGGCACCTATTTAGCGGTGTGTGGCGCTTATTCTCAAGGTCTTAAAGTCGTTAATGCTGGAACAACCGATCCTCAAACGTCTTTCCTTTTAGATTTATTTGATAATACTTGGTATTACCAAACTGCTATTCCTTATGTTCGCTTGAATTTTTCTCCAACCATTGGATTGGATGAAAACAGCGCGAATCTGAATAGTATGATATATCCTAACCCTGCCGATGGTATTTTAAACATTAAATTACAATCAGAGACACAAACAGCTGTTTCTGTTAGTATAATAGACAATACAGGCAAGGAAGTATTGTCTTCTAATACTGATTTTAACGGAATGGAAACGATGTCTTTAAATATCGAAGATCTATCTGCAGGGATTTATTCTGTAAGATTAGCTAGCGAAACAGGTGTTGTTACGAAGAAGTTCGTAAAAAAATAAATAAAGAAATCCAAGAGTAAGGCCGGTTAACCCCGGCCTTTTTTGTTTTATAAAATGGGCACATTTGAATTAGGATATTTAGGGCTATTTATCACCTGCTTTTTAGCAGCGACAATTATTCCAATATTATCTGAAGCATTCTTAATAGCCATGCTTTCTGCTGGATACGACCCAATCATTACTTTGTTTATAGCCACATCCGGAAACACCCTTGGAGGCTATTTAAATTATGGAATTGGCTATATAGGAAAACCCGAATGGTTAAAAAAGTTGCGTGTCAAACAAGAAGCGATAGATAAATGGAAGTTAAGCATTCAAAAATACGGATCCTTACTAGCCCTTCTTTCTTGGTTACCCGTTATTGGTGATGTCATAGGAGTGGCCTTAGGGTTTTTTAGGGCTAATGTGCTTTGGACTTTTATATTTATGTTGATTGGAAAGTTTATCAGGTATTTATGTATAGTAATTTTTTATCTGTATGTTAACTAGTCAATTTTTGTTAAAGAGCGTTTTGTTTTTAAGTGTTTTGGCCTTTACACTATTTCAGGCTGCAATCATTGAGCCCTATGCCACGGGAGATGGAATAGAATACACATTAACGACAGAAGCTTTTTATCGACACGGTTCCGCTTCTATTCGTGAAAGTGATGCGAGAGACTTTAAAACAGAATACATTCGACACAAGGCTTGGAGTGAAAATTATAAAGCCGCGGCATTTGATACTATTCACGCCTTTTTAAAAAACTCAAAGGTACGTGAATACGGAGGGTTTTATAGAACAAAAAAGGATCAAAATTTCGGTTATCATTTTTCTTTTTATTCCCTTATCAATACTCCTGCGAGATGGCTAACCACCATTTTAGATATTAATCCACAATACGCGTTTCAAATTACCAATTTTTTACTATTAGGCCTAACTAGTTTTTTACTTCTTTTTTATTTTAAATTAGATACTTGGTATTCTATCAGCTTGGTTTTATTGGTAAATTTTTCTGCTGTATTTTATTATATAGCTTGGTCACATCCAGAAATAATGACGGTTGTTCTCGTACTTCTTTCCTTGTTATTTCAAAGGGAAAAGAAATATTTATGGTCGATTTTGTTAATTACCCTCGCTAGTTTACAAAATCAACCGCTATTAATTTTGTTAATTTGGCTAGTAATTTCTGCAGGGCATAAGGAAAAATGGAGAATAAAAAATTGGATTAGAATATCGTATCCAGCGTTTCTATTCTTTCTACCAAGCGCCTTTTATTTTTATTATTTCGGAACGACCAATCTGATAAAAGATGCCGGATATTTAGACGTTTCAAATGTTACATATACACGATTTTTAGGCTTTTTCATTGATTTAAACCAGGGTATGATCCTGAGTTTGAATGTACTTTTAGCCGTATATATAATACTGCTTGTAAATCGTTATCGGAAGGTGTTCACCCATCAATTAAAATGGCGTCAAGACGACTTCCTACCACCTCTTATTCTACTATTAACCTTTATTGTTTGCATGATGAGCAATTGGAATCACGGAATGGCTATTGTGAATCGCTATGCAATTTGGATAGGGATTATAATTGTTTATCATAGTATTGAGTTACTAAGCACATACGGATTAAGGTTAAAATCAAGTGTAATTTGTGTTGTTTTTGCTATACAATGTTTATTTATAAAGATTCACAATCCATATAATGACTTTGATTGGTGCAACCTCGGCCATTTGCCTTTTGCTAAATGGGCACTTATGAATTACCCTCATCTTTATAATCCAGACCCCCAAATTTTTATTGTAAGAACGAGTAAAACATTTGATTTTTCAATAAACAACTCCCCCGTGTTTTACATAAAGAAAGAAAATGGAAAAATTGAAGTGCTAAAAGTTGCGGTTCATGAAGATGGTTTAGCCACTTTAATGACTTATGGTTTAACGTTAAATCAAATAAAGAATATAAAAAGCCATTCTTCTCCAATAGCCAATTGGTATTATATAAATGATATTCCCGTCCTGAAAAAAATTTCTTTGAATCAATTAAAGTCGATAGGTGCAAAAAAAGAAATTGACCGAATTAAAAAAGAAATTTACAATAGTCCTCAATGGATAATTGAAATAACAAAGAAAGCAAAGCATAAAAATATAAGTGTCGAGGAGCAAATAAATGCGGATGCTATTTATGTTTATCAGAATGAGTGATCACTTTTGAAGAAAAGGAACAATCTTCCCACTTTTGTCGACCCAATAGGCATTTTCAGCTATTTTCAAAAGCCCATCATCGTCTATATTATCACTATAAGCGGTTACAATTTCAAAATCGGGAAATGCCCGCCTGAGTCGATTTATTTTTTCTTCTCCTCGGCAGTTTATTGGCAGACTATACTTGTTATTTAAAACATTTAGCTCACTGCCAATAACAGTGTCAACGCCTAATGATAAGCAGAAGGTTTTAATGAATAATTCAGGAGAAGCCGATACAACCACAATGTGGACACCTTCTTTTTTTAGCCGCGTAATTTCATCGATTAAATGGCCACGGACACGTTCCTTTTTTTTAGACCAAAACAAGGACGCTAACACATCTATTTGCGCAGCATTGTTGTTATTAAGAAACTGAATAAATTTGGATTTAAATTGTGTGGTGGAGAGTAGTCCAAGCTGATATTGCATCCAGAAAACAAGTTGAATCATAAAATAATAGGCTGTAAAAGGATTTTTCCGATAATAAAACCAGCAAAATTCTTTTGTCGTATCACCCTTATAAAGTGTTCCATCAAAGTCGAAAACGGCTAGTTTGGCTTTATTTGAGTCCATATAGGATCAGATAGAGGTAAATAAT
Source organism: Flavobacteriales bacterium (assembly GCA_947475095.1). Classification (GTDB taxonomy): domain Bacteria; phylum Bacteroidota; class Bacteroidia; order Flavobacteriales_D; family Crocinitomicaceae; genus UBA952. The sequence goes on from CANJLG010000003.1 coordinate 4,626, forward strand.
CCAACAGATGATAGTAAGCTGGATAAATCGATCTTTGAAAAGTAAAACCGTGGGATCGCCTTCGCCCTCGTGACCTGCTGTTTCGCTAATTAAGATTAATCTTAAGATGCCAATGACGACGAAAAAAGTGCTGTAAATGAGGCGCTGGGTATTCAGAGCTGAGGTAACCTGTGGATCCATAGAATACAAAAGATAAGCAGTGATAGTTATTGTTGCGGCCAAATAAACCAAGCCGTTTAAAAACCCAAGGGTATATTGTTTTAATACAGCCCGGTGGTTAGAAGCATCTGCTTGTAGCAAGTGCATTTCAGATTTACGCTTAACCACCACCAGAAGTAATGAAAGAAAAAAGGTAACCACTAAAATCCAATTTGAAGGAGCGACACTAATAGCAAAACAGCCGGCCAAAACCCTCAACACAAAATTAGTAGAAACGACCAATAATTCCACTAAAACAACCGTCTTTAGGTAAAGGGAATAGGCGAGGTTTAGCGCTAAATACGTCAGAACGGTGGTGCCGAACCAATAGGGCATTTGGCTGGCAAAATGTAGAGCAACCGCGCCACAAAGACACGCCAAGCCCAATATTAGCGCTTTGCTTTTGGAGATTGCCCCACTAGCGATAGGTCTTGATTTTTTTCGGGGGTGAAGTGCGTCTGCATTAGCGTCCAACACATCATTAATGATGTAAATAAAGGAACTTGCGAGGCAAAAAATAAGAACACCGTGCAGCGCATATAAAATGGTGTGTGTTTCGGTTAATTTTAACGAAAAAATAAGGGGTAAGAGTAAGAATCCGTTTTTCACCCAACTTTTTATTCGAATCAATTCAAAATACTTTTTCATTCTACAAAGGTATAAAGCCAACCCGAAACATCGTCACCCTTAAAACTTTTAAGCGTGTCTTGCGGCGTTGATGGGCTAGCGAGTTTGAGTAATCCCCTTTCTTCTAGTTTAACACCAAAAGATTTCATCCAACCTTTCTTAAGGTGATATGGCTTGTTTTTCAAAGCCGCAAAACTCTTATTCAATAGAGCGGTCTTCTCTACATTCCATTGAAAGTATTGTATGTGCGCAAACATAAAACTGACAGAAAATCCCACCAAAATCAACTGTCCGTAAAATTTAACTAACCAATATTTACTAAGTAAAACAGGGATAATCACTAATAAGTAAATATAAAGTAGTTGCGGTACATAACGATAATTCCACAATTCCGGCTGAATCACGCAAGATGTAACTAGTCCAAAAAACAAGACGTAAATCCAGGATTTCCTATAAAAAAGGAAGGAAAGTAAAAATAATGGCAACAATAAAACCAACAATTCGGCTTGTAAAGGACCCATAGCGCTCATTTCTACAGGTTGATGATTCCGATAATATGGAAGGCTCGCTTTAACGACATTACTCGTAAATAATTCTTTGGGAATTGAGGGGTGTGTTTTTGGTGCTGTATAATTGGGTAAAGCAAAACTTGCTAAATAAAATTTTTCAAAACGATTCTTCCCAAAAAAGTTTTTAGGATATTGTGATGCCGCAATTTCTTTCCCTTCATTATTTTTCCCCATAATGGGATAAAAAGGGTGCCCTTTATGAAGCATGTTTGTTCCATACGTGCAATAGCCAAAAATAAAGATGGCCGCCGTCATGACCACGGAGAGTTTAAGCACCATTTTTAAGACGCTTCCTCGATCTTTCCAAAGCACCCAAGAAACTGCAAAAAACAAAAATACCAGGGAATAAATAAGTCCTGTAAACTTTATATTAGCAAGGTAGATCAAACAAAGGCCTAACAATACTAAAGGCACTTTTTTTTCAAAATTAGTAATCCAATCACAGATAAAATAAAGCGTCAGCAAAGAAAAAACAGCCAGCTGCCCATCAACATAAAAACTGAGCGATTGTCCTACTACAGCGGGCGAAAAAGCGATTACAAACGAGAGTAAGCTTGCGCTAACGAGTGATAAGGAGAACCATCGTAGCGTGAAATGAAGAGAAAGAAAAAAAGAAGCCGCTAACAAAATTAATTGGTAAAACTTCGCATATTCTATTGCTCCTGTTGTTGCATAAACGCAGGCGCTAACAGTCCAGGGGGCTTTAGGGTAGCAATTGATATAATTTGCATTTTTTCCAGAGGCAATTTCATCTAAAATCGGATGGTCGTAAAAAGGATTCCAACCATTTTTTAACAAAATAATGGCGTCTTGATGGTACCATTGACCATCAAAAGAAAAATCATAAAAGTGCCCACTAAAAGCAAACAAGAAGCCAGAAAGCCCCGCTACGAAAACCAAAATTCCCCAAAAGGTTTGTTTTGTATATCCTTCCGAATGTAATAGAAGGTAAAAAATAAGTGCGGCAATGAAGAGCGATAGCGGGAAGAGAAATGCATTTATATCAAATCCAAGGATCAACCACAAAGTAGCAATACTAAAAAGAGTAACTGGAAAAAGAAACAAAAGGAGCCCTATTCCGTACGTAATGCGTTGAACCTTATTTTTCATTTAATAAAATGGAAAGTTAAAGTTAATTAGTTTTATAGAGTTGTTCACATTATTTTTGTGAAAGCAAAATGAATATATTTAAAGGGGTTACGTTATGATTCACTTGAAAAAAATTAATTTTTTCGCGTTTTTCCTATTTACAGCTTATTCATTTCAAGCTCAAATAGGCATGGGAACCTGGCGACTTCATGTGGCAACAGGAAAAGCAATTGATGTTGCAAATTCAGACCAATACATTTTCACAGCCTATGAAAATGGCATCTTACGCTATGATTTCGACACAAAAGAAAAAAAAATATACACGCAAGTACAAGGTTTATCCGATATAGAAATAAGCAGTATATTATTTGATAGCCTTCAAAATGCCCTCTATGTTGGATATAAAAATGGAAACATCGATAAAATTACTCCAACACAAACGATAAATATCTCCGCCTTGGCACAAGCGTCAATTCCGGGCTCGAAAAAAATCAATAAATTTTATAGAGATGAGCAGTATCTTTATGCCGCAACAGACTTTTCCATTCTTCAAATAGATCCAATTAAAGACGAGATAAAAGAAACTTTTTATCCCACAAATAGCCAGGCACCAATCCTTGACCTCACGGTTATAGGGGATGTTATTTATGCACTTACAAGTGGCAAACTTCTCTATGCTGAAAAAACAAATCCGCTAATCCCTAATCAATCTGCATGGACACTAGACAATCGTTTGGCTACTCTCTTTGAAAATTCGTATGCGGGAGTTGAAAACGTTAACAACCAACTTTTTGTATTATTAAAGACAGATGCCTATGGATCAGACTCTGTTTATCGCCTAACTCAAACAGGACGAGAACTAGTAACAAATTACCCCTTTAGCCTCGAGATTAACAATATCACCACGCACAATGGAATGATCGATGTGCTCGCTGACGGAACAACCCTAAGTTACACGAATGATTTACAGCTTTCTGAATCAGTATTAAGTTTTTATTTAGGTATTTGGTATAAGCCTCTTCAAATGTGCTTTGCTAACAATAATAAATGGATTGCCGATGAAACGAGCGGACTTCTTAGAATAATAGAAGATTATTCCTATGAGCAAATTAGTTATCCTGGTCCACGTAAAAATGATTTTTATGCTATGGATTGGCAAAAGGGCAAGCTCGCAATGGCAAGTGGACGATTGGAATTTAAAAGCCCAGGGTTTTTAAGAAATGGACTGTATACTTTTGAAGACGAAGCATGGGATTATTCTGCTCCCGAAAACACGGATGAATGGGACAGCATTGACATTCATGATTTTATAGATGTTTCTGTTAACCCAACGAATAAAGATGAAATAGCGACTTCTACTTATTCTGCTTTTCCCGTTTCGGTCGTTAATAAAAAACTAGGGACATGTCAAGTATACGACAACACCAATTCTACTGTGCAGCTTAGTTTAGCTGGAAATGGTTGGGCATTGGCATCTGATGTTAGTTATGACGAAACAGGAAATTTATGGGTGCTAAATGGTCTTACTAATCGTCCCTTGAGTGTTTTGGATAAAAATGGAATTTGGTATCCTTTTGATTGCGGCGTAAACGCGCGAAACAAATACACGACAAAAATGGTTGTTGATTACAAAAACAATATTTGGATGGCGACTGAGTCTGCAGGGCTGTTCGGGTATAATTACAATAAAACGTTGTCTAATGCCTCAGATGACAAGGTGGTTAATATTTCATCAGCCGAGCTGAATAGTATTGATATAAATACTTCCAATATTACTGCCATTGCGGTTGATTTTGACAACGAAATATGGATAGGTACCGATGCTGGATTTGCCGTTTTGTATAATGCAGAAGGGGCTTTTGATGCGACGGCAGGCGAAATAAACCCGCAACGCATTAAAGTTAATTTCGAAGGAAATGTTGAATACGTTTTGGGAAGTACCCACATAACAGATATCGAAGTGGATGGAGGAAACAGGAAATGGATTGCCACGGCATCTGCGGGAATTTTATTACTTTCTGCTGATGGATCAGAAATTCTAGAGCAATTTACTAAAGATAATTCGCCCTTGATTTCCGATAATATTTATGACTTAAAAATTGATCATAATACCGGCGAATTATTTATTATTACGGATTTAGGATTAGTATCCTATCGTGCCAACGCCACTTATGAAGACCCCGAATATAGCAATGTAATTGTTTTTCCTAATCCTGTTCGTCCAAATTATGAGGGACTTGTAACAATTCAAGGCATTCGTTACGATTCCGACGTTAAAGTAACCGACATCTCTGGTAATTTGGTTTTTAAAACAACATCCAACGGGGGAACAGCCACCTGGAACGGTCGGACGCTTGATGGAAACAAAGCTAGCTCGGGCGTTTATCTTATCTGGACAGCCACCAATCAAGGAAGCAGTAGAAAAGTTGGAAAAGTGGTTCTTATTAATTGAGCTAAACCAAGGATAAAATAAGCGTTTATATTCCTCAATTTTTCCATTAAACGTAATAATCAAGTAGACCGAGTTCTCTCATTAGATAATCGGAATTATTTAACGCATTAAGGTGATATTTTTTCTTTAATTTTACACAAAAAAAACCATGTATCCAGAAGCACTAGTAAAACCAATGAAAGAAGACCTAACTAACGTAGGGTTTTTGCAATTAATATCAAGCGAAGAAGTAGATCAAACCATTCAGAATTCAAAAGGAGTTTTGCTTATGGTGGTAAATTCTGTTTGTGGCTGTGCTGCAGGTAATATGAGACCTGGAGTTAAACTTTCTTTACAAGTGGATAAAAAACCTGCTACTCTTTGTACCGTTTTTGCTGGAGTAGACAGTGAAGCCGTGAGTCAGGCAAGAAAGTATTTTTTACCCTATCCACCGTCATCACCGTCTATTGCATTGTTTAAGGATGGTGAATTAGTTCATTTTCTAGAAAGACACCACATTGAAGGCGGTACCGCCCAAATGATAGCAGCGAATTTAACCGCGGCTTACGAGGCTTATTGTTAAGTGTGAAAAAGCTATTTTTCTTAAGCACATGTTCTACGTGCCAGCGAATTATTAAGCAGTTAGCCCTGCCAAGCGACTTGGAATTAATAGACATTAAACAAACTAATATTGACCTGGAATCATTAGAATTTATTCGCGATAAAGTAGGAAGCTACGCATCCCTTTTTTCCAAAAAGGCGATGAAGTACAAAGCACAAGGATTGGATAAAAAGACACTTTCCGAATCTGATTATAAAGAGAAGATTTTAGAGGAATATACATTTTTAAAGCGACCAATCATTTGTTACAATGATTTTTTATCAATCGGAAATTCTAGCGAGGAAGTGGGAAAAGCCATTCTTTATTTTCAAGAATTATCCACGTTTTAGCAAACGCTTTTCTAAGGTTACAACCAACAAAACATAAACAAATAGTAGGGTGTTTCCAAGCATTAAGAGCGACCAATTAACGTCTTTTAGTGCTACGTTGAAGAATAGGCGAGCTAAGGTAAAAATTAAGAAAAACAAAACTGCCACGCCAATGTAAACTGCGAATTTTGTGGTGTTGTATGGGATTTTGTAGTGTTTTTGTCCTAAGTAATACGAAAGCATCATTTGGAGCGCATAAACAATAAGCGTTGCCCAAGCGCAAGCCATAAAACCAAATTTAGGAATAAACAAAAGGTTAATCCCAATAGTGAATAAGGCCCCAATTAATGCAATATAAGCCCCAAACTTTGTTTTTCCGCTGAGCTTATACCAAATACTTTGATTGTAATAAATGCCCAAAAAGACATTCGCTAATAACAAGATTGGCACAACCTTCAACCCCTCCCAATATATTTCAGTCCGAATAAAAAACTTAAATAGGCTCACATTAACGCTCACTGCTAGAAAGACGAAACAGACCACAGCAATAAATAAATTCATAATTTTTGAATATACCTTATTTCGATCCTCATTTTTTAATTGTTCAAAAAAGAATGGTTCCGCAGCATATCGATAGGCTTGTAATAAAATAGTGACTAACATGGCTAATTTATAGCAGGCGCTATAAATTCCCACTTCCGCTTCCGCTGCTTGTAGCGAACCCGGAATCAAGGGGTCGTATAATAGTTGTTTTAGAAGAATCCTATCAATCGTTTCATTCACAATACCAGCAAGCCCGGCAATAACAAGCGGAAAAGAATACCTCAACAATACCTTGACAAGCGCCCAATCAACTTTTAGAACGACTTTTGAAATAATATCATACACCAAGATTATTTTAACTAATGACGCACATAGATTTGCGATTAGAATAAACAAAACCCCCTCTTCAGGTCGTGACGGGTCAAAAAACCCAAGTAATAAAATGAGGTTTAAGGAAATATTTACGCCGATAGAGATTAATTGTATAATCGTAAACCGAAGCGCTTTTTCTTCGGCCCTAAGACGCGCAATAGGGATCGATGCTATGGCGTCAATACACACAATTGCCCCCAACAAAACAATGTATTCATTATGCCCTTCATACAGCATGAAGTTAGCAAGATCCGTATTAAAATATAGTAATCCGAAGTAGAAGATGATGTTAATTGCCAACACGGAGATGAAGCTATTCGAAAACACCTTTTCTTTATCATCACTACTTTGAAGAAATCTAAAGAACGCCGTTTCCATTCCGAAAGGTAAAAAAACAACAAAAAATGCTACCCAAGAATAAAGCTCGGAAACAACACCATAATCAGATGGATTTGAAAAAACAGCGCTACTGGTGTATAAAGGAACCAATAAATAATTAAGCAGTCTACCGACAATACTCGAAAGCCCATAGGTGGCTGTTTGTCCAAGAAGTCGCTTAATATTAAGGTTCATTATTTTCTAAAACCGGGTTTTTCTTTTGCTATAAATGCACTTGTTCCTATTTTAAAATCCTGCGTCCCAAAACACTTTCCAAACGCTTCAATTTCTATTTCATAGCCATTTACGCCGGTTGTAAAGCCTGCATTTATAGCTATAATGGCTGATGCAATGGCCGAGCCTGAATTTTTCATTATTTTTTTTGCGAGATCATGCGACTTATTAAGCAAGTCTTCCGGCGCGACAATATGATTAACTAGGCCGATTCGCCACGCTTCTTCCGCAGAAATCATCCCAGCGGTAAAAATAAGTTCGTTAGCACGTCCTTTTCCCACGAGCTGGGCTAAGCGTTGCGTGCCACCATATCCTGGAATTAGCCCCAAAGAAACTTCCGGCAATCCAAACAATGCGCCTGTAGCGGCTACGCGAAGATGACATGCCATAGCAAGCTCTAATCCACCACCCAATGCATATCCATTTATTACAGCAATAACCGGCTTTGATAAATTTTCAATTAAATTAAACAGCGATTCTTGACCAGAATAAGCTAGCTCGCCTCCCTGTGCAATTGAAAACGAGACAAATTCTTTAATGTCGGCTCCAGCCACAAAAGATTTTTCACCTTGTCCTGTAAGTAATATAACGCCAATTGCTTGATCCTCATCAGCCACCCTAAAGGCCATACTTAATTCTGAAATCGTCTCTTTGTTTAAGGCATTGAGCTGCGCAGGACGATTAATTGTTATGGTTTGAATACCATTTTCGCTTGTAATTAATAAATGTTGATACATCTCGCTTTATTTAGATGGGATAAAGTTACTGTTTTTTTTAAGCCCTAAAACCTTGATAAACTTAGTGTTTTTTAATTCTTAGGGATTGTTTATCCGACAACAAACGAATAATAATCGAAAGTAAACGAAAACTAACCGAATCTAATTTGACTTTGCACGAACCTTTGCACCGTTGATATCAGACAATGGCGTTTGAAACAACACAACTAACAAACTATTTTTAAATAAAAAAAAAACAATGAATGCATTAAAAAACAAGGTTAATTTAATTGGCCGCTTAGGAGCACAACCCGAAGTAGTAACGTTTGATTCAGGCAAGACACTTGCCCGATTCACCATGGCCACCAACGAGAATTACAAAGATAAAAATGGTGAATGGAAAGAAACTACTCAGTGGCACACGATTAATACCTGGGGAAAAACAGCCGAAAGAGTTAAAGAAAAACTTAATAAGGGACAGGAAATAATTTTAGAAGGAAAGCTTGTAAATCAGTCATATGAAACGACCACAGGTGAAAAGCGATTTTCAACAGTTATTGAAGCGACCGAGTTTTTGGTAATCAGCGAAAAAAAAGAAACAATTAAAAAATAAATTCTAAATCATACGTTAATGAACCACGTGAATTTAATCGGAAAAATGGGATCTTCCCCAAAAATTGCTAAATCAGAAACCGGACGACAAGTCGCCCGGTTTTTATTAGCAACTAGTGAACACATTTGCGATAGCAAGGGGAAAATCGTTGCCATAAACATAAACCACAGAATAACGGCTTGGGGCAGATGGGTTCCTTTCATTGAAGAATATGGCATTAAAGGCACACGCTTAGCTATAGAAGGACGCTTAATAAATCGAGTTTGTCAAGCCCAAGGGGTTGAAGCATGCATCACAGAGGTAGAGGTAAATGACCTTATCATCATGTAATATAAAATAATCTAACGAGGACCGGCTTTCAACGGCGCCGCAATGATCACGGATTTGCCGGTCCCACTATATATAAATACAATTAAATATAATAAAAAACTCATGAATACAATTAGAAATTATGTTACTCTGGTGGGCAGTATTGGCACCCCAGCAAAAATAACCAAATACGAAGATGGCAAATCAGTTGCCAGATTTAGTTTAGCGACTCAAAAAGTGGCTCGAAATAACGACGGAAAATATACCGCAAAAATCCAATGGCATCGAGTATATGCATGGGGAAATTTAGCGGGATTCATTGAGGAATATGCTGAAAAAGGCAAAAAAGTAGCCATCCATGGCCGCCTAGTAAATAGAAGCTATATTACCGATCAAGGGAAAAAGAGAAGTATGACCGAGGTGGAACTCCGCCAGATTATAGGCCTTTAATTTCCGTTTAATTAACAGAAAAGCAGCTTAGGCTGCTTTTTTTTATGCCAAAAATTTATGTTCCTTAGTCCCCGCTAAAACGTAAAACTGTTTTTCAGTAATTCCTATAATCATTCCATAATTGCGACCGTATACCAATAAGGGGTAAATATTGAATAGAGTATGGGCTTGAATTTCCTTGACTTTTTAGATTATAACGCAATGCAAATTCAACAAAGCCATTGATTGCACCTTTCTCCATAATTTGGTAATTAAACTGAATGTTTAAGCGAAAAAAATGTTGTTTACTGCCCTGTCCAATAAAAGCCCCAAAATCGTAAGGCCTTAAGGTATAGGCTTCATAAATCTGGCTACCATAACTATAATTATCTTTATCTCCACCCAACAATCCGTATGAGGCAACTAATTTTCCCAAGCATTTGTTTTTTTGCCATTTTAACTCACCAAGAATTTCTGCAAAATTAGCTCCTAGTGGATGACTTAATGTACTGTTGGAGTTCCCGTAATTTAGAAGAGGGCTTAAGTGTGAATAGGTGTATGGCCTTACAGCATTGCATTCTACACGATAGAAAAACGTGTTAGCGCCCTTTCCCAACCAACCTTTTATGCCAATTTGCCCACCGATTTTATTCGCCCACCAGCCTGATTTTTTTCGTATTTCAGACAACAGAAAATCATCTACTATAAACTGTGTATACATTCGATGATTTTTATATTTAAGGGTAAACCCCCCGCCCAATAAAACGTTATCAGAGGAACCAACAGCATACTCCTGTGGCCGATAAAAAACAAAGGGATTCAAGTATTCTGGATCAAAACCACGTTGAAGCAAGGCGTCCTTCGCTTGAAAAATAACAGATTCGAACAGATTGATGTTCAGCCATTTTGTTGCGTTCCAACTTAGAAAATGGCTAGAAGCAAATTTCAAGCGTGTATTGTTTTGATATTGTTCTGTTAGTCCTTGGTACAGTACGGTGTATTCAAGATGCCAAAAATGAGTTTGCATTCTACCAAAAACATAGGGTTTACCGTAGTCACTTAAAAACAAAGACCGACACCCTTCTCCAATAAAATTTTTATCCAGGCCTAGTTGGAAGTTGAAATATTTGTGAGGTTGAAAGGCAATTCTTCCCATTGGCGAAACTCCCATGATAGAATTTGGTTGATCATTATATTCTTGATAGGGGACTTTAAATAGATTATTGGCCTGTTCTAAATAAGTAATTCCTCCAATACGATAATACCAACTTTTATGTGGTTGACCCTCTATAAAACCACCGCCACCAAATCGATAGTTTAAGGTATTATTATACTGAAACGCAAGGTCTAGAACGGGAATAATTTGTGTTTGCCTACCTATTTTAAAGCCGTTTTTCGCAACATTTAATTGAATGCTAGGGTAAAAGTTGTCATGTCGTGTTATTTCTGCTATTTTTAAGCTATCGTTTGGCCGCGGTTCAATTAACCAATCCACAGCAATTTGCGCCCTTGAGAAGGTACAAATACAGCAAATAAAAATCGATAAAACGCCCGCTTTAATAATCATTGTAATGGTTCATTAAACTTGTTCTTATACCCACATTAAGGAGTAGATTTTTTTGATCAGTGGAAGGAGAATTAAATCGGTATGTTAAAGTAGAAAAGACACTTAAATTAAGTTTTTTATTAATTTGATAAGAGAGTTCTACTTGTTCAAGTGCCAGCCAATTATTATCAGGGGTACTATACTTCGTTATTGGTAATAGCGAATTTTTTTGATGATCGATCAATTGATATACAATTGATTTTCCTTCCGCGGAAAAGCATTTCCACCGCCAGTTTATTCGCACCACGATTTCTCTAAAGCCATTTCCTTTTGTATGAGCCAAGGGTAAATTATACTGCGAATAAGAAAGAAATTGAGCCGGTGCTTGATACATGTGACTTGACACTTGATTATATTCCAACTGCATGAAAAGTGTTTGTAATCCAAATAATTCATATGAACGACAACCTAGTTGAAAAGCGGTCTCTACTTTCTGCCCAGGCGCAAATGCTGCTTGGCCATAAAGCCGGATTTTGGAATTAATCACCCAGTTGAAATTCAAGCCTGTAATTGCATAGGCGATACTATCTGACACAAGGTGTGCTAAAAATGGGACGGGACTGTAATACAATGGATTTAAGGCCCCTGTTTTAAGGGAATCCCCCTTTGCCCAAATCGCCCCATCAAACAAACTAATTGTCAAACGGCTAGTTGCGGCAAAACTAATGTAATTTACAGCAAGCCCTTTTGGTTGGTAATATCCTTCCACGGTCGTATAGTTCGGTTTACGCACTAAATTTAATAAGCGACTTCGCAAATAATTAAACGTCCAACGTGGCAAAAACTGATAGTCAACCCGGATATATGGTGAGCCAACGGAATTATCAGAAAGCAATAGAGACCGGTATCCCGCGCCAATGAATTGCTGATTATTACCCGCCATCACAGTGATATTTTTAGTCGCTCGAAAGACAAAATTGCCAATTGCATACCCATAATCAAAACCGCCATTTTTAAATGGTTTGGTCCTTGCTGCGCCAGGGACAACCGCGTTTTGAACATTGTATTGATTGTTCGTTGTGGGATAAATTTCGCCATGTTCACTCATGTAGGTACTTTCGTAAGAACTAAATCGTGTCTGATTTTCATAAAAGGATGTCGAAAATGAAAACCGAGGAGTGATGTCACCCAACACGATAAGTCCACGGCTGTTTTGATATAAAGATTGATTATTTGAATCAAGGAAGTCGTTTCCCAATGAAAAATGAAATAGCGGGGAAATTTCTAATTTAAAATCTTCTCCTTTTACTTTAATGAGGTGCTCGTCCCTAAATCTTTTCGTTTTGGTGGGAAGTAAGGTATCGCTTTTTCGTACCCCAAACATACATGTCCATTTTTCTTGGTTTTTGCTTATTGGGAGAAATGATGCACTTGTATTTTTTTTATAGAGTTGGTCTTTAAAATAAGTTCCAATTGGCTCCAATTGACTTTGCCCAGTGGCACAATGGCAAATTAAAATAAATAATAAGACAATTTTAGTATTCATTTATAATTAGCAATAAAACCCTTTGTTTTTGCTATAAAAAAAGGATTAGTAAGGTCTTCTTTGTTATATTGCAAACGTGTTCCATCAAGCACATTAGTAACCTCCCCGCCTAAAGCCTCTATTATTGCTTGACCAGCAGCAATATCCCATTCCATGGTTGGTGCAAAGCGAGGATAAACATCTGCGGTTCCATTAGCAAGGTCAAAAAACTTTAAAGACGAACCTTTCGAAAGATACTCAAGGTCTTTCGTTATTAGCATTATATCGTCAAAGAATTTTTTTCCTAATTCAGAGGGGTGGCTTCTTGATCCAATAACAATTAGTGGATGATTAATACCATCTCCTCCAGGTATATGTTTCCATTTTGAGGGTTCGCTGACATCACTATAAGAACAGGAAAAAACCCCTATTTCTTTTCCTCCAAATAGTATTTCTTCATATACTGGTGAGGCAATAAGGCCAAAAACAGGATAACATCCTTCAATAAAGGCGATATTAACAGCAAACTCCCCGTTTTTTTTAACAAATTCTTTAGTGCCATCAAGCGGATCGACACACCAAAAACTTGCCCATTCCTTTCTTTCCTGGTATTTTGTATTAATTGTTTCTTCGCTAGTAATTGGAAAGCCAAGGGGCTCTAAATGGTCATGAATTATTTTTGAAGAAGCTAAGTCTGCATTGGTTAGTGGAGAACCATCTTCTTTATATTCAAGATTAATTACATCAATATAAATGCGCATGATTTCTTTCGAGGCTACAATTGCGGCATGAATTGCGCTTAGATATTTTGCTTCGATCAACAAAGGGTTTAGAGTTGCATTTCAGGAACAAACTCTGGCACAATTAATCTACCTTCTGTTTTTGCTATAATTTCCTCAACGGAAACACCTGGGGCGCGCTCAATTAGGTGAAAAGCGCCATCAATGATGGAAAGAACGGCTAATTCGGTTACTACTTTTTTGACGCAGGCGACACCAGTAAGTGGCAAGGAACAATTTATGAGTAATTTCGATTCGCCCGCCTTGTTACTGTGCATCATCGCAACAATAATATTATCAGCAGATGCAACAAGGTCCATTGCGCCACCCATGCCTTTTACCATTTTTCCAGGAATCTTCCAATTTGCAATATCTCCATTTTGTGAAACTTCCATCGCCCCTAAAACAGTTAATTGCACATGTTGCCCACGGATCATCGCGAATGAAGTAGCAGAATCAAAAAAAGCAGCTCCAGGAAGTGTTGTAATGGTTTGTTTTCCTGCATTAATAAGGTCAGCATCTTCCTCGCCATCAAAAGGGAAAGGACCCATACCAAGAACGCCATTTTCGGATTGAAACTCTACTTCAATGCCACTTGGAATATAATTTGCCACCAAAGTAGGAATGCCAATACCAAGATTTACGTACCAACCGTTTTGCAACTCTTGTGCAATTCTTTTCGCGATACCTATTTTGTCAAGTGCCATTTAATCTCTTTTTCTTACAGTTCTCTGTTCAATTCTTTTTTCAAATTTTTTTCCTTGAAAAATACGTTGGACAAATATCCCCGGCGTATGAATTTCATTGGGGTCCAAAGATCCTGCTGGTAACAATTCTTCCACTTCAGCAATCGTTATTTTACCAGCCATCGCCATAAGCGGATTAAAATTTCTTGCAGCGGCTTTGTACACTAAATTCCCAGCCGTATCTCCTTTCCAAGCCTTAACAATTGCAAAATCAGCGGTCAGCGCCTCTTCAAGTATGTGTGGTTTCCCATTATAGATACGAACTTCTTTTCCTTCGGCGATTTCTGTACCAAAACCTGCAGGAGTATAAAAAGCAGGGATTCCCGCCCCGCCAGCACGGCACCTTTCAGCCAAACTTCCTTGAGGAATTAGGTCAACTTCAAGTTCGCCAGAAAGCATTTGCCGTTCAAATTCATCGTTTTCACCGACATATGAACTGATCATTTTTTTAATTTGCTTCGTTTCTAATAGCAAGCCGAGACCAAAACCATCTACTCCAGCATTATTAGAAATACAAGTGAGTCTTTTTGTTCCTTTCCGAACCAATTCTCCTATAGAATTCTCAGGAATACCGCACAATCCAAAACCTCCAAGCATTATGGTCATGTCGTCTTGTATATCCCTTAAGGCTTCCTCGGCATTTTTGACTACTTTGTACATAATTACCAGTCAAATAAAGTATCTTTAAATTCATAGGTAACTGCCGCCGAAACAGTTTGTGCAGAGGCAGCCTCTTTCGGATTATAATCTGGTGGTTCCTCAAAATCTAGAATTGTATACCCAATATTTGGATCTTTATATACTCTTTGCATATATAGGCCATATATAGGTAAAGCAACCCGAGCTCCTTGACCAATTCCTGTAGATTTAAACCGAACAGAGCGATCTTCCGCCCCAACCCAAACACCGGTAACCATGTTGGGAGTAATACCAATAAACCAACCGTCTGAATTGTTTTGTGTGGTTCCGGTTTTTCCAGCTGTTGGAGGAATTTTCCCATACTTTCCACCCCTTAAACCACGACCGGTTCCTTTATCAACTACGCCCTTCATCATTTTTATAATTTCGTAGGTAGTTGTTGAATTTAAAGCTTGTATTTCTTGTCCTCCAGCTTCATAAATTACCCTGCCGTTCCTGTCCTCTATACGTTCAATCGCCGTTGCTCCTACATAAACCCCATTATTAGGAAAAACACATTGGGCCGAAACTAGTTCAAAAAGAGACAGGTCCATACTGCCTAAGCACATAGGTGGCACAACATCTTTAGGGTCAAGTATTATTCCGAGTTTCGATAGTAATGCATTTATTTGATATGGCCCACCGGATTTGTTTGTTGGATCATGTGGACCCATTTTAGCCATGACGGCTACGGTTGTAGGGTTTGATGAATATGTAAGGCCAGATGTTACGCTGCCCGCTGCACTTCCTCTCGGACAATATCTTCCTGCTTTTTGTCCTAATTCATTAATTAAATCAATGCAGTAGTCTCCGCTTGAAAAGGTGGTATTAGGACTAACAACTCCAGCCTCTAATGCTGCGGCATATACAAACGGCTTAATTGTAGAACCAACTTGTCTTTTCCCAAGACGGACATGGTCGTAGGCGAAGTGTTTAAAATTTACTCCCCCAACCCAGGCCTTAACAAAGCCGGTTTTTGGGTCAATAGAAACTAGTCCAGCATGTAAGAAAGCTTTATAATATTTAATAGAATCATTTGGAGACATAACCGTATCTACCTCACCTCTCCAAGAAAAAACAGTCATTTGAGTTGGCGTATTGAAGTTTTCTGTTATTTGATCATTAGTGTATCCTTGCCCAATTAAAAATTTATAACGTTGAGTTGATTTTCGTGCATTTTGCATGATTAAATCGACTTGAGCTTTATTTACACTATTGGAAAAAGGATAATTGTTTAACCCAGCATTATTTTTATTAAAAGCAGGCTGTAAGGTTGTTTTTATGTGCTCTTCAACAGCTTTTTCCGCATGTTTTTGTAGCCGGCAATCAATAGTAGTATATATTTTAAGGCCATCATTATACACGTCATACGGTATTCCGTCTTCACGCATATATTTCAGCTTGCCATTTTCATTTTTAGTGTTAAATAATACAGTTATTTCTTTTCTCAAGGCTTCTTTAAAGTATGGAGCTAACCCCTCTTTGTGATCTACCACTTGATAATCAGTTATAATTGGCTCCATGCACAAGCTGTCATATTCTTTTTTTGTAATCTTATATTTTAAGCTAACATTTCCACTTTCACTATTTTTTAGCCATTGAAAAAGCACTTGATTTCTTCTTTGAAGAGCCCTTGTAGAATCTTTTTTTCGTTCATTAACACACCATTCTTGTTGCGTATTACCTCCCAAATCTTTTTTTCCTTTTGCTATGACCGCATAGTTTTTCTTTTTAAAACTGTAAGGATTATAGAGGCCTGGGTTTTTGCACATACCCACAAGTAAAGCTGCTTCAGTTTTACTTAGATTTATAGGTAATTTATTAAAATAGGCCTTTGAGGCATTCTCAATTCCTACGGCATTATATAAAAAATCAAATTGATTAAGATACATGGTTAAAATTTCCTCTTTGGTATATCTAGACTCCAATCGAACAGCAATTATATTTTCTCTAGCTTTTTCATTTAAGCGTTGAAGTTTTCCTAAAACAACATTAGGTTCACTCGTATTATTTCTTCTTCTCGCCTCAATCGTAAACAATAGTTTCGCAAGTTGTTGAGAAATTGTTGAGGCGCCTCCTGCACCACCTAGCGAAGAAAAAGAACGAAGTAAAGACTTGAAGTCAATTCCAGAATGTTCGTGAAATCGTTCATCTTCTGTTGAAACCAGCGCATCAAAAACGTAAGGAGATATATCCTGATATTTAGCACTGGTTCTATTAACTTTCCAATACCGCCCCATCGTGTCTCCTTGCGCACCAATAATTATTGACGCCTGCATTTCTGGAGGATTGTCCATCATAGAAACAGGTGGCAAGCTATTTTCGGATTGAAAGAGAAATAATGCCGAAACAGCAAAAAATGGTAACAAAGCAAAAACCCAAAAATAAACAGCTATTTTATTTTTTGTTTTATCTGAAACAGGCAGCCCTACTTTTTTCATATTATAAAGGTAAAGAATATTATCTTAATACATCCATTCGATTACTATCTAGTTTTAATAGCAGAAAAATCATTATGCTAAACGAAATAACAGATGATCCGCCGTAGCTAAAAAAAGGCAGGGGTATTCCAATTACTGGGGCAAGCCCAATGTTCATTCCGATATTAATTGCGAAGTGATAAAACAAAATCATAGCGACACAATAAGCATAAACCCTAATAAAAATAGACCGCTGTCTTTCAGCAATGAATAAAATACGTAACACCATAAAAAGATAAACAAGAATAAGCACTATACTGCCACCGAACCCCCATTCTTCAGCAAATGGACAAAAAATAAAGTCTGTTTCGCTTTCAGGAACATGATTACTTCTCACACTAGAGACAGAAGCTTTTTTATAACCTTTTCCTGTAAGGCCCCCAGAACCTACAGCAGCCATTGCTCTATTTCGATTATAATCATTCCCATTTGGATCCTCTTTCATCCCTAAAACGAGTTCAATTCTATTTTTTTGATGTTTTGCCAAATGATTAAAAGTTGTATTCACAAAAAACACAAGGGACGACAGTATCAAAAACCCCAAAATAATTACTAAAAGGATCTTTGGCCGATCCCTTTTCGTACTAAATACCCGAAAAAACACAATGCTTAATATAGAAAGGGTGGCTAGTATAAGTACGATAAACAATACCCCATTAATTTTAATATTTGGAAAGAACCACAATTCAAATACAGAGTCGTTTAACTTAAGCGTGACAGCAAAGAGCAGCAGAAAAACAAATAATACAGGAATGAAATGGCTCCCAATCCATGTAGATTTAAACTTAAGTCCCCGGAACGAATTTAATAAGCGCAAAATTATTGGGTCGAAAGTCAAACCCTCACGATATAAGACAAAAAGAAACGAAGAAAAAACAATTAGCGTTCCCGCATCAGGTTGAGCCGCAACAAGAATAGAAGGGAGAAACAATATGCCAACGGCATACAAAACGGTTTTAATGGTCTGTTGTTTAATGATTAATTCACTTATGTATTTGGCCAACAATAAAGAGGTAGAAATTTTAGCAAATTCAGCAGGTTGTATACCCATAGAACCAATTCCAATCCAAGCTCTTGCGCCATTTATAGGGGGCATAAATAGAACAATAATGAGCATCACAATTGTAGCAGAGTAAAATAAAAGCGCGTATTTTACATAAATAGAAGCGTCGATTAAAAAAATTATAAGGCCTAGAAATAGAGAAATACCAAGCCAAATCATTTGTTTTCCATACTTCTCACTTAACGAAAAAACATTAGGATGTTCTTCCGAAAAAGAAACAGAATAGACGGTTGCTATACCAAAGAACAACAGCACAAAAAAAGAGGCGAGCAAAGGCCAATCAATATGTGTTAGTAAAGAGTTAGATTTTCTCATGGGACTTTAACATAATTGATATGCTTCTCAAGGATAGACTTTTCTCTTTCTGCATTAACCGTTTGCTTTAGGTATTTTTCTATAATTAAGCTAGCTATCGGCGCTGCCCAAGTCCCACCCGCCCCAGCATTTTCAACAAATACCGCCACACAGATTTTAGGATTTATCATCGGTGCAAAGGCAATAAAACAAGAATGGTCTTCCCCGTGAGGATTTTGTACGGTGCCCGTTTTTCCACAAACAACAATGTCGGTAAGCCTAGCTAATTTTCCCGTTCCCCCCGCCTCATTAACAACCCGCCGCATACCTTCCACAACCGGATCGAAATTTTTTTGTTCTACCATTGTTATGTTTTTAACAGTAAATTTTTTATGAGGACCCTTACCTCCAATTGATTTAACAAAGTGTGGTGCATAATACCAACCTTTATTAGCAATAATTACAGCAATATTAGCCATTTGTAAAGGGGTAAGCTTAACCTCTCCTTGCCCAATAGAATTCGAGCTTATGGTAGAAAACGACCAATTATTCTTACCATACCACTTGTCATAATAGATTGAGTTAGGAATTAAACCCGGCTTTTCTCCAGAGATATCCGTACCTAGTTTTATTCCCAATCCAAAACTTGTCATATATTTATGCCAAAGGTTTAAGCCAATCTCCGCGTCAGAATTAATATTTTTACTTTTCTGCTGCTGAATAATTTTTTTGGTAACGGCATAAAAATATGGATTGCAAGAATATTGAACCGCCTCGGAAACAGATTGTGCTGTTGGGTGATTATGGCAACCCACCAAACCTTTGTTACACACAAAAGATGAGTTGCTTTGTATAACGCCTTCTTGAAGACCGATTAATGATTGAACGAGTTTAAAGATAGATCCTGGGGGGTATTCGGACTGAAGAGGCCTTGGAAAAAGTGGAAGGCCTTCCATTTTTAATAATTGTGGATAGTTAAGGCTAATATTCTTCCGACCAACCAATAAATTTGGATCGTAGCTAGGCGAGGAAACCAAGCAAAGAATTTCACCTGTGGAGGGCTCAATGGCAACAATACACCCCCTTTTATTTTGCATTAATTTCTCCCCATATTCCTGCAATAAAATATCCAATCCCAATGTTAGCGATTGTCCCTGCTGAGCCGTTGTATCATATTTTCCGTTTGCGTATGACTCGATGGCATTGTTTGTAGCACTCGTAACAATATATTTAATTCCTTTTCTACCTCTAAGTTCTTTTTCATAATATCGCTCTATCCCTGAACGCCCCAAATTACTTCCAGGTTTATAATATCGATCTAAGTCTATCTCTTTTCGTGTGGCCTCATTTAAATAACCCAGAATATTGGCCGAATTTGAAAAGGGGTAGCTTCGCATACTTGCCACCTCCTCATAAAAACCCGGAAACTCATCAAGTTTAAGTGCGATTTTGGTTATTTCATCGAGGCTTAATTCTTTAAGAAATGGGTAAGCACGAGATTTTTGGTAATTTGAAGTTTTCTTATTTGTACGTTTATTTACATAATAGCCTTCTTTTTCTTTTATTTCATCAAATCTTTTTCTTACTTCTAACGGTGACCAGTTGATGAGTTTCGCAAAGGCAATGGTATCAAGAACCCCAAATTTCTCCTCGACCATCATTAAATTATAATACGTTTTATTCGAAACTACTTTTTTCCCATAACGGTCTAAAATAATGCCTCGAGGCGGAACAACTTCTTTTCTTTTTTCAGCAATCTCCTGTGCTCGGAGCACCCACGTATCATCGATTACTTGCATATAAAATAATCGAAAAGCATAAACACTTGCTATGAAGAGGATGAAAGCAATAATAACATATTTGCGATTTTCGAGGTTCATATTTTTTTAGGCCTGATGATTAGAAAAATATGCAGGAACAGACTCAATAAATAAGTCAAAATAAATGAAAGAATTGTTTTTTGTAAAATGAGAAATAAGCCCTCTAAACTGAAAGCCTCAAGAATAAAAAAATAAAGTAAATAGATAATTAGTAAAAGCCCGAAAGTGGAAAAGAACCACAAATGACCTTGATCTTTTACAGAAGGTTTTTTCAAGGAATCATACCCTTCTCGCGGCGAAAACAATTTAAAGACGAAAGGTCTTAAATAGGCGAAGAAAAGCAGTGCTGAGGCATGCAAACCATAGGTGTTAGAAAACACATCAATTATTCCACCCATCAGAAAAGCAATGCTCAACATAAGGTAAACATTAATCTCAAAGGGCAATAACATAACAAATAAGGGACAGATTAAAAAATAGATTCCAAAGCCCAATTCAAGCTGGTTAAAAATAAATATCTGCAAGATCAAAAACAGAAAAAACCTAAAAAAATACGTGATTAGTGCATTCATAGTGATGGTTTGTCTGGGGTATTAGGAACTTTCTGTTCAAGTATTTTTCTCTCTGGCAATAATAGGTTTTTAATAACATACACATCTTTTACCCGACTATAATTTTCGTTAAACTTAATGGTAATATCCCAGAGAGGCTTGCCTTCTAAGACCGAA
Source organism: Flavobacteriales bacterium (assembly GCA_947475095.1). GTDB lineage: Bacteria > Bacteroidota > Bacteroidia > Flavobacteriales_D > Crocinitomicaceae > UBA952. Next base: position 25,723 of record CANJLG010000003.1, read on the forward strand.
AAGGATTCGACATAGCCAACAAGCAAGCCTCTCGGAAACAAACCTAATGTTTCGCGCGTCACAACTCGAGCGCCTTTTTTTATTTTCGCATCATTGGAAACACCTGTAATTGTTCCCTTTAAAGGGCTCTTCCCATTCCACTTTAAAAAACCGAATAGGCCAGCGCCTTCAATTTCCACATCTATGTTAATGTTTTGCGTTAAAAGAGATTTAACGACAGAATAATGACTGCTTGTATTATGAACAATGCCAATTATACCATTTGGCGAGAAAACCCCCATTCCTTGAACGACTCCTTGCAGGCTACCGCAATCTAAGGTGAAATAATTATTGCGCTTCGTAACAGTTGAATTAATTATACATGCAGGAATGTATTCATATTGCTGCTCAAAGCTTGTATCAACGATTTTATAAGTATTTCGATTAACTTGGTATAAGTCGCTACTTATTTTTTTTCTCAACATTGCATTTTCAACTTTCAATAATTTGTTGTTTTCTTCTAAACTGAAATAACCAGTTAATTTAGCCTTCCAACTATACATGTTGCCGCTAATACTTGATGCACTGGTTAAATATTGACTTTTTGGAAAGCTAGAATATTGTAAATAAGTTGGCAGCGCAAGAATTTGTAATAAAACAAAAAAAAAGAAAATGCTAAAGCGTTTAAAGAAAGCTATAAATGTCTGCATGCACAAAAATAGAAAATAAGTACTATTGATTCACCGAAAAAGAGAATTTCATTCTCTCTTTTTAATCCTTGATAAGGAACTGATAACGCCCGATATTTTTCAAGGCAATACTTGTTCCCCGGGCAACAGCTCTTAATGGGTCCTCTGCTATATGGACAGGAAGCTTGGTTTTAGAAGAAATACGCTTGTCTAATCCCCTCAACATCGACCCTCCTCCAGCTAAATAAATCCCAGTTTTATAAATATCAGCAGATAATTCGGGCGGGGTCATTTCCAAAGCGCTAAGAATAGCTTCTTCGATTTTCGAAATGGTTTTGTCTAATGCGCCAGCCACTTCGTCATAGGTAACGATAATTTCTTTTGGTATACCCGTCATTAAATCACGACCTCTAACGGCAAATGGATTTGGCGGGTTATCTAATTCCGTTAGAGCAGAACCCACTTCTATTTTAATTTGTTCAGCTGTTCGCTCTCCAACAAGAATATTATGTTGCCGACGCATGTATTCTTCGATATCGTTTGTGAAATCATCACCAGCGATGCGTATAGACTTATCACAGACAATTCCTCCAAGTGCAATAACAGCTATTTCAGATGTACCGCCCCCAATATCAATGATCATATTTCCCATTGGCTCCTCCACGTCGATACCGATTCCAATTGCAGCGGCCATCGGTTCATGAATAAGGTAAACTTCTTTTGCCCCCGCATGTTCTGCAGAATCTCTTACTGCTCTTTTTTCCACTTCTGTTATTCCAGAAGGAATACAAATAACCATTCTCAAACTTGGGTTAAACAAGCTTCTACCCGGGTTAATCATCTTAATCATTCCTCGGATCATCTGTTCGGCACTTTGAAAGTCGGCAATAACACCATCTTTTAAAGGGCGAACGGTCTCAATTAATTTATGAGTTTTACCGTGCATTTGTTGAGCCTTCTTCCCAATAGCAACAATTTTACCAGTTTGAATGTCCCTTGCAACAATAGAGGGCTCATCAACAACCACTTTATCATTCCATATTATAAGTGTATTGGCTGTTCCCAAGTCAATAGCAATTTCTTGCGTTAAAAAACTAAATAGGCCCATTGTAGTATATTAAAATAAAAGATTTAATAATTTCTGCAAAGAAAAAACAAAAAAAGGGATTTTTCTAATAAAACAAAGTTAATGTTTAAAATGCCGAATACCTGAAAAAACCATTGTCATTTTGTGTTTATCACAAAATTCTATTGATAAATTATCTTTTAAAGACCCTCCAGGCTGGATAACGGCGGTAATACCCTCTTTAAAGGCAATTTCAACGCAGTCAGGAAAGGGAAAAAAAGCATCACTAGCCATGGCGCAATTGGCCAAATCAAAGCCAAAATGCTTTGCTTTTTGAATGGCCTGCGCAAGAGCGTCAACCCGTGATGTCTGCCCGGTTCCACTTGCGATTAGCGTGTCATTTTTTGCTAAAACAATAGTATTAGATTTCGTATGTTTTACAATTTTATTTGCGAAAATCAGGTCTTTAATCTCTTGTTTTGATGGTGAGAGGATTGTTTTAACTTCAAGATGGCCTTCAGATGCAGAAAGCTCATCACGATCTTGTTGCAATACGCCGTTCAAGGCGGTTCTAAATTGTACTTTAGGAAGCGCCCTAAGTTTTTGCATTAGTAACACACGATTTTTCTTTGATTTTAAGATTGGTAGGGCCTCTTCGTGAAACGCCGGCGCAATCAAGACCTCAAAAAACAAGTCGTTTATTTTTATTGCTGTTGCGGCATCAATTTCTCGGTTACAGATTAAGACTCCTCCAAAAGCACTTAGCGGATCGGTGGCAAGGGCTTTCGAAAAGGCAATTTCTGCCGTTTCCGCAGTTGCGACGCCACAAGCATTGTTATGTTTGAGTATTGCAAAGGTTGGTCCGTCATCAATAAACTCTCCCATTAAATTAACAGCGGCATCAATGTCTAATATGTTATTAAAAGATAGTTCTTTTCCATGTAACTTATCAAAAAATAGATCGAGATTTCCAAAAAAAACGCCTTTTTGATGTGGGTTTTCGCCGTATCTCAGATTGGTTTTTTCTTGCACGCTTTGTTTGAAATAATCAAAGGGATTGGGAGCAAAATAACCGTAAATCATGCTGTCGTAATGGGACGTTACATTAAATGCTTCAGCAGCAAAGAACCTACGCTGTTCAAGATTTAATTGACCATCTTGTTCGTGAAATAGTGTTGTGAAATGTTGATAAAGGCTCCTTGAACAAACGACAGCAACGTCGTTAAAGTTTTTGGCTGCTGCACGAATTAAAGAGATTCCACCAATATCAATTTTTTCAATAATGTCTTCTTCGTTGGATTTAGACAAAACAGTTTCCTCGAAAGGATATAAATCCACAATGACTAAGTCAATTGCGTGAATATTGTGTTTTTGTATCGTAGTAACATCTTCCTTTATATCCCTCCGGTGAAGTATGCCGCCAAAAATACTTGGGTGCAATGTTTTTACCCTACCTCCCAATATTTCTGGAAAACCCGTGATTTCTTCAACAGAAACAACAGGAACCCCTAAAGAAGAAATAAAATCTAAAGTGCCTCCAGTAGAATAAATTCGAACCTTCTGCCGATTTAACTCGAGTACTAAATCAGATAACCCATCTTTATAGAAGACAGATATTAACGCACTTTCAATTTTCTTAAAGCCACTCATGTAAAAAAACGTTTAGGCGCCAAATTTACATCATAAATACGGGTTGTAATAATAATTTTTATTGATCAATAGAAACAATTTAGCAACAAATAATTAATCTTTGGTTAATTTTAAAACATGAAAATCGTATATTCATTTGCTAAACCAATCATAAACTTCTTTTTTCTTTGGTTTATATTATTCACAATTCAGCGCCTAATTTTTTTTATATCGCATTATAATGAAATCCCACTATCGATTGGTTTTTTCTCCCGAGGGCTTGTTTTTATTTATTCAATTAGACTAGACCTTGCTACCATTGCCTTTCTTGCGGCGCCTTATATTATTTTAAAATCCATTTATAATAGTTTTGAAAAAAAATGGCTGCAATGGACGTTAAAAATAATTGTGTGTTTCGAAATAGTATTAGTATCAGCAATCCATTGTGGTGAAGTTATAGCATACTACGAATGGGGGCATAAATTAACATCGCGGGTTTTTATGCACCTTTCTAGTCCGGATGAGGTAGCAAGAACCGCAGAGGCATCTTCTATACTATTCTTTTTTCTTTTGTTAGCGATCGAATTACTAACTGCTTTTTTTGTACTGAATAAGCTCAAGCTATTTAGCAATTTGCCTCAAGCGCACTTAAAAAACGGATTGATACAAACCCTTCGATCTTCTTCGGCGATAATTCTTAGCCTTTCAATATGTGTATTGTTAGCACGTGGAGGTGTCCAGCAAATACCGATCAACATAGATTCTGCTTATTTTTCCGAACATCAAATTATGAATGATATTTCAGTAAACTCAGCGTATTTTTTTGGCAATAGTTTTGTGTTGTATAATAAAAGTGACGTAGCAGATCACCTGCCAAAGATATCTGATAAAGACGCGAAAGCGACCATGAACATCCTCTACTCTTATGATAGAAATCATAGAAACAATTTTCTTGCCGTGCCCAAACCAAACATCATTTTGATTGTACTTGAAGGTTGGTCAGCAAATGCAATGGGATGTTTGAATTCATCTGTTTCTGCTACTCCTAATTTTGATAATTTAGCGAGAAGCGGCGTTTTATTCACGAATGTATATGCGACTAATACAACATCAGAAATAGGCAACACGTCTATTTTTGCTGGTTATCCAAGCCTGCCAGAGACGCCGATTTCTTTATACCCCGAAAAACACAGAAATTTACCAACGATAAATGAAAAGCTAAAAAAACAAGGCTATTCAACTAATTATCTCTTTAGTGGTGATCTTAAGTATGGCAATATTAAAGGGTTTTTAATGGGGCACGGATTCGATAAGTTAAAAGATGAGAACGATTTCCCAAGTGGTTTAGCAAGAGGAAAGTTAAATTATTACGACAAGGATTTATATGCATTATTGCTTAACGATATTAATGCTACAAAAGCTCCGTTTTTACATTGTGTATTCACAGGAAGCACGCATTCACCCTATGATTACCCTTTGGCTAAGACGCAGGCCTTCAAAGGAGAGGAAAGCAAGTATTTAAACTCTATGGTATATGCTGATAAATGCTTAGCTGAGTTTATGCAAAACTGCAAGGGGCAGAAATGGTTTAAGAACACCATTTTTGTGATTATTTCTGATCATGGCCACGCTACCCCAGGAATTAATTCTCCATTTGAAACAGCATTTTTCAAAATCCCATTTTTGATCGTTGGAGAGCCCATCGCAAAAGAATATAGAGGAACAAAAATAGAAACCCTTGGTTCGCAAGCAGATTTAGCGGCAACCTTATTGCACCAATTGGGACTACCTAGTGAAGACTTTGTGTTTAGTAAAGATCTTTTGAGCCCGAACGTGAAAGACTTTGCCTTTTATTCTACTATCCGGGGATATGGATTTGTTACCCCAAAAGGAAGTTTAAGGTACAATTTCGACGCTAGGAAAATAGCCCTTAATAACATGAAAGTTAAGACGGATTTTACTGAGGCTAAAAACCAAAGCGAAGCCTGCTTTTATAGTTTTTTCAAGCACTTCCAAGAGTTAGATAACCACTAATAACTACCCAGAACACATTTCACAAGAGTCTGGATTTTCAATGGAACAAGCGATAGCAGCCTGTTCTTGCTCTGCCGTTAAAGCTTCTCCGCTTGTTATTTCTGATGAAATAACTTGGTCAACGGTAAATTTAATAGCATCTGTTGCCGCTTTAGTTCTAAGGTAATACATGCCTGTTTTTAAACCTTTTTCCCAACCATAAAAATGCATTGAGGTTAATTTACCAAAATTTGCATTTTCCATAAAAATATTAAGCGATTGGCTCTGGCAGATATAAGCTCCGCGATCAGCTGCTTGCTCGATAATTGCTTTTTGGGAAATTTCCCAAGCCGTTTTGTAAAGATCTTTAATGTCTTGAGGAATTTCATTAATGTTTTGAATTGAGCCGTTAGCGCCCATTATTTTGAGTCGCATATCTCTGTTCCAAAGACCATTCTTAACGAGATCTTTTAATAAATGGCGATTAACGATAATAAATTCACCTGACAATACTCTTCTTGTATAAAGATTTGATGTGTAAGGCTCAAAACACTCATTGTTTCCAAGTATTTGTGCCGTCGAAGCAGTAGGCATAGGGGCAAGAAGAAGCGAGTTGCGCACTCCATGCTTACTTACTTCCTCTTTGAGAAGTTTCCAATCCCACCTATCCGAAGGGGTAACACCCCACATGTCATATTGAAATACGCCCTGTGAAACAGGCGATCCCGCATAGGTTTCATAAGTTCCGAAGGCGATTGCTTGATCTTTTGATGCTGTCATGGCAGCAAAATACATGGTTTCAAAAACCTCTCGATTCAAACTGCGCGCTTCCAAAGATTCGAATGGGAAACCCATGAGTATAAATGTATCTGCTAATCCTTGTACCCCCAATCCAATAGGGCGGTGCCTTAAATTGGATTTTTTAGCATCTTCAACCGGATAAAAATTTTCATCGATGATCCGATTTAAATTTACGGTGGCCTGGTATGTTACTTCATATAATTTATCATGATCAAATGATTTATCTTCCTTAACATATTTGGGAAGTGCCAAAGAAGCAAGATTGCAGACTGCAATTTCATCGGGTGCGGTGTATTCAATAATTTCAGTACAGAGATTGGAAGATTTAATAGTTCCAAGGTTCTGCTGATTGGATTTAGCATTTGCAGCATCCTTATATAACATATATGGCGTGCCGGTTTCAATTTGCGACTCTAAAATTTTAAACCAGAGATCTTGTGCTTTTATAGTCTTTCTTCCCTTTCCTTCTTTTTCGTATTTTGTATATAGTTTTTCAAAAGTTTCACTGTGAACATCAGAAAGTCCTGGGCATTCATGCGGACACATTAAGGTCCACTCACCATTTTCTTTAACTCGTTTCATAAACAAGTCAGGAATCCAAAGCGCTAAAAATAAATCTCTCGTTCTATTTTCTTCCTTTCCATGATTTTTCTTCAAATCAAGGAAGTCAAATACATCCGCATGCCAAGGTTCTATATAAATAGCAAATGAACCTTTTCTTTTTCCACCGCCTTGATCCACGTATCTTGCTGTATCATTAAAGACACGCAGCATAGGAACAATTCCATTAGACGTGCCATTAGTGCCCTTTATATAAGAACCTGTTGCACGGATATCGTGAATAGCTAAACCAATACCACCAGCGGATTGCGAAATTTGCGCACAAGACTTGAGGGTATCATATATTCCACCAATACTGTCTTCTTTCATGGTTAATAAAAAGCAAGATGACATTTGTGGCTTTGGTGTTCCGGCATTAAACAATGTTGGTGTGGCATGTGTAAACCAGCCTTCAGACATCAAATGGTAAGTTGCAATCGCTTCTTTTATATCTCTTTTGTGAATACCAATTGCTACACGCATTAGCATTTGTTGCGGTCGCTCGGCAATTTGACCATTCAGCTTCATAAGATATGACCTTGTTAATGTTTTGAAGCCAAAATAGTCGTATCGAAAGTCTCTGTCGTAAATAATACTTGAATCAAGCACCTCTTTGTTGTCCATTATGATTTGATACACATCGTCTGCCAATAGAGACGCTGGCTGCTTGGTAATAGGGTCGATGTATGTATAAAGGTCGTGCATTACATCAGAGAATGTCTTTTTAGTCTCTTTATGAAGGTTAGAAACAGCGATTCTTGATGCTAATAAAGCATAATCAGGATGGTCTATTGCTTTTCCAGCAGCAACCTCTGCCGCCAAATTATCCAGGTCTATTGTGGTGACCCCGTCATAAATACCTTCAATGACCTTCATTGCAACGGCTTCAGGAGAAACCAACGGATCAAGCCCGTAACACATTTTAACAATGCGCGCGGTTATTTTATCAAATTTTACCGTCTCTTTTTTTGAGTCTCTTTTTATTACGTACATTTCTATAATTTTATTCTGTTTTTATTAAAATTCCTCATCTAACACAAAATTTTGTGCCCCGCTATTATTCAACACCCCAGCTTTTTGGTATTCTCCAACACGCTTCTCAAAGAAATTTGATTTGCCCTGTAGTGAAATCATCTCCATAAAATCAAAAGGATTCGTTGTGTTATAAACACGATCATTTCCTAGCTCTACTAATAATCTATCAGCAACAAATTCTATGTATTGTCCCATCAGATCACTGTTCATTCCAATAAGCTTAACGGGTAAAGCGTCTGTAACAAACTCTTTTTCAATTGTAACAGCGTCCATAATAATTTCCGCCACTTTATCTTTGGGAAGTTTCGTTATTAGGTGCTTAGAATAAAGTAGACAGGCAAAATCACAATGTAAACCTTCATCTCTTGAAATTAACTCATTAGAAAAGGCCAATCCAGGCATTAAGCCACGTTTTTTCAACCAAAAAATAGAGCAAAACGAACCTGAAAAGAAAATTCCTTCAACCGCTGCAAATGCAACCAATCGCTCGGCAAACGACCCCTTATCTATCCATCTTAATGCCCAATCGGCTTTTTTCTTTACACAATCCAATGTTTCTAGGGCATTGAACAGATGATTTTTTTCAGCGGTATTTTTAATGTATGTATCTATTAATAATGAGTAGGTTTCCGAATGAATATTTTCCGCTGCTAATTGAAATCCGTAGAAAAATTTAGCCTCAGTATATTGTACTTCAGCTAAAAAGTTTTGAGCAAGATTCTCATTAACGATCCCATCGGAAGCCGCAAAAAACGCCAAGACGTGCTTAATAAAATGACGCTCATCGTCATTTAGCTTATTCTCCCAATCGATGAGGTCGGGCGATAAATCGATTTCTTCAGCCGTCCAAAAACTAGCCTCTGCTTTTTTATAAAACGCCCAAATATCGTCGTGCTGAATTGGAAATAACACAAATCTGTTTGTGTTTTCTTGTAAAATCGGTTCTTTTTTCTCCATTATATATTAAACTAAACGTATTTAATGATTGCGAAAAAATTCGCAAAATTTTCAGTGTTTTTCTTTCTAAAAAGGCTATGTATCCTCATAATTTAGAGTTTAGCTTAATGTTATACTAAGCGGAAATCAAAATAATTTTGAGGCCTACAAATTTTGTTATAATTATTATTAAAACCAATTAAAGAAATGAACATTTTTAATGCCTTATTAACAAACATATGGCGAACCCCCAACACTACCTATCGTTCCTAATTTTTCAACACTTAAATTAAAGATATACACACTTTTTATTTTCACTTTTTAATAACTTTTAGTGATTAGTCTTCAAATAATTCTTATGAAAAAACATTATGGTATAAAGGTATCTCAAATTTGATTTTTCTACCAGGCTTGTTTCTTTCTGTTTTGAACACGCAGATGTTTGTAGCTCCTATAAACAAATACCACACAGCATTCCGCTCAATATTAATTTATTATAAGCCTATTTTTAATTTAGTTTTTCCGGCCACCTGTATTCATTGCAGTAGAGAATTATTATCCGAAGAATCTTACCTATGTTGGTGCTGCGAAGTCGGGTTCAAGCATACAGGTTTCGAGAATCAAAAAGTACCAACGCCATTGGATCAATTGTTCTGGGGGAGGGTGCCCGTTTATCAAACATTTGCCTTATTGTATTTTCAAAAAGGAAGCGCAACTCAGTCTGTTTTACATGAATTAAAGTATGGTCATAAACCTCAATTAGGGATAATCATGGGAAGAAAAATTGCCGAGGCATTTTTTCTAAATACGCGAGGAAAAACGATAGAAGTATTAATTCCTGTACCAACACACCACAAGAAAAAATTTGTTCGTGGATATAATCAAAGCGAAAAAATTGCGCAAGGTATTTCAAGGCTTACTAATATACCTATAGATAATACTTTTATCTTTAAAAGAAAGCAAACGGAAAGTCAGACCAAAAAAACGAATACTGAACGGTGGTCAAATGTTTCTGGTGGTTTCCGCCAACGGGGACAAAATGGATACAAGTACAAACATATTGCTATCGTAGATGACGTTATTACAACAGGGGCCACCCTTGAGGCGCTGATAAAGGAGATAAAGCAAGTTAATCCCATGATTGAAATAAGTATTTTTGCAATTGCTATGGCAAAGTAATGAGGAATAATCAGCAAAAAAGCATATTAATTATTGGTGGTGGTTTAGCCGGAATTACGCTCGCCCATCAATTGCTCAATCGGAATCAACTTGTGACCCTAATAGATGATGGAAAAAATGCATCAACAAGAGTTGCAGCAGGACTAGTTAATCCACTTGTTTTTCGGCGCACCACGCTCTCTTGGAGAGCGGCGGAATTTCTAAAAGAAGGGTGGGAGTTTTACAAAGAATTGGAGAAGAAGCTAAATACTACATTAGTTGAACCTATTAGGATAAAACGTGTTTTCCCATCTTCTCAGGAGAGGGACGAGTGGACAAAGAAAGAAGACTTGGTGGAATTTAAATCCCACCTATTAAAAATACCATCATCCTCTAACGGCCAATCTTACGGAATAGTAAAAAGTGGCTATGTTGTTCATTCCGAAAACTTTTACATTAAAAACCACCAGTATTTTGATGATTTAGGCATATTAAAAAGAGAAGCATTTGATTATTCAAGTTATTCTCCTAGTGAATCCTGTTATCAGGGAATAGTTTATGACCACGTAGTTTTTTGCTGTGGGTATAGGGTTTTCGAAAACCCATTTTTTAAGGATTGTCAGGTAAAACCGACAAAAGGACAGATGTTAATTATACGCCACGAGGGTCTTCCAGAAACAGAATCCTTACATTTAAAATGTTTTGTTTTTCCTATGGGGAATAAAATGTTTCGAGTTGGCGCAACATATGAATGGGATAATGTTTCGCTAAGACCGACAAAAAAAGCCAAAGAAACCTTGTTAGCTCATTTAACTCATTTAACGAAGACGCTACCAGTAGTTGTTTCTCAACCCGTTGGAATTCGCCCAACAACGATGGATAGGCGGCCGGTGTTAGGTAGCCACCCGATATTTGAAAACACACACATTTTTAATGGTTTAGGCGCAAAAGGCTACTTAATGGCTCCAACAATGGCCAAAGAAATGATGCTTTATCTTTTAGATAATAGGGCTATAGCAAAAGAGTATTCCATTACTAGGCATCAGACACTTTAGCAAGAAGAAAATACTGTAACTTTGCAAGATGAATTCGGATATATCAAAGCAATTAAGATATGACAGGGCATATTTACGCTTAGCAAAAAGTTGGGGACTCCTTTCTTATTGTACCCGGAAAAAAGTAGGAGCCATCATTGTAAAAGAGGGCGTCATAATTTCTGATGGATTTAATGGCACACCAAAAGGATTTGATAATTATTGTGAGGACACGAATGGTGATACGCATTGGTATGTATTGCATGCAGAAGCAAACGCGATATTAAAAGTGGCAAAGTCAACAAATAATTGCAATGGATCAACATTGTATTTAACTCATTCCCCTTGTAAAGAATGCTCTAAAATAGTTCTACAAGCAGGAATCATTAGACTAGTCTACATTGAAAAATATAAAGACACATCAGGATTGATTTTTTTACAAAGTGCAGGAGTAGATATTTTACAAATAGAAGATACAGATGAAATTTAACAAAAGTAATTATCAACTATTACTTCCGGTATTATGCGGGATTTTAATTTCCATAGGAATTCTTATTGGTTATGGCCTTTTTTCGGGAAGAGGCATCATTGAGGGCGCCCACGGAAAAAAAGTTCAAAAACTATTAGATATTTTCGATTTACTGGATCAAAATTATGTAGATGAGATTGATAAAGATAAAATTTTTGAAGGTGCCTTAAATGATATGCTTCATAAACTAGACCCACATAGTAATTATATAACCGCCGAACAAATGAAGTCTATTTCTGAATCGATAGATGGTAAATTTAGCGGTGTGGGGATACGATTTCAGATTATTAGAGATACCGTTTGTATCTCAAGCGTTATTTCCAATTCCCCGTCATCTTTAGCAGGAATAAAAGCCGGAGACAAAATAATCGCGATTAATAAAAAACTATTTGTTGGGAAGGGCATAACAATAGACTCGGTTTTTAATACCCTGAAAGGAAAAAAAGAAACAATTGTCAACATTTTGATCTTAAGACAAAACAAACAATATAATTTTACCATCAAACGTGGGGAGATTCCTATCAAATCGGTTTTGTGCTATTATATGCTTGATAAAGAAACTGGATATGTGAATATAGATCAGTTTTCCATCCCAACTGCAGACGAATTTCATCAAGCGGCCTTAAGTTTAAAGTCCATGGGCATGAAAAAAATTATAGTAGACCTTCGGAACAATGGAGGTGGCGTGCTTCAGTCTGCATCTGAAATTGCTGACGAGTTTTTGTCGGACGGACGTGTGATCCTCAAAATCAAAGGCCGAAAACAAAAAGACAAAACATATTATTCGACCTCAGGAGGGTTATTAGAAAACACCCCAACAGTTGTATTGATAAATTCTCGCTCGGCATCAGCTAGCGAAATATTAGCAGGGGCCCTCCAAGACAATGATCGTGCAATAATTATTGGGTCAAGGTCTTTTGGAAAGGGATTGGTTCAGGAAGACATGCAGTTAAGAGATGGAAGCAATGTCCGAATTACAATTGCCCGCTATTACACGCCTTCTGGCAGGTGCATTCAGAAACCATATTCTGGCAATTATGAGGATTATATGAGTAATGAGAGTCAGATTGAAAAAGGAGAGATGTATCATTTAGATAGTTCTTTAAACGTTGACTCTTTAAAGTTTAAAACCTTAGGAGGACGCACAGTTTACGGCGGCGGCGGAATCACCCCAGATGTTTTCGTTCCTCAAGATACAACGGAGAGCAGTTTTTATTTAACAGAGCTTTTACTGAGCGGCGCTTTTCAATCCTTTGCTTTTGAATATGTTGCAAATAAACGCAATTACTGGACAAGCCCAAAAGATTTCTCCTCGCGTTTTATTATTAATGACAACATCCTTCAAGATTTTGTTTCTTATGCAAATAGAGAGTTGGGTGTACTGGTAAACAAAAGAGAATTTCAGCGAAGTAAAAGATTTATTTCAAACAATTTAAAGGCTGAAATTGCAAGGCAAATTTGGGCAGAGGATGGGTATTTTCGTATCATCAACACCATCGATAAAGAGATGTTAAAGGCTGAAGAACAACTACGAAAAATGAAATAGCCTTTGCTTTTTAACGTGCGTAATTGTGTACAACAAATACTTTTTACCCCTTATTATTTTTTATGTTAATTTTAATTGCAAATTTGCACAAAAAACATTGTAATGGATGATACTACAAGGAAAAAAGTAAGTGCCGCAACGCTTTTAGTCGCTATAGGGATTGTATTTGGAGACATAGGAACATCTCCTCTATATGTTTTTCAAGCGATTACTGGAAACGGAAAAAACTTTTCCCCGGATTTAATCATGGGGGGCTTGTCAGCGGTAATTTGGACCCTTACTTTAATTGCTACAGTCAAATACATCTACTTTGCTCTAAACGCCGACAACAAAGGAGAAGGCGGGATTTTTGCACTCTTTGCTTTATTAAAATCTCGCCGCATAAAATGGGTGATTATTCCTGCTTTAATTGGTTGCTCCACCTTATTGGCTGATGGATTTATAACACCCGCGATCTCAATTTCTTCCGCAGTAGAGGGAATAGAAAATATTTTTCCTAAATTCCCCGTAATTCCGGCTGTTGTTGGAATAATAGTTCTGCTTTTCACAATTCAGCAGTTCGGGACTTCGGCAATTGGAAAGGCCTTCGGTCCTGTAATGGTAATATGGTTTTTGTTTTTGGGGTATTTAGGTTTAATAAACATCATGAAGAATCCAGAGGTATTGAAAGCGTTCAATCCTTACTATGCCTATAACTTAGTAGTAAATGTGAAAGGAGGGTTTTGGGTTTTGGGAGCGGTATTCTTGTGTACAACAGGAGCTGAAGCGCTGTATTCTGATTTAGGGCACTGTGGAAAAAACAACATTCGAATTAGTTGGTCATTTATTAGTATATTGTTATTGATGAATTATCTAGGTCAGTCTGCCTTATGTCTTTCTGATGGTTTTGTTTTACAAGGCAAACAAACGGTGTTTTATTCTATGGTTCCAGATGGCATGTTGCCATTTGCTATTGTTCTCGCGACCACTGCAGCAATTATCGCTTCACAAGCGCTCATTACGGGAGTATTTAGTTTAATGAATGAAGCAATTAAATTGAATTTATGGACCAATCTTAAGGTCAAGTATCCAACAGATCATCAAGGTCAAATATACATTCCGTTCATCAATTGGTTTCTAATGGCGGGTTGTTTATTGGTGATTGCTATTTTTAAAAAGTCAACCGCAATGGAGGGCACCTATGGTTTGGCAATTACTATAAATATGGTGATGACCTCAATTCTATTAGGTTTTTTATTAATATTAAAATACCCAAAAAGAAAAATTGCTTTTATCGCAGTTTTCGCCATATTGTTAGCCGTTGAAGGAATTTTCCTCTTTTCTAATATTGGGAAAATAGCCCATGGTGGTTGGTTTACATTGGTCCTTGCTTCCATATTTTTTGTCTTATTGTTCATGTATTTTAAGGCTCGCCTTTTACGAAAAAGAATTACGGAATATGTACCCATGGCAAAAATAATCCCAATGATTAATGCAATTAATGCAGATGATAAAATCCCATATGAAGCATCTAATCTTGTTTATCCAACGCGCAGTGACAACCCAAATAAATTAGACGCAACAATTTTCCACTCTTTGTTCAAAAAGCGCCCAAGGAAAGCGGGCATCATTTGGTTTCTTCACTTCGATATCCTTAACGAGCCATGGGGAGTACATTATTCTGTACACGAGGTAATAGATAAGTCGTGCTATTATATTGGACTTCATTTAGGGTTCAAGGAAGAGCTTCGAACTGAATTTGTAATGCGCCAAATTAAACTAAAAATGATTGAAAAAGGGGAGCTTACGGGCGAAAGTGTCTTTAACTCCATAAAAGGCTATATCTCAGAGACTGATTTCAAATTTATTGTGTTGAACTCAAGAGTAGCAACCAATAATTTATTAACGCCTTCGCAGATCATCGCCGTTAAAACATATCGATTTATAAAATCTACTGGTCTTAAGCCGGCCGAAGATTTCGGTCTGGACAAAACCAACGTTGTTGTTGAACATATTCCAATTACTGTAACAAAGCAGTATTCACAGGAATTAATAGAAGATTGGGAAGACTACTCTGATGATAGAACTAAAATACACCTGCCTCCGATTAAAAAACAAGTAAAATAGATTGAGAAACAGAAACAGAATGAAGAAAAAAAAGCAGTGTTCCCAACATCGCTCTCGCTCTGTTTTTCACACTGCTTTTTAGTACCCCCAACGGTTCAGTTCTCGAAGTCATTCGACGAGAACCCTTAGGAAATCTATGACTTACTAGAAGGCCTTATAAATCAGGTCAGATTTTTAATCATGACATAGAGAATTCTTGATAGCTCATCTGCTTCTTTCATCATTTGTTCAAAGTCAACTTCAGAAATACGACCAGATTCTTTCAGAATATCAACTATAGCAACACATTCAAACAAGGATGCACGAGCTGTAGTAAAATAGTTTTTCCTATCGGCTTTTGAAAATTTACCACTTCCTTCAGCAATATTAAGAGGCACACTTAATGAGGCACGTCCGAGTTGATCAATCACAAATTTTTCTAATTTCTTTTCAAGAAGGATTTTTTTGCAATTAGCATGAAATAATTTAGCTTTTTTATAAACCTCAAGTTTTTGAAAGTCGAACATAATGAATAGAATTAATTTTCTATTTAAGATACGAAAAAATAATAGAGCGAGAAAGAAATAATAGAGCGAGAAAGAGAAACAGAATGAAAAAAAAGCAGTGTTCCCAACATCGCTCTCGCTCTGTTTTTCACACTGCTTTTTAGTACCCCGGGCCGGAATCGAACCGGCACACCCTAAAGTACAGGATTTTGAATCCAGCGCGTCTACCAGTTCCGCCACCGGGGCAATTCACTTAAAGTGAGGGCAAATATAAGGATTTTGTATTGTTTAAGCGCCTATTAAAAAATATCATTAACAGATAGTCAGAAATAAGAGTAAAACATCTTCGGTCTAACGTTGAATAAACAAGGTGCTGTACTTATTAATTAAGTCACCACGATCCGATTTCCCCGTAATAAAATAGACATATTGTCCTATTGGCGCATCATCACCATTAGTTAATTTTCCATCCCAATTAAAGGAAGGGTCTGTTGATTGAAAGATGACTTGATTCGCCTGGCTTAATACAACTACGCTAAAATCAGTTAATCCATTCGCATCGACAAATAGATAATCATTTTTGCCATCTCCATTCGGGGTAAATACATTCGTTAAAACGACTTCCAACTCTTGATTCTTCTCTGGCAAAGGGGATGATTCATGTGTGTTCTCAACTTGTGGTATTACAATAAAATCATTATTGGTTTCAACAGGGTCATTAGATACATTCTCTCCCAAATCTTGCAAAGGGTCCGTATTTGGAAGTTGAACTTTTGGAAGTTGAACTGATTCAAAAGGAATTATTTTTTGGGTAGATATCTCATAAACGTCCTCCTCAACACTTAATAAATCATTGTTTTCTAACACGATACACGCAAAAGCGTTCTTTTTCGTTTCAATTGGAACAAGCGTATTATTATTATTATTATTAGGAATAGATGGAACTTCTTTCGCTTTCTTCTTTTCCTGGGTGGGAACTTTTACTGATTTATCATCAGAAGAAAACAACAAATAGGCAGACACAATAACCGATGCGGCAATGCCCAATCCAATAAACGTTTTCGAAAGAATGCTTATTCCAGTGGTTGCCAAAACTGGATTGGCTATCGCCGATGAAACCGAAGCCCATATTTCGGGACGCACAGCCTCTTGATGATTGGAGAGTTGCTGCTGAAAAAGTTCCTTAATTTGATCTTTGTTTTCCATTTGTATTATCGTTTCTCTATTCTAGCCTTTAAATAGGCTCTTGCTCTTAAATATTGCGACTTTGAGGTGCTTTCGCTTATTCCCAAAGTTGCCGCGATTTCTTGGTGCGAGTAACCCTCTATCGCAAAAAGATTAAACACTACTTTATATCCTTCTGGCATTGTTTGTATTAATTTTATTAAATCATTCGCCATCAAGTTCTCAACAGTAAATTCCTGTTGTTCTATCTTATATTCTACATCTCCCATGGAAACATCCGATTGAAATTTTAGATTCTTACGGATATGATCCAAACAAGTATTCACCACAATTCGCCTAACCCATCCCTCCAGCACTCCTTCGTTTTTAAACTCTGAAAGTTTAACAAAAACTTTTATCAAGGCATCTTGAAGGGCATCCTCTGCTTGGCTTCTTTGCTTAAAATAGCGCAGACAAACAACAAACATCTTAGGGGCAAATCTATCAAACAACGTTTTTTGAGCCTTCGGATTACCTTTCAAACATTCCTTTACCAATTGAGCATCATCCATGGCTTATTCGTTTAGACATTTATGATGTTGAAAAGGTTGCACCAGATGTGTTTTCTTGTAATAAAAATCAGTAGTTTCACTCCGTAAAATAAAGCGTTATATGTCAAAAAACACTATTTTTTTTCTGATTATTAGTTTTTTTTTAGGAAAATCCGGGTTTTCTCAAGAAAAATTAAGCCCTATTAATGGCGTATGGCATGGGGAATTAGGTCTAAATGACCGCCTTCATTTACCCTTTGAAATTACATTAAACACGACTAAAAACGTACCTCAACTTTGCATCTTAAATGGAAAAAATAGCACCCCGCTAATTCTCAAAAAACACAAGAAAGAAGTGTATTATTATCGTTTTTCTGAATTTGACAGTGAATTATGCATTCGTTATAACGACAATGGCAAGCAGCTTAGTGGTGAGTGGACAAATTATAATAAGACAAGCCCGGTTTCGATTCCTTTTACAGCATATCTATCTGATGAAACACGATTTTTAATTAAGGGAATGCCAAGTTATGATTTCACAGGAAGGTGGGAGCTTGTATTTGCTGATGGGAATCAGCCTGCTATAGGTCTCTTTGAACAAAAAGGGAATGAATTAACCGGCACATTTTTAACGGAAACCGGAGATTACGGATTTTTATCGGGTAATGTAGACGAAAATAATACGCTTTATTTATCGGGCTTCGATGGCGCTCACGCCTATCAATTTGTCGCAAATATAGGGGCTAATAACGAGTTGAACGGCTTGTTTTATAGCGGAAAAAATGGACCGACTGGATGGTCAGGGAAACGAAATGAACAAGCCGTTTTGAGAGATTCAGATTCCTTGACTACTCTAAATAATCTGGATCCGTTTTCTTTTGATGCCCTAAAACTGAATGGAAGACCCTATCATTTTTCACCCCAAAAAAATAAAGCGGCAATTATTCAAATTATGGGTTCTTGGTGCTCGAATTGCATTGACGAAACAAATTATTTCAAGGAATTATATCCTCGCTATAAGGACAAAGGCATAGAATTTATTGCTGTCGCTTTTGAGATAGGCAGTCCTACCCAAAAACGAAAACGTTTAAAAGGATTTATTAAGCGTTGCGAAGTGCCTTATCGTGTTGTGTTAGGTGGAAATAAAGGAGTAAAAGAAGCTCAGCTTATCTTTTCCTCCCTGAATACTATTTCCAGTTTCCCCACGACAATTTTTATCGATAAACAAGGCCGCGTTCGAAGAATTCATACTGGCTTTAGCGGCCCTGGTACAGGGGTAGAATACATAAATTATAAAATCGCAACAGAAAAATTATTGGATGAAATAAGCAGAGGTGATTAATTGATAAGCCATCATTCTTCATTAAAAGATCATTTTTTTTACTTTTACAGAAATAAACAACCATGATTTCATCAATGACGGGCTTTGGAAAAAGCAATGGGGTATATCAATCAAAAAAAGTTTCCGTTGAAATCCGGTCTTTAAACAGCAAGGGGCTAGACTTAAACATTAAATTAAACAGTACTTACAAAGAACTTGAAACCGCTGTAAGAAGCATTGTTTCATCGGCATTAGATCGAGGTAAAATAGATGTAAGCATCTATATTGAGTCTCAAGGGTCACACCCAGAAAACGCACTAAACGTTACATTAGCAACAACCTATTATGAGGCTCTAAAGCGCCTTAATGAATCCTGGGGTGAGCCTCCTCAAAATTATTTGTCGATTGTAATGAATATGCCGAACGTTTTAAACCAAGCAGACGGGGAGCTAGAAGAAGCTGAAACAATGTGGGTTCTCGACCTTGTCAGTAATTGCGCATCGAAACTCAATGAGTTTCGAAAAAAGGAAGGCGACTCATTGAAAGCTGAATTTGAAAAATATATTGATGGAATTCGTAAATTACTAAAAGAGATCGAGCCCTTTGAACAGGAGCGCTTATTAGCTATTCGTGAACGGATGAATAAGGCTTTGAGAGAATTGGACACGGCTGCAGTTGATCAAAATCGTTTGGAGCAGGAAATGATTTTTTATATTGAAAAACTAGACATTTCCGAGGAAAAAATGCGCCTGACCCACCACTTGGACTATTTCTTAGAGACAATGGAAACGCCACTTTGTGGAAAAAAATTAGGGTTTATTGCACAAGAAATAGGACGCGAGATAAATACATTAGGCTCCAAGTGCAATCAAGCAGAGATGCAAAAAACAGTTGTTGAAATGAAGGACTTGTTAGAAAAAATAAAAGAACAAGTTCTTAATACTTTATGATATGAAGAAGCAAGAAGGCAAGTGTATTATTGTTTCTGCGCCATCAGGTGCCGGGAAAACAACAATTGTGCACGCCTTACTAGCGACAATTAATCAACTTTCTTTTTCTGTGTCTGCCTGTAGTAGGGATCCAAGGTCAACGGAAAAAAATGGGGTGGATTATTATTTTCTGGGCATAGAAAAGTTTAAAGAAAGCATAAAGAACGACGCATTTGTTGAATGGGAAGAAGTTTATTTGGACTCATTTTATGGCACTCTTAAAAGTGAAATTAATCGAATTTGGGATGCTGGAAAAGTAGTTGTTTTTGACGTTGATGTGGTGGGAGGGCTCAATCTTAAATCTTTTTTTGGAGCCAATGCACTTTCTTTATTTATTGCGCCACCGAGTATTTCTATTTTAGAAACGCGCTTAAGAAACAGAAAAACAGAAACGGAAGAAAAAATACAACAGCGCCTTAATAAATCAAGAATAGAGTTGAGTAGAGCAAACGAATTTGATATGGTAATCCAAAACACCATTTTAGTTGATGCCATTGAGGAGGCAAGAACAAGTGTTCTAAATTTTATAAAATGAAAATAGGACTTTATTTTGGCACCTTTAATCCGATCCACGTGGGTCACCTTGTGATAGCGAATTACATGGTTGATTATACAGATTTGGATAAAGTTTGGCTAGTTGTTTCTCCCCACAATCCCTTAAAAGATAAAACTACTCTATTAGCCGATTTTCATCGCTTAGCATTAGTGCGAGAGGCAATTTATGATAATCCAAAACTGACGGCCTGCGATGTCGAATTTCATTTATCAACACCAAGTTATACCATCACAACCTTAGCGTATTTAATTGAACAATACCCTGAGCATGAGTTTTCGTTAATAATGGGAGAGGATAATTTAAGGACGCTACATAAATGGTTCAATCATGAGGTGCTATTAAAAAACCACCACATTTATGTGTATCCAAGGGCACTTACCCTTCAGGAAGAACAAGAAGTAAGGTCAATAAGTGAATCCATAATTACGAATTATTCTTCTTGTCCAACGATTGTTTTTTGTAATGATGCGCCAGTGATGAAGGTGTCTTCTAGCTTCATTCGAAAAGCAATAAAAGAGGGGCGGGATGTTCGGTATCTCTTAACAGAGCCAGTCTTTAAGTATGTAGAAGAAATGCACTTTTATAAGTAATTAAAGCACTTCAATTTTTATGGTGCTCCGTTTCTCCTCCGACAAAGAATTCTCGTAACAGACATCAATAAAATAGACGCCTGCCGCCAAATCTAATGATAAGTCAACAAAGGATTGATAGCCAGAAAACCCCTTTTCTATTACCTTGCCCCGTGTATCAAATACAGCATAATTAAAATTTGTAATCGCATCATTTGGAGATCGGATAACAATACTTCCCCCTTTAGAAGCAGGGTTCGGGTAGGCAATAAATAGGGAAGGATCACTTTGATTTTGAAAAAAATCTCGGTCAAAATCAAAAAGAAAAAGACCATTGTTTCGATCAGAAATTATGACTCTTTTGCTTGAATACAAGGCATAAACTCCCCAGGCGCCCCACATGGTAAAATTTTGAGCATCTGGCAATAAATAGGTGTCGTAGGCGCCAACCTCTGCGGGCGGATTCATTCGCAAATCATAAATGCGAAGCCCGGCATTGTAATAAGAAACAAAGGCTAATTCATTTGAAATTTGAACGTTGTGAGCAGTCATTGCAACAGGGCCATCTTGCACACCAAAATAATGAGTTGGGGAAATTGTCCAATTATTAGAAACAACGCACTTTTTTATGGCAAGGCCTTGGGTTTCATCTGTAAAAACATAGGTGCTCTTATCTGGAGAAAGCCAACCTTGATGATTATATCCTTGTTGATTATAAAAAGATAATCCGTTTAAATAGATGGGTGCAGTGGGAGACGAAAAATCATAAACCCTTATCCCATCATACCCACAATTAAGTAGAGCAATATTATCCCGAACATAAAGGTCGTGCACTTCCTGAAGGTCATTTGGCCCCTGCCATAATAAGGTAGGATTAATAGGGTCTGCTAATGAAAATAAACGAAGTGGCACCATAGATAAATTTATTCCTGCTACAATGGGAGTTACCATACACATGTATAGTAATGCTTCAGATGTGTCAATAAATAAATTATGTGTTTTTCCGAAAAGATTGTTTTGAATATCGGCCACTAATGAAACAGAATCGGGCAAGGTAGAAACATCGATGATTTGCAAACTGCTCGGTCCTTCATCGCAAACTGCATAAATATAATGTTGATAGAATTTGTATTCTCTTGTTATTGCCAACGAGGAGCTAAATCGCCCTTTTACGAATCCAATAAGTCGGAGTTCATTGTCGCTGGTAAGTTCGAAGAAATGAGCTCCTTCGGTAGAGCCAATAACAGCATATTCTCTGTCTTGGTATTCAAAGCCCCAACAGCTGCTATATCGAACATTGCTTGAGTTGGTTAAGAGAGTGTCTTCGCTCCATTTATCCAGTAATTGTACGTTTTTTATTTCCTGCGCAAACCCAGAAAAACACAAACAAAAAACGAAGATAAATCGCATGTTTTTTATGTATTCGTTTTTAAATTAGGATGCAAAAGTTTGCAAAATTCCCACAAAACCACACCTGCACAAACACTAACATTAAGACTGTGTTTAGTACCAAACTGTGGTATTTCAATAACACCATCGGAGATATCAATCACTTCTTGTTTAACGCCATTAACTTCATTGCCAAAAACAAGCGCAAATTGCGTGTGAAGAAGCGAATTTATTTTCTGAAGTTCTAGGGTTTCGGTAGCTTGTTCTATGGTATAAACCCCCCAGTTTTTCATTTTTAATTCAGTAACTAAATCAAGGATAGATGAGCAATATTCCCACGATACAACATCAGTTGCTCCGAGCGCTGTTTTGTGGATGTCTTTATGCGGAGGACAAGCTGTAATACCACACAGGTATATTTTTTCAACGCAAAAAGCATCCGCCGTTCTAAAAAACGATCCAATATTATTAAGGGAACGAATATCATCTAAAATGACAAGGACAGGAATTTTTGATTGTGATCGATATTCTTCTTCTGAAATTCGATTAAGTTCCCATAATTTTAATTTTTTATTACTAATGTTCATAAGAAGTGATTCAATTCTTTTGAAATAAGAAGATATGCGCTTAATTTTAACGTACAAAAGTCACAAAATCATTTGATTTTACGAAATGAAAACCACAAAAGAAATTGCGGAAACGCCTTTAATGAAGCAATATAATCAAATAAAAGCACGTCACCCCGATGCTTTATTGCTTTTTAGGGTCGGGGATTTTTATGAGACTTTTGGAGAAGACGCGGTTAGAACCTCCCGAATATTAGGCATCATATTAACGAAACGGAAAAATGGTAGTGGCACGGACATAGAGCTTGCCGGATTTCCATACCATTCATTAGACGTTTACCTACCTAGATTGGTAAGAGCCGGGCTACGCGTAGCGATTTGTGATCAATTGGAAGACCCGAAACTAACGAAAACAATTGTTAAGCGAGGGGTAACGGAACTAGTTACGCCAGGCGTTGCTTTTAATGATCAGGTTTTACATCAAAAGAAAAATAATTTTCTTTGCGCGGTTCATTTTGATAAAAAGATCCACGGGGTATCGTTTCTTGACATTTCAACGGGTGAGTTTTTGATTGGAGAAGGGGATAAAGAATACGTGGATAAATTAATCGCCGGCTTTGAACCAAGTGAATTTCTTTATGCTAGGAAAGATCAAGCGCAATTTAAAAGCGCTTTTGGAGACAATCATTGTAGTTTTCGACTAGAAGATTGGATTTTTAATGAGCACAATGCCCATGAAAGGTTAAATAATCACTTTAAAACGAAATCCTTAAAGGGATTTGGCCTTGAAGAGATGACTTCGGGTATTATTGCAGCAGGCGCTGCTCTATATTACCTTTCCGAAAACCAGCACAAAGAATTTTCCCACATTAACACGCTATCGAGGATTGCTGCAACTAGTCACGTTTGGCTAGATCGCTTTACAATACGCAACCTTGAATTGGTTTATTCCCCTCATCAAAACGCAAAAACGTTATTAGATGTTTTGGATAAAACTTCCACACCGATGGGAGGAAGGTTGATGAAACGTTGGCTGATTATGCCCCTAAAAGACCAAAAAGAAATGGAGGCGCGTCACGATGTGGTGGGCTGGTTAAAAGACGACGAATCAGCAACAGCGGAACTAGGTTCGTTGCTTAATGAAATTGGCGATTTAGAGCGACTGATTTCAAAGGTTGCGGTCGGAAAAATAAATCCTAGAGAGGTTTCTCATTTGAAGCGAACATTGAAAAACGTTCCTAAAATAAGCGCGCTTTTGGGGAATAAAAACAGCGTGGATTCTATCCAATACTTGCAATCACAACTTACGGACTGTTTTGAACTAGTCTCTAAAATTGATGCTACCCTTGATGCTGATCCAGGAATCCAAGTGGGAAAAGGTCGCGTTATTTGCGAGGGCCTTGACCCCATCCTAGATGAATTACGAAACATCTCGCTCTCCGGAAAGGATTACCTCGAAAAACTTCAAGAAAGAGAAGCGTTACGAACAGGGATCACAAGCCTAAAGGTTTCCTTTAATAATGTCTTTGGATATTATATTGAAGTGAGGAATACTCACAAAGATAAGGTGCCAGAAGAATGGATAAGACGACAAACCTTGGTTAATGCCGAGCGGTATATCACAGAGGAACTGAAAGAGTATGAGACTAAAATTTTAGGCGCCGAAGAAAAAATTTATGAAATAGAGGCCAGAATATTTTCAGAATTAGTTACATGGCTGAATCAATTCATACTTCCAATACAACGGAATGCCGCGCTTATAGCAAAGCTCGACTGTCTTTATTCCTTTGCTATAGTTGCTCTTAAGAATAACTATGTGCGAGCAGAAATCAATGATGGTTTAGCTATTAATATTCATAATGGACGTCACCCAGTTATTGAGCAACAACTTCAACACGGAGACGATTTTATTGCGAATGACGTGTTTTTAGATACGGAATCGCAGCAAATAATTATGATAACAGGTCCAAATATGAGCGGAAAGAGCGCTTTATTAAGACAAACAGCACTGATTGTTTTAATGGCTCAAATGGGGTCTTTCGTTCCTGCTGAAAAAGCAGAAATCGGTTGGGTAGACAAAGTATTTACTCGTGTAGGCGCCTCCGACAACATCTCTTCAGGGGAATCTACATTTATGGTGGAAATGAATGAAACAGCCAGTATTCTTAATAACATTTCATCAAGAAGTTTAATATTGTTAGATGAGATAGGAAGGGGAACTAGCACCTACGATGGCATTTCTATTGCTTGGGCAATCGCTGAATTTCTTCATGAAAACAAAACAGCAAAAGCAAAAACCCTTTTCGCAACTCATTACCACGAACTTAACGAAATGGCCAATCATTTTAAGCGAATAAAGAATTTTACTGTTGCGGTTAAGGAAGTGGGAAATGCCATCTTATTTTTACGAAAATTAATAGCAGGAGGCAGTGAACATTCCTTCGGGATTCACGTAGCTAAAATGGCCGGCATGCCAGGGGTGGTTATTAAACGTGCCGAGCAAGTGTTAAAAGAACTCGAGCTTTCCCATGCAAATGTGGGATCAAATAACCAATCTAAAAAGAAATCAACCTTGAGAAATCAACAACATGCAGAAAACCTTCAACTGAGCTTTTTTCAGTTAAATGATCCCGTGCTTGAAAGTATTCATGAAGAATTGATGGGTATTGACATTAATGTTCTAACCCCAGTAGAAGCATTAATAAAGCTTCACGATATAAAAAAACTTATTGGAGGTTAATTTTTTTTACCAAAACAGTAAAAAATTAGTGTTTTTTTTCTAAATTTGTGCCCCTTAAGTGATTATTTAAAACTTTAAGGCGACTTGCTTAAAGAAGTAAGTTTGAATTGAAATAAAGAGAAAGTAACTTTCGTCTCGGCGGAGTGATTTCTACCTAATATTAAACGAAATATTAGAATTAAATAATAAGCGAGAGTAGCTCAGTTGGTAGAGCACGACCTTGCCAAGGTCGGGGTCGCGGGTTCGAATCCCGTCTCCCGCTCCATTATTTTGCCGGCAATCTTCCTGATTGTATTTCGCTCGAGTGGTGGAATCGGTAGACACGCCGGACTTAAAATCCTGTGCCTGTATGGGCGTGCGGGTTCAAGTCCCGCCTCGAGTACAAAAACCCCGGCTTAATGTTGGGGTTTTTTGTTTTTCAAAGACTTGTGAATTGGCTTCCACCTTTCACGAGAAAGTTAAGCCCCAGGGGATTTATTCTTTTGGGGCTTTTCGTTTTTACTATTATATCGGAACCACGGATGACTTTAATAAATGACTAGAAGAGCATAATGAATCCGTAACTTAATTGTTGGTGCTTTTTGTTTCTAAAGTATACGGTATAGAATTAATAAAGGGATCGTCTTTTAATTATTCTCAATGAAAGTGCTTACTTTTGATATCGTTACAACTCTTTTCCCATGTCAAAGATTATTATAAAAAACATTAAAGGCTTAGTTCAGGCGGGAGAAAACATTTCTTTACTCTTAAGGGGTGCTGACATGGCTAGTTTGCCCATCATTGAGGATGCTTATTTAGCATTAGAAAACAATGTGGTAATCGATTATGGAAAAATGGAAGATTGGCAGGGCATTGCGGATTGGCGAGGGGTAGAAGTGGTAGATGCCGAAGGAGCCTATGTTTTTCCTGCATTTTGCGATAGCCATACTCATACTGTTTTTTCTTCCTTTAGAGAAGGGGAGTTTGTAGATAGAATTCAAGGACTAACTTATGAGGAAATAGCACTAAAAGGAGGAGGGATTTTAAATTCCGCTCAAAAACTAAGTACCGCAACAGCCAACGAATTATTTGATTCGGCTGTTCAACGCATCGATAAATTAATTGCAGGGGGCACTGGAGCACTTGAGATAAAATCGGGTTATGGCTTGTCTGTTGACTCCGAGCTTAAAATGTTGCGTGTAATAAAACGCTTAAAACAGCACTATCAAATACCGATCAAAGCAACATTTTTAGGGGCTCATGCTTTTCCAAAGGAATACAAAAACAACCCTGAAGGATATATAGATACGATTATTAACGAAATGATTCCCGTGATTTCTACCGAGGGATTAGCGGATTTTATAGATGTTTTTTGTGAACGGAATTATTTTTCTGTTGAACAAATGCAACGAATATTATTAGCTGGAAAAAACGTTGGTTTAGAACCCAAAGCACATGTAAATCAATTTTCAATTTTAGGAGGAGTAAAAGCAGCTGTCGATTTAGGTGCGCTTTCGGTTGATCATCTGGAAGAGTTGGGAGAAGAGGATATTTTATCCCTTCAATCGAGTAATTGTATAGCGACTCTTTTGCCCGCTTGTTCTTTTTTCCTGGGAATTTCTTTTGGTGATGCTCGAAGATTAATTCAAGCTGAAATACCCATTTGTTTAGCTAGCGATTATAATCCGGGTTCCGCCCCAAATCACAACTTGTTTTTTATCTGGTCATTGGCCTGTATAAAATTAAAAATGACGCCTGAAGAGGCCTTTAATGCGCTAACAGTAAATGCGGCATACGCAATGGGCATTTCGGAAACACATGGAAAAATTAAAATAGGATATACTGGAAAAATCATTCTTACGAATCCCATACCCTCCTTTGCCTACTTACCCTATTCGTTTGGAGAAAACAACATCTCTCGAATATTTTAATAAAACTTAGCCTTATATTTGTTTTTAAATATGAAATTACCCATCATTCTTATATTTGTTATTGCTTTCTTCAGCGGAAACACACAAATAGTAAAACCAGATAATAAGCTACTTTGGGAAATTACCGGCCCATCCTTAAAAGCAAAGTCTTATCTATTTGGCACCCTTCATTCCAATGATAAACGAGTTTTTCAGTTGGCAGATTCGGTTTATTATGCATTAGACGGGGCGGAATCTATACTATTAGAAACGGACATTTTTGAGTTTTTTAATGATCGCTCAATTAAAGATGAGGACAATGCCCTTTTATACGATGATGAAGGTAATCCATATACTGGGTCAAATGAGGCGTCTCTTACTAATTATGGAGATGAAAATGGAATGCCTCAATTTCTTGACGCTTATTTCCAGCAATACTGCGCTATTACAAAGAAAAACTTTGTGCCTTTAG
This sequence comes from Flavobacteriales bacterium, assembly GCA_947475095.1. Lineage (GTDB taxonomy): Bacteria > Bacteroidota > Bacteroidia > Flavobacteriales_D > Crocinitomicaceae > UBA952. Next base: position 53,535 of record CANJLG010000003.1, read on the forward strand.
AAAGTATTAATAGTCAATTAGACTATATTAAAGACCTCCCAACCTCAGAAAACAATTTAATTGTTGCAAAGAGGAATAGAGACTTAGAGGGATTAACAGAACTTTATCTAAAAGGCAATATTTATTTATTGGACAGATTTATTCGAAAAAACATGTCAAATGATCAGGGCCTCTATTCAACATTAATTGAGGAAAGAAATATAGCCATGACTAAAGTACTAGACTCTTGTCTTAAAAAGGAAAAGGTGTTTTGTGCAGTTGGCGCCGCCCACTTATACGGAAACTCAGGAATGATTCAATTATTAAGAAAAAGTGGCTATAAGTTAAGGTGCGTTTCTGCTATATATTCCGAAATTCCAATTCAAGAAAAAACACAAGTGCTTTCTCAAAGAGGCTATGAATTATTGCTCCCAGAACAAGGTGTTCTTGTTACTTTTCCCGGCAAACCAGAAATTAATTTTCCTGAAGATGGTCACACACAAGCAATATTTAAGGAATTAGGACAAGGTAATACCTATGCGATTGAAACTTTCCCTTATAATGAAATGTTGACTTTCGAGCAATATGCAGCAATTTATATAGCGAGCCCCCCCAACACAAAGTTTCATTTTAGAGAATTGGAAGATGGCACATTATATTATGAGGGAATTTCCGATACTTATTTAGAAGGGATTCATTGGGTAAGGGTTTTGACAAATGGCAAAAGCGTATTAATTGCAAAAGCCTATGGAGGCAATAAGTTTATGAATTCCAACCGAAGCAAAACATTTTTTGATAAAATAATCTTTGAATAATTCAAGATCATATACTTTTAGTTAAAAAAATGGAAAGAACTATTTCTTCAGCTTTTGTAGCTCTTCTACCAACGCATAAAATAATCCTTGTTTCGGGCCCCAAGAACACTGGGAAAATTACTTTTATTGAGACAGCACTTTCTATAAACAAAAACAAGTATCAAAAAATCGAATTAGGAGAAGAGCGGATTAGAGAAGAGATAAATAAATTAAGTTTAGCGGAACTGCTTTGGCTTAGCAATCAAAACGCCCATATGCTACTATGCGATTGTGAACACTTAGTATTATTACAAGAATTTCTTGATGAAGTATTGAATGGTAAGGTGAATGCTTCTATAATGTTAACCGCTTCTACTCCACCTAAGATTGAAGAGGAATTACTGGAGGCCTTGGCTTATCAAGGGGCTCATTTTTATCTACCTCCTCCAACTTTTTATGAATACACGATTGAAACAAGTCTACCAATAGAAAGTAAGGGAATAGATCAGCGATTAATTTATGGGAATTATCACCCCCTAGACACACAAAAGATAGTCAAGGAAGAAGGCCTTAATGAAACGATAAATAAAATCGTTGAAGCAAACTTTTCCGCAAGCAATCGGATTAATAAGTCGGCGGTATTACTTCGAACTATTCAAGTCTTGGCGAACCATATTGGTCAGCCAATTTCTTACAATCAGATTGCTACATTTATTGGTGTTGATAATGAAACTATAGAACGGTATATCTCCTTACTTTGCCAATCTCATGTATTGTATCGCCTGTCTCCTTATTCTACTGATAAAAAATATGAATTAAAAAAAACGAATATTTTCATATTTTTAGATAACGGAATACGCAACGCTTCCATAAACAACTTTAATGATTTGTTAATGCGAATGGATATAGATGCTTTGTGGATGAATTGGTTAATTGCTGAGCGAATTAAATGGAACAAAATGAATATGGTTATGGCCGAGTATTTTTTTTGGCGCTCGCACACTCGACAACAGGTAGATTTTATAGAATGTAATGCAAAAGGAATACAGGGATATAAATTTAAATACAACAAGAAAAAACCTCTAAAAAAACCACCGTTGTTTCAAAATCACTACCCAGACATTCCTGTTCATACTGTGAATACAGGAACTTATTTTTCATTCTTGTCTAAAAGATAGCACATGAAATTTACCACTTATCTAGCGAATGAAATTAAGACAAACAATTGGTTAAATGATCATTTGGTTATAGTTTTGCCCTCCGAACGCGCTTCAAAATTTCTAATGGCGGAATTATCTCGAGCGTATAAAAAACCAATATTTGCCCCTAAAATAATTACCATAAATGAGTTAATTAAAACATCTTCTAGTCTTCCAATTATAGATTCGACACGTTTTCTATTGCTTCTTTTTGAGGCGTACAATAAAGTAGAGAAAACAGAGCCACAAACCTTTGAGGAGTTTCTCGCTTGGGGGCCCATATTATTAAATGATTTTGAAGAAATTGAGCGTTATTTATTGAGTCCAACAGCTGTATTTAAAAATTTAAAATCGATTAAAGAGCTAGAAAGCTGGAATTTAGAGGGAAAAGAACTTACTGAGTCCCAGAAAAACTTTATGCGATTTTGGGACATTTTACCAGACTTGTACAATGAAGTCCAATCACTCCTCAAAAGCCGCAATCGAGTTAGTTCGGGGATGGCTTACAAAAGATTAGCTGAGGACACAACACTATTGCACGCTAAAGACCCGAAAGCCTTTTACATATTCGCCGGATTTAATGCACTTTCCGCAGCAGAGTTAAGAATTATAAATAAAATTTTAATGGCTAAAGCGGGCGCTTTTTATTTGGATTCAGATCAATACTATTACGCCAATAAGCAACATGAGGCAGGACATTTTCATCGAAAAAACACAGCCGAGCTTGCTATATCAAAGCCCGAACGATTAGAACACCATCTTTCACAAAAGAAACTAGAAATTAACATCATACAATGCGCCCAACTCACAGGTCAGGTCAAGGTGGCCGCTACTGAATTAGCCAAATTAAGCCAAGAAGAATTATCTGACACCTTAGTTATGTTAGCTGACGAAACGCTTATCACCGCCTTAATTAAGAACATCCCGTCATCAATACAGCAAGCCAATATAACGCTGGGGCTACCGCTTAATCAAACGGCAATGAAATCTTGGGTGGAAATTTTATTTGACATTCAAGAAAACAAAAAGCGGTTTAAAACGCAGGCCATCTACTACAAGGATTTACAGAGGGTTATCAATCATGCCTTTTTAATTTCTTGGTTAAGCGAGGGCGCGAAAAAGCAGTTGGTATTTCTTGAACAAGAAATGATCCGGTATAATAAAATCTTTCAAAATCTTTCTGGGTTAAAAATTGATGAGGATACCAGAGCATTTTTAGCCTTCCTTTTCGATGATTGGGGCAATAATTGGGACAAGGCGATGTCTTGTATTCGTGAAACGAATGAATTCCTTTTAAAGCGATTACCCTTAAAAAACGATTTCGAACGGAATATTTTATACGTATTTGATCTCTCGCTCTCCGAATTTCAATTAATGGTGTCCGAAGGCCTCCCGGAATTGTCATTACGCACTTTTAAGCTATTATTTAATCAACATTGGTATACTAAGAGTATCGCTTTTCATGGAAATCCAATTGAGGGTTTACAAATCATGGGCTTATTAGAAACGCGCATGCTAGATTTCAAACGAATTATCATTCTAGGAATGAACGAAGGAAACCTACCCCCAACAAATGCAATGAACACGATTATCCCCATGGATCTTCGTAAAGGCCTTGGGCTGCCCACATTAAGGGATAAGCAAGGGATTTTTGCGCAGCATTTTTATCGCTTACTCCATCATTGCGAACAATTAACATTGACATATACAACCATAGGCGATCAAATCAATGCAGCCGAGCCGAGCCGTTATTTAAATCAATTGGAATTAGAGTTAGTTCGATTAAACCCAAATGCAACGCTAAATAAAAGCTATTACCTGACTTCTTTTTCTGATAGTGAGGTAGGGATTCCAGGCATTATTGAAAAGAAAGGAGAGATAAAAGAACAATTAGACAGGTATTTTTCAAAGCCAATATCTGCCTCTGCCATAAATAAATACCTTACTTGTCCAATGGATTTTTATTACCATTACTTAGTTGAATTTGGCGAGGAAAAGTTGGTGATGGAAGATGTTGAAAGCAGTGATTTTGGAATCTTCATTCATGGCACGCTAGAGAAGTTGTTTACCCCTTTTGCACAAAGAGATAAAGAAGGAAATTTCATATCCCCTCCCCCTAAGGCACTCGAGGTAGAAGATATTAATAAAATGATTATTGATTTTCCTGAGATTATGAGGGGGGAATTCATGCTTAAATTTAACCAAGACGCCTCCTTATTTGCTACTGGAAAAAACCTTTTAAGTTTCGAAATGGCAAATGAAATCACCTTAAAAACCTTACTAGCAGAAATAACATATCTTAAAGGATTAACAGAGCCATTGTACATAGAGCAGGTTGAAGCTTCTATGACGGCAACTCTTCCCGTGGTTATAGGTTCAGAGACGAGACAAATACACGTAAAAGGCTACATTGATAGAATTGATAGAGTAGGTGATAAGTATCGTATTTTAGACTATAAGACGGGAAAAACAGAACCCACACATGTTAATTTTAATCTAAAACCTTCAGGTGTTAAAGAGTCCTTTACTTCAGCAAAACACAGCTTGCAATTAACGCTTTATTGTTTATTATTTAAACAAAAATATAATATTGATGCCGATGAAGCCGCGATATTATCCTTAATAACTACAAAACACAACATTTTTCCTTTACACTATAAAGGTGAAGCAAAGGAGGACCTACAAACCTTGCTTGTGGAACTGCTTCAGGAAGTAATAACGGAACTTTATGACTTGGGGTCTCCATTTATTCATAACGAATCATCGAAATATTGTAGTTATTGCCAATAAAAAAGCCTGAAATGATTCATGGTTAAATGATTCGTTTCAGGCTACTGCAAGTTAAATAAAACTAAGTAAAGACAAACGTTTTTGCCTTATGTTATCTTGACGTTGGATGTCGTAAAAGCGTTGCTCTTTGGTTTAATAAAGTTCCGATTTCAGGCTATTACGGTAATCCTTTAGCTCTTCACGGTTCACCTTATGCTCAGCATTTTTAAGTAGATTAAGCAAATACAATAGATTTTCCTTGTCATCAATTTCAATCGGATACTCATTTCCTTCCTCATCCTCTTCATATTGGGCCTGAACATTAAACGTTTCATTTTCCTTTAGAAATTCATAGCTTAATCGCAATACCTTAACGACTAAGGGATCTTTTTCAAGTAGCGCATGCTCTCTAAGAGCCTGTAATTCACTAATTATTTTTTTAGTGTCAAGTGTCTTTTTTCCTGCGAGGGAAATAATACTATCTAGCTTTTCGTTGGCAATTAATGTTTTCATAAAGAGTCTGTTTTCTATGCAAAAGTAAGGAACTTAATAGATTTTTGAAAAGACTTAGCAAAAAAAAGACGTGTCCGTGAAATGAATTTCTATTTTTGTAATATATGGACTATGTTTTACAGGCAATAGGTATAGGGTTTTTGCTTAGCGTGATGGTTGGGCCAGTTTTTTTTATTCTACTGGAAACAAGTATTACAAAGGGTATTCGAGCTGCTCTAATCTTGGATTTCGGTGTTTTTATAAGCGATGTTATTTATATTTTATTTGCTTTTATTTTTGCCTCACAAATAAAAAGCTTTACAAATGATAATTTAGTACTTGCAATAATTGGAGGGGTATTGTTTATAGGATACGGACTATATACATTATTTTCAAAATCAAAGGTTGATATTAACCCAAAGGGTAAAATAAATACCGCTAATAACGCAGATTATATTGTCCTAGCAATTAAAGGATTCATGTTAAATTCTGTCAATCCATTTATTTTACTTTATTGGTTTGGCATCATAGCTCAAGGAAACGAAGCAATAGATAAAGGCCACCCAAATCAACTAATTATTTTCATCAGTATAGTTTTAGCCACTTATTTTGGTATGGATACTTTAAAAATAATTGGCGCAAAAAAATTGCGTCCCTTGGTTACAGAAAATATACTTTTAGCATTAAATCGTTTGATAGGGATTGTTTTTACTGCCTTTGGTGTGTTTTTAATTCTTAAACAGATTATCATTAAACCGTAACATTTTATTTTGAATCATTTATACTTAACATGATAAAATTAGGTCTTTCAATAACGTTACTTTTATTTTACACTTTTATTTTCGCTCAAAAAGTGGATCCGGAAAACTTATCTCCCAAGAACAAGATTTATTGGGATCAAGGAGGAAAGCGTATTCATTCAGTGGGATCTTATTATGTCGATGATCGTCATCCTGAAACAACAGAAAAACATGGAAAGTGGCTTTTTTATTCTGTAAAAGGGGTTTTGGAAGAGGAGAGGTACTATTTCAGGGATAGGATACATGGAAAACAAACCATTTTCTATCCAGACAAATCAACTAAGCAATTAATGTACTACTCTTTTAATGTGCCGGACAGTATTTTCAAAGAATGGTACAGTAATAAAAATTTAAAAGCAACGGGAGAATATACACTAGGAAGCCCAACTGGGAAATGGCGATATTATTACGAGGATGCCCATTTAAAATCAATCGATAGCATTGTAATAGATACGGTTTATACTCTTTCTTATTGGGATGAGAGTAAGGACCACATCCAAACAGTAATTAATGGCAATGGTTTTATTAAAACGGATTATGTTACAGGCTTACTAAAAGAAAAATATCAGTTTATTAATGGTCTTAAAACCGGTCCTTTTGAAGAACGTCTGGCGAACGGAAGAGTTTCTATTAAAGGAGCTTTTGAAAAAGGGAAAAAAAATGGTGCATGGATTTTTTATGATGATGCAGGTTTTGTCGACAAGCAAATTAACTATCGCAGAGATTCATTAGATGGTGAATACTTGGTTTTTTTTCCTGATGGTCGCATCAATACAAGCGGCAATTATTTAATGGGTAAAAAGACAGGTTTATGGGTTTGGAATTTGCCTAATAAAATTGGAACGGAAATGAAAGGGACATTTGTAAATGATCTACAGGATGGAAAGTGGGAGTATTATTTCTCTACGGGCGAACTATCTTATTTAGCAAATTACAAGCAGGGTTTAAGAAATGGGGATTGGAACTATTTTTATAAGGACAGCACACTTTATCGCAAGGGGAAGTTCTCAAATGATCTAAAAGAAGGTAAATGGGAAACATACTATGAAGACGGCACATTATTAATGGAAGGTGCATATAATAAGGGAAAAGAGGCAGGAGAATGGACGGTTTATTGGGAAAACGGAAGAGTTAAAAACCGATCTGTTTTCGCAGAAGGTAAATTAAATGGTATTTGGACGTCCTATACTCCAACCGGAATGATATCACTAGCGGGAAGATACAAAAAAGGCCAAAAGACTGGTTTGTGGGAGGAGTTTTATAATAACGGCAAGCCTAAAGAGCAAACGCATTACAAAGTGAAGTATATTAAAACCCGCAGTAATGATGTTGTTGTTATGGGTATGAAAACACTGCAAAGCATTCAGCATGGCAAATTTAAAGCGTATTCTCAAATAGATTATGAAATAAAAGAGACCGGGAAATTTAAAAATGGAATAAAAACGGGCGAATGGATAAACTATTATCCTGGGGGTGTTGTCCCAACGGTTATCTCTCAATATAAGAAAGGAAAGTTACATGGTGTGCTTAAACAGTTCGGTCGAAGAGGAGAAGTTATGAACGAAATTCATTATAAAAACGGGCTAAAACATGGTTTGTTTTTGGTTTATGGCAACAATAATAAAGTATTGGTGAAAAAAATGTTCCGAAAGGGAATGGAAATGCAGAGGCTCGAGGCAGACGGGATGTTTGCACCTGATTAAAGCACCAATTCTAAATCTATTTGCCTTTTCCGTGGATTAACCTCATATATTCTAACGGTAACTAAGTCTCCAAAATTATATTCTCTTTTGTTTTTTGACCCAATCACCCGAAATTTTTCCGCATCAAAATAGTAGCGGTCTCCGGGTATATCTTGCATGGAAACCATTCCCTCACAATTGTTCTCTGTCATTTTAACATATATCCCATGTTCAGCGATACCGGAAATTATCCCAGAAAATTCTTCACCTATCTTATCTTCAACAAATAAGGTCTGAAAATATTTACCGGATTCCCTTTCTGCTTCGGCCGCTTTACGTTCATTTCGAGAAATAAGTTTACAAACATCGTCTAACGATTTTCCATATTGGTGTGGCCTTTTAACCAATTCAGTTTCGAGAATTCGATGTACAACAAGATCAGCATAACGCCTTATAGGCGATGTGAAATGAGAATAATGCGTGAATGCCAATCCAAAATGACCAATGTTTTGTGTTTCATAACTCGCTTTAGACATAGAGCGTATTACCATGGATTGCACAAGGGGAAACTCATTTTCTTCTCGGATACTTTTTAATAATACGTTAATATTTAAGGCAATTTTATCTAAGCTTTCAAAAGTTAGCTCATGTCCAAATTTATCAAGAAATAATTTTAGAAATCCAATCTTATCGGGATCTGGTTTATCGTGAACTCGATAAATCATAGGTATCAGGTCCTTGTTTTGATTCGGCTTAGACAAAAACAAGGAAACTCGTTTATTTGCCAACAACATAAACTCTTCAATTAGCTTATGGGCATCTTTGGACGTTTTAATAATGGTTTCTATCGGACTTCCTTTGGAGTCTAATTTAAACCGCATTTCCTCGGATTCAATATTTAATGCTCCGTTCGCTAATCGAGCTTCTCTCAAAATTTTAGCAACCTTATCTATGGCTCTAATTTCGTCCTGAAACTCCCCTTCTTTTCCCTCGATAATTTCTTGTGCTTCCTCGTAACTATAGCGCCTATTTGAATGTATTACCGTCTTTCCAAACCATTCTCCCTTTACATCTCCAGATTCTTCCATTTCAAAAACGGCAGAAAAACTATATTTATCTTCCTTAGGCCGAAGTGAACAGGCAATGTTTGATAGTTGCTCGGGAAGCATTGGAATCACCCGGTCAACTAAATAAACGGAATTAGATCGTTTTAATGCCTCTGTATCCATTTTACTTCCTGGACGAACATAATGACTGACATCTGCAATATGAACGCCCAACTCAAAGTTTCCATTTTTTAGTTTTCTATATGAAATAGCATCGTCAAAATCTTTAGCATCAAAAGGGTCAATAGTAAAGGTTAAAACAGCTCTAAAATCGCGTCTTTTTGCAATTTCAGCCTCATCAAGGTCGATGGAAACATATTCCGCTTCTTCTAGGACTTCATTAGGAAATTTAGGATCAATGCCCTGATTGTATAAAATGGAGAGCATTTCCACGTCATTAGTCCCCGGAAAACCAAGCACCTCAACAATCTCTCCAAAAGGCCTTGCAGAAGACTGTGGCCAAACGGTTATTTTAACCAATGCCTTTACGCCATTTACAGCAGTGGAAAGTTTATTATCAACGATTTCAATTTCCACTCCTGACCTCACATTATCAGGGATTAAAATAGATTTATTCCCAATGATTTTTAGTGTGCCAACGAATTGGGTTTTGTTTCTATCAATTACTTTGATAACAACTCCCTCAGGACGTCCTTTTCCAATATTGATTAAGCGCACACTTACCTTGTCGTTGTGCATGGCTTGGTTGGTATTATTAGGCGAGATAAAAATATCTTTTGAGCCTCCTTCCTGCACCACAAATCCGCTTCCTCTTTGTGTTAATTCAATTCTCCCTTCAATAGTATTTAATCCTTCGTCTAATTTATAACTATGAGGACTCAGTTGTTTAATTACTTGTCTTTTTGCTAATTGAATCAATGTGTCAAAGACTTGTTGCCGTAAAGCAGGCGAATTAGCGTCAATTTTACTGCAGAGATCTTTTTGTGTTAACTCTAGGCCGATATTTTTTTCAAAAACCTTCATTATAGAAGGAGTTAAGCCCTTTGTATTTCGAGAAGACTGTTTTTGATTAAAGTGTTTTTTAGGCATTTTTTAATTGTAATTCATTATGCCTATGCTTGAAAGGATCAATTTATTAATGGCGGATTATTACTTTTCGACTAAAAGATTTGAACCCGCTTCCTTCGAAAACAATAAAGTAAACACCACTTTTTAAATCTGAAACATCAACTTTTTTACTTGAACTTAAGTTCTCTTTAAGGATCAGATTTCCTAAAACATCGACGATCTTCATAGAAACATTTTCGGATCGATTCAAATTGACATTTATATATTCTGAGGCAGGGTTGGGCACTATAGTTACCGAAAGAGGCTCCTTTAAAACAGTAGGTTTTACCTTAGCAAGGTAGTCTACAATTATATCTACAGAATCTAAATAAGCCGCATTTAAACCTGAAATATAATAACGGTAATGCCCGGAGCCAGACACCCCATCTGCGGGATCTATTGAAACTTTCATTTTTCCATGTTCCCCTGGTTGTATATCGAAAAGCACTGTGCTGCCACCTGGGCTTGTCCAAGGATTACTATTCATTTGTGTAGACGAAAAGCAGGTGCCCCCAAAAGGGTCGGTTGCGTGCCCCCAACATAATGCGTCTGCCCAACCTGTTGGGACAGAGACTTGATAACGGGTGATTCTCCATAGTTGAGTTGTGGCTCCATTGTTGTAAACATCAAAAGGAATATCAAAAGTGGCAGAAGAAGGTGCAACTACTTGATGAGCTGAAGCGCCTGAAGAAAAGTCATCAACTTGTCCTTCCAACGTAATCGTAATATTATCTTGAGAACTAGCAAAAACCCACAAACATAGGGAAAGCATTGTAAATATTTTTTTCATTTTAATTCTGTTTATTAGTCATAACAAATATAAAGCAATTTTAGTCAAAATATAACAAGAATACAATTATTTAATTTACTTAACTTATCTTTGAGCGGCAAGGTTATTGAACTAAGCAAATAAAAAAAATAAAATTAAAATGAAAAAACTACTTGTTCTTTTTGGGTTCATTGCCCTTCCAATTGTTGCTTTTGTTCAACATTCTGAGTTATTTGATGTTAAACAATTGCCTTCTGTTAATCTAAAAGACATGAAAGGAAACGCCATAAATACCGCAAGTTTGGGGTTTACGGGTCCCGTTGTTATAAGTTTTTGGGCAACATGGTGCTCACCATGTAAAAAAGAATTATCAGCAATTCATGATCTTTATGAGGTCTGGCAAGAAGAAACAGGGGTCAATCTAGTGGCCGTCTCAATTGATGATGAAAAAACAAAAAGTCAAGTGTCCGTTTATGTAAATGGAAAAGCTTGGGATTACATGGTTTTAATGGACCCTAATGGCGACTTTAAGCGCGCAATGGGAGTTAATAATGTACCCCATACTTTTTTAATCAATCAAGAAGGGGCAATTGTTTATACCCACAATAATTATGCGCCAGGGGATGAAGAAATACTTTATCAGGAAATTAAAAAGTTAGTTGCACCCAAATAATTTTTTTAATAAAAAAAAACGGCCCGCCATTAAATTATTTCAGTTAAAAGATTGGTTTTCAATTTAGAAAGCTTATATTCGACTATAATTTAACAATTAAAACCATTTTTACGCCGTGATTTTATGGCTAACTTTTAAATTTATTATAGTTTGCGAAAGCCACAGGGCTGACTACCCAACGAAATAAATACAAGATTAAAAACAAGAGTAAGCTAGACCGTACTAACAAGAATTTATAGTCTAATAATAAGTTAATAAAATTTTTAAACTAAAAAAAAATATATGGAACAAGAAACAACAATTAGAGATGCGCAGACCGAAGATTTTTCTTTCGGGTCACATGGCCTAAAGGCACTTATGGCTGCCGGATACTATTTATTACTTTATATTCCCTTTATTTTACCGTATATTATATGGGGTAAAGCAGCAACAAGATTAAGCCTTTTTTGGGATTCCAAATCGATAGCTTATAAAGAGAATGATAAAACATCTCCTCTTCATTCATTTATTGTAATGTATTGTATTTACTTTTTATTTGATGCGGTTATTTTTCTATCTTGGATTCTAGGCTTTCTTTTCCTAACGTATACTTTCATTGATGCAAGTAATTTCTCATCAGATGATATTATGGGCTATTTTGCAGCATTGTTTGCGCTGTATGTATCTGCAATATTGATTAAGGCCGCTAAAGAAGCATTTTATTTTATATTAAATCACATTCTTGTAACCTTGTGGAAATGGATCCTAAATGTGGTATCAGCAATTGGAAGATGCTGCATACACGTTTGGAGTCTTAATTTCGTTTATAGAAAAAAAGATTAAATAATATTAGTTGTTGAAAACCTCCACATTTATGTGGGGGTTTTTTTGTGAAAAAAACAAGGAGATAATTATAACCATTCTTTAGGGAGCAAGCAGCCAAGCCCAAAATAAGCAATTTGGATATTCCAGTTGTCAAAAACGCATAATTAACGGAGAAAAAGTTCAGTTAGTTTGATTCTCATCAATCCTATATTAGTTACAAGCCAAACGGGCAATCGAGGCGTAATAAATCAAATTACCCATTTTTATCTATATTTACAAAAATTTAAACTTTCTTTTAGTGTTTAAATCTACTATCTTATTCGGGTTTCTTTTCATGCCAGTTATATTATTTGGCCAAGGAAATTTCACGGGAAATATTGAAAGCACCTTTCAATATTTAAATGCTGATTCAATAATTGGCGCTAATCAACCCCCTTCAAAAGGCTTACTAAATTCGTATATGAATGTTTTTTATACAAACGGCGGATTTAAGGCGGGAATGCGTTTAGAATCATATTTACCAAGAATTCAAGGTTATCCAAATCGATTTGACGGAACGGGAATTGGCATGCGCTATATTGGCTATTCAAATGATTTTGTAGATGTAACACTTGGTTCTTTTTACGAACAGTTTGGTAGCGGGCTATCATTTAGAGCTTATGAAGACAGAGCCTTAGGATACGACAATGTGATGGATGGCGCAAGAGTTCTTCTCCGCCCTAAAAAAGGAGTGCTTATAAAAGGAGTATATGGTTATCAGCGTCTATCTTTTCAAAAAGGCCAACTAGTTTATTCAGAGGGTATTGTTAGGGGTATTGATGCAGAAATTCACTTCAACGAGACCTTTAAAAAGTTGGAGAATTTTCCTCTTGACATGGTCTTGGGAGGTTCTTTTGTGAGTAAGTATCAAGCAGATGACGACGATGCATTAATACTTCCTGAAAATGTAGGGGCTTATGGAGCCAGGGCTAAGTTAAGGTATAAAAATTTTTATTTGGATGGCGAATACATCATTAAAGAGCAGGATCCATCAAATGACAATAATAAAATTTACAACTATGGCCATGCAGCCGTTTTTAATTTAAGCTACACTCAAAAAGGATTCGGCATTTTACTTTCAGGAAAATCGGTTGACAACATGAGTTTTCGTTCCGACCGCAACAAAGATTTACAGGACGCTTTCATCAACTATTTACCGGCCCTTAATAAAACTCATACTTATAACTTAGTTGCTACGCTTTATCCATACGCCACACAACCCATGGGAGAAGTGGCCTTTCAAGCAGACGTCTTATATACCTTTAAGAAAAAATCAAGATTGGGCGGAAAATACGGCACTACCATTGGCGGAAATTTCTCAACGACATATCGACCAATGCAGCATACAAGTACGATTAATCCTTTGGATTCAACAGGAGTCACCTATACATCAGGCTTATTTGACATGAGTGATAGTTTGTATTGGCAAGATATTAACCTATCTATTTCAAAAAAATTCTCTCCAAAATTTAGTGCTATCTTAAGCTATTATAACATTAAAATCAATAATGATGTTGCTAAAATATCAAATGATGCGCAGGGCATAATCAACGCACATATTGCTGTTTTCGAAGGGGCTTTTAAAATAAACACAAAACATTCTATTCGTGCTGAAATACAGGGTTTAATAGTAGCTAAACAAGACGGCAAAATTCACGATAAAGGAAATTGGCTTACTGCATTAATAGAGTATACTGTTTCTCCTGCTTGGTTTTTTAGTTTTATGAATCAATATAATTATGGAAATCCTGTAGCGAGTAAGCGCGTAAATTATCCAATTCTTACTTGCGGGTATATCAAAGAAGCAACTCGATTAACCTTTTCTTATGGCCGACAAAGAGCAGGCTTATTTTGTGTAGGCGGTGTGTGTAGATTTGTTCCTGCCAATAATGGTTTAACCCTTAGCTTCACCCAAAGTTTTTAATATGAGAAACATTTTTTATCTAGTGGTTTTTGCCTTGGGGCTTTGGTCTTGTGACCGCATTGAAAACCCTTATCCTAATAGCGGCTCATCTACTGATTTAGATACCACCCTTTATCCAGGAAACTGGAGTGATTATGTAGCCAATGAATGGCCCACATTTTTGCCGAATTCAAATGTGAATAGAAATGTGCTCATCGAAGATTTTACTGGTCACAAATGTGTTTTTTGTCCTGCAGCAGCAGATTTAGCACATGCCTTACACGAAGCTAATCCAAGTCGCGTATTCACTGCATCAATCCACGCTGGGCCAACAGGCATCGGAGACTTTCAGGCTTTAGATCCGCCCAATTATCCCATTGACTTCACCAATTTCGAAGGGGTAGCCATCGGTCTTTATTTTGGGCTCAACGATGGAGGCTTTGTAGGGAATCCTCGAGGAGCTATAAACAGAATTAATAACGGGGTTATTTGTCAAAGCCCAAACCAATGGACATCCATGACAACAAATGTTTTGGCAGATAACAATTTAAAAATCAACATGCAATCTGCTTTAAATTATTATGCGTCAACCAAAGGGGCATTTTTACATCTTGAGGTTGAAAAATTAGATGCTACGCTCACCAATGACCTTGGTATCGTATCTTATATCATTGAAGACTCCTTAATTGGCGATCAAAAAATGTCAGATAATTCTCATAATTCGTCCTATATCCATCGAGACATTCACAGAGGCAACTTAAATGCAATGCCATTTGGACGGACCCTAACAGCCCAAGATTTGACTAATGGAAAATACTATGTCAATTACAGTTTCGTTGTTCCAAATCAATTAGATGGAAATTACAATGCGTCCAACATGCATGTTTTGATTTATGTTTACGACAAAATAAGCAACGAAGTTTATCAGGTTATAAAACAAAAAATTATCCCATAAAAAAAAGGGCACGAATGCCCTTTTAAAATAAATCAAGTATGTTTTAGTCAATAATAAACTTGATGTTTTCAATTCCACCTTCATAACTTACAGAAGCGAAATAAATACCAGCGTTTATTCCAGTTAAATCAAAAGAACAAGTTGTTGAACCATTTAATTGTTTCTGAGAAAGAACCTTTCCTTCAAGATTGCTAATAGAAACAGCAGAAGCATTCATTGACTCAGTAATTCCTTTGATATTAATAATGCCATTAGATGGGTTTGGATGAATTGTTAATGGAGCAATAATTCCTTCAATTAACCCAGCCGTACCAATAATGATTTTATATCCACCGAATGAAGCCGGTTGGGTAACAGGGGTAGGAGGCAAACCTGGAAAAAGAACAATTAAAACAGTTGCGTCAATTTCAATGGTAATGGGATATGTTCCAGTTACACCACTAATTCCATATACATTAGCACATCCATTAGCGCCTCCATTGTAGGTGCAATTGTTGTTACAAACGTAGTTATATCCAGCAGGTAAACCCGCAACATTCGTTACAGTAAAGCTTTGTATGGCAGAACCAACAAATTGTCCAGAAGGATCTAAATCATTGGTTACTGTAGAAGGCACCTTGAAGTTTAAATCCGTTGAATACGATACGTTGGCAGTGGCCCAAGGCAAATTTTGGGTGGTGTCTGGCCAAACTCCAAAAGCGGAATCTTGAAAGTTAACACCTGGGGTACAGGATTGACTGGACGCATTAAAAACGGTAAATGCTACAAAGCTTAAAAAAAGTAAGGTTGTTTTCATAAATAAAAATTTTAGGTTATACGTATCAAAGATATGAGAAATATTGTAAAGTTGATCCAATGCATTTAACTTTCTAACTTTCCAATCATTCGAAGAGCAGAAATAGATACCTTTGTCCCATGATAATTTATAATGTTACCTTAAGTATTGACGAGGAGGTTTCCGCCGATTGGTTGTTATGGATGCAAGAAACACACATCCCATCAATAATGGCCACCGGTTTCTTTATGGAGTGTCGTTTATCGAAAATATTAGGCGAACAAGAAGGAGGGATAGCTTATTCGGCGATGTATTTAGCAAGGGATCAAGCAGCCTTGGATGGGTATAATCTCAGGTATGCATCCGACATGCAAAAAGCCCACGCGGATCGTTTTGCAGGAAAGTTTTCCGCATTTAGAACGAGTCTGGAGCTAATCAAACAGTTTGATAAATGATGTTTGTTCGCCCTAAAAAACATCTCGGACAACATTTTTTAATTGATAAAAATATCAGTGAAAAAATAGCAGATCAGTTTACTGGTCATAATGGTTGTTTTAGGGTTGTTGAAGTCGGACCAGGAACAGGAGCATTAACAAACCCACTAATGAAACGTGGAGATTTAGAGTTGTTTTTAATGGAAGTTGACACGGAATCGATCGATTTTCTAATTAAAGCGTATCCAACCTATACCAAACAGATTTTGCAAGAAGATTTTTTACGGGCAGATTTGGGTGCTATTATGGGCGAAGAACCATTTTCTGTTGTTGGAAATTTTCCCTACAATATTTCCTCGCAGATATTATTTAAGTGCTTAGATTATAGGCATCAGATACCCGAAATAATGGGAATGTTTCAAAAAGAGGTCGCTGTACGTATAGCAGAAGCCCCAGGCTCAAAAGACTACGGAATAATTAGCGTATTACTTCAAACATTCTATACCATCAATTATTGCTTTACCGTTGATGAGCAGGCATTTAATCCACCTCCAAAGGTGAAGTCGGGCGTAATTAGATGCCTGCGAAATGAAAGAACGTCGCTTCCTTGTAGCGAAAAATTATTTATTCGTGTCGTTAAGACAGCCTTTAATCAACGTCGTAAGACAATGCGAAATTCTTTAAAAAGCTTAACGAATGGCAAAGAACTCCCCTCACAATTTTCTGGGCAACGGCCCGAAAGGTTGTCAGTTGACGAATTTATTGAACTTACTCAGTTTATTGAGGCGGAATGTTTATCTTGAATAATTAACTTTACAAAAAAAACAACAACAATAGCTAAAAGAATGTCTTCACAAAACAAATTAACAATAAAGTCGGCCTTAGAATTAGTTTACACCGATGATCTAGCCAATGTGTGCATTGGACTTAAGCAGTTGGAAGTATGCGCCGATTTGAGCGTCATTGAACCCATCGTCGCCATTGCTTCTATCACGACTAATAGGGCTATAAAAAAAGAAGTGTTGGAATTTTTATCAAATGTTGTTGACCCAAAGTTACCTCCTATATTTTTGCCTTTTATACAAGAGGAGAAATACGCCTCTATTCGACAAGAATTATTGTCTGTGGTATGGAATAGTAAATTAGACTACTCGTCTTTTTTAGCCGATTTTGTAGAGGTAGCGATTGAGGGAAATTTCATAATAGCCTTAGAATGCTTAACAGTATTAGAGAATTTAGAAGGGCCATTTGAAGAGCATCAACTATTAGAATCGCAATTGCATTTAAAAGAATACATCGCTTCTGATCGGTCCATGGAGGATGATCAAAAAACAACTGTCATTAGTGAAATAGCCCTTTATATTAGGGAACAAAATGAAGGCGTTGATGCTGATTTATTATTCGACGAAGAACAGTAAAAGCGCAATTATTTGGATAAATCGAGTATACTTTTGTTTTGGCGCTCGATAATAGTTTGATTCATTTCAAGGAAAACGTCAAATTGTTGAGCATAATATCGGTAACTATCCTCGTAGCTTTTGGCACTTACGCCATATTTTTTAAAGACATTTTCAGCCGCTAATTTTAAGGGTTCTTTGTAGATGCTTGGCATGCCAAATGTGCGCTGATAATAACTTTCTAAACGCAACATTTCTTCCATTACTAAAGTCATTTTATCCTTTTCTATCAAGTTTTTAGGCGGCTCAGGTTTTTCCACTAAGGAACATCCAATTAAACAGAATAGTAGAAAAAAAAGGATTGTCTTCATTACTTAATGATTAAAGCTTAGGCGTTGCCCAAGAAAGTGATCGATAAGTTTTCCGTTCTGATACACTAAATTCCCATTGATAAAGGTATGACTAACACTATGAGAAAACACTTGCCCATTAAACGGACTCCATTTACATTGGTATAAAACCTGATCATTTGAAACTATTTTGTTTTGTTTGGGATCAATCAACACAATGTCTGCAGCATAACCCTCCCTCAAAAATCCCCGATTAATAATTCTAAAAAGTGTTGCTGGGGCATGAGCCATTTTTTCAACCACGCGTTCAATACTAATTTTCCCCTCAATGGATTTTTCTAGCATTGCCAGAAGGGCGTGTTCCACTAAAGGTCCTCCGGATGGTGCACTTGAGTAAGCATTTTCTTTTTCTGAAATCGTATGAGGGGCATGATCACTTGCGATTACATCAATTCGGTTATCCAATACAGCCTTCCAAATTTCAGCTCGGTCCTCCGCGGTTTTAATGGCAGGATTCCACTTAATCCAATTTCCTTTTGTTGCATAATCAGCATCGCTAAACCATAAATGATGAATGCAAGCCTCCGCGGTAATCAATTTTTTTTCTAACGGAATACTGTTATCGAAAAGTTCCGTTTCTTTAGCAGTCGATATATGAAGGACATGCAGGCGAGTCCCATATTTCTTGGCTAAGCTGACCGCTAGCGACGAAGAGAGAAAGCACGCTTCGGCACTACGAATTTTAGGGTGTGCCTCGATGGGAATAGCTTCTCCGTAGATTTTTTCATAGTGTTGTAAATTAGCCCTAATGGTGCCCTCATCCTCACAATGAGTTGCAATTAGCAGAGGCACTGACGAGAATAATTTATCTAAGGTTTTTTCGTTATCGACAAGCATATTTCCAGTCGAAGACCCCATAAAAACTTTCACCCCACAGACCTTTTTCTTATCTGTTTTAAGAACCTCTTCTAGATTTTCATTAGAGGCACCCATAAAAAAGGAATAATTAGCCAATGACGACTGAGCAGCAATCGTATACTTATCTTCTAATAACGATTGAGTTAAGGCATTGGGAATGGTGTTTGGCATTTCCATGTACGATGTTATTCCACCTGCTACAGCGGCTCGAGATTCTGAATAGATGGTTCCTTTATGGGTCAATCCAGGCTCTCTAAAATGAACTTGGTCATCTATGCATCCAGGAATAAGGAATTTGCCTTCGGCATTAATTTCTATAACAGAATAAGGAATATTAATATCAATGCCTATTTTTTCAATGCATCCATTGCGTATTAATAGATCGCTTATAAATCGCTTTCCTTCATTAATAATGGTTCCCCCTTTAATTAAATATTCGGTCATAAGTTCATCTTTCGCATTTTCCACACCCCCCAAATAGCCTCTTTAAAAATTCCAGCACTCATTTTGGATTCTCCGTACAATCGATCTACAAAAACGATGGGAACTTCAACCACTTTGAACCGATGTTTTAATGCTGCGTATTTCATGCAAATTTGAAAAGCATACCCTTTAAATGTGATTTGGTCTAAGTTAACAGTTTCTAAAACCTTTGCCTTATAACATTTAAAACCAGCAGTTGTATCTTTAATAGGAATCCATAAAATCATTCGCACATAAAGACTTGCTAAATAGGACATCATAATTCTTTTTAATGGCCAGTTTTTTACCTTTCCTCCCTTGCAATACCTTGAGCCAATTGCCATGTCTGCGCCTTGCTCGCAAGCATTTTTTAAACGAACAATGTCTTCTGGCGCATGCGAAAAATCACAATCCATTTCAAAAATATAGTCGTATTTTCTCTCAAGTGCCCATTTAAATCCATGAATATAGGCCGTCCCCAACCCCTGTTTTCCTTCCCGTGATTCTAAAAAAACCTGATTAGGATATTTTTTAACAAGATCTGCGATCAATCTGCTAGTTCCATCTGGGGAGTTATCATCGACAAACAAAATGGAAAGCTCTAAATCAATTCCCATTATAGCTTGCGTCATTTTCACAACGTTTTCCTTTTCGTTGTATGTTGGTATAATGATAATGGTTTTGCTGGTATTCATCGGCTTGTCAAACGAAATTAATCAATATTGAGCAGTTCTTAAAATTGTCTAATAAATAAATTTATTTTAATAGACGGTGTAATGTGAGAATCCCCAACCATAGTTTTAATAAAATTGCATTTAGAAAGTGTATATTTGTACTTCAATTTTGACCTATGGATTTTTGGATTAAAGCCGCTCAATTATTTTTATCATTAGCAATACTTGTTACCTTACATGAGTTTGGACATTTTATTCCAGCTCGATTATTTAAGACTAGAATTGAAAAATTCTATTTGTTTTTTAATCCATGGTTTTCTCTTTTTCGCTTTAAAAAAGTAAATGGGGAAGGAAAGACCGCTTGGTTCAAAAAGGGATCTCCCAAAGAATGGAAAGAGGACGAGTCAACAACGGAATGGGGAATTGGCTGGCTACCACTAGGTGGCTACGTTAAAATCGCGGGGATGATAGACGAGTCCATGGATAAGGAGCAGCTAAAAAAACCAGCTGAGCCTTGGGAGTTTCGTTCAAAAAAACCTTGGCAGCGTTTAATTATTATGATTGGCGGGGTTACCGTCAATCTTTTGTTAGGTTTTTTGATTTACATTTTAGTTATTTTCGCTTGGGGAAAAACCGATATCAATCCAAATAAACTTTCAAATGGGTTATCCGTACATCCGTACTTAGCGAAATATCATATCGTATCCGGGGACAAAGTAATCAGCGTTAATAAGCAAGCTGTAACTAGCCTAGAGGATTTAAATAAAGGCATTCTATTAAGGGGGGCAAGGGTGTTCCTTGTTCAACATTCAGATGGAACAAGGGAAACGATAACTTTTCCAGAAGCAATTGATAAAGAGTTGTTTCAGGCAGGCGCCTTCCCTGCTTTCGGACCTAGATCAACATCATTTTCTGTAGATTCAGTTATCAAGGGTGGTTTTGCGGCAAAGGCGGGCCTTATGAAAAACGACAAGATTCTGGTCGTTAATGGTAGGAAAACTAATTATTTTGACGAGTTTCAATCTGAGATCTACAAGCAAAGAGGCAAAACCACAGAAATGCTTGTTAAAAGAGTAAATGATACGATAGCAATACAAACTCAAGTTAAAAGCGATGGGACGATTGGGTTTCAAAGCAGCACGAAATTACTTGAGGATTCAACCGCTATTGAAACGAATAAATATTCCTTTTTTCAAAGTATTGCAGTAGGTTTTACCTACGGGTCAAATACTTTATCGGATTATGTTGCACAATTAAAGTTTATTTTTACTAAAAAGGGAGCGTCTTCCATAGGTGGGTTTGCTGCAATTGGGAATATGTTTCCTGCGGCTTGGGACTGGCAAATATTTTGGATGAATACGGCCTTACTTTCAATAATTTTGGCCTTCATGAATATATTACCAATTCCTGCCTTAGATGGTGGCCACGTTGTTTTTCTTCTCTATGAAATGATAACAGGAAAAGAGGCACCTCAGCGTGTGTTGGAGATCGCTCAGTACATTGGAATTGTATTACTACTTGGCTTAATGTTGTACGCAAATGGAAACGATTTAGTAAAGTGGTTATTTCCATAAATAATTGATATCATGCATCAATTTCAAAACTATATCTTAGGGAATTGGGAAAATGGACAAGGAGTAGAAACCACCATCTACCATGCTATTACAGGAAAGACAATTGGTTCTGTATCCAGTGAAGGGATCGATTTTTCTGAGGTATTAAACTATGGAAGAAACGTAGGCGGACCCATTTTGCGAAAAATGACATTTCAAGAACGAGGCAGAATGCTAAAAGCCTTAGCGCTGTTCCTTATGGAACGAAAAGAGCGTTATTATGAAGTGAGTGCTTGGACAGGTGCAACAAAGATTGACTCGTGGATAGATATAGAGGGCGGAATTGGAAACTTATTTGCCAATGCTTCTTTGCGAAAACAATTTCCTGATTTACCTTTTTACGTAGATGGAGCTGCTGCCCCATTGTCAAAAAACGGAAGCTTTATCGGTCATCATATTATGGTGCCGAAAGAAGGAGTTGCCATACACATCAATGCGTTTAACTTTCCGGTTTGGGGAATGTTAGAAAAAATAGCGACAAATCTAATGGCCGGTGTCCCAGCAGTGGTTAAACCATCTGAATACACATCATTTTTAACGGAAGCGGTGGTTAGAGATATCATTTCATCACGAATTCTTCCTGAAGGCGCCCTGCAATTACTTGTTGGTTTGGGCAGGGGTTTGATTAATCATGCAGAAAGTTGTGATGTTGTAACCTTTACGGGCAGCGCCGAAACAGGAAGGTTGCTAAAGGCCCACGAAACGATTATTTCTAAAAGCATTCCTTTTAATCTCGAAGCAGATTCTTTGAATGCCACGGTATTAGGAAAATACGCTTCGCCAGGAACTAAGGAGTTTGATTTATTTATAAAAGAAACCGTCAAAGAAATTACGATTAAAGCGGGTCAAAAATGTACGGCCGTTAGAAGGATTATTGTTCCAGAGGATTTTATTGAGGCTGTTCAAAAAGGAATTTCTGAACGTCTTTCGAGCACAATTATCGGCGATCCAAGTGCAGAAGGGGTTCGTATGGGCGCTTTAGCAACGAAAACTCAAGTGGCGCGCGTTCGTGCTAGTGTAGAAAAACTAATGGCATCTCAAGAAATAGTATATGGTGATTTGGATCGATTTGATGTTGTTGGTGCAGACAAAAATAGCGGGGCATTTTTTTCGCCAATTTTATTTTTAAATACTGACCCATTCAATAAAACCCCTTGTCATGAAATAGAAGCATTTGGCCCGGTTTCTACCCTAATGCCTTATAAAAATTTAGACGATGCCATTACCATTGCGAATATGGGAAAAGGCTCTTTGGTATCATCAATTGTAACTCCAAACAATAAAGAAGCCGTGGATTATGTGCTTGGAGCGGCAAGCATGCATGGAAGAATATTGGTGCTAAATGATGCTTGCGCAAAAGAAAGTACAGGTCACGGATCTCCAATGCCATTGTTAACTCATGGTGGACCAGGCAGGGCTGGAGGCGGTGAAGAAATGGGTGGGAAAAGAGGTGTTTTACATTATTTGCAACGCACAGCTATTCAGGGACATCCGACAACTATTAGCGAAATAACACAACAATTCCAGGTAGGAAGCGATATGCCAGAGGCAAATCCACATGTTTTTAGAAAGCATTTTGAAGAATTAGTTATTGGTGAAACAGTATTTACGCATAAACACACTGTTACGGATGCAGACATTGTCAATTTCGCTAATGTATCAGGCGATAATTTTTATGCCCACATGGATGCCACAGCATTAGAGGGCACTATATTCGAAAAACGGGTCGCCCACGGATATTTTATTTTATCCAAAGCGGCAGGGCTATTCGTTGACCCTAAAAAAGGACCTGTTTTATTAAATTACGGCATTGAAGAAGCGAGATTTACCAAGCCAGTTTATCCCGGAGCAACGATTGCCGTTCGTTTTACTGTAAAAGAGAAAATAGATCAAGAAAAGCGTTCCGAAGACGACATACCTAAAGGAATAGTTAAGTTTTTGGTTGATGTTTATGATGAAACCGGTGAAACAGTCGCAATGGCGACAATATTAACCATGGTTAAAAAACGCTGACGAAAGAACATCCTTCCGTTGATTTTTCTTGAAAGTTAAAAAATCTCTTTTCTTTTAAACGTAACCTTAGCTCCCTCCAATTCGTTAACTCTTTCCAGTAAATTGTTTAGAATTAATTTTATGGAGAAAACAGGGGATAAACCACGATCGAAAAAGCAAAACAGACTTGTTAAAATTCTTAAATGGACTTTGGGAATTACTACCGGAATTGTTTTGTTAATTTCTGCAACCCTCTATTTTTTTAATGATCACATCTGCAAATTAGTATTAAACGAACTTAACAAGGAACTAATCGAACCCATTCAGGTTTCTGATGTTGATTTGGTTTTTTGGGGCACATTCCCTAATCTATCCGTGGATTTAAAGAATGTAAAAATCAACGATACATTTTCTAAAAGCCATCAAAAAGACACCTTGCTGTTCTCTTCCAACGTTCGCCTTCAATTTAATCCAATAGATTTATGGAATGAAAATTATAAAATAAAACACTTATCTATTTCACCGGGGAAATTATCCCTGAAAATCAACAACAAGGGAGAAGGAAACTATGATATCCTTAAGCCGTCAAAATCAAAAGCAGATAAACCCTTTAATCTTGATTTGAGTGATGTCTCAGTTGATGGCCTTACCCTTAATTACTCAAATGAATCAACCGATCAGCACTACAAAACAACAATTAAAACCGCCCATTTTTCAGGTAATTTTAAAGATGATAAATACACAATGCGCACGGACTGTAAACTGTTTGTTGTACAAGCGAAAAGTAGTGAGTTGGTTTTACTAGCTAATAAAAACGTTGATTTTGGAATTGACTTATTAATTGATAACAAAGAGGGCACAATTAAACTACCAAAAGCAGAAATTAATATTGAAGGCTTACCTTTCCTAGCAAGTGGTGCTATAACTAGTGATAGCATTAATTTTGACATGCACTCGAAAGACATTCTACTCACAGAATTAGTGAATAATATTGCTATTGATGCTGATAAAAACATAGATAAGTTTAATGGTAAGGGAGAAATTTATTTTGATCTTAGTGTTAATGGCGTCAATTCAAATTCTTCCGCAGCGTTAATAACATGCGATTTTGGGATTAAGAATGGAGAATTGACGGAGCCTTCCCATAATTTAGCGGTTTCAGATATTGCCTTTTCGGGTAAATACAGTAATGATGGGGGGGGTGAAGATGAGTTTTTAAAACTCGAAAGGGTAAATTTTAAAACAGCAGGAGGGCCATTTAGTGGAGATTTAATAATAAAGGAGTTTTCAAATCCTTTGTATTCAGGGTCAGCAAAAGGCAATGTTGATTTACAAGTGTTACAAGCCGTTTTAAAAATTTCTTCTCTTGATAAATTATTAGGCAGATTAAAAATAAACGCTGATTTCCTTATTCGGCAGGGGGGTGAAAATTCGCAACCAGAGGTAAAAAAATGTGAAGGGTCAATTGAGTTAGCGGATGTAGACCTTAAACTTAAGCAAGACAACCGCCTATTCGAAAAAATAAATGGAAGGATTTCCCTCGCTGGAAATAGCACTTCTTTAGAAGACGTCAGATTGAAAATTGCTCAATCGGATTTACAAATAAAAGGAACGCTAACTAATTTGGTAGGTTATATAAAATCTAGCGAATCTCTTAACGTCAAAGCAGATATTAAAAGTAATGGGATTAATGTGTCAGATTTAGGGTCAACGACTAAAGCAGAAAAAATTATTGCAAGCCGATTTTTTGTTCTTCCAAACAATATTAACGGTGATTTAAACTTAGCAATCGGAAGATTAACATATGAAAACCATTCCTTTAATAATCTTAAGGGAACGATGAATATTAAGGGACGAACCATTACATTTCCCGAGATCAGTTGTGTGAATGCTGAAGCGTCTATTTACGGGGCGGTTGAGGTTAAGGAGTCATCTCCTGAAATATTTAATCTTAAAGCCTCTATATCAAGCCAAGATTTAAAGTTTAAACCTTTGTTTAAAGAATGGAATAATTTCCAACAAACAATTTTAACAGATGAAAATTTATCTGGTCGAGCAGAAGCATCTCTTGAATTTGAGGCTCCATTTGATTTAAAGTCAGGCATTGTATTTAATTCAATACAATCTAAGTTAGCCATAAAAGTGTTTAATGGTCATTTAAAGAACGTTGAATCATTTAAGGATATTATCGCTAGTTTAAGGACAAAAGCAGGAAGACTCGTTTTGGGGGATAACAACATTAATGAATTCGAAAAAAAATTAAATGACTTGTCATTTGAGACATTAGAAAACACAATTATTATCAATAAAGGAATTGTTCAACTACCCAAAATGAAAATTATTTCTTCTGCTATGGAAATGGTCGTATCTGGAACCCACACCTTTGAAAACATCATTGACTATCGCTTCGCTTTTCGTTTAAGGGATATAAAACAACAAAACAAACTCACCGAATTTGGAGAGATTATAGATGATGAAACAAGCTTTCGAGTATTCATGCGAATGCATGGATCCATAGACGCACCTATAATTGAATGGGATAAAACAGCGAAGTTGGAACAAACAAAGCTCAACATTCAAGAAGCAAAGCAAGACGCAAAATCAATTTTAAAAGCCGAGTTTGGTTTATTTAGAAATGATTCTATGGTTAAAAGTTATGTTCCCAAAGAGCTTCCCAAAGAAGATATCAAAATAAATTTCAATCCTAAAATTAAAAAAGAGAGTGTGCCTAGCACTGCCCCGGCAATATTAAAGGATGAAAAGCCTAAGAAAGACACCAAGATTAAGAAAAACCTTGAAAAATGGAAGGGACAACAGGATGAAGACAATGAAAATGTAATTGTTGTCGGTAAATCGAAGGGAAAATAACTAATTCTTACTAATCTTTACCGAGGACTCTAGTCCTTCTATATAGATGAGGTAAATACCCCGGGAATACTGCCGCAAGTTAACTTTATGTATAAGCGACTCAATCGTTCCGCTTTCAATTTCTTTACCCATTAAATTTAAAATTTTATATTCCTTACCAATCAATAGTTCAGGCACTAAGATCGAGGTATAATCATTCGTTGGATTAGGGTAAATGTGAATGTGTTTATTCATTGAAACTATTGCTGTTTGCACGGTAGAATTTCCGCTTCCAATGGTTCCGAGGCTTTGATTAAAGTATTTTCCACTTGCAGTTCTTAAGGTATCTACTGCTCGAACCATATAAATAAATGTCCCTCCGTTTACTATGCTATTATCATTATAAGTCGTCCCACTAATGATGGCAGGATCAACTAAGCTCCAAGAGGACACGTTCGGCAAGCGCCGATAAACATGGTAGCCAATGACAGATTCGCTAGAAGGGCTCCAAGATAAGTCAACTGAGCCATTAGCATTTGTCGAGCAAGTTAGATTATTTGGAGGAGAAATATACCTTGATCTTAAACTTGGATCTCCTAATTGGGC
Organism: Flavobacteriales bacterium; assembly: GCA_947475095.1. Taxonomy (GTDB): domain Bacteria; phylum Bacteroidota; class Bacteroidia; order Flavobacteriales_D; family Crocinitomicaceae; genus UBA952. Next base: position 80,635 of record CANJLG010000003.1, read on the forward strand.
AATATGAATCCATCGTTTAAATGTGTTTAATGTGGAGGAAAAATAAGTAGAATTGTTATTTTGAGTTTTTTGAATACAATATCCTAAGTTTTCGCCCATCGCTAAAGGGTGATAGTAAATGTAAGGCCTTCCTGACCACGAACAGCTGAGCGTTTTTCCACTGGCTAAATTAGCGCGCATTAAATTATCCGCACTGTCCCAATCTCCGAAATAGCTACCAAATAACATGGAAAAAGTGCTCTTATAATTATTTGCAGCAAACTCGCTTGTGTTAACGATTCCTGAAGCGCCACTATACCAACCGCCACCTGTTCCATATGCCCATAAATAATTATTGTTTAGTAACTCACTTGTATAATCTCCATTGATAATAGAATCTATTCCAACATTCGGAGAAAAACTTGCATAAGCCGAACCTGCAAATCCTTCTGCCATACCCAAAAAATTATCCTCAACGATCGCAATATCTCTTGGAATATATTGCCTTGTCTTGAAGGCGTGTAGTTTGCCAAGATAGCTTTGCATTAACATTGTTTCTGTATTTGAAAATGTGGGGAGATTGTAAAAATCAACGCGGGACACCTCTAACTCTACATCTGAAGGAAGAACGGACTCATCAAATTTTCCGTCGCCAGGAACATTGTGATGTCTTGGGTCTGAAGCACTAGCATCGTTTACACCAACATCGTTCCAGGTCCCATTCATGTCCGCATAATACACATCTGCAGGCCATGCGCCTAAATGGTCTGGATGCCCATCCGGGTTAATGTCGCCGGAATAAGGCACGGGAACATGTCCGAATAAAAACAAGCCTTTTGTGGCAACAGGATCGCTATTATAAATCCCTTGGATGAGTGATTTTACCTGTGAAACGCCGTCATTACGATTTACGAGTTGTTGTTGAACAAACCAACCATCTGCTTCAATATCTAAGATTAATTCAGAAATCTCATTTTGTAAATCGGGTAAAAAGTAGTCATCAATTATCAAAATCATTTTTCCTTTGTTATAAGGAATTTGGGTGTTAATTCCAGATACCAAATAGCCATATGCAGTACTTGTTGAGCCAACGCGCATAATACGATATTCATATAATTGATTCGCGACGACATTACTATCCCCATAGAATAATTCCAAAGGACCAAGATTTGCGATTGGAGCCCCCCAACTAGCCGCGCCATAATTTTTTCGGTAGATATTATATTGCGTAGCCCCAGCGTCATACATCCATTTTAAGGCAATGCTCGTATCATTTTCATTGATAGCAGCTTCGCTTAAAACCGCATTACTGTAGGAATAGATTTGAGCATTGATAGTAATCGTTGAAATTATAAGAAATAGAGATAATAAATACTTTTCCAAAACATCCTTTTTTATAAAGGTAGTAAATATTGTTTCGATGCGATGAATGGTTATTTTTACCGAAGATTTAATCTTCTAAAAGTGTTATGAAAACAAGTGATTACGGTTTTCTACTGTTTAAAACAAATTACTCCGAGAGCAGTTTAATGCTAACCTTTTACACGCAAAAATCAGGGATTTCGAACTTTATTTACAAAGGCGCAAAAAAAAAATCAGTTCCATTTTTTGTTTTTGGGCACTATGAAATCGCATCATATAAAAGGCCAGAAAGTGATTTGGGAATGATTAATTCCTTAACAATAGCCACCCCGTATTTGTCCTCGGCAAGTCACCCCGCAAAAATGCTTATTAGTTTTTTTGTGAGTGATGTTTTGAGACAAACATTAAAAGAAGAACAGGCAGATCAAGTAATGTTTTCTTTTTTATTGTCAGCAGCGCAGGAATTAAACGAAACCAATCGGCTTAAGGAATTCCCCCTCGAATTTGCGGCAAAACTGACAATTAACTTAGGTTTTGCACCACAAACGATTCCGAACGCAACGGCATTTAACTTAAAAACCGGACGCTTTTCTCTCGATAATGGGGATGGCGAATACATGCGCAATGGACCGATGGCTAATTTCCTTAATGTTCTTTTTTCAACGTTTGTTGCGCCACACAGCGATATTCAAAAGCAGGCCTTAGGAGATATTTTATTGTATATGCGCATTCATTTACCATCTTTTGACAATACGAGGTCTCTTTCTATAATACGGGAAGTTCTCTATTCTTAATTGCTCTATTGTTTCTATATTTACAACGAATTAAAAGAATTAAAAATGAAAGGCACTCTTATTAGGATTTTATCACGAATTATTTTGCATAGTTTTTCTACTGCTTTACTAGCGGCGCTTGCTTGTTTTCTTTATGCAACATTCTATTACACCTTAGTTGATTTTAGCGAAGGATCGAGCAAGTCTGTTATTTTCATTTCATTTTTTAAAAATTGTTTGCTTGCGGCTACACTAATGTCAATCATATATTATTCATTAAAAGGCTTTTTGCTTAAAAGGGGAATACTTGCCGATCTTTTATCGGGTCTATTGTTTAGTGCGGCAACTGTAGCTTTAGTTTTTTACGTGTTAAAAATGCAAGATCCGGTTTTTAAAAACCCAGACGCACAGCTTTTTGTTGATTTTTATAAAGGGTTTTTAATGCCGATGCTATTTTTTCCCCTTTTGGCTTGGTTTACTTTAAAACCACTCTTTCTATTGAAGACAGCTTCTGAAAACAAATAGATTTTTAAGTTTACTTAACGAACTAAATTTAATTTTAAGCGTTTAAAACTCAAAAGGTTGGTAAATAGACTAACTTTGTAACTAAAATATCATATTATATGTTTAATTCTAATGTAACATTTACCAAAACTCACAACGAAGAATTTCACAAGGTTCTCAGAAAAAGGGTTGGCGATTATTTCAAAACCAAAAATATTTCTCGCCACGCAAATGCCGCTATGGTTTTTAAAACTATTGCGATGCTTGCTTTTTATATTACACCCCTATGCTTTCTGTTATCAGTAGAAATGTCGACATGGTTAGTGTTGCTAATGTGGACAATTATGGGCTTTGGTATGGCAGGAGTAGGGCTTTCTGTAATGCATGATGCGAATCATGGTGCTTACTCAAAAAATGAAAAAGTAAATAACGTTATCGGGAAGGTATTGGTTATTTTAGGTGGCAATGACGTGAATTGGAAAATTCAGCACAATGTATTGCACCATACATATACAAACGTAACCGGATTAGATGAGGATATTGAACCGCCAGAGGCATTATTGCGGTTTTCTCCGAATAAAAAACGGAACGCATTACATCGCTTTCAACATGTATACGCTTGGTTCTTTTATGGCTTAATGACTATGTTTTGGTTCATTTCTAAAGATTACAAACAAGCAAGACGTTACAAGAAAATGGGACTTATTGAATCGCAAAGTATCACCTATGCGAATCATTGGATTACGATAATAGTGGGTAAAATTATTTTTGCTTTTATTTTCATTGTCCTTCCAATTTGGCTTTGTGAAACACCTTGGTATATTAGCATATTAGGGATTACTATTATGTTGTTTATATCAGGGCTTACTCTTGGTGCAATTTTTCAACCAGCCCACGTGGTTCCAACATCAAATTATCCTGTTCCTGATGATTCAGGAAATATCGAGGCGGATTGGGCGGTGAGTCAGTTGTACAATACAGCCAACTTTGCTCCAAAAGCACGTTTGTTTTCATGGTATGTAGGCGGTCTCAACTACCAAGTTGAGCACCATTTATTCCCTAACATTTGTCACGTACACTATCGTAAATTAGCGAATATAGTGAAGCAAACAGCGCAGGAATTTAATTTGCCATATCATTCATACAACACCTTTGGACGTGCCTTATTAGAGCATTCTAAAATGCTTTACAAGTTAGGTCATTACGATAACGCACCAGCTATTCACTAAAAATTAAGGTGTGTTCCTTGATGAAATCCGTAATTATTGCCTTTCGTTAAAAGGGACTGATGAGCGATTTCCATTTGATGATGTTACATTAGTCTTTACAATAGGCAATAAAATATTTGCTTTAATTGACACGGTTACTTGCGAAAGCATTAATTTAAAATGTGATCCAGAAAAAGCCATTGAATTTAGGGAAAATTATCAGGCCGTATTGCCAGGTTACCACATGAATAAAAAACATTGGAATACAATTCAGTTGAAGAAAGATATTCAAAAAGCAGATTTGTTCGGGCTCATAGATCATTCCTATAATTTAGTTTTCAATTCCTTGTCAAAGAAATTACAACATGAAATTACGACTAGATAAATTTATTTGGGCTATTCGTATCGCCAAGACAAGAAGTCTTGCGCATGAAGCAATTTCCAAGGGAAAAATAAAAATGAATTTTAAGGATATTAAACCTTCCTATCAACCCCAAGAAAATGATATTATCACCATTCATCGAAATAGCGCCGTTTTTTCATACAAAGTAATTGTATTAACAGATAAGCGCATTGGCGCGAAGCTCGTGCAAGATTTTATTAAAAACATCACCCCACCAGAAGAAATCGAAAAATTTGAACAATACTTGCTTTCTCAAAAATTATATAGAATAAATGGAGATGGAAAACCATCCAAAAAGGATCGGCGTGACCTTGATGATTTCAAGGAAAATTATGAATAAAAGCAATGCTGTTTTCACTGTTTTCCCTTTATTAATAATTTATTAATATATTTGAATATACGCAATTTAGTATAAATGAAAAGAATTTACCTAGGAGCCTTATTTTTATTACACTTCGTTTGCAATAATTACGGTTTTTCCCAGGGGTTTCAGGTAAATTTTTTATCTCAGCGCCAACAAGGAATGGGCTTGGCGGGTTCAGCAGCGCCTTATGATGCCTCTGCACTTTTTTGTAATCCAGGATCTACAGTGTTTTTGGATGAAAACAATCTTGTAGTTGGAGTAACTCCAGTTTTTGGAAATGTTATGTTTGTTGACTCTTCAACACAAACGGCCTATCGATCGAATTCACCGGTAGGCACACCTTTTTCTATGTATGCTATGTTTCAGCTTAAACCAGCCGCAAAATTAAAATTCGGTTTGTCGATTAACACACCATTTGGCAGCACCATACAATATGAAGATAATTGGATTGGCCGATTTGCATTAACACGGCTAGAATTAAAAGCCATATTTATTCAACCGACCTTTGCTTATCGCATAGCGGATCATATAGGAATTGGTGGTGGCTTTGTAATAAGTAAAGGAAAGGTGAATCTTCAAAAAGACATCCCCGTTCAAGATTCAAGTGGCACTTATGGTCACGCTGAATTAGCCGGAAAAGCTATCGGCTTCGGCTACAATCTTGGTATTTACTTCAATCCGAGTAAGCAATTATCTGTTGGATTAAGTTACCGATCTAAAATCAACATGAATTTACCTAATGGTGAGGCTACATTTACAGTACCGAATGCTTTAGCGGCGAATTTTCCGAATGGGGGATTTACTGGCTCACTTCCTCTTCCTTCAGTGACCACGCTCGGCTTTGCATATCACCCTTGTTCGGCCTTTACTGTTGTCTTGGATATTAATAGAGTTGGGTGGAAAGCATATGATACTTTAGCCTTTGATTACGCGACAAACACAAGTTCTTTATCAGACACTAAATCCCCACGCTTGTATAAAAGTATATTTGCATTTCGCAGCGGCGTAGAAATCAAACCATGTAAAAGTTTAGCCCTTCGAATAGGCGGTGGTTATGGGTTTTGCCCTGTTCCCAATGGTTATGTAACCCCAGAAACCCCAGACGGGAATCGCATCTATGGCACCCTAGGGATTGGGTATTCCTTTTGTGAAAAGTTTTGTATTGACGCCTCCTTTTATTACACTAAAATCACACGTTCCGATACTAATTTGGAAACAAATTTAAGTGGTACTTATACCACGATTGCATTAGCGCCAGGACTTTCAATTTCATACAAATGGTAAAACGCAACTCATTTTTTAAGCAAATAGTATTCGTCTGCCTTTTTGGGTTCACCTTGACTTCATGTAAACCAAAGGAAAATTTATTACCCAACTCTCCAGGAGAAATTAATCTTCAGCAATTCGTTGCTATCGGTGATGGACAGACTGCAGGGTACATGGATGATGCGCTTTATCTGTATGGCCAACAAAATTCATTCGGGTCAATACTGCAAACACAATTGCAATTAGTTGGTGCAGGTGAAATTTATAATCCACTAATGGGGAATGCTAATATTGGCACAAATTCTAGTTTATTATCAAAGTTAATTTTAGGGTACAAAACAGATTGTCTTGGTGCCACTGGACTTTCCCCGGTGCGTTTTGCGCAACAAGGAGAAGTGGGAGCCTTAACAACTTCAGTCTATTCCTCTCAAAATAAATTTACCAATTTCGGCATTCCTGGTTTTAGAATGATCGACATTTCATCCTCTCAAATTGGCAATCCCAATGATCAAAAATACAACCCTTATTTTGGGCGGATGTCAAAGGATCAATTCACTTGGCCCGTTTGGTCTGGGGACTGGTCATCCGTTCAAGAGAACATTTTTGATGGAGGTTATCCTACATTTTGTAGTATTTATTTGGGAATAGAGGATGTGTTACCGTATGCGAGAAGTGGCGCAACACAAAATCCGATGTCTCCACTTGCTGGTTTTCCTGGTATTGGCTTCGAAGAATCCTTAACCCAATTGTGTGAGCAGCTGAATAGCCAAAATGTAAAAGCAGTGGTCGGGACGATACCCGACATCACTAAAATGCCTTACTTTACTACCATACCTTACAACGGATTGAATTTAGACGCCGAAAAGGCCGCATCATTAAATCAAATATACGGACCCCTTGGCTTTAGTTTTATCGTTGGGCCAAATTCCTTCATGATCGAGGATCCTGCCGCAGGTGCATTTGGTGTTCGGCCAATGGTGGAAGGAGAATTGATTTTATTAAGTGTACCGCTTGATTCTATGAAGTGTCATCAATATGGAAGTGTTTATCCTTTGCGAGATGAGTTTGTTTTAACCTTAGCGGAGCTTCAAGTAATTAGAAATCAAATCTTAGCTTACAATCAAGTGATACGTCAACATTCCAACCTTTACGGCTTTGCTCTTGCTGAAACGGCTGATTTTTACGCTAAGCTAAACGATGGTTTTGTTTACAATGGTGTGTCTATGTCCTCAAAATTTGTTTCTGGAGGCGCTTATTCACTTGATGGGATTCATTTAAATCCAAGAGGAAATGCTTTACTGGCAAATGTTTTCATTAGCGCGATCAACAAAACGTACAAATCATCCATACCCTTTGCGAATGCCTTATTTTATTCATCCACCTATTTTCCTTAAATTTATCCTATGAAAAAATTTACTTTAACAATTGCGTTTTCCGCTCTATTTTTTATCGTTGGTGCTCAACCGTGTACCGGAGGGCGATATGCCAGTGAAATATTTCCAACCTTTTCTGTGACAAGTAATATTGTTTATGGACAAAACGCTTCATTTACAGGGGCAAATACTTCCCTTAAGCTTGACTTTTATGAAGGAACAGGTGATACTGAAGTCAATCGTCCATTAATTATTTGGGTACATGGTGGTAGTTTTCTAGGTGGTACAAAGACTGATATAGATGTTCAAGCGCTGTCGAGAAGCTTTGCCAAGAAAGGATATGCGTGTGCTTCTATTGATTATAGAACGGGATTTTTTCCAATTGATTCTGCGAACGCTGTTAAGGCGGTTGTTCGTGCGGTTCAAGATTTAAAAGGCGCCATTCGATTTTTCTACAAAGATGTGGCCACAGGAACAAATACATATGATATTGACACCAATCGAATTTATATTGGAGGAAGTTCAGCCGGCGCAATTACTGCTTTGCATGTAGCTTATTTAGATGACGTTTGTGAAATTTCGGGCTATTTGAATCAAACGGTTATTAATCAACTCGGGGGCTTAGAAGGAGCCAGCGGAAACCCAGGGTTCTCGACGAAAACTCAAGGAGTCATAAATTTGTGTGGTGCTTTAGCAAGGTATTCTTGGCTTGAATCAGGCGATGTTCCCCTTGTCTCTATACACGGTACCAGTGATGGAACAGTAAAATATAATCGTGGAATTGTTAACCCAGGTACGCCATTGATGTATTTAGATGGAAGCAGATTACTTTTTGATCGTGCCTGCGCCGTTAATGTTCCAAACAACTTTTATACTTTTCCAGGAGCTCCACACGTGCCATATGCTGGAACATCACCTACTGCACTAGCATATATGGATACCACGGATAATTTCATTCGGGATTTTTTAGTAGATCAATTGGGGTGCAATGATACACCTTTGCAGCTTGCCAATGCGCCATTACAAGCAGCGATTCTATACCCAACAAATTATTGTGATGGCTCTCCGGTTAATGAAACCTGTATTGCTGGGATTAATGAAGAATCATTAAGTTTTAGCGTAGAATTGTTTCCTAATCCTTCAGAGGGTGTTGTTCACCTTCGCACGCAGGAGTTTAATTTTAGTCAAGTTTCCGTTTTAGACTTATTGGGCAGAACGGTACTAAAATTATACCCTAACACTCAAGAGGCCATACTTGACTTAAGCCATTTAACTCTAGGAAACTATCTTGTTACCTATTTATTAAATAATGGGAGTTATGGAACAAAACAATTGGTGATTCGTTAAATCCGCTATTAATATTAAATAATGACTATGAAAAGATATTTTCTTTTAGGGTTTTTATTCATCGGATTTTATTCGACGGCCCAAACTTGGAGTGGAGAGGTTGCACAAGTTTTTTATAACAAATGCACTCAATGTCATCATCAGGGTGGCGGAGCTCCATTTTCACTTATGACCTATCAAGAGGCTTCACCAATGGCCGCAGCAATAGCTCAAGCGGTAAATGATAATGTTATGCCCCCGTGGCCTCCAGATAACACTTATCAGCAATACCTGCATACCCGATCGATGTCAGCGACAGAGAAAAACACGGTACTCAATTGGATAGTATCAAATACACCAGAGGGTAATGCATCTCAAACACCACCGCCCCCTATTTATTCGAATAACACTATTTTAGGAGCGGGAGATTTAACTATTCAAATGCCAACATACATGAGTAAAGCAACTAGTATGGCTGATGATTATGTATGTTTTGCTATTCCAACCAACCTCACACAAAATAGAATAATAAAAGCGGTAGAAGTTATTCCCGGAAACCCTGATATTGTACATCATGCATTGGTTTATTATGACCCAACTAGCGCAGAGGTTTCAGATACTGTTGGAGGTAATTGTGCTAGCCCTAGTAATTCTAATACGAAGCTTATAACTGGTTTTACACCCGGCGCATCTCCGATGATTTTACCATCTGTAAGTCCTTTGAAAATGGGAATTACAATTGGTGCCGGATCCCAAATTTATCTTAATATGCATTATCCCGACGGTAGTTATGGTTTATTTGACAGCACAAAAGTAATTTTTCATTTCTATCCCATTGGAACAACAGGTGTTAGGCAAATAACGGCATCTCCAGTAATTGGAGATTACATGTTTGCCCTTCCCCCAAATCAGCTAACGACTTTAGCGGAACAATATCCACCAGGCACTTCTGGCGTACCAGTTGATTTATCTGTGATTTCTGTTTTTCCTCACATGCACTTACTTGGAAAATCGATTAAATCATATGCAACGGGGCCTGCAAATGACACCATTAAATTCATTAATATTCCGCATTGGGATTTTCACTGGCAGGACTTTTATTATTTCACTCAGCTTAAGCATTTGCCAGCGGGTTACACAATTAAGGGAGAGGCTGTTTACGACAATACGGCCCAAAATCCCCACAATCCAAATTCACCGCCACAAATGGTAACTATTGGGTATAATACCACCGATGAGATGTTTATTATTTACTTCCATTATATGTTGTATCAAGCGGGAGATGAAAACTATGACTTGGCGGCATTAACAAGCGCAAGTTTATCGGAGTATCCAATTGGCGACATAGGGTCGGTCTTGTGTTATCCCAATCCAATGGATGACAATGGCGCAATTATTTCCCTTAATGAGCCTATTGATATAAAGTCAATGATTTATATTTATGATGTACAAGGGAATTTAATTAGGCGTTTAAATCACTCAAATATCTATAATGATACGGCCGTATTTTGGGACGGAACAAATGAAAATGGTGCACAAGTAAGGGCGGGATTATATTACGTATCTGCAAAAGCGAATAATAAAATGATGGCAGGAAAGCTAATTAAGCGTTAATTTCCATTTTTTAGTTTGTATATTTTTGTTATTTTTGCACTCCTTCATTAACATGATGAATAAGGTCTCGTAGCCAAGTGGTTAGGCACCGGTCTGCAAAACCGTCTACAGCGGTTCGAATCCGCTCGAGACCTCAAACAAAAAGCCCTTTTTTAAAAGGGCTTTTTTATGCAGCGGATTTTTTGAGTACTTTTAATTAATTCATAAAATAAAAAATAATGGGAATTATAACCGCATTTGTTAATCAGATCGGCAGGGAAGCTGCACGTGATGTGTATAGAGGAGTAAAAAGCAAGATTAACAGTCCAGCGACATCTTTAATAATTCCATCAGATTTTAACACTAGTTTTTTATTAAAAGTAACCGCGTTCAAAAAGTTGGTGTCTGAGGAGGAAACACTAAGGCACCTTGTTAATTATGTCGAAGAGGCAGAAAACACAGCAGTGGACAATTTAGATTGGCTAGATATATTTACTGAGTTAGACAATAAAATAGAGTTTTGTAAAGTGGAATTAGGGCCTTCTTCACAAGAAAAGCTAAGCGTTTTAGACGATCAAAATCAAACGACCTTTAACCTTAAACTTGAAGAACACAAAGTCTATATTGCTGAAAATATTGCTGCACTTGAAGCAAAGGTGGCAAAAAGTCCAAATTATACCTTAGGCATACTTCTAACATTTCTGTGCTGTAATCCAATATATTATAAAGCAGGTTTAGCAAGAATAGTGACAACAATTATTATGGTTTTAATTTTATTATTCTTCGCATATTGGGCTTATTTTTGTTTTTTCAATGCTGAGAAAATTGCACAGCAAGTTACGGCTGAAAGAATACGAGGGGTAAAAACCTTAGCATTTTTATTTTTTAGCTTAAGTTTCCTAATTTATCTAGGCATCGTTTATAGATCAGCAAAGCGAGCGAATGAGGCTAGGCGTAATTCACTCGGCAATGAAAATGTATTAAAAACACTTAAAAACTATTTAGATACCTTGCGGTCAAATCATGCTTTATAAGTAAGAATTGACCCGGTCATTTCTGCGGGGATATTCACACCCATTCTAGCAAGAAGGGTGGGCGCAACATCTGCCAATCGTCCATTTTTTATCCTCGATGTTTTTTCTTTGGTAATCCAAATGATGGGTACTGGATTCAGACTATGGGCCGTGTTTGGGGAACCATCGGGATTTATCGCTAAATCAGCATTTCCGTGATCAGCAATTACGATGAATTCATAATTGGATTGAATACCAGCCTCCACGAGATCTTTCAAGCACTCATCGACAGTTTCCACCGCTTTCACTATGGCACTGTATACACCAGTATGCCCCAGCATATCAGGATTGGCAAAATTTAAGCAAATAAAATCTGGGCTCAGATTTTTGATATATGCGATACTTTTATCACGCAATTCAAAAGCGCTCATTTCGGGTTTTAGGTCATAGGTGGCAACTTTGGGCGAGTTGACTAGGATTCTAGTTTCTCTATCAAATGGAGCTTCTCTTCCACCATTAAAGAAAAAAGTAACGTGGGGGTATTTTTCAGTTTCAGCCGCCCTTAACTGGCTTAAGTCTGCATTCGAAATCACTTGACCAATGGTGTTGGCGAGATTATCCTTTTCAAAAACGACAAAAATATTCCCAAACTCCTCGTCATAATTCGTCATGGTGCAATAATAGAGCGATAGATGGAACAATTCCAAGGACGGTATGCTTTGTTGAGTTAAAACATGAGTGATCTGTCTTGGTCTATCGGTTCGAAAATTAAACGAAATAACAACATCGCCATCTTCTATTAAACCTTCATGATCTAAAAGAATAGGGTTAATAAATTCATCCGTTGTACCCGCATCATATTGCTCTTGCATAGCAAGTATAGGGTCTTTTGCCAAACGGCCAATTCCTTTTACCATTAAATCGTAGGCGATTTTAGTTCTCTCCCAACGCTTATCTCGGTCCATTGCAAAATACCGCCCAATAATACTAGCGAATTTAGCGCCATACGGCGAACAAATACGCGTTGTTTCTTCAAGAAATCCAATGCCGCTCATTGGGTCACAATCTCTTCCATCTGTAAAAGCGTGAATATAAGAATGATCAATTCCTTGTTGTTTTGCAAAGGCACAAAGCGCATGCAGGTGTTTATCCGAGCTATGTACTCCTCCATTCGACAATAAGCCGATGAAATGCAACTTGCAGTTTCTTTTTTTTACCGTTTCAAAGGCATTTATTAGCACCTTGTTCTTAAAGAATTCCCGATCTTTAATAGACTTATTAATTCGGGTTAGTTCTTGGTATACAATCCTGCCTGCTCCAAGATTTAGGTGTCCAACTTCTGAGTTTCCCATTTGTCCTTCAGGTAATCCGACATCTTCTCCGCAGGCACTTAATAAGGCATTGGGATAAGTTGCCACCAAGTGATCCATAAATGGCGTATTTGCTTGTGCTACAGCATCAGCTTTTGAACCATCGCCAATACCCCATCCGTCTAAAATAATCAGGCCTATTTTCTTCATGTTTTTAGGGTAATTCGAAAATCAGTTCCTTTTGGTTCATTCTCAATGCAAAGAACTTTGCCTTGGTGCAATTCTACAAATTGTTTCACTAAATACAAGCCTAAGCCACTCCCTTTTTGAGTCCTTGTTTCTTCATTGCCAATTCGATAGAACTTTTCGAAAATTTGCTCCCTTTGGTCTTTTGGAATTCCAGGTCCGAGGTCCTTAACGCCAAATACAAATGACTTGTTTTCTTGAAAAAAATAAACAATAATTGATGACTGAATACCAGCATACTTGATGGCATTTTCCAATAAATTAACTAGAATAGCTTCTAGCATAAATGGATCTGCATTTATTTCTATATCAGAAGTGTATTGTAATTCAATAAAATTTACGCCAGTAATTTTATGATATCGTTCAATTATTGGCATACAAAAAGCTAAAAAACCAAGGGTTGATTTTTCCGGTTTAATAGCCTTGTTTTCTAGACGAGCTGCATGCAGTATATTTTCAATCATTAATTCTAAGCGCTGATTTTCATTAAGCGTTTTTTTTAGTAATTCAATTCTTTTAGTTTCGTCGAGTGGATGTTTAAGAAGCGTTTGCAGTAGAATTTTTTTCGATGCTAAGGGCGTTTTCAATTCATGAGTAACAGATAAAATAAAATTAGTTTGTCTAAACGATAATTGAAGGTCGTTTTGAATTGATTTTCTAATTCTCCAGATGCCAAAGAGGAGTAAAAGGAAGAACACCGACCCTTCTCCAATTATCATTAGAACACGCCGATTAGCAGTTGATTTAAGGGAGTCAACATGTTGGCTTAAATCAATTAAGTGATAGCCCCACCATAAAAACTGAAGGATAACGTAACTACTTAGTAATATAAAAAATAAACTTGTCCCTTTTTTCATGCTTATTCGCCAAGGTCTTTATTCTTTTTAAATATGCTTCCAACTTCCTTTCCAATTTTTTGAATCGTTTCCACTCCTATTCCAATGGCATTTCCTGATACGTCTTCATAATTGGAAAATAAATTTTCTTTTTCTTGTCCTGGATAAATGATAACAGTATCATTTTCAGGATACGCTTTTTCTACCCGTGACAGGAAACCATCTAATTCCGAGGTGAATGATACGGCACCAAAACGAGCGGCACAAATGACGATTAAATCATGACTGTTTTTAGAGGATTTCAAAAAGAGATCGTCAAGCTCCTCGATTTCCTCATGTTGCAACGTGGTTTCTAATTTATTTGCTTCACCAACTTTAAGAAGTCGCTCATAAGTAGCCAGTGACCCATATAATTTAATGTCTATCTTCAACTCTTTCGCTACGCGAAGAATTCTTACTGCCCAGAGATTAAATGCAGGATCTAACTCCGCTAATTTTGGGCTTACCAAAACCAATTTTCTGTAATTAATAGATGTTTTATCTAATTGACAAAAGAAGATGGTTTTTTCACACACGTCTAATAAGTGCTGCCGATCGTCCCCGATTAAACGATTTAACAACGTTAATTTTTTACTATCGTTTAACATTACTAAATCGGCAACGAGTTCTTTTGACACCCGAGAAATACCAGAAGACAAATTCAGATCAATCGTCGCGATCGTATTAATTTTCATTTCATGACCAGCGAAGTGCTTCATTATTTCTTCTAATGACTTTCTCGATTTGCGAATTAAGCGTTCCGCATCTTCATTATTTGGCTGCACACTAACGACTGATATGGGATTAATCACCCTTAAATCACTAATGAGGGCGGCAAAATCTAATAAGGTTTCATTCCCTTTCAATTCTGTCATAGAGACTAAAACATGTTGATTTCTTAAGCGCGATTCATTTTGTTCATCTTCATTATTTTCCGCCATTTCTTGCAACAATTTCTTTCCTGCCATTTCGGTAATAAACGAGGCAACCATGCAAGTGATCAAAATCAATAAAATAGTTCCGTTTAAGACATTTTTATCAAGTAATCTAATTGGTTCCACTACTATGTTTTTCAATGCAGCGGCATCAATGTCAGCTTGATTAAGCACCGTATTGAATCCAACCATTATAATAGCTAGTGTGGCAGCGGCGTGGGATGTACTCAAGCCGTAAATAACACTGCGTTCCGATTTTCTAAGTTTAAAAATGAACGAGGTTACAAATGCCGCTAACCACTTACTAAAAATAGCGAAGGTTGTTAACACGCCAGCAATGATTAATGGCCAACTTCCTTGAAAAAAGGCCCGGTAATCAACCACCATTCCTACAGAAATCAAGAAGAAAGGAATGAACAAAGAGTTTCCAATAAAGTCAATTCGATTCATTAAAATGGAATTGTGAGGAATCAATTTATTAAGGACTAGCCCAGCGACAAATGCGCCAATTATGTGTTCTACTCCTGCCATTTCAGCTAGAAACGCCGAAAAGAAGATAATGGATAACACGAAAATATATTGAGAAGTTTTCTCACTATCTAATTTACTAAAAAACCAACGAGCAATTTTAGGAATGAAATAAAACATTATCAAGGAAAATATAGAAAGTGAGGTAATCAGCCTTACCCAAAAGGAGATGTCCAAACTACCTTTTGTTGAACTAGAGATGATAGCTAGAATTATCAAAACAGCCGTGTCTGTTAATATTGTCCCTCCGACAGCAATAGCCACAGCGGGGTGTTTTGACAATCCATATTTACTAATAATGGGGTATGCCACCAAGGTGTGTGTGGCAAACATACTTGCCGTCAACAAACTAGCAGTAGGACTTAAATGTAGTACCCAATAACAAATCGGGTACCCAAGTGTAATAGGAATGATAAAGGTAAGTATGCCAAAAGTTAAGCTTTTTGACCAATACCGTTTAAATTGGGTGAAATCTAATTCTAAGCCCGCCATGAACATAATATAAAGCAGTCCAATGGTTGCAAACAATTTAATAGATCCCTCTGGATCCATAGTGTTTTTTCCGAGCAAGCCTAGCCCCAGCGGCCCAATTAAAACGCCAGAAAGAATAAGGCCTATGATTGCGGGGATCTTAACTTTACGTAGAATAATGGGGGATAGTAAAATGATAAAAAGCATCAGCGAAAAAATCAATACTGGATTTTGAAGTGGAAGGTGAAATGCTTTCAGTAAGTGTTCAAAAAAGTAATTCATTACGCTAAGGTTTTAAAGTCCAATCCCCTACATAGAAGCTCATTGATAATTTTAGGCAATACTTCTTTTGTTTTTTCTACATCACGGTCATTGTCATGGAAAACTAAAATATCTCCTCCTTTAATTTTTTTAGCTTTCGTCACGATTTTCTTGGCACTAACTTGCGGATCAAAATCATAAGACAGCCACGTCCACATAATTATGTTAAACCCATCTTTCCTCAGTTTTTTAGATTGCGCTAAGGTGATTTTTCCGTACGGCGGGCGAAATAAGCGGCTATTAATAAAACGACTGCTCTGTTTCACAGCTTCCAAGTAATCATTAATCGCTATTTTCCAACCGTTTTCGTGATGCATCGTATGGTGCCCAACAGCGTGTCCATCATTTATTATTTCTTCTAGGATTTCAGGTGATTGAGCTGCCATTTCCCCGACGCAAAAAAAAGTTGCTTTAATGTTTTTAGATTTTAAAAATGACAAAATCCAGGGCGTTATTTCTTTATTTGGCCCATCATCAAAGGTTAAGTAAATGGAATTGATACCGGCCCCCTTCCAACTCCATTTCGGAAATAGAAACTGAATTAGTTTTGGAGTGGTAAAAAACCTCATGCTACTTTTTATTTGTGTCCATAGGCATATTGCTGACCCCCTTAATATCGTTAATAGTGGGTGTTTTTAGAGCTGCTTTTTTCTTTGGCAAGTAGCCATAATGTTCCCCAATCGCTGTAGAAAGGATTGCTAAATTATTATTTAATCTCACATATAATCCAGTCTCACCCATAGCGGATTCATTATTATTACTTGCTAACTGTTCTAACTCATTCATCAATTTAGGGATTGTTTTTTTATAAACAGAGTTAATAACTTGGTTTAAACGCAATGCAAGCGGTCCTGATTTATCTATGGTACTTTTTATTTTAAAGCAAGCATCTAGTGTTGCAAATAAATCCTCGATATTATCTTCTTTAGCAGCAATACGAGCATTGGTATGCGCATAATAATTAATAATACTTTCATAATTATCCATCAGTTTTAGACCAAGTTTTTCTGCTTTTTTCTTGTCGCCTGCTAAGTAATATAGCTGAACATATTCATGCAAGGTTCCGCTGCACATAGGTGGTATTTCTTTTCCTTCAAATTCAAAACTCTGATGCGGAGCATTAATGGTTAAGGAAGACATGCGGTCAAAGCCATTTACCTCGCCAACATCTATCACATTCTCCATTGGCATTTTAGCGAGTGAAAAATCAAGTAATTCAACAGCTCTTTTTTTATTTCCTATGTTAAGAAATTGTTCTGCTAATAACAAAAAGTTAACTCGGTATTGAATGGTATGACGACGCGCATAGTAATCTGTTAAGACTCCTTTGGCATTCATTTTTCCATAATGGTATGTTTCTGTTAGATTTTTATACATTTTATCAAGATTGTAAAACGTTGGCTCTTGCCTTACCGGGCTTATTTCATAGGCCATTCCAACTTGTTTTATGTACCCGCTGCTTAGCAGAGCAATAGCGACAGAAGACCCCCTATTACTCGAAAAATAGATGCCTCTTTTCCAATCGTTATTGGCAACGATATCTAGCATCATAATTTCCTCTCGGGTTAAATACTTATCTTTTTCAGTATTAAATTCAAACTCAATATTTTGAGGACAGCTATCCTTTTCCATTGCTGTTTTTAGGGTTCCAGCGGCAATCGCATTTTTTTTATTCACCTTCAGTGTAAATTTAGACGTTGGAAAAAAACTTGTTTTGCCACCCCCTTGCTCTGTAATAAAGTTTGCATCATCTCTAACAAAAGCCATCGCCTCAGTTAAGTCGCAAGACATCCAAGGCTTCTCAAAGTCCGTTAAGAGCTTTCCTAATTCTGTTGTAACACTTTCTGGGATTACAAGATCGCCTTTTTGTGTGCCCTTTAATAAGGCAATTAGACCCTCGTATTTTTGATTAATATTATTTCCCAGATTAGTTATATCACTCGATAAAAGGGAGCTTTTAATCTTTTCAAATTCGGCGGTATTTACCGGATTTTTAACCGAAATATTAGGTAACATTTGGGCGATTATGGAATTAAAAGAAACCATTGCCCTTGTGGCGTCAGCTTGATTGTTTTTCAAGCGCAATTTAATGACTTTTTCAATGATTGATTTTGAGGCGCCGCTGAGGTAAAGAGTTGAAAGCGGGGCAAAATACATTTGGTCAGTATTACCTGAATACATCAAAATTTGATCTTCTCTAAATTTTATAGGAAGCGGGTCTGATTCATAGGCCTTCATTTTCATTTGATTGGTATACCAATCGGTACCCATTAGGGATAAATTACAAACCCTAACATCGGTTCGGCGGCCTTCTACTTCTTGCAGATACCACAAAGGAAAGGTGTCATTATCTCCATTTGTAAATAGAATTCCATTTTTTTCGCATGACATCAAATAATTATAGGCTAAGTCATGTGCTGAGGTTTTTCCATTTCGATTGTGGTCGTCCCAACCTTGAACCCCCATAATTAACGGGATGCAAAGGCCAACTAAAGCAGTGGCAATTGCTGCACTTTTTTCAGAATTCAATAGTTTACGAAGGGCCACTAGCCCTGCGATACTTACTCCACCAATTAGGCAAATAAATAGCCAAATTAATGAATTAGCAAATGCTGCGTCTGATGAAAAATCAAGCATTATCATAATAATTAAGCCTCCTGCTACAACAAACCCTACTCGTTTAAAATCTTCTTTTCTAAACCGCATGACAATATCATAAAGCGCATAAACTCCGACACCAATCCACATGGCAAAAAAGTAAAAAGACCCTGCATATGCATAGTCTCGCTCTCTGGGTTCTATTGGTTTTTGATTTAAATAGATTAGAATAGCAACCCCTGTAAATAAAAATGCTAAAAAGAGAACTAGGGCATCTTTTGGAGCCCTATAGAAGTGGAAAAACAAACCAATAAGAGCAAGAATCAGCGGGAGCAAGAAAAAACGATTGTGTGAAGGGTTATTTTTTGTGTAATGCGGCGCAAATTCTTGGCTTCCTAGTCGAACATCATCAATCATATTTATACCAGACAGCCAATTACCCCTCATATTATCTCCATGGCCTTGAATATCGTTTTGTCTTCCTGAGAAATTCCACATAAAATAGCGCAGATACATCCAATTTACTTGATAACGAAAGAAAAAATTAAGGTTTTCCGAAAAAGTGGGCAGGCGTTTACCATCACGCCCAAGTTCCGTTCCTTTATCATTATTAGCGTCGTAGCCTGACCAATTTTCATAACCTTTCTGGTGGGCTCCATTACCTTCCGAGTGCATTCTAGGGAAAAACGTTTCTTGCTCATACGCTGGAACCGCTCCAATTCTCATTGACGCATTACTTTCGAAGTATTTTTCTTTTATTTCATACGCCCCTTTATTATTTGCCACATATTTTTTGGCATCTTTTTCTTTTTCGAAGCCCTTAATATCAACGCCATCTTCTTGCACAACAAATCGTTGAATATAATTTGGAGACATGTTTCCCCACCCGTCTTTCGAAGTGAGTTGAGGTCCATCTTCAGTTTCAAGCTCGCCAAGACGGTATGAATTCCAATATTGTCCTTTTAAAAGAGGAACACTGCCGTATTGTTCCCGATTTAAGTAAGATCTTAGCGTAACAAGATTCTCAGGGTTGTTTTCGTCTAGTGGTGTATTTGCATTTGATCGAATTACTATGACAGCAAATGAACCATAGCCAATTAACAAAAATAACAAACCCATAGTAGCATTATACAAAAGAACTTTCCCCTTTTTCTTAGCATAATAAATGAAGAAAGAAAACGCTAAGACCAATAGAAGAAAAAAGAAAATTGTTCCTGAAAAAAATGGCGCTCCCATGCTATTTACAAAAGAAACTTCAAAGGCTGATGCGACAGAAATCGTACCGGGGATAACCCCTACTTGTATAAACCCTAGTATAACAATAGAAATTACACCTGTTAAAAAGACACCCAAACGGCTTGTTGTTTCATTAACTCTAAAATATACAATGTAACAAATTGCAGGAATTACCAAGATACAGAGCAAGTGAACTCCGATAGCTAAACCCAACAAGAACATAATTAGGAGTAACCAACGGTTTGGGGAATGATGATCGCCGAGCCCCAAGGTATTTTCCATCATTTCCTCATCCCACTTTAAGGCTGCCCAAAACACAATTGCCGTAAACAAGGAGGCCATAGCATAGACTTCACCCTCTACTGCAGAAAACCAAAAGGAATCAGAAAAAGTATACGATAGCGCTCCGATAGTAGCAGCAGAAAACACGGCAATTTGATCGCCACAACTAAGGCTGGACTTATGTTTTAAAACCAACTTTTTAAGTAATAAAGTTAGAGACCAAAACATGAATAGAATTGTTAGCGAGGAAGAAATTGCCGAGAGGGAGTTAATCCAAACTGCAACGTTTTCGGGTGCGGCAAAAAACGAAAAAAGCCTTCCTAAAAGCATAAACAAAGGCGCTCCAGGAGGGTGCCCAACTTCCAATTTATAAGCTGCCGTAATGTATTCCCCGCAATCCCACAAACTAACGGTGTCTTCAATAGTCAATAAGTATACTAGCGTTGCAATTCCAAATACCCCCCAGCCTAAATAAGTGTTCCATTTTGAATATGTCATAATCCTAATAATTAACGTTACTTTTAAAACTCAATGTCTGCGAATTTAGGAATATTAATGCATCGCAATATAGTTTTCGCCAATAATAATTTAAAGAAAACATTATGCTTTTTTTCTAAGTTACTTTAAAATTTAAATTAAGTTATTAAATTTGCCACCTTGAATGACCCATGGTGTAACTGGCAACACAACTGATTTTGGTTCAGTAGAGTCTAGGTTCGAGCCCTAGTGGGTCAACACTTAAAAACAATTAAACCCTTGATGACATTGTGTTTCAAGGGTTTTTTGTTTTTGAAAAACTGCAGAAAACTAAGGGTTTTAGATCACTTAGTAATAATCTTGGTGTTTTTAAACTTTGATTGTTTAATGTTATTTTGAAACAAGAATCCTTACATTTATCAACAAAGTGCTACTCGCTTCTAAAGGATTGATTATTTTTTTTCTGACATTTTTAAAAATGTCTTTTTTAACATCGAGCAAATTTGATCGGGTGTGATTATTTCTGAATTCCGAACAGAAACAGTACCCAATGAATATTGAACACTTTCAAGTTTCTCGAAATCATATATTCGTATTTTCTTAGAGTAAACCTTTTTTCTGGTTTCGTCAAATGCTTTTATACGAATAAAAACGTATGGCCGGACTTTTGAATAGTTAAGGTTTGTCCCGCCTACTTGAACTCCCCGGAATGCATTTATGCGAATCTTTAATGAGACATAAAGATCTTTTTCGAAGCTAAAAATTGCTTTTTTCTTCCGTCCTTTCGGCAAGCCGCCAACATATTGTCCGGAGTTATAGGTTGATTTTAGCTTGCCATTTTCTCTCTTTAAATACTGACACTCTGCCACTGCATATAGTTCTTTACTGACGCCTTGTTCAACGATTTGTTTTATGGAATCAATGTAATTAAGGGGCATTCGAAACAGGCTTCCTGAAAAATTGTTTTGCCCACCACTTGTTGAAACGAGAACTTTATTAGTCAGTGACTTATCAATAAAAAATCGCGCTCGATATATCCCAGCACTTGAGGATTGTTGCGCAAATAGCGACTGATTCACAATTAAAAAAAATAAAAAGAGATGTTTCATGTTTTTGTTCCAAAGATAAAGATATTCAGCAATAGTCATTAATTAAAAATAACCCCTCATTTTTACTCGCCTAATTTAAAGCGTTATTAAGCGGTTTAATTATGTTAATTTTGTTTTTTTTAGCATATTTAATAACCATAACCGCAGGCCTAATGCCATCTAGTAAAACGAACAACATTGATTCTCTTGGGGAATTTGGTTTAATTGAAAGATTAACGTCCGATGTTAATATAAAAAACAGCACGTCTTTGTTAGGAGTTGGTGACGATTGTGCTGTTATTGAATTAAACGACAAGGAGTCATTATTAATAACAACCGATCTGTTAGTTGAAGGTGTTCATTTTAATTTGATGTATGTTCCACTAAAACATTTAGGTTATAAAGCTGTCGCGATTAATGTCTCTGATATTTGTGCGATGAATGGTCGGGCAGAGCAAATAACTGTTTCTATTGCCGTTTCAAGCAAATTTCCGGTGGAAGCACTTGACGAATTATATGCGGGGATTAATTTAGCTTGTGACGCTTTTCATGTTGATTTAGTTGGGGGCGACATGAGCGCTGCTTATGCGGGCTTAACGATATCAATAACGGCAATTGGACGTGTAGATAATAATAAAATAACACGACGCTCTGGCGCAAATTCCAAAGATATCATTATGGTAACAGGTAGTTTGGGGGGGGCTTATATGGGCCTACAAGTTTTGGAACGAGAAAATGAGGTTTTTAAAGTGAATTCAGCGGTTCAGCCAGAACTTGATGGTTTTGACACCTTGATTCAACGCCAATTAAAGCCTGAGGCAAGACATGACATGGTAGATTTGTTTGGGCAACTAGGCCTTATTCCAACATCGATGATAGATGTATCGGATGGCTTAGCATCGGATATTTTTCACCTATGCGAAAAAAGTAATTTGGGGTGCCAACTCTTTGAAGAGAAATTCCCAATGGACGACCTAACAAAAATTACTGCGATAGATTTTAATATTTCGCCGACAACATGCGCATTGAATGGTGGGGAAGATTATGAGCTGCTCTTCACAGTAAAGCAAGAGGATTTTGACAAGGTTGCTGGGAATCCGAATCTTACACCTATCGGTTACATGACAAGTAATGAGGACGGCAAGAATTTGGTTGATGCGAATAACGAATTAATCCCCCTTAAAGCCCAGGGATGGCTAAGTTCTAATCATTGACAGACCTTGTCCAGCAATCCTTTTCAGGAGGCGCAACCGTGCAAAGCTTAAATTGTCCCCGCATTTTTTCTGCCTGAGCTTTTGCTTTGGCTGTTGACCCAAACTTTCCAATCTTAACGACATAGTTAGGTGGTTTCGACTCAATTTTAACATCTGCTGAATTGGGATAAAGTCGAAGAAACTTTTCTCTTTCTATATTAGCCTCGTTACTAGAGCCCCCGCTGTATATAACGATCCAATAACAAACAGAACTAGTGGCTATTCCGCCAACCTTAGAACGAATACTTTCATCTCCCGAAACAATTATCTGCCCGAAAGAGAAATTAATAACAAATAAACTTATTAATACAAAATACTTTTTCATCAACTTTTTTAAAAGTAAAGGTAGTTTAAAAATTAAATAAAAACAACAATGAGCTTTTTGTTATTTAGAACAATTCTAAATTGTTCTTTTTTCTTCATTATTTGTCATATAATTGTCATGAAATGGCACTAATTATCTAATTTTGCAAACGATAAAATGCAATATTAATGCATTGTTAAGGTAAGAAATTAGTAACTTTTTTCATGAAAATATCTAATATTCAGAAGATTAAACATTTCCAAATACAATTTTTGATTGTTTTTTGTTTAGCGTTTTTTTCATCCCCAAGCCAGCTTTTTGCTGATGGCGGCGGAAATTTTAAAGCTAAATGCGCAAGCTGTCACCAACCTCACAAGAATGGAACAGGACCCAAATTATTCCAGGCGAGGCAAAAATGGTCAACAGGTGGAGCAAAGGAAGGGTCTATTTATCAATGGGTAAACAATTGGCAAACAGCAGCAGCAAATGATCCTTATGCTGCAGGCGTTTCCAAGTGGTCTGCAACCGCAATGAATGCTTTTCCAGAACTCACAAAAGTTCAAATAGATGAGATTTTAGATTGGGTTGATGCGCAGCCAGATCCTGCCACTGCCGGCCCAGCGGGCGGAGTGGTCACTGACAACAAAGATGGCGCATCTACAGAGGCTTCTGAAAAGGGCGGTACTAGTTGGTTGTGGATTTTTTTAAGCGTACTATTTATCACAATAATCTTATCGGTTGGAGGAGTAAGGCGTCAGTTAAAAATATCGGCGGGAGAAAGCTCTTCAAATGATCATCTTACCTATGCTGAGGAGTTTAAAGCTTGGGCTTGGAAATATAGATTGCCGGTAGGTTTAGGATCGCTGGTTATACTATTAGCTGTTATTGTTACTTTGTTTCAAGGACTTTCTCGTATTAATGTTGTT
This sequence comes from Flavobacteriales bacterium, assembly GCA_947475095.1. Lineage (GTDB taxonomy): Bacteria > Bacteroidota > Bacteroidia > Flavobacteriales_D > Crocinitomicaceae > UBA952. The sequence goes on from CANJLG010000003.1 coordinate 104,649, forward strand.
GAAAACTATCAGCCATCTCAGCCTATTGCGTTTCCGCACGACAAGCATGCTGGGGTTAATGGTATCGATTGTAAGTATTGCCACAATTCTGTTGAGAAGTCTAAATCAGCAGGTATACCCTCAGTAAATGTTTGTATGAATTGCCACAAACAAATAAATGGGGAGGGTAAACCTTACGCTGCAGAAATCAAGAAGATTTATTCGGCTGCAGGTTATGATCCAGCAGGTTCTGGTAAATACACCGGAAACACCAAGCCAATTGTATGGAATAAGGTACATGTTCTGCCAGATCACGTGTACTTTAACCATTCTCAGCACGTCGTTGTAGGGGGAGTAGATTGTAAGCAGTGCCATGGCGACATGACAAAAATGAAAGAAGCGGTAAAAGTACAGCCTGTTTCAGAACTAAATAAAATAGAAGGCAATATAAAGTTGTCAAAACCTACATTAACAATGGGTTGGTGTATAGAGTGTCATGGCGCCAAAGAAGTTTCTTTAGGAGATGGGAAGAATGGATATTATGATGAGATTCATCGTCGTTTAAAGGATAACGATAAATCATTGTATAAAAAGTATTTAAAGGACGGCAAAGTAACGGTGAGTGAATTAGGTGGTTGGGAGTGTGCTAAATGTCATTATTAATAATTAGGTCATAGTCAGAAAAACATGGGAATGGCAAGAAAATATTGGAAAGGTCTTGAAGAACTAAAGGAAACACCTGAGTTTATTAAGCATAAAGAGAACGAGTTTCCTTCTCAACAAACGGTAGAAGCTTTTTTATCGGATGATAAGTTAGATGAAACGTCGACTGGAAGAAGAGACTTTTTGAAATTTTTAGGGTTCTCTGTTGCAGCAGCAACATTAGCAGCTTGTGAAGCGCCTGTAACAAAGGTGGTTCCATATGTAGTTAAGCCTGAGCACGTTACGCCGGGCATGCCCACATGGTATGCTTCAACTTATTATGATGGGTCTTCCTATGCAAGTATTTTGGTTAAAACACGGGAAGGGCGTCCAATTTTTATCAAGGGAAATAAAGAATTAGCGTTAGCCAAAGGCGCAGTAAATCCTCAAATTATCGCCTCCATCTTAGGGCTTTATGATAGTGCACGTCTAACCGGTCCAATGCAAAAAGGAAAATCGGCATCATGGGCAGTGGTTGATGGCGCAATTTCTAAGGCTTTAAAAGCTTCAAAATCGATCACATTACTTTCTAACACGGTTATTAGCCCGACCATCCAAAAGCAAATCAACGAAATGTCTTTGGCTATGAGCGCAAATGGCCAGACCTTTAGTCATATTCAATATGATGCGGTTTCTTATGCCGCTATACGGAATGCAAACGCTCAAAATTTTGGCGCTGCAGTTATTCCGACTTATAATTTTTCGAAAGCACAAACCATTGTGAGCATCGGGGCCGATTTTTTAGGCACTTGGTTATTAGCTACTGAATATGCACAGCAATATGGTTTAACAAGAAATCCAGATTCAAAATCGATGTCAAAGCACTTTCAATTTGAATCGTTTATGTCATTGGCGGGTTCTAACGCTGACTATAGGGCAATGACAAAGCCGTCTGATTACGCTGCTGTTTTATCGTATTTAATAAAAGGTCTTAACGGACAATGCGCGGTAAAATCAGACTTAAACATACAAACTAAGAAAATTGCCGATCAAGCACTTTTGTCTTTAAAGAATTCTAAAGCAAAGTCATTGGTGGTTTGCGGGTCAAATAATACGGGGCTGCAATTATTAACCAATCAATTAAATCAGTTGTTGGGAGCCTATGGTACAACCATTGACCTGACGAATGACCTTAAGTTATTCAAATCTGATGATGCTAAAGTAATTGCTTTGGCGGCAGATGTTATTTCTGGGAAGGGTCCAGATACTCTTATGTTTTTAGGGGTTAATCCTGTTTATTCTTTGCCTAATGGAGAGGCTTTTGGGAAAGCTTTAAAAAACATAAAAACATCCATTTCCTTTGCTGCTTATTCGGATGAAACAGCAAGTTTGTGTTCGTACATTTGTCCAGACCATCATGCTTTAGAGAGTTGGGCTGATTATATTCCGACAAACAATCATTATGCAATTGCGCAGCCAACAATAAGGCCGCTTCATAATACTGCATCTATTATTGAAACCTTTTCTGTTTGGCAAGGAAAAACAATACGATTAGGGAAAGATTCTTCTACAGCATTTGATCTTATTAAATTAAATTATGCAGAACTATTTCCATTAGGAGATTTTGCCTATTCTACTCATAATAGTTGTGAAGCATTGACAGGTGAAGCTCCGGTAATATCGGAATATAAGCCTGCGACCATTGCTAAACTTCCAGCAGCGAGTGAGCTTGAGGTGATTTTGTATCAAAAAAGTGCTATTGGTGATGGTAGACAGGCCAACAATCCATGGCTTCAAGAAATGCCCGATCCAATAACAAAGGCGACTTGGGATAATTACATTACAATGAATCCAGTTGAAATGAAAAGCCAAGGATTTGTTACTACCTATGATCAAGAGCATGGTTTAAACCTAGCAACAGTTACTGTAAATGGAAAGAAAGTAACACTTCCAGTATATCCATTGCCCGGTCAAGCGCTAAAAACAATTGGAATTGCAGTTGGGTATGGGCGTGGAGCAAATGGCGAAGCGATCGGAAAAGCTGCCTTCCAAACGAAAGAATACGGAGGACATGCTGTAGACGATAAAGGTGTATTAAAACCTATCGGAGCGAATGTTTTTCAATTTGTTTCTTCCGAAAATGGTTGTTTGAATTATGATGTAATCGGTAAGCTTTCTAAAGTAGAGGGAACGTATTCAATTGCAGCCACTCAAATTCATCATACGGTGATGGCGAGGCATTCAATAGTACGTGAAACAACATTGCCAATATTTTTACAAAAAGGAAAGGAGGCATACAACCCTGCGCATACACTGCAAAAGTTAAATAGTGAAGGACACCATGAAGAGGTTCCTAATAGCGAATTTGACCTTTGGGATGCTCATCCCGTTGAGAAAATTGGCCATCGATGGGGAATGGCTGTTGATTTGTCGTCATGCATCGGTTGTGGTTCTTGTCTAATCGCTTGTCAATCAGAAAACAATGTTCCTGTTGTTGGAAAAGACGAGGTGAGACGTGGACGTGAGATGCATTGGTTGAGAATCGACCGGTATTTTGCCTCTGATGAAGAAGCTACCATTGGTCAGCGAAAAGATAAAGATACATTCAGTTACGACAAAGCAGAAATCGCTGCAGAAAATCCTAAAGTGATTCATATGCCGATGATGTGTCATCATTGTAATCACGCACCTTGTGAAACAGTTTGTCCTGTTGCAGCAACCACGCATAGTAACGAAGGTTTAAATCAAATGGCTTATAATCGTTGTATCGGAACTCGATATTGCGCAAATAATTGTCCTTACAAAGTAAGAAGATTCAATTGGTTCAACTATCCTTCTTACAAGAAATTTACGGAGGTCAATCCTGCACAGGATGATCTAGGCAGAATGGTTTTAAATCCGGATGTTACCGTAAGAACTCGAGGAGTAATGGAAAAATGTTCTTTCTGTGTTCAACGTATTCAAGCAACAAAATTGGTTGCTAAAAAAGAATCTAGAACGATACAAGATGGTGAATTTGCCACTGCTTGTTCGGATGCCTGTCCTACAAATGCCATAGTGGTTGGGGATTGGAACGATGTTAAATCCGCCATATATTCTAGTTCTAAAAACGATAGAGCTTACCAAGCATTAGAAGAGATTGGTGTAAAACCAAATGTTTGGTACAAAGTGAAGGTTAGGAATGAAGAAAATGATTTATTAGCAAGTTTGCAGGTAGCGAAAGCCCCTGCTCACCACGAAGAAAAAAAAGCGCATCATTAATAGTAAATTGATATAGCATGCAAAAAGAAGCAGCGATTAGAGAACCACTTATACTAGGTCACAAAAGTTACCACGATGTAACGGAAGACGTATGTCGACCTATAGAAGATAAAGCGCCACGAATGTGGTATATTTTATTTGGGATTGCCCTAATAATTGCTTTATACGGAATTGGTTGCATCGTTTATTTATTGGGAACAGGAATTGGAGTTTGGGGATTAAATAAAACGATTGGCTGGGCATGGGACATCACGAATTTTGTTTGGTGGGTAGGTATTGGTCACGCAGGAACTTTAATTTCTGCAGTTTTACTCTTGTTTAGGCAAAAATGGAGAATGGCAATTAACCGTTCTGCAGAAGCAATGACTATTTTCGCCGTATTTATGGCTGGTCTCTTCCCATTGATTCATATGGGTCGTTTGTGGGTAGGCTATTGGGTGCTTCCTCTTCCAAATCAATTTGGCTCCTTGTGGGTAAACTTTAACTCTCCCTTGCTTTGGGATGTATTCGCTATTTCAACGTATTTATCCGTTTCTTTGGTGTTTTGGTATATTGGTCTTATCCCTGATTTTGCAACCATTCGCGATCGCGCTAAAAAGCCAGTGTCTAAAAAGATGTATTCAATATTGTCTTTTGGATGGTCAGGCAGAGCAAAACATTGGAACAGGTTTGAGACGGTTTCTCTGGTATTAGCCGGACTTGCAACCCCACTCGTATTCTCTGTTCACTCAATTGTATCTTTTGATTTTGCTACTTCTATTGTGCCAGGCTGGCATACGACAATTTTCCCTCCGTATTTTGTAGCCGGAGCTGTTTTTTCTGGTTTCGCGATGGTACAAACTCTCTTATTAGTAATGAGAAAAGCGATGGGATTAGAGGCCTATATTCATACAAAACATATTGAGTATATGAATATCGTTATTATGGTAACGGGCTCTATCGTTGGTACGGCATATATTACTGAATTATTTATTTCATGGTATTCGGGGGTTGAATATGAAGCCTATGCGTTTTTAAACAGAGCTACTGGACCATATTGGTGGGCATATTGGTCGATGATGACGTGTAATGTAATTTCTCCTCAACTTATGTGGATTAGAAAGTTACGAAGAAGCTTACTATTTACTTTCTTCATCTCGATTGTTGTTAATATAGGGATGTGGTTTGAGCGATATGTAATCATCGTAACGTCAATTCACAGAGACTACCTTCCGTCTGCTTGGAGTATGCATTATCCAAGTCATATTGATATTGGAGTTTATATTGGCACTATTGGGATTTTCTTTGTGTTCTTTTTATTGTTTGCAAGGTATTTCCCAGTTTTAGCACTTAATGAAATTAAAACAATATTAAAAGGTTCGGGGCAATCGTATAAAGAGGCTCCAGATTATCATAAACATCATTAATACGCAATATTGAGATGGCAGAGAAAGTAATTTATGTTATGTATGATGACGAGGAAGTGCTTAAAGATGGCGCTAAAGCACTTGTGTCAAAAGGGATAAAAATAGCGGAGGTGTTTAGCCCATTTCCGATACACGGAATTGATCCGATTATTGGGATTAAAAACACTCGCTTAGGAATTATGGCGTTTTTGTATGGCCTTACTGGTTTAATGCTCGCCACGGTTGGAATGCGTTTCTTTATGGTGACAGATTGGCCAATGAATATAGGTGGAAAGCCAAACTTTAGCTATTTGGAAAACATGTTGGCTTTTGTTCCTGTTACTTTTGAGTTTACTGTTCTTTGCGCTGCCCACGGCATGGCTATTACGTATTTATTAGTGAATAAAACATTGCCAGGAATGCCCGCTCAAAACCCTGATCCTAGGACTACAGATGATCGTTTTGTAATGGAAATTAGGTTGTCGGATAACCTGCAATCTAGTGAAAAAGAGATTGATGCAATAATAGAAAATACTGGGTTTGTCGAAATTGATAAAAAAGAGATTAAGTAAGCGAATTAACTAAATAAAAGATGAGAAAACCGTTAGTTTTTGTAATTCATATCACAGCTATATCAATTATGTTGTGGGGTTTAGGTTCTTGCGTTTCTAATCCAGATAGTTCAGGATTAGAATACATGCCTGATATGTACAGAACACCATCCATTGAGCCGTATGTTGATTACGGTGAAATTCGAGGAAGAGAAAACATGAAGTATAAAATGTCATTATCTGCCCTAACTCCACCAAGTCATACTGTTCCATATTATGGAGGAAAGAAGGATAGCTTAGATGTAAGCTTTATGCTGCCATATGTTCGAAAAGCTAATATTAGTTTTAGGGAAACACACGGCTTATTTGGATTTGATTTTAGCTTAGCTGATGAATACGCTCTTTCTGTAAACGATAAAAACCCATTGGTTTTAACGAACAAAAACAGTAGTGAAATGTTAGCTAAAGGAAAAAGTTTATATACTGCTATGTGTCAACATTGTCATGGTGAAAAGGGTGATGGAAATGGACCAATGGTTCTAAGCGGCGCTTACACTGCGGGTGTTATTCCTGCTTATACTGATCGATCAAGCCTATCTGATGGTCAAATGTTTTATTCCATATATTATGGAAAAGGAATGATGGGCGCTCATAACTCCTTGGTATCTAAAAAAGAAATTTGGACGCTTGTTCATTATGTTCGCCAATTTCAAAATGCTGATTACGGTAAATTTGATGAAAATGGTAATCCAAAAGCAATAGCAAAAGTTGATTCAACAGCAGTAAAAACCAAATGATAAAAGGCATGGAATTTAATATCACAACTAGCTCCAAAAAAACAATTCTCTTTATTGTGCTTGCTGGTTTAGCATTGCTAATAATTGGTATAGTTATGGGTTTCAAGGATCCCCATTTTGTTACCAGGATACTTACTAACGGCTTAATCAATGGGTTTTTCTTCTTTGCTTTAGGTCTTGGGGCTTTGTTTTTTTTAGCATTAAATTACGCAACGGAATCAGGTTGGTATGCTTCTGTTAAAAGAGTTATTGAGGCCGTTGCAGGATTTCTTCCTTATGGCATGGCTCTTTTAGGACTAGCATTATTAATCATTACCATTTTAGATGGCGCTCACATATACATTTGGATGGATAGCGAAGTTGTTAAGCATGATGAAATAATTCAGGGGAAATCTGCCTATCTCAATGTATGGTTCTTTTGGATAAGAACTTTGGTTTACTTTACAACGTATTTCTTGTTTCTTAGAGGATTTAAAAAACGATCGATAGAGGAAGATCTTAAAGGCGGTACAGATTTACACTTTAAAAATTATAAGAGGGGAGCTATGTTTTTAGTGTTCTTCGCTGTTTTTAGTTCAACATCAGCTTGGGATTGGCTAATGTCGATTGATGTGCATTGGTTTTCTACTCTTTATGGATGGTATACTTTCGCAGGAATGTGGTGCTCGTCTATGGTAGTTCTTGTTATTACAACCATGTATTTGAAAAAGTTAGGGTATCTCCCTAAGGTTAACGATTCACACATTCATGACTTAGGTAAATGGACATTCGCTACATCTTTTCTGTGGTCTTATTTATGGTTCTCGCAATTCATGCTTATTTGGTATGCAAATATTGGTGAAGAAGTAACGTATTTCGTAATGCGTATCGAAAACTTTAAGGTGCTTTATTTTGCCATGTTTATAATAAACTTCGCTTTTCCAATGCTTATTCTCATGTCAAGAGACGCGAAACGAAATTTTGGAATTTTAACATTTGTTGGACTTATAATTTTAGCAGGACATTGGTTAGACGTTTATATTATGGTTTCTGCTGGTTCTCTTGGACCTAACGCCAAGATTGGTTTTATTGAAATCGGAATGGCTCTTATGGTACTTGGAGGATTTATCTTTGTTGTCTTAAGAAATTTAACCAAAGCGCCGCTAACACCGGTGAATCACCCGTTTTTGGACGAAAGTATTCACCATGAAATTTGATAAAAAATAATTGAAGAACAAATGGAAAACAAATTAATTATTTTAATTGCAGTCATTTTAGGAACCATTGCCTTATCTCAACTAGTAAGGGTGTATGAATTATCCTCTAAGTTGCGAAAAAACGGTGAATATGAAGTGTCGAATAGGGACAATGTCCTTATGGCTAGGTTGATGCTTATTTTCATGATTTTTCAATTCCTTGGATTAATTTATTTAATGATTAAATATGGATGGACAGGCCTTGGCGTTGCTGCTTCTAATGAAGGGGTTGAAACAGATTGGTTATTAAACTTGAATTTTGTCATTATTCTAGCCATCTTTTTCTTAACTAATTTTCTATTATTTTATTTTTCTTTCAAATACGTTCGTAAACCTGGCGTAAAGGCTTATTATTATCCTCATAATAATAAGCTTGAGTTAATATGGACAATTGTGCCTGCAGTTGTTATGGCTGTAATTATAATTCTTGGGCTAAAGTCGTGGAATAAATTAACAGCAATGTCTGGTAGTGATGCAATACGAATCGAGCTTTTTTCTAAGCAATTTGATTGGACTGCTAGATATGCTGGAGCTGATAATGTTTTAGGAAGACACGATTATAAATTAACAACAGATAATAATGAGTTAGCACTCATTACCTCTAATACGATTGACACCTCCATCCGAGTGATGTTGCAAGGTCCATCAGGGATTGAAGCGATTCAACGAATTTTAAACAATAGAGACACTGTTTTAAATGATTCATCGATGAATGCCTTGCGTACCGATTTATCCAGAAAAGAGCGTTTGTTACGTTTGTTGTTTCAAATGAAAGGCCAACATTCGAAAGCGTTAGATAATTCTGCTTGGGATGACATTATTCAAAAAGACACCCTTTACTTGTGTGTAAACCAGCCTTATGAATTTAATTTTAGATCTAAAGATGTACTACATTCAGCTTATTTCCCTCATTTTCGTGCTCAAATGAATAACGTTCCAGGAATGACAACTAGAACGAAATTCACACCCATTTTGACAACTGAGCAGATGCGAAAAAAAATGAATGACCCTAAGTTTAATTTTGTCTTACTGTGTAATAAAATTTGTGGTGGCGCTCATTATAAGATGAAAATGATTGTTGTGGTAAAAGATAAAAAATCGTATGATCTTTGGATGAAACAAAAATCGAAAGAAACATTTAAAGCGAAATATTTCCCTGCCCCTGTTTCAAAAGCACCAGTGACGCCAGCAACAACTTCCAATGCTGCAATGGCACCTGCCACCAATGTAAACAAATAGTTAGTTGATTAATTATTAATATAAAATAGTAGAAATGGCTTCAGTAGCACACGACGAACACAACCACGCAGACATGCACCATGGAGATCACCACCATGAAGAAGGATTTGTTTCAAAGTACATTTTTAGTCAAGATCATAAAATGATTGGCAAGCAGTTTTTGATGACTGCCGTTTTCATGGGAATCGTTGCCATGTTGTTATCTGTATTGTTCAGAATACAACTTGCTTGGCCGGGTGAAAGCTCTGATTTTTTATCCTTCTTTCTGGGTGAACAATGGGCGCCCAATGGAGTCTTAAAAGAAGACATGTACCTAGGCTTAGTAACCATCCATGGTACAATTATGGTCTTTTTCCTCCTAACCGGTGGTTTATCAGGTACTTTTTCAAATATACTAATCCCACTACAATTAGGAGCAAGAGATATGGCATCTGGGTTCTTGAATATGTTATCGTATTGGTTCTTTTTAATTTCTTCATTGATCATGCTTTATTCTTTGTTCATCTCGACAGGCCCAGCTATGGCTGGATGGACAATCTATCCGCCACTCTCTGCTCTTCCTCAAGCAATGTCAGGATCTGGAACTGGAATGACATTATGGCTTTTATCTATGGCGATTTTTATTGCTGGCTCTTTAATCGGAAGTCTTAACTATATTGTTACGGTAATCAATTTGAGAACACAAGGAATGACCATGACTAGAATGCCATTGACGATATGGACATTTTTTGTGACAGCAATTTTAGGGGTGTTATCCTTTCCTGTTTTGCTTTCCGCAGCACTTCTTTTAATGATGGATCGCTTGGTTGGAACAAGTTTCTTTTTATCAGATATAATTGTAGGTGGAGAGATGCTTGCAAACCATGGTGGTTCTCCTATATTGTTTCAGCACCTATTCTGGTTCCTTGGCCATCCGGAAGTATATATCGTATTATTACCGGCCTTGGGGCTATCTTCTGAAATTATAGCGACGAATTCTCGGAAGCCAATATTTGGTTATAAAGCTATGATTGGATCTATTTTAGCGATTGGTTTCCTTTCCTTTATCGTTTGGGGTCACCACATGTTTATTACCGGCATGAACCCATTTTTAGGGAGCGTCTTTGTATTCACCACGCTATTGATCGCTATTCCTTCTGCTGTTAAGGTTTTTAATTATTTAACTACTCTTTGGCGGGGATCACTTATTTTCACGCCGGCCATGTTATATGCCATTGCTCTTGTTTCAACGTTTATTACAGGAGGGGTAACAGGAATTATTTTAGCGGATTCGGCTTTAGACATTGCTATTCATGATACATACTTTGTGGTCGCACATTTCCATATCGTGATGGGAATGTCTGCTGTATTTGGTATGTTCGCCGGTGTTTACCATTGGTTCCCTAAAATGTATGGCCGTATGATGAACATGCGATTGGGCTATGTGCATTTTTGGATTACGCTTGTCGGAGCCTACGGTGTTTTCTTCCCAATGCATTTTGTCGGATTAGCCGGAGCGCCAAGGAGATATTATGATTCATCTTCCTTTGGAGACTTTAACGAGAGTTCCTATAACATGATTATGGACTTAAATGTCATCATAACCATTTTTGCAATAATTGCTGCCTTAGGTCAGTTGGTATTCCTATTTAATTTCTTTTACAGTATTTTCAGGGGACCAAAAGCTCCTCAAAACCCTTGGAATTCTACAACATTAGAATGGACAACACCTGTAGAACATATGCATGGCAATTGGCCTGGAGAACTACCTACTGTTCATAGATGGCCTTATGATTATTCTAAGCCAGGGTCAGATGTGGACTTCATTCCGCAAACGGTACCATTGGCAGATGGGGAAGAGGAACATTAATAATTGGCTTATTTGCGCTTAGTTGAGTTAGATTGGTTAATCTAAATTATTAATCTCTATAGCTATAGTTTCCAACGTTTGATAAAATTCGTCGCCAAATGCCCTTATTAACGGCGTCTTCAAAAAACGATATACAGGAACGGATAGTTTTTCGCCACATACACAGGCTGGCGCACAGATTTTCCACTCATCATAATTTACCGCGGTATAGTTGTTAAATTCCTTTATTCGTATTGGATACAAATGACAGGACAAGGGCTTAAGGTTCGGAATACTTCCAGCTAAATAGGCGGTTTCAATAGCGCATTTAGCAACCTGATGTTCATCAAAGTGAACAAAAGCACATTCTTTTCCGTCAATTAAGCTAGTTGTTATTTCATTTTCTGCATCTGTGCATGAAATTCCGTTTGATTGAATCGCTTTAATACCCTCAGGCCTCATATAAGGGATGATTTTCTCAATATTTTTGTTCAGAAGCAATACCTCTTCATTTTTCAGTGGCGCACCAGCATCACCCTCCACACAACAAGCACCCCTGCAAGCGCTTAAATCACACACGAATTTACGTTCGAAAATTTCTGAAGAAATAATTTTATTATCTATTTCAATAAGCATATTGTAAAGGTACACGCTATTTTAATGATTTTCATTTGTAGATTAGAAATTAATGCTTACATTTGTACCATAATTATAAAAACAGAACGAGGGGACGAAAGTCCCCTCTTTTTTTGCCAATGATTAACAAAGAAAAAGTTATAGCGCTCGTTGAAGAACGAATGGAGGAATTAAATAATGGCTTATACATCGTTGAGCTGTCAATTTCTTCTACCAATACCATCCATGTAGAGATTGATAAAATCAATGGTGGAGTTACTGTTACGGATTGTGTTTCTGTTTCTAGAAATGTGGAGCATAACTTAGACCGAGAAGAAGAAGATTTTGAATTACACGTTTCGTCTGCTGGTTTAGATAAGCCACTGCGTCATATAAACCAATATGTAAAAAATATTGGAAGGCGTATTGAAACGGTACTTAAAGATGGGAAAAAAATTGAAGGGGAATTATTGAAAATTACGGATGACGCGCTGTTTATAAATGAGCAAGTGTCCAAACAAATAGAAAACAAGAAAAAAAAAATGGTGTTCGATGAAGTCCGAGAGGTCAATTTCACGGACGTTAAGGAATCAAAAATTGTAATATCTTTTAAATGATTAGTTATGAATAGTGTTGAACTTGTTGACTCCTTCTTGGAGTTTAAGGATTTAAAAAACATTGATAAACAAACCATGCAGCACATACTAGAAGATGTGTTTAGGGCTATGTTTAAAAAGAAATTTGAAACTGATGAGCACATTGACATCATCGTTAATATCGATAAAGGGGATGTCCAAATTTTCTTAAATAAAGAAATTGTTGATGATGGCGAGGTGGAGGACCCTAACGTTGAAATAGCTTACTCAGACGCGATTAAAATCGAGCCTGATTTTGAAATAGGCGAGGAGGTTACTGAAGAATTTAAGTTTGCAGATTTCGGCAGACGCAATATCTTATCGTTAAGACAGAATTTAATTTCCCGTATTCTTGAACTTGAAAAAGATCATTTATACAAAAAATATAAGGAACGTGTCGGCGAAATTGTCACTGGTGAGGTTTATCAAGTTTGGAAAAAAGAAATCCTAGTTATGGATGACGACCAAAATGAATTGTTATTACCTAAATCAGAGCAAATCCCTGCTGATTTCTTTAAAAAAGGAGAAACAGTTCGTGCAGTTGTTTCTAAGGTAGATATGCGAAATAGTACTCCTGTTATTATCCTCTCAAGAACAGCTCCTGAATTTTTGGAACGTCTGTTTGAATTGGAAGTTCCCGAAGTGTTCGATGGTCTGATTACGATTAAAAAAATCGTAAGAGAGCCAGGGGAAAGAGCTAAAGTTGCTGTTGAATCTTATGATGACAGAGTTGATCCTGTCGGCGCTTGTGTTGGAATGAAAGGGTCTCGTATACATGGAATCGTACGTGAGCTTCGAAATGAAAACATAGATGTTATAAACTACACATCAAACAATCAATTGCTTATTCAGAGAGCGCTTTCACCTGCTAAAATTTCGTCCCTCGATATTAATGAGGAAGAAAAACGGGTGAAGGTTTATTTGAAGCCAGATCAAGTGTCCTTAGCTATAGGTAAAGGAGGTAACAATATCAAGCTTGCAGGTAAACTTTGCGGATATGAAATTGATGTTTATCGTGATGGAGAAATTGATATTGAAGATGTGGATTTAGAAGAATTTGCAGACGAAATTGATAGCTGGATTATTGATGAATTGAAATCAATAGGATGCGATACGGCTAAAGCAGTTTTAGAAATAGGCATTGAAGATCTCGTAAAACGAACAGATTTAGAGAAAGAAACAATTGAAGAGGTGTTCCGCATCCTGAAAGCGGAATTTGAATAAATTTAATATTATTTTTTAAGAAAGAAAACTGATTTATGGCTGGAAAACCAATAAGATTAGGAAAAGCAGCAAGTGAATTGAATGTTGGGTTGCCTTCATTGGTTGAGTTTTTGGAGTCCAAGGGGGTGAAAATTGATTCAAATCCAAATACTAAATTGGACCCAGAACATTTTGATTTGTTGTGTACTGAATTTGCCGCGGATCAAAGCATGAAAGAGCAATCAAAAGGCCCTGCAATGCGCGAAAAGCGAGAATCACTTTCGTTAAAAGATGTTCGTGAAGGGGATAAAGTTGATGTAAAATCGAGTTCCGAGGAGGAAGATGATGCTGATATTAATTTGGACGAAATTAAGCGTCAGGTTTTTAGTGCTCCGAAAGCAGCAGAACAAATACCTACCAAAGAAATAAAGGAGAAAGAAGAACCAATAGAATTAACTCAAGTTCCCGAAGAGAAGAAAGAGTTGTCTGTTCAAATTGTTGGAAAAATAGACCTTGATGCTATTAATCAAAAAACAAGACCTGATAAGAAAACACCTGCCCCTGAAGCGCCTAAAGAAAAGATAGAGGAAGTAAAAGAGGTAAGCAAAGTTGCTGAGGCGCCTGCTGATGTTGCCGAGCCTCATGTGATTGAAACTATCAGAAGTGAACGAAAGGTGCTAAGCGGACCAACTGTACTAGGGAAAATCGAGTTGCCGGTAGAAAAACCGAAAACCCCTTCCATTCAATCTGAATCAGCCAATAGCAAACGCAAGCGCAAGCGAATTAAAAAAGTGGACACCCCACCTACAACTCAAAGTCCATCAGGACAGGCAACATCGCCAGCAGCTAAGGGAACCGGGATTGTTCAAAAAAAGGAAATTTCTGAACAAGATATACAAAAAGAAATAAAAGATACTTTGGCGCGCCTTTCTAATAAAGGAGGTAAATCAAAATCATCTAAAAATAGAAGAATTAAACGAGATTCTTTTGCTCAAAAACGCCAAGAGGAAATGGAATTGGCAGAATTAGAGGAGAAAATCATCAAGCTTACTGAGTTTGTTACCGTTTCTGAATTGGCAAGTATGATGAGTGTTCAGCCAACACAAGTCATTTCTGTGTGTATGTCTTTGGGAATTTTTGCATCAATAAATCAACGTTTAGATGCTGAAACGATTCAAATTGTTGCCGATGAATTTGGATTTGAAACGGAATTCGTTTCTGCCGAAGTACAGGAATCAATTACAATAGTGGAAGACTTACCCGAAGAATTACTTACTCGTCCTCCTATTATTACGGTAATGGGTCACGTCGATCACGGTAAAACATCACTCCTCGATAGAATTCGTAATGCGAACGTAACAGATGGTGAAGCAGGGGGAATTACTCAGCATATTGGAGCTTATTCTTTGTTACTAAAGGATAATCGTAGATTAACCTTCCTTGATACACCTGGCCACGAAGCTTTTACAGCGATGAGAGCAAGGGGTGCTCAAGTGACAGACGTGGCAATTATTCTTGTAGCGGCAGACGATGATGTTATGCCTCAAACGAAAGAAGCTATTTCCCACGCTCAAGCAGCAAATGTTCCGATGATCTTTGCGATTAATAAAATTGATAAAGCGGGTTCTAATCCAGATAAAATTAGAGAGCAGCTGTCTCAGATGAATATCTTGGTAGAAGATTGGGGAGGGAAATATCAATGTCAGGAAATTTCTGCTCGACAAAATTTAAACATAGAAGAATTATTAGATAAGGTATTACTCGAAGCAGATATACTCGAATTAAAGGCCAACCCAAATAAAAATGCCATCGGTACAGTAATCGAATCTTCTCTTGATAAAGGAAAGGGTTATGTTACTAATATGCTTGTTCAAGCTGGAACCATGAAAATTGGAGATGCTATTTTAGTGGGGCGTCATTTTGGAAAAGTGAGGGCGATGCAAGATGAGCACGGAAATTCTATTTCTGAAGCAGGTCCATCGCAACCAGTATCCGTACTCGGAATCAATGGTGCACCTAGCGCAGGAGATAAATTCAATGTCCTTGATGATGAAAAAGAAGCAAAGACAATTGCTACTAAACGCGAGCAGCTATTCCGTGAACAAGGTCTTAGAACAACAAAACATATTACGCTTGACGAAATTGGACGACGTTTGGCAATTGGTGATTTTAAGGAATTAAACATTATTGTTAAAGGTGACGTGGATGGTTCAATTGAGGCTTTATCGGATGCCTTGATTAACTTATCAACGGAAGAAATTCAAGTAAATATAATTCACAAAGGGGTTGGTGCAATCACTGAAGCCGATGTTAATTTAGCTTCTGCTTCTGATGCGATTATTATTGGATTCCAAGTGAGACCGTCTATTGGCGCAAGAAAGTTAGCCGAAACGGAACAAATTGATATCAGACTTTATTCAATTATCTATAAAGCAATTGAGGAAATTAAATCTGCTATGGAGGGAATGTTGTCTCCAGATATTGAGGAGAAAATACTGGGTTCTGCAGAAATTCGAGAAACATTTGACATCACAAAAGTTGGAACAATCGCAGGATGTTATGTGCTTGATGGAAGTATAAAAAGAACGTCTAAGGTGCGTGTTATTCGCGATGGAATTGTCATTCACTCTGGTGTACTTGGCTCTTTAAAACGATTCAAAGACGATGTCAAAGAAGTTAAAAATAATTATGAATGCGGCTTAAATATTGATAAATTTGATGCTATTCAAATTGGCGATGTCGTAGAGGCATACGAAGAAGTAGAAGTGGCAAGGAAACTTTAAAAACCAAAGTGTTCTTACTATTTCATTTGTAGTGTTATTTTGTCTGTTTGAAGTTGCTAAAAGCGAAATTATAGATTATTATTCTTAAATTTACAATTCAATTAATCTTTATATGTTATGGGTAAAATCGGTCCGTTAGAAATATTTTTAGTCTTAGCAGTGGTGCTACTTTTATTTGGTGGCAAAAAAATACCGGAATTAATGAAAGGAATTGGTAAAGGAATTAAAGATTTTAAAGATGCATCCAAAGGGGAGGAGAAAACCGAACCTTCAGAAAAGGCAAGCGATACTGAAATTGAGCAAAAGTAATTTATGCAAGGTTCAATCGACGATGTTAGACTGAGAATTCAGTCTGGTGAAACGGTTATTTCAATCGTTGAACAATACCTTTCAAAGATTGAAGAAAACAAAGCATTGAACGCTTTTATTGAGGTCTTCCATGAAAGTGTTCGTGCAAATGCAATCGCAGTAGACAAAAAAATAGTTGCCGGAACGGCAGGAAAATTAGCCGGAGTTGTTGTAGGGATAAAAGACAACATTTGTTATAAAAATCATCATGTTTCCTGCTCATCAAAAATTTTAGCTGGTTTTGAATCGCTTTATACTGCAACAGCACTGCAACGTTTATTAGATGAAGATGCTATTGTCATTGGCAGACTAAATTGCGATGAGTTTGCTATGGGAAGTTCAAATGAAACATCTGTTTTTGGCCCAGTAAAAAATAATCATAATTTGGCTTATGTGCCGGGAGGTTCTTCAGGGGGTTCGGCTGTAGCTGTTTCAGCAGGACTTTGCACTGCTTCCCTTGGGAGCGATACAGGCGGTTCTGTTCGTCAGCCAGCTTCTTGGACAGGGATTTATGGCCTAAAACCGACATACGGAAGAATTAGCCGTTATGGTCTGATTGCCTACGCTTCGTCTTTTGATCAAATCGGCACTTTTACGAATTGTATTGAAGATGCAGTATTGTTATACTCCATAATGGCCGGAGAAGATCAAATGGATGCTACCACGTCTTCTCGCCCATTAGCTACAAACTTTCCATTAGCCAATAAATCATTTAGGGTAGGCGTATTGATTGAGGGATTGAATCATCCTGGTTTGGATCCAGAAATTAAATGTGAAATCGATAATTTTATAGCCAAACTTTCCAATAAGGGAGTTGAAATAATCCCAATAAGTTTTCCTTTTCTAGATTACATCGTACCAACATATTATGTGTTATCTACCGCAGAAGCGTCTTCAAATTTATCTCGTTTTGATGGAGTACATTACGGATACAGAAGTAGTCAAGCAAAAGGAGTGGAAGAAACGTACGTATTATCTCGTTCTGAGGGTTTCGGACCTGAAGTAAAAAGACGCATTATGACAGGAACATTCGTCTTGTCACAGGGCTATTATGACGCTTATTATACTAAAGCGCAGAAGGCTAGGCGGCTTATGAAAAATGCAACAGATGTTATTTTTAATTCAGTAGATGTATTACTCTTGCCAACTACTCCCACGACTGCATTTGAGATAGGCGCGATAAAAGATGCCATCCAAATGTATTTGCAAGATATTTTTACTGTTCATGCTAATATTACAGGCAATCCTGCATTAAGTATCCCATTTAAAACTCACACTAATGGTATGCCATATGGCATCCAGATTATGTCAAACAGGTTTGAAGAAGACAAATTGTTTAACTTTGCTAAATTCGTCGAGGAGATTTCCATATGAAAAAGACCCTAATTCTATGTTTGTTTTTGTGTGCAACTTATGTTGTATTTTCTCAACGCATTTCTCCCTTGTCGAGACCATCAGATTCACTGAAAACAGAACCCTTCATTAATACAATCGAACAAAGCATGAAATTCTTTTATGCCGATTATTTAAAACAATCCAATTATGATTCAATAATTTCTGCTTTAAAATATGAGCCAAAGGATCTTCCAACTTTCTCGGATGAGGTCTATTGCCAACGCTTAGAGGAAATGAGCCAACGCACCCCATTTCATATGGATTGTAATCCAACAACCTTATCAACCCTTAAGTTTTTTGTTGATCAACGCCGACAATTTACACGAATAATTCTTGGCAGGGCACCCCTTTATTTTGATTTATTCAAAGATAAATTAGCGGAATATGGTTTACCTATTGAATTGCGTTTTTTGGCTGTTATTGAAAGTGGTTTAAGGCCGCAAATAAAATCAAAAGCAGGCGCCTTAGGCCTATGGCAATTTATGTATAAAACAGGATTGTATTTCGGATTAGAGGAAAATTCCTATGTTGATGAACGAATGGATCCAGATAAAGCTACAGATGCTGCTTGTCGGTTTTTAAAACAATTATATGGAATTTATGGCGATTGGAATTTAGCCCTTGCAGCTTATAATGCCGGCCCAGGAAATGTCAATAAAGCTATTGTTAAATCGGGGAATAAAAAAACATATTGGGAGGTTAGACCCTTTTTACCAAAAGAAACTCAAGGCTACGTACCAAATTTTATTGCCGCTGCATATATGTTGACTTACCATGCTGAGCATAATATTATTCCCATGGAAGCAAAAACCCATAATGCTCAGCTCGACACCATTTGTTTAAACAAAGGAGTCCACATGGAATCCGTAGCCTTAGTTGCGAATTGGGATTTAAGCGAAATAAAGGAGTTTAATCCAATTTATAAAACAACGTTCATTCCGAAATCAGAAAAAGGCCGATGCCTTTCTGGACCTTTAGATAAAATATACCTTGTAATCCATTTAGAAGACTCACTTTATGCTATCGAAAAGCAAAAATATGGCCGGTATGTGGCTCCCATTCCTCCCCCTAAAGTACTGGACACTCTTATCAAAAATGATTCTATTAAAAACCTAGTACCCATTAATCAATACCAATACTATACTGTTAAAGCAGGCGATAAAATAAATGTTATAGCCCAAACATATAAAGTTACTATTGACGAATTAACGGAGTGGAATAAATTATCATCGCCTAATTTATATGTTGGCCAATCGCTTACAATTAAAAAAGCTGCAGTGCCTGCCCCTGTCCCTACCCCGAAACCTGTTGTTACCCCGAAACCTGTTGTTACCCCGAAACCTGTTGTTACTCCGAAACCTCCGAAGCCAACACCCCCCCCTCCTCCGCAAAAAAAATATTATTCTGTTAAATCAGGAGATAATTTTAGTCAAGTAGCTAGAAAAAATAATTTAACTTTTGAAGAATTAAAAAAACTGAATCCCGGAATTAATGTAAACACTGTTTATATTGGGCAGAAATTGAGAATTAAATAAATTAGAATAGTTAATCCTTATTAACTTAACGCTGAAAATGCCTAGCATCACTGCCGCTATAATAACCCTAAATGAAGAGCGAAATATTTTACGTTGTATTAATTCATTAAAGAATTGCGTAGATGAAATCATCGTACTTGACTCCTTTTCTACCGATAGAACCGTGGAGATTTGTTTGGAAAACAACGTTCGTGTAATTCAACACGAATGGTTAGGATATTCTCAATCAAAAAACTATGTAAATGCGCAAATTACTACCGAATTAATCTTTTCTATTGATGCTGACGAGGCACTTAGCGATGCATTAATAAATGAAATCAACCAAATTAGGCATCAGGGAAAAATTACCTTTTATTCGGTTAATAGAATCACAAATTATTGTGGCAAGTGGATCCGCCATTGCGGTTGGTTTCCAGATGTCAAAGTGAGGATTTCTCCACGATTGGAAACAATTTGGGATGGCGAAATTGTACATGAAGAATTACGCATACCTAAGGATACTAAAATTGTTCCGTTAGTTGGCTTGTTGGAGCATTATTCTTATTATTCTCATCTTGAACACAGAAAAAAAGCGGATCACTATTCTGAGCTGACGGCAAAAAAATATGTTGAGCAAGGAAAAACGGCTTCCGTGTTAAAGCCCTATATTAGTGGTATAGTAAGGTTTCTTAAAATGTATGTTTGGCAAAAGGGATTCTTAGATGGTAAAAGCGGTTGGACCATTGCTAAAATAAGTGCCTATTCTAATATCTATAAATATAAAGAAGTAAGGAGATTGAGTCGTGAAGATAAATGAGGTAAATAGAATAATTGTTTCACGAATAGATAGCATTGGCGATGTGATGTTAACCTTGCCATTTTGTGCTTGGCTTAAGGAGTGCTATCCACAAGCTACCTTAGTTTTTTTAGCCAGGGGATATACCATCCCCGTTGTTTCCTGCTTCAAGCCCGTTGATGAAATATTGGATTGGGATCTTATTGTGAATCTGCCGATAGCAGAAAAAACAGGGCTTCTTAAGGCCGATTGTATTGTACACCTTTTTCCCAATAAGGATGTCGCAGCGCTATCAAAAAAAGCTAAAATTCCATATAGAATAGGCACGTCCCATCGAATATTCCATTTTTTAACGTGTAACTATAAAGTCAATTTCTCAAGAAAAAACTCAAGCTTACATGAAGCTCAATTGAATTTTGAATTAGCGCGACCTTTTGGTTTAAAAAGCATTCCAAGTTTTGAAAGCACAATCACTATAGGGACACATTTTTCTCTACCCATTAAACCTACTCCAAAAGCCCTAAAAAACATTGATTTAAGCAACGCGATTGTCTTGCATCCAAAATCTCAAGGAAGCGCTATCGAATGGCCCATTGAAAAATACCATGCCTTAAGTGAGCAATTAATACAATCAGGAAAAACGGTTTTGATAACCGGAACTGAAAAGGAGGGAGAAATGATACGAAAACAGTTTTCTTTCTCCCAACAATTGATCGATTTAACAGGTCAACTGACCTTATCAGAATTAATAGCGCTATTAGCAAAAGTTAAGGTCGTTGTGGCCTGTTCTACTGGTCCAATTCACATCGCGGCCGTTTTGGGTACGCCAACAATAGCGCTCTTTTCTTCTCGAAAACCGATTCACCCGGGTCGTTGGCGTCCTTTAGGCGAAAAATCAAAGATCTTGGTTTTTGATGAAAACTGCCAAAACTGTAAGAATGGAAAACAGTGTCGCTGCCTTGAAGAAATTCCGGTTGAATTGCTTTTAAAGCAAATTGATGCGCTCTAAGAATTCCTTCCTTGTTATTCGGAAACACCATTTCCTATTGGCTTTTTCTGCAGCATTACTCTCTTTTTCATTGCCATTTATAAAGGAAAAAAATGCATTGTTAAGCCTCTTTATTGCACTTGCTGTATTGCTTACTTATAATTGCCATCATCTTTCTAAATTGTTTTGGAAGAAGAAGGATACAAACAACGACAAGAAGGATTTGATACCCATGTTATTCTTATGTGTGCTATCGCTAGTGGGACTTTCTTATTTGTTATCAGTCCTCCATTTCAGAGTATTTAGTATTTACGCACTCATTTTCTTAGCCATCTTAGCGACCTCCTATTCTATTTTTCAAGGTAAACTTAGTATTCGGACTATTCCATATTTAAAAGCATTCATTATTGCATTCTCGTGGACGCTACTTTGTTGTGTTTTACCAATGTATAATGCAGGTGAGCCGCATTGGAAAGCTAGTATTTTCAGCATCTTTTTTTTCGTTCTTGCAGTAATTTCTGACTTTCGTGATAAGAAATCGGACTCAATATCGCTTAAAACTTTTCCCCAAGTGCTTTCCTTTAAAATGTTGAAAATACTTATCTATGTTTTATTGGCGGTATTTTCGTGCTTAAATTTATGCTTGTTTGGGTGGCTATTTTTTGTATCCGCAATTCTTTCCTCTTTTGTATTACTTTACTACTTTAGGCAATTTTATTCCGCTAGTAAAACCTTATATACTGATCGCTCAATTTTCGTTTTTGCTCTTGTTTCTTTGTTTCTACAAGTCATATTTTCTTAATTATTATTCTGCTACACCCGGCTAAACACCTGTAGGAATACTCACATAAACAGGTCCTATCTAGAGCGATTTACAAAACGTGTATATATTTAAAATCACTTTTTTATCGTTTATTTTCCTGTTTTTAGACTTTATCGTACGCTTATCGCCATGTAGATTTAGTTATCTTTGTTGCTTGAAGTTAAAAATATGGAACTCGATTTTCAGTCGATAGACAAACATTGGCAATTATATTGGGCAGAAAATCAATCCAATAAAGTCCTTGAAGACACTAATAAACCAAAGTATTATGTCTTGGATATGTTTCCTTACCCATCTGGTGCTGGGCTTCACGTTGGACATCCTTTAGGTTATATTGCTTCGGATATTTATGCTCGATACATGAGGCTTAAGGGATTTAATGTCTTGCACCCAATGGGCTACGATTCTTTTGGCCTCCCTGCTGAGCAATATGCTATACAAACAGGTCAACACCCTGCTCTAACAACGGCTAAAAATATTTCAAGATACCGCGAACAACTCGATCGCCTAGGTTTTTCGTATGATTGGGACCGGCAGGTAAAAACATCGTCCCCCGACTACTATCGCTGGACGCAATGGATTTTCAAACAGTTTTTTAACGCATTCTTCAACACGGCCTTAAATAAGGCTCAACCAATTTCTGAGTTGATTAGCGAATTCTCCATCAAAGGAAATGAGGGGTCAAATGCTTATTCTGATAATCAATTGATTTTCTCGGCAAAAGAGTGGAATGAATTTACACCGAATGAACAAGAGAAAATGCTGCTCAACTACCGCCTTGCATTTTTATCTGAAACCTGGGTAAATTGGTGTCCAAAATTAGGAACGGTACTCGCAAATGACGAAATTATTAATGGCCTTTCTGTTCGTGGTGGTTATCCTGTCGAGCAAAAAAAAATGATGCAATGGTCCATGCGAATAAAAGCATATGCCGAGCGATTATTATCTGGTTTAGATAACCTTGATTGGACAGATGCCATAAAAGATCAGCAACGTAATTGGATTGGCAAATCGGTTGGTGCAACAGTTTTCTTTGCCATTGAGGAGCATTCTGAACTCAAATTAGAAGTGTTTACCACTCGGCCGGACACGTTATTTGGGGTCACCTTTATGGTACTTGCGCCAGAACACCCTTTTTTAGAACAAATTGTCCCTGTTGAATTCAAAGGGGCTGTAAAGGCCTATCAAGTTGAGGTTTCCAAACGCACAGAAAGAGATCGCCAAGCGGATGTACAACACATTTCAGGTGTTTTTACTGGAGCGTATGCCATTCACCCATTTACTAAAAAAAAGTTGCCAATTTGGACAGGCGATTATGTATTGTCAAGCTATGGAACAGGAGCAGTGATGTCTGTGCCATGCGGCGATCAACGGGATTATGCTTTTGCTAAGCATTTTAATTTACCCATTTCCAATGTTTTTAAAGGAGTAAACATTGACCAAGAGGCTTTTGCAGAAAAAACTGGAGTCATTTCGAATTCTGAATTTTTGGACGGGCTAGAAATTAATAAGGCTATTGAAGTCGCTTGTCAGCGCCTAGTGGCTGAAAAGAATGGCTTTAGAAAGGTTAATTTTCGCTTGCGTGATGCCATTTTTTCACGGCAGCGGTATTGGGGAGAGCCATTTCCAGTTTACTATGAAAATGAAATCCCTAAATTGGTGGCTGATGAACACCTTCCCATCGAGCTCCCTGTTGTAGATGCTTATTTACCAACAGAATCAGGGGAGCCTCCTTTGGCGCGTTCTAAAAAGGAAGATTGGAATCATTTTCAAGGTGATCGGATGGAATACAATACGATGCCAGGTTGGGCGGGTAGCTCTTGGTATTTTTTACGTTATCTAGACCCAAATAATAAGGAGGAATTTGTAGGGAAAGATAAGGTGGCATATTGGCAAAATGTAGACTTATATATTGGTGGTAATGAGCACGCAACTGGGCACCTTCTCTACGCGAGGTTTTGGACAAAATTTCTTTTTGACATGGGTTTTATTCCCTTTGATGAGCCGTTTAAAAAGTTGATTAATCAAGGGATGATTCTTGGGCGAAGCAGTTTGATTTATCGTATTAAAGGTCAAAACACCTTTGTTACGCTGAGTAAAAAGAGTGCTTTTGAAACCGACCCGATCCATGTAGACATTAACTTGGTCTCGGCGGATAAATTACACCTTTCTGCTTTTAAAAATTGGCTTCCAGAATACGCCGATGCCGATTTTATTCTCGAAGATGATGGTTCATTTATTTGTGGCTATGAAGTAGAGAAAATGTCAAAGTCTAAGTTTAATGTTCAGACACCAGATGATCTTATTGAAAAATTTGGCGCAGACACGCTTAGAATGTATGAAATGTTTTTGGGCCCCGTTGAGCAAAGCAAACCGTGGGACACGAAAGGTATAACGGGCGTACATGGCTTTCTTAAAAAATTAAGTCGTTTGTTCTTAAGCAAAGATGCCGCTTGGGGAGTGGTTGATGATGCGCCGAGTAAAGAAATGCTTAAAATCTTACACAAAACAATTCGCAGGGTTCAAGATGATCTCGATCGCTTTTCATTTAATACGGTGGTCTCTACCTTAATGATTGCGGTAAATGAATTGACCGATCTAAAATGTAATCATAAGCAGATACTACAGCCATTGCTGGTTTTGCTTTCTCCCTATGCGCCTCACCTTGCTGAAGAATTATGGAGGGTCATGGGACTTCCTGATGGCACCTGCGCATTACAGGCATTTCCAATTTTTGATGAATCAATACTGCAAGAGTCTACCTACGACTACCCTGTTTCATTCAATGGTAAAATGCGATTTAAGCACACCTTTGATTTAAGTCTTAAAGAGAAAGAAATTGCGGATTTTATTGTAGCATTACCACTTACTCAAAAATACCTAGAAGGCAAAACTCCGAAAAAAGTAATCGTTGTTCAAGGTAAAATTGTCAATATCGTAAGCTGAATTTAAATGAGGTATTAATCCTTAAAATGGCTTAATAAGGAACTTGAATTTTTTATTTCAATAATATATTCTTTAATCAGTTGGGAATTTAAGTTGATTTGTGCCCCGCCTGCCATAATTGGTATTCCGCCAACATCTTTGTACAATTGTTTAAAATAGCTCTTCATAAATGAATCCTCTACGCATGTTAGCCATGACGTTAGTATTGCTTTAGGTTTAAGTATTTCTATGCATGTTTGCAAAGAGCCATATGGCAAACTTTGTCCAATGTAAACGGTGTGAATACCCTTACTTCGCAAAAGATATTGGTAAAACAATAAACTTATTTCATGCCATTCGTGTTCTGGTAAATAAAGCAATATCGGATCAGTTGTGACTTCCGGAATTTTTTGATTATTTATTTCTACTATAATCTTTTGTCGAATCAAATTTGATATAAAATGTTCCTGTGCGGCATGAATTGTTCCTACCAACCACATAACACCAATCCTATCTAAAAATGGGATAAGATGTTCACTGAAGGTTCTTTCTAACCCAACGGTGTCGATAAGATGACCGAGAGTATCCCTAAATAGTTCTTCATCAAGGCTTATTAAAGCAGAAATTAGTTTTTCTTGACTATTGTCTAATTTAAGATCATCGCGAATTTCCCAAACTAATTCCTTTATTTCGTCAAAACTTAAAATGGCAAGATGTGAAATCTTATATCCATTTTTGTTAAGCAAACTTAAATTCATTAAGTGTGTTAATTCATCGTTGTTGTAAGCCCTAATTTTTGAATCAGATCGTTCAGGATTTAAGATGCCATATCGCTTCTCCCAAATACGTATGGTGTGTGCTTTAATCCCCGACAACACCTCAAGATCTTTTATTTTGTATACTGACATTGTCCTTTATCTAAATCCGAAACAAACCACGATTATTTTTGTTCAAGGTAACACAAAAAAATAAAACTATCTTTGATGCATGAAAATAAAATCGGTTTCTTTTGTGGTTTCGAATACAGATCACAAAAAATGCCCCGAAGATGGCTTGCCCGAATTTGCCTTTATAGGACGATCTAATGTCGGAAAATCGTCTCTAATTAATTTATTGACAGGGAATAAAAAATTAGCAAAAACATCTTCAACACCAGGGAAAACTCAGTTAATAAATCATTTTGTTATTAATGATCAATGGTATTTGGTTGATTTGCCTGGTTATGGTTATGCCAAAGTTTCAAAATCAGCACGGTCAAACTGGGAAAAATTCATCGCAGATTACCTAACAAATAGAAAAAGCTTAATGAATATATTCATTTTGTTGGATTCAAGGCTTGAACCCCAAAAAATTGATTTAGAATTTATCAATTGGTGTGGCGAAAAGCAATTACCATTTGTTCTTGTGTTTACTAAAATTGATAAATTATCTAGTTCTGCTTTACAGAGAAACACCTCAAAATTCAAAAAAGAAATGCTGAAAACTTGGGAGGAAATGCCACCTGTTTTTACTACTTCAAGTATTTCAGGTTTCGGAAATGAGCCAATTTTGAATTATATTGATCAAATACTTGAGATATGCTAGGTTTCGACTTGGCTTTCAAAAATGAATTTTTTACCTTTGAGAAAATAAAAATAGAATGGGAAGAGCGTTTGAATATCGACGAGCAGCAAAAGAAAAGCGATGGGACAAAATGTCCAAGATTTTTCCAAAATTAGGAAAGGCAATTACCATGGCCGCCAAAGAGAGCGGAATGGATCCATCTACGAATGCGAAACTGCGGACA
The DNA here is from genome assembly GCA_947475095.1 of Flavobacteriales bacterium. GTDB lineage: Bacteria > Bacteroidota > Bacteroidia > Flavobacteriales_D > Crocinitomicaceae > UBA952. Next base: position 131,377 of record CANJLG010000003.1, read on the forward strand.
GCCATTCAAAATGCAAAGGCTGAAAACATGCCTAAAGATAATATCGATGCTGCTATTAAAAGAGCAACCCAAAAAGATATTGCTTCTTTTACCGAAGTAAATTATGAAGGGAAAGGCCCTCATGGTGTTCTTGTATTTATTGAATGCGCCACCGATAATCCAACAAGGACAGTGGCCAATGTGAAATCGTACTTCAATAAAGCAAACGGGGGAATAGTACCGACTGGGTCTCTTGAGTTTATGTTTGAACGAAAAAGTGTTTTTGAAATTAACCTGACCGACGAAATCGATCCAGAATTATTGGAATTAGATCTAATTGATGCAGGATGCGAAGAAATAGAAGTCGACGATAAGCAGATTTTTGTATACGGTGATTATTCAGCTTTTGGATCCTTGTCCAAAGCGCTTGAAGATTTACAAATAGAAATTCAGAAATCCAGTTTAAGCCGCTTTCCTACTACGCCTGTCGAATTTTCGGAAGAACAATTAGTAGACATAGAAAAAATGTTGGATAAAATTGAAGATGATGATGATATTCAGCAAGTCTTTACAAACATTGCTTAATTTAGTGTCCTCAATACTAAACACCAATATAATTAGTTAACTCATTTGATTTTATTTATGAAGCGACCATTTCACCTTTATTTGACGTTTGTTTTAGTCACAATCTTGGTGTCTTGTTCTACCGAAAAAAACACTTTTCTTAATCGATTCTATCACGGAATGACCGCAAAATATAATGGTCATTTTAATGCTGAGGAATTATTGAATCAAGCCCTTTTAACCTATAATAATAGTCGGAAAGACGATTTTTATTCCATTCTTCCGATTTCACCGATACCAAATGAAACAGAGGTAAAAGGCATGTTCCCGTCTATTGACACAGCGGTTGTTAAGTGTTCAAAAGTAATTTTGAACCACTCTATGCCCAGTGCGGAAGACATGAGTTCGAAAGAAGTAGAACATAATAAATGGATTGATGAAAACTGGATTACGGTTGGAAAAGCATTGTTTTATAGACGAGATTATGATAAAGCGCTTAAAAACTTTCTTTTCGTTAAGCGATTCTTTAAGAAAGATCCCTCAAGGTATATTTCTGAGTTATGGATCGCTCGAATCTATATCGAACAAAATAAATATTCAGAGGCTAAATTATTGCTTGATGAGCTACAGGAAACAGCATTAAGTCAGAAAAAGAAATCACTGAAAGGCGTATTTAACATATTTAAGAAAAAAATTCCAGAGGAGAATCAAGAACCTAAGATGACAAAATCATTGCAGTTTGAAATCTATAAAACTCAGGCCGATTTAGCGATTAAAAGAAAACAACTTGATGATGCGGCTTTTTCGTTATCCAATGCGGTTAAAACAGTAAATAACAAACAAGAAAAAGCCCGGCTTTATTTCATTCTCGGACAAATTTACCAAGAAAAAGGAACCGTCGAATCCGCCCAGGAGAATTATTCAAAAGCCTTATCCGCAGCAGCACTTTATGAAGTTTCCTTTAATGCCCGACTCAATAGAGCGATGCTCGGCAATAACAATAAACTGAGCAAGGGGCTCGATAAAATGTTGCGGGACGGCAAAAATGCGCCATACAAGGATCAAATTTATTATGCCAAAGCAACACTCGAACTCAATAGAGGAAACGATGATTTAGGAAAGGCTTACTTCACAAGCTCTGCATTTTATTCGACAAGTAATAAGCGGCAAAAAGCCCTGTCATATGAAAAATTAGGGGACCTTTCGTTTAAGCAGAAAGCTTACATCAGCGCACAAAAATACTACGATTCGTGTGCTAGGTTCATGCCTGAAGCTTATCCTAATGGTGATGTGGTTAAATCAAAAGCGATGAAATTATTGGATTTGGTGAATTCCTTGGAAAGCGCTCAATTCGAGGATAGTGTTCAGCGAATCGCAAAAATGCCCGAAAAAGAACAAACGGAGTTTCTTAAGGCGCTAATCAAAGACATTAAAAAAGAACAGCAGCGATTAAAGGAGGCCCAAGCAGCAAAGTTGCTAGCTCTCCAACAACAATCGAATACCAATCAAAATACGAGCACGAATAAATGGTACTTTAACAATTCAAAACTCAAAGAAGAAGGCTCAAATGAATTCAGAAAGCTTTGGGGAACTCGAGAAAATAAGGATGATTGGCGACGTTCTGATAAAATAATCTTTTCCGAGAATAAGGTAGACAAGGATGGCCCGGCAATCGACTCGGCCAAGGTCGATCTAGCAGTCAATCAATCAGCAGATACCTTGAGCGTAGAAAGTTTGCGCAAAGGACTTCCCCTAACAGATAGCCTCTTTGAAAAATCGATCATTAAAGAAATGGAAGCCCTCTATACTTCCGGTCTTTTATATAAGGAGTTACTCAGCGAAGATAAATTGGCGACAGCTCAATTTGAAAAAATAATCGAGAAGAATAGAATATGCCTAACAGATCTTTCTGCCGCATTTCAATTATATAAATTAAATGAAAATTCAGGATTGGGAAATCAGTACAAAGACTATATAATTAAATATTACCCGAATTCTGATGTGGCTAATTATTTTAAAGATCCAGATTTTTTTACAAAACAAAAGGAAGGGCGTATAGCTGCACAAAAGGAATATCTATCCCTCATTTCCCGATACGAATCCAAGGAATACAAAGTGGTTTTTGATGCTACGGAACAAATTGTAAGCGGTGACAGAACGAATGCCTTGAGGGCAGAATATCTCTTGTTAAATGTGTTAGCAGCTGGACAATTAACCGAAAACAAAACTGTAATAGTTCCTAAGCTAAAGAATATTATCGAGGAAAAACCAGGATCTCCTCAAGCACTAAGAGCCAAAGAAATGTTGGACATCATTACTAAAGGATATTCTATAAATGAAGCACTCCCTGTTGCTAAGCAAGGTATCTATTCCTATAATGATACTGTTCCGCAATTTTTGATTGTTCTAATGGATGAAGAGGAAGATGTTAATGATGCAAGAAATGGCATTACCGATTTTAATACTAAGAAATTTAAAAGCCTTAAATTGAAGGTTCAGAGTAAATTAACACTTAGTGAGACTGGTTTTATTCTTATTTCGGAATTCGCATCTATCAAGCTCGCAAATGATTATATCCTTGCCTATAAAGCCGGATACGAGCAGTTAGACCAATGGCAAAACAACAGAATTCAGATTATTACACTAGAAAATTTGAAAAAGTTAATAGAATCAAGTAACTTTGAATTGTATAAAGAGTTTTACGACCTTAATTACTGATTTATGTTGAAAAGAAAAGAATTTTTTGGTGGAAGTACTTCGAACAGTGAATCCACAGAATTTAACAGAATACTTTCGGGTACTGAATTTACAGGTGATATAGTCTCTGACTCAAATATTTTGATTGAAGGCGATATTGTTGGTAATGTTTCCTGCTCTGGAAAAGTGCAAATTAGTTCTTCCGGTAAGATTAAAGGAAATCTAGTTTGTGTCAATGCTGAAATTGATGGCACCATCCATGGTGAATTAACGATAGAAAATTTATTGACTATGCGTTCAACCGCAAGAATTAAAGGAGATATTCAATCGACTAAATTAACCATTGAAGAAGGTGCTTTTTTTGAAGGATCATGCGTGATGAAATCACCGATGACCGCAACCACCTTTACAGCTGATGTAGAGGAAGAGGACTAGTACCCGAACTCCCATTGAAACAAAAAAATAATTCATTTATCCATTTTTCTTCTTTGGGTATTCAAATGGCAACCATAATATTTGCTTTTGGGTTTTTAGGAGATTATTTAGATGATTATCTAAAATCAAAACGTGCCTATTGGACCATTGGACTTTTGTTTTTAGGAGTTGTTTTATCATTGTACATTGTAATAAAAGGCGTCTTGAGAAATGAAAAATAAACGCCAATTTTATATGTATCTTCGCAATAGCGGACTTTCATTTTTAGCTATCTTCTTATTTTATCTTGTTTTTGCGCTGCTAAACCAAGAACTTTTTATGTCCAATAGGTTTATTTTAGCCGTGTTGGTTTTCACTGGATTATTCCTCATAGGATGGGCCATTATGCTCCCTTCTATTTATAAAAATCCTAAGGAGTTAATGGTATCTATTATTTTTTTGTACACCATTCAAATGTTATTATTTATGGTCTTTGCTGCCGCAATGACTTATTCTAATTCCGAATTGCAAGTGGTTATTGATGTCTTGTGTATGTTTTTACCGCTAAACGTTTTGAACGTTTTTTGTATCATTCATACGCTCAAATCAACGCTTACTTGATTGATTTCAGGAAGCGAAGTAATACGGTATTTAATTCATCAAAAGCCGCAAAACTTAAGGCTTCATATCGATCATCAATATCGTGATAATGTTTGTTTGGCCCCATTGTGTAAATGAAGAATGCCGGCACACCTGCTTGTGTAAAATAGTAATGGTCTGAATTTGCTGCGGGCCCTCTAGGTTTGATTTCCTTTAGTAATTTTTTTTTCGCATTAATAGATTTCAGCAGATCAAATTCTTTAGGAAATAAGGTGGAATTAACAACGGTAATCCCATCCTCGCCGCTACCCATAATATCCAGGTTGAGCATGAAACGGAGATCTTCTAATGGCAAAGGAGATTGCAAACTCATGTGTTTTGAACCCAGCAACCCAATTTCTTCTCCTGCAAATGCAACAAACATCACATTAAATTTTATAGGTTTTGCAAGGAGTTGCTCTGCCAAATATAGTATCATAGCAGTTCCACTTGCATTATCATTTGCCCCAGGGAAATAGGTGTCCCTACCCATTCTACCTAAATGGTCGTAATGCGCGGATATCAACAGGGTCTTTTTAGTTTTTCGTTTTGCAGGACAAAATCCAATTACATTTTTAGCCACATGACTAACAAGGCGTTTCTGGTCAATGTCAAGGTGAATCTCCGCTGGAACTTCTTTGAATGCTTCTTTCGAAATAATTATATAAGGATATTTATTTGCATCTTGGCTGACAGACCATGTTAATTTTTTGTCGCTTAGTTCAAGGATTGGAAAAAATAGGGCTAGTTCATTTAGTTTCTTTTTAACAAGCAACAATGTATCTGAGGCGATACCAGAAAGATCAATTAGTAGGGCTTCATTTTTAGATAAATGAATTTCTTGTTGATCAATAGAGAGTAATTTATAGTATGAAAAATGAATTAATTCAAAGGTGCCGTGAACACCAGATGATGTTGGTGCCACCAAGAAATCAATCCCTGGCCGAAGGGTATCTTGATCGGTATAAACAAGCATTTCGCCAGGAAAAGTGTTTACAGAAAATTCGAACGGCTGGAAATAGCTTTCGGTGATAGGCATTAAGCCAATGTCTTTAAAATTTTGCGCAATAAATTCTGCGGCAATTGAATCGCCAGCATTAACATACCCCCTGCCGTGAAAACCCGGTGAGCATAATTGATCGGTGTAATTGCGGTAATTGAACTCTTGCCCCCAGAAAGAGAAGCTTAATAAAAGACTAAAAAGAAGGATTGCTTGCATACCTACGGCATAATTTAGCCATGAATTCATCGATGGTTTCAGCTGATCTTGCGAAGTCCCAGCTATTCGTTTCTGCAATAGTTATTAATTCCAAAATGGCGGCATTCATGTTTGGCTGATCATTAAGTTGTTTCGTCGCCGAGGCAAATGCTTCGCTGGATCCTCCAAAAAGCCCGTTTATAAATTGAAGTTTTTCAGTCAGTGAAAATGAACCAATTAAACTATCAATTGGAACTATTGCGCGCTCTATTCTTGCATTTTTTTCTAAGGCACGAAATTGAGCAATAAGCGGATGGTCACTTGCAGCAATATCATTCTCTTCTTTTGGTTCATCTGCACTCGAAAAATCGATTGTAGTTGTCTCCTCTTCATTCATCATCATAATTGATTCGCCTTCCTCAACTGCTGCTTCATGTTCTTTAATGGTTGTTTCCTCTATAATGCCATTTTCCTCTTCCAAAATAGATGTTTCTGAGGAAT
>CANJLG010000004.1 GCA_947475095.1 Flavobacteriales bacterium
CTATTGGGGCATCAAGGCTTTCCTTTTGTTCATACACCTTGTATCGGAGAATTACTAGTCGCTCATGTAATAAGTTTGTTTGCTCTACTAGAAAATCCAACTCTTCAATTGTTAGGTTACTTCCTTTAATGGCAGCAATGTTTTTTGAAATGGAATCAATAAGTGTTTTCATTTGGGGTATTTTATTTTTTTTTCAACATTTTATAGAAGTTAATAGCATTTTATCTTCTGAATAAAACTATTTAGCGTACTTAGATGTCAAAAGTAAAAAACCTATCGCTATCATTGTGATAAATTCAAAAATTATTTAATATTATCGTTTAAAAGTAGAAATAAGATGTTTTTAGAACAATTTCCTGCAGAAGGCAAACAACATGGATGGATTGAAGTAATATGTGGTTCGATGTTTTCAGGTAAAACAGAGGAACTGATTCGGCGCATAAAGAGAACCCAGTTTGCTAATCAAAGTTTATTATTGTTTAAGCCAGCTATTGACAATCGTTACAGTGAGAATAATGTTGTGAGTCATCAAGGTAATGCCGTTAAAGCCAATCTCATTAATATGTCTTCTGAAATTTTAACGCTTTGGGACAATGAGAAAGTTGTGGCAATCGATGAGGCCCAGTTTTTTGATGATGGTATTATTGATGTTTGCCATATTTTAGCATCAAAAGGAGCACGTGTTATCATAGCGGGTTTAGATATGGATTATACCGGTAAGCCTTTCGGTCCGATGCCTCATTTACTTGCGATAGCTGAATATGTCACCAAAGTCCATGCTATTTGTCTTTCTTGTGGTAATTTAGCGCAATTCTCTCATCGTACAGCGAATGAACCGGGGCAAGTATTGGTGGGAGCAGTAGAAAAGTACCAGCCCTTATGTCGTTCTTGTTATAATGCCTTAAGCACTTGAATCTAGCCATTGATTTACATACAATTATTGATTTAAGTAAGGGAGAAACCGTTGGCTTTGTCCCTAAAAAGCACCTCGTAAAAGCGCTTTCTATTGATACTAGAAAACTTGTTTCAGGAGAACATAGTGTTTTCTATGCTTTACAAGGTGAATTTAAGGATGGTCATGCTTTTATCCAAGATGCCTACGATAAAGGTGTTCGCGCTTTTATTGTTTCAAGCCTCCCAAAGACACTATTAAAACAAGCCACTTACATTTTAGTCAAGAACACGCTTTATGCCTTACAAGCAATCGCAAAACATCACCGGGATCAATTTAATTACCCAATCGTTGCCATAACGGGTAGCGTAGGAAAGACCACCACAAAAGAATGGCTATATTACTTTCTAGCGACAAAATTTAGAGTCATTCGAAGTCCAAAAAGCTATAATTCTCAACTGGGCGTAGCACTTTCCTTATTAGAATTAAACCAGGACTGTGATATTGCTCTAATTGAAGTTGGTATTTCTGCTCCGGGAGAAATGGAGAGGCAGGAAAAACTCATTCGTCCTGATATTGGAATTTTAACGGCAATTGGCACAGCTCACCTCGATAATTTTTCTGACGTTACGGAACTTTGTAAGGAAAAAATCCAGTTGTTTGCTCACGCTAAAAAAATATTTTTAGGCCCTGGATTAAATAATAGAGGCTGGTCATTTCTCAAAGGGGATCCTGTAGAACTTAGCGAATATACGAATGATATGCTTGAGCTTCCATTTGGCGATATCGCTAGTAAATCGGCTACTGCAATCGCTATTTCCGTAGCAACGTACCTGAAGGTGCCTGCGCAAAATATTAAGAAGACAATTCCTTTATTGCCGCGTTTAGCCATGCGTTTAGAAACCTATGAAGGGGTTAATAACAACACAATAATTAATGATACCTACAATTTAGACCTCGATGCATTAAAGCACTCTCTGGAATTTCAAGTTTCGATTGCTAAAAATCGTCCCAGAGTACTAATTATCGGTCTGCATGATAAAAATACGAGCATTTTAGAAAAAATATACGCAATAACTCAACCGTTCCAATTAGATAAAATAGAAGTGGTTTATTTAAGTGAGGAGCCCTCTTTTACTATCGAAAACTCGGTTGTCTTGATAAAAGGAACTCGAAAAGCCAACATGCAAAAATGGGCTATGCAGCTAAAGCTAAAAAAGCATAAAACGCAAATTGAAATAAATTTATCGGCTTTAAGGCACAATTTGCTGCAGTACAAGGAACTCGTGGATAAAAACACAAAGATGTTGGTAATGGTTAAAGCCCAAGCGTATGGAAGTGGCCTCATTAAAACAGCTCAATTTATTGAGAAAATAGGAATTGATTATCTTGGAGTTGCTTATGCCGATGAGGGTGTTGAACTACGAAAAGCGGGTGTGTTATTACCAATTTTGGTTATGAATGCAGAGGAAGAAGCATTCGACGATTGCATACAATATAAATTAGAACCGTCAATCTATTCTTTCGAACAACTTGAAGCCTTACTTCATCATCTTATTGCTCAAAATAAAGAGGCATTTCCGATCCACTTGAAATTTGACACGGGTATGAATAGACTTGGGTTTTCATCAACTGAAACTCGAAAATTGATCGATGTAATTCGTTCCCAACCTGAAATTTTGATTAAAAGCGTTTATTCTCATTTAGCTGAATCGGATAATCGAAAAGATCCCTCATTCACCTTACGTCAAATTGAAACCTTCACCCAGATTTGTAACCAGATCCAAAAAATGGTACCTACGCCATTCCTACGCCACATATTAAATTCGGAGGGGATCGTTAATTTTTCTTCAGACCAAACGACTATGGTTCGGATAGGCATCGGAGCATTCGGGATCAGTTCGAATGAGATTTGGCGTAAAAATTTAAGGCCTGTCATTGCTTGGAAAAGCACGATTTCACAACTAAAAACAGTAGAGAAAGGCGAAAGTATAGGCTACAATAGGTCTTTTGTGGCTCCCCAAAAAATAACAATTGCCATCATTCCGCTTGGATATGGCGATGGGTTTAGAAGAATATTAAGCAATGGGAAAGGGGGTGTTTTTATTCAAGGCGTATTTTGCCCAACGGTAGGAAATGTTTGCATGGATATGATTATGGTGGATGTAAGTCACCTCTCGGTTCAAGCAGGTGATGAGGTTGAAATCATTGGTCAGCACCAAGGTATCGAGGCATTGTCAAGCTTAATGGAAACGATTCCTTATGAGCTCATGACAGGGATTTCACAGCGCGTGTATAGAAGTTATATTAATGAGGAATAATTAGTTAGATTTGTTCCTAATGCCTTGGTTTACTCTTTAACTTTTAATTTTTATGTCACCTAAAATTCAGGAAGAATTATTACAAGCAGTAAAACTGAAATTAAGCCCGGGTGAAACAATAGGTTTTGCACTGAGCGAAGTGCTGAGCGTTAGTCAAGATGCTGCGTATCGAAGATTAAGAAATGAAACTTCCCTTACGATTGATGAGGTAAAAAAGCTATGTACGGTCTATAAAATCTCATTTGACGCCTTAATTAATCAAACGAAAGGAAATGCATTATTTACCTATAACCCGCTAAATGAATATGATTTTAGTTTAGAATCATATTTGGAAGGAATCTTAAGTGCCTTTAATCGACTAAAGGCACTAGATGATCCTAAAATTATACTAACGATCAATAATATGCCCTTTTTACAATTGATTAATATCCCTCAATTGTTGCGGTTTAAACTTTTCTTTTGGGCGAAAACATATTTACAAATTCCAGAATATCAAAACATACCTTTTCGTCATGAGAAAGTTCCCGAAAAGGCTTTTGATTTGGGTATGAAGATCATTTCTTTATATAACAGTATTCCCTCTGTGGAAGTATATGACCCGGAATTAATGCGGGGATTTCTTCGCCAAATTTTATATTATTTTAATTCTAATATGTTCGAAGACCCAAGCTATGCCCTCTTTTTATGCGATAGAGCGCTACTGTTTTCGTCCCATTTAAAAGCCCAAGCAATATGCGGCAAGAAATTTATTTATGGTACTCAAGCACCAGCGCAAGGAAATCAATTCGATATGTTCCTAAATGAAACAATTAATACGGATGCAGCTTTCTATTTTGAAAGCAAACAGAACAATGGGCTATTTCTTACACACAATGTTATGAATTACCTACATACCAATGACAAGCAATATGTATCAGATACCAAGCAAGTATTGGATAAGCAAATTGCGAATTCTAGTTTGATCAGCGTTGTTAATGAAAAAGAGCGAAATCGATTCTTCTCCGATTTTGATAGAACCATTTTGAATTTCAGAAAGAAGATAGAAGCTGAAATAGAATTTAATAGCTAGTTGCATTTTTCGCAAACAACATTTTGTTAATTACTATAATCAGTTTTCTCAATTTAACAGGTTCGATACATTTACAAAAAGATATAAATATTAATCGTCCAAATCGTAACTGTTTATCATGCCAACTAGTTTTTATCTCAATAAAACCGTTATAGTCACAGGCTCTTCGAGAGGCTTGGGCAAAGTAGTGGCCTATCAGGCATTACAAAGTGGAGGGAATGTTATTTTACATGGCCGCGGTACGGAAGATGCTTTAGACGATTATTTTAAAGATCAAATAGCCAAGGGTAAGGCCTTTTACGTTAGTGGTGACGTTGAGCAAATGGAAACGGCGCAACAGTTAGTTTCGACTGCTATAGAACGCTTTGGCCGCTTGGATGTCTTGATTAACAACGCTGGAATTTCAAATAAAGGGGCCTTTTTAGAGTCAGCAATCAGCGTAGTTAATCAGGTAATTCAAACTAATTTAATGGCTGTTTTACAACTCACTCACCTCGCCCTCCCGCACATTGTTCAATCTAAAGGCAGCATTTTATTTATTTCATCTTTAGCGGCCTTCGTTGGATTGCCAGGCTATATGCCTTATTCAGTCTCAAAAATGGCGCTAAGAGCAGTAAGTGAAAGCCTTAATATTGAGTTAAAAAGACAAGGGATTCATATTGGAATAATTTATTTTGGTTTTGTAGAAAATGACAACGAGAAATACACATTAAATCCAAGTGGCCACAAAGAAAAAGTTCCCCCTCGAAATAAACTCATCACCTTTACAAAAGAAGAGGCTGGATTTTGTATTGAAAAAGTATTAAGAAAGCGCCAAAAAAGGAAGACACCAGGGATAACAGGAAAGCTTTTTTATTGCCTTTCTAACTATGCTAGTTTTCTATTTTTTAAAATGCTTTCTCGCCAATATGAAAAACAACAAGCCAATTGAAGTATTTGGATAACTCTATCCTCTGTTTTTAGCAAACAAGTTTTTTAAGTTGCCTTCAAAAATGTCATGAAATAGAACTTTATGACAGTTGCATTTTTCGCAAATAATAGTTCGCTAATTGCCAAAATCAGTTTTTTTGTGTAAAAAAGTAAGGCTACTTTTATACTTAAATTAAAAACCAAATCTTATGAAATCAATTATAACCTTAGCTTTATTCTTCTTAGGTAGTTTTTGTGTTAATGCACAAGATGTAATGACATTAAAAAATGGTGCGCAAATGAATGTGTTCGTTTCGGAAGTTACTCCATCCCTTATTAAATTCAAAAAAACCACTGATGGGCCAATGTATTCTATGAATTTAGTAGAAGTAAAAAGTGTTGCATACCACGATGGTTCAACAGAAACATTTGGTGCCGAGCCCAAAATTACCATTACAAAAAATGACAATTTAAAGGATGATCTTTTGGCGCCATCTAAACGATATGGCGGACCAAGAATCGGATTTACTTATTTAGGAGTGGGTACCTCAAGGGAAAAAATTGCAGAGGCATTTAATAGAGGAGACATAACACCATGGATATCTCAATTCGGCTGGCAATTTGAAACGCGTATTTTTACCCTTGATGATGGGGCATGTGGTTTAGTAGAGTTTGTCCCTATGATTGGTGGCCTTGAACAAGGATTATTTCTTCCTAGCGCTTCTGGAATTCTTGGCTTTCGCACACGGTCGGGTATTGAGTTAGGTGTAGGCCCCTCTTTATCGCTTTCTGGAGTTGGCTTGGTAATGGCAGCTGGAGCTTCCTTTAAGATTGGGAAAGTTACCTTTCCAATTAATGTTGTGTTTTCTCCGAACATTACGAAAACGACAGCTGATAGTGATCAATATGATCCTATTACAAACACTTATATTACTGTGCCAGGTGTAGAATCAAAGTCCGGATTTAGATTGAGCTTGGTGGTGGGCTTTAATTCACGGAAATTATAATATAAATTTTCCTGTTAATTTAATTAAAAAATGAAAAACTTCCTTCTTTTCTGCTGCGTTTTTTCGTTAGCTCTTTGTTGTGTCGCACAAGACACACTGATTAGTGATAAGGGAGCGATTACGATTGCTAATATCGTAGCTCAAGATAGTGATTTTATTACTATTTCTTCGATCGATTCATCTAACAAAGAGCTTGTTCTAGTACCAAAGTCATCACTTATATTTATAAAATATACTTCTGGATTAACCGAACAATTTTATGTAAATGACACCATTATTAACAGTGAGGGCAGGGTTTTTCCTGTTAAAGTGCTAGAAGTAGATAACAATTCAATCACCTACTTTAATTATACTGGAAAAATTGCTGAGCCAGTCATTAGTTCCATGAGCACTTTATTATTGGTAAAATTGCATGATGGAACGAAAGTAGCATTAACTAAAACTACAGAAAAACCGAATGGAACTAAAGAAGAAGGCACAAGTTTCGATTATAATTTGGGCATCAGCGATGCTAAAAATTACTATAAAACCAAACCGGAGGTAATTGTTGGTTCTGTCGTCATGGGAGCCACCTCGATTTTTATGGCCCCCATATTATTCGCTACAATCATTGCATGGACGCCACCAAAAAACTTACATTGCTTAGCTAATCCAAACGATGTGTTATTGGAAGCTAATACTCAATACTACAAGGGATTTAGAGACGGAGCCAAACGAAAAAAAACAGCTGTAGCAACGGCTTCTTATTTTTCGGGCTTGGGGGCTTTGGTTGGTTTTATTGGCGCAATGGTTTATTTTTTTTGGTAGTAAAGAGCAAACTTTTTAATCATGTCAAAATAGGGATACTTTTCTCTAATTTCAGCTATAATATGAATTAGATTCTCTAAATTTGTTCAAAACATTAGAGATGAACCCACGAGTAGAAAAAGCTTTAAATGATCAAATTCAAAAGGAGTCCTCCTCCTCTCAATATTACCTCGCTATGGCCTCATGGTCTGAAGCAAATGGCTTAGGTGGAACGGCAAAATTCATGTATGCCCATTCTGATGAGGAACGTTTCCATATGTTAAAATTGATAAAGTTCGTAAATGAGCGAGGCGGTCGTGCTGAAATTGCTGAAATTTCAATGCCCCCTAAAGAATTTAAAGACTTGAAAAATGTCTTTGAATCTTTGCTTGCTCACGAAATTCGAGTAACTGAAAGCATTAACAATTTAGTCGATATTTGCTTGCAGGAGAAAGATTACACCACCCATAATTTCGTCCAATGGTATGTTTCTGAACAACTAGAAGAAGAAGCTTTAGCACGAACAATGCTAGATAAACTTCGTCTTATCGGCGATAATCAGGGCGGCATGTACTTATTCGATAGGGATTTGGAAAACGCTTCTCAAGAAAAATCTCCTCCCACAAAGCAAACTGGAAATTAAGGTATGAAATGGGTGTTTTATTGCCTTTTCGCCCTTCAGTTATTATTCTTTACAGTAAATTGTAAGGCCCAATCTGCTTATAAATTCATTAATTATACCGTAGCAAATGGCCTATCCCAAAGTAATGTAACCACTATACTTGAGGATAATTTACATGGTATTTGGATTGGCACCCAAGAGGGGCTCAATCATTTCAACGGAACAGATTTTTTAGTATATAATAGAGGGAATACGAAGGCCATGACTAGTGCTTTCATTACTTCTTCAATTACAGCTAATAATGGTGATTTATGGTTTGGAACATCGAATGGATTACTTGGTCGAGATAATAAAACGGCAAGCTTCAAGTCCTATTTTAGAAAAAGTAATGAGTCAATATTTATTGAACAAATAAAGAAGGGTAAGGACGGATTATTGTGGATTTTAACACAAGAAAGTCAGTTGTTTTGCTTTAATAGTATAAAGAAGCAGTTTGTGTCGATTCCCTCCTTTGTGCCGCAAACAAGAATTAATTTTCTATATACGACCCCAGACGGATCTCTTGTACTTGGTCAAGAAAATAATGGCATCTATTATTGCGACTTATTAAAAGGATCTAAGACTCATATTTCATTGCCAAATGTGGATGGTGAAAGGGCAGGAATGCTAAGCGTGGCTTGTTCTTACGACAACAACAAAAAAATATTACTTTATTGTAATAACAATTTCTTTAGTTATGTAATAAAGACAAAAGTCTTAACGAAAGAATTTGACTTTCTAAAAAAAACAATAACATCTCCTGTTGTTTCTATGTTAAAAGTCAACGACTCTTGGTTATTCGCTTGTGATGGGCAGGGCCTATTTCAGGTTGGGGCAAAGGGTGATGTCAGCAATAGTGCAGAAGATATTTTTCAAAAGAATACACTATTGAACAACATGATTAACTGCATGATAATTGACCGTTCTGGAGTTGGCTGGTTAGGTAGTGACAGAGGGCTTTCCAGCTTTAATCCCAGACAAAAGAGTTTTTTAGCAGTAGGTCCTAGTGATAAAAAAGAGAAAGGATTACCAAGTCAAAATGTATGGGCAATAAATGAAAGCGTAAGGGGTGACTATACGTATATTGGGACAGATGTTGGAGTTACTCGAATAGGGAAAGCAAAGGGTGACTTTCAGCATTTCGAAAAAATTGGGGAGCAAGAAAATATTGGTGTTGGATCCGTATTGTGCATAGAGGTTTTGCCAAACGAAACGCTATTGTTAGGTTGCTTTGATGGATTTTATTCCCTAAACCCTAATGCTACACGCCCCGAGTATAAAAAAATAAAATTAAAACTAGGAGAGCAATCGAATGAGCATCAAAGAATTTATTCTATAGTAAAATATAGTAGCCATGAGTATTTCTTAGGCACTAATTCTGGGGTATTATTATGGGATATAGAATCTGGAAAAACCAAAGATTTTATTCATGATCCCTTTGAAATTGATTCCACAATTTCAAAAGGGATTTGCCGAACAATCTATCAGGATAAAAACAATAAATTTTGGTTCGCCACGACCAGTGGGGGCTTAAATTATTGGGATACAGATAGATTAAAAATTATTCCCCACCCAATTAATGACATTATCTTCAGTTTGAGCAAGGATATGCTAACTTCTATCTGTCAAATTAATGACGATGAATATTTTATTGGAACCCATGGTTCTGGACTTTTAAAAGTTAATTTCTCCTCTAATAAAGTAGAGCTGTATTCTGATAAGAATGGATTACCAAACAATGTTATCTATGGGATATTAAAAGCCACGGGTGATGTTATTTGGATGAGTACAAATAAAGGAATTTCTAAATTTAACTTTGTTACGAAAGAGATTAAAAACTATGATGAGTTAAACGGATTAATTTGCAATGAGTTTAATTCAAATGCTTATTTTAAGGCACGGAATGGAGCGTTTTTTTTTGGTGGAATTTATGGATTCAACTATTTTATCCCTTCCAGCATTCTAACGGAAAATCAACTGTGTGATGTAAAAATTACCTCTGTCGATATTGAGTCAAATAAATCCAATCCAACAGCCAGGAGCTTAACCCCTTATCAACTTAACAATAATGGCGTCTTAGAATTGGATTATGATCAAAGGGGATTTACGATTAATTTCCAGCCGACTAACTTAATCTCACCAAAACTCATACAATATAAATATATTTTGATTGGTGATCAGATGTCTGACACGAATATAATTTCTAATTCAAATTCTGTTAGCTTCAATTCTTTGTCTTGGGGGGAGTATACCATAAAAATATATGCCCGAATTGCTGATGGTGAATGGAGTAAAAATCCCGCAATTTTAAAAGTAAAAATAAACCCTCCATATTGGGCGACGATTCCTTTTTGGCTCCTCATTATTTTCTCTTTATCGATTATCATATATATAATAATGAGATTGCGGACTAATAATATAAGGCGAGAGAACATTAGATTGGAAATGAAAATTGCATTTAGGACACGTGAAATTTTAAAGCAAAAGCAGCAAATAGAAAGTCAAAACACGACGATAAATCAAGAAAAAAACAAAGTTCTCGAACAACAAAAATTACTTTTTAAAGAAAAGGAGAAAACGGAAAAGTGGCTAAAAAACACCCTTCCGCTTCAAGTAGTAGAAGAGTTGAAAATACGGGGCAAAGTCTATGCAAGGGCTTATGAAAATGTCTCTGTTATGTTTACTGATGTTGTAGGGTTTACAAAAATTGCGGAATCAATGACTCCGACAAGCTTAGTTTCTAGGCTAGACATCATTTTTCGTAGATTCGATACCATAGCACTCACAAATAATTTGGAAAAAATAAAAACAATTGGTGATGCCTACATGGCCGCCGGAGGCATTCCTGATATAAATTCTACACACCCCATAGACGCTTGTCTTGCCGCTCTTCAAATTCAAGCATATATGAACGAATTAAAGAACGAAGCAATAGCGAATAAAAAAGACTATTGGCAATTAAGAATTGGCATCAATACAGGACCTGTTACCGCAGGTGTTATTGGCAAGTTGAAAATTGCTTACGATGTGTGGGGAGCCACGGTAAATCAAGCTCAACGAATGGAAATGCTTAGTGAACCAGGAAAAGTTACCATTTCAGAGTCAACCTTCACATTTATTGAACCTTACTTTGTTTGTGAATATAAAGGAAAGGCGCTAACCAAATCAAAAAGCTTAGTTGACACCTATGTTATTCATAGTATAAAACCAGAATTATCGGAAGATGGAGAGGGCTTAATTCCAAATGATCGCTTCTATCAAATTGTTCAGCTTCATTTATCTACTGCTATTAAATACCATAAGGTTGAGCATGATATCATTAATAAATTGAAAGAAGGATTAAAGAAGGAATTGCTTTATCATTCTGTAGATCATACTATTGATGTAGTTAACGCAGTCGAGCGAATTGCTCTATCTGAAGGGCTTGCCGACGACGGGCTGTTTTTACTGAAGACTGCAGCCCTCTTTCATGATGCAGGATTTTTAAAGAAATATGATTCAAACGAATCTATTGGCGCTAAAATGGCGTCATTGATGCTTCCTAAATATGGATATAGTGAACAAGACATCAATGTGATAATTAAGTTAATACATGTTACAGAAATACCTCACAAGCCGCTTAATCACCTTCAAGAAATCATGTGTGATGCCGACTTAGATTACCTTGGAAGAAATGATTTCGAAGTAATTTCTAACAAGCTAAAACAGGAGCTTAAAACAATGAAAAAGATTAAGAGTGATCGTAAATGGGATGAAATTCAAGTAAAGTTTTTTAATCAACATACATACTTTACTCCTACTGCCATTCAAAGTCGATCCCAAAAGAAACAAGAAAACCTCGCCGTGATACTTGCAAGATTAGAAGAAAATAATTATACCGATTGATTTATAGGTTCTTTGAGTTTTTTGGTTTTACGCCATTTTTCTCACTCCCCTTTTTTTCTTAATGCTATAGGTATAACTTACATTCAGAATGTGCTTATTATTCGGTGCCGGCAAGTTTATTTTTTGGTCATATTGGTATCCAAATTGAAAAGAATGTGGTCCTGAAAAATCTAAACTAGCTCCAATAAAATAACGTATTTTGTTAAAACGACGACCTAAGGGCGCATAGTTCGGATCATAAAAAAATTCAGCACTAATAATCGGAGAAAAGACACTGTTCTTTATGTCATAAAAAATTTGTGGTTTAATTCGATATGCTTTATCAAAGTCTGAATCATAATTAGCACTTAATCTGTCAAAGCCATATTGATAACGAAATCGCAATCCCGCTATAAATCGTTTTTTATCGTAATTAAATTGTGCATTTAGATTGATGCGGCTACTCCCACTGTAAACCCCACTTGATGATTTGTCAATAATATAGCGAAAATCTATCGATGGCCGAAACCAATCGAACACTTTAACTTTTATAGATGCTTGTGGAAACATCGTGACAAATCCCCGCTCACCAATTCTATTGGTCCAATCTGCACCTAATGAAACGCGCTTAGAAACCCCGATTTTAACTCCTGTCTCCGTCCAAACTTGAAAAGCCGAAGCTTGAGAAAATCCATATGAAGAGCAAAGAAAGATCGCCAAATAAAGAAAATTCTTCATAAAGGATTATATTTTTTTCTTTAATTCAATTGTTCCAATATCTAGGATTTGGTCCTTGCTAGTAATTTCAACGGTTACTTGTTTATTCGTTTCTAACGCAGCACATGGAAAACAGTTTTCATAGGAGTAAATGGTGTATGTTCCGGGGCGTAAATAATTAAATTCGAAACTACCATCATAACTAGTTTTAATGTCATCATCAAAATAGGTGTCCTCTGTACCATAAACGATGTAAACATTTTCATTCGCTAAAACACCTGTGCCGTTAAATTGAGTCAATTGATCATCAGTATAAAATTTACCGGTGAGTTTACCTTTTATTTTTGCTTTGCCTCCAAGACCTTCTGTTTTTGTACAGCCAGTCAATAATAGAATTAAAACAAAAAAGAAATAATATTGGCTTAATGATTTCATAATACTGTAGTTAAATTTTGACAAACATACATTTTTTTAATCGCTTACCGAATAGAACATTTCAGAAAATGGTGTTATTATTATTTTTTTGTAAATTTACCTTAATATATCTCTCTAATATGAATAAAATACTACTAATTTCTTTATTTTTTATCTCATGTGCATCACTTCATGGTCAAGTAAAAATAAATGAATATTCGTGTTCCAATATTGCAGGTCCTACTGATGCTTACGGTGAAAGAGAGGACTGGATAGAGTTGCTAAATACCACAGGTGCATCTGTGGATTTAACCGGTTGGTTTTTGTCTGACAAGCCTACTAATTTAACCAAATGGCAAATTCCTAGTGGGTCCATTAGTGCCAATGGATATAAAATGGTGTTTTGCTCAAAAAGAGATTTGGTCAATGGCAATCAATACCACCCTAATTTTGCGCTTTCACAAACAGAAGGCGACTGGATTATTCTAACCAACCCTTCGTTAGCAGTTGTTGATTCTTTTAAAATTGTCCACATGACTAAGTCCAATCATTCGGTTGGGAGAACGACCAATGGCGCGTCAACGTTTAGTTTATTCACGACCCCAACGCCCAACGCTAGCAATGCTGGGGCCAGCAATTTTTATACAGCATCGCCTGTTTTTACACTCCAAGCAGGATTTTATCCTGCTGCGCAGTCAATCACTATTACTTGCCCAGACCCAGCTGCAACCATACGGTACACCATTGATGGTTCAGATCCTGTGGTGACTTCACCTGCTTACACAGGACCGATTCCGATAGCAAGTACTAAAATAGTTCGGGCCGCCGCATTTGGAACCAACTTGCCGTCTTTTACTGCCACGAATACTTACTTCATTAATAGCACCCACACGCTACCGGTGGTTTCTGTATCGAGTCAAGGGGTTTATAGTTTGGTGGCCAATGGAAGCCAAAACCCTCCTGATCGCATAGGGTCATTTGAATTGTTTGAAGATAATGGGGCCTTTATTGATGAGGGTCAGGGAGATTTTAATAAGCATGGAAATGATTCCTGGAGCTATCCTCAAAGGGGTTTCGATTTTATTATGCGAGATGAATACGGCTATAATGGCGACCTTGAGCATGTGATCTTTCCAGAGAAAGCAAGGGATAATTTTCAGCGTGTAATATTAAAGCCGGCAGCAAGTGATAATTATCCATTTGAGAATGGTGCACATATTAGAGATGCTTTTATCCATGAATTATCGATAAAGGCGGACATGAAATTAGATGAGCGTACTTGGAGACCTTGTGTGCTATATTTGAACGGACAATATTGGGGTGTATACGAGATACGGGAAAAAGTAGATGACAGTGATTATACTGATTTTTACTACAATCAAAACAAATATAACCTTTACTATCTAAAGACTTGGGGAGGAACTTGGCAGGATTATGGCGCGCCAAATGCGCTACCTGATTGGAATAGCTTGAAGAATTATA
The DNA here is from genome assembly GCA_947475095.1 of Flavobacteriales bacterium. Classification (GTDB taxonomy): domain Bacteria; phylum Bacteroidota; class Bacteroidia; order Flavobacteriales_D; family Crocinitomicaceae; genus UBA952. The sequence continues at coordinate 14,123 of CANJLG010000004.1, forward strand.
TCGCTACCAACAGCATGGCTAATCCCACTAATTTTGCTTATGTCGATAGCCTGCTCAATTGGGAGTCACTTTGTGATTACTTTATGTTCAATTCGTATGTCGTAAATCAAGATTGGTTAAATTGGAATACGTCTTGGTGGAGAGGAATCGACACAAGTGGTGATAAGAAAAAGTGGCGCTATGCGCTTTGGGACATGGACGCTACCTTCGGTCACTACATCAACTATACTGGAATTCCTGATCCAAGTGCAAATGCCGATCCTTGTAACGTAGAGAATTTACCGAATCCAGGAGGCCAAGGTCATACCGAGATACTAGAAAAACTTATTCTTGAAAATCCAGTTGTTGAGCAATACTATATTACGCGATACATCGACTTGGTGAATACGTATTTTTCCTGTGACAGCATGATTGCACTTCTCGATAGTATGGTCAATGAAATTGGGCCTGAAATGACGGCACATTGTGCCAAATGGGGAGGTACCTATAACGGTTGGCAGACCAAAGTTCAAACGCTGAGAAATTTTATCAATGCTCGATGTTTGGCTTTGACACAAGGACTCATTGACTGTTATTCATTAAGCGGCCCATTTGCGGTTACGTTCAATGTAACGCCAGTGAATGCTGGAAAAATAAAAGTAAATTCTATTTGGCCACCTTCTTATCCCTGGTCTACCACTTATTTTGGCGGAATCAACACCAATATTATTGCACAAGCAAATCCTGGTTATGTATTTAGTAATTGGACCTATGTTACAGGGCCGCTTCTTTTTCCAATTACACAAGACACCAATGGTGTGAACATTACTGGTCCAGAAACCATTGTTGCGGTATTTGTCCCTGACATTCCAGATTTAGATGGGGACGGATGTTTGAATGTAGATGAAGTTACAGCGGGCACTGACATAAATAACCCAGATACGGATGGAGACGGCGAAAACGATTGCGCGGAGATCGGCTCAAATCCGGCCAACCCATTGGATACCGATGGCGATGGAATTATTGATGCCTTAGAATCTTCCATTATTGATACCGATGGTGATGGGGTAAATGACGAGGCGGACATAGCCAATACCGATCCTTGTATTCCCAACCCAAATGCTGGACTTTGTGATCAAGACGGTGACGGTTTAACCAACACGCAAGAAACGACAGCCGGGACAAATCCAACAAATCCGGATACGGATAATGATGGAATAAACGACGGCCTTGAAGTAGCCAACGGTTCCGATCCACTTGATCCTTGTGATCCTGACGATTCCTTACCATTGTGTCAAATCGATACCGATGCGGATGGATTAACCGATGCCCAAGAAGGCGTTTTAGGAACTGATCCTACAAACCCAGACACCGATGGTGATGGTTACAGTGACGGACAAGAAGTTACCAATGGTTCCGACCCATTAGATCCATGCGATCCAGATGACAGTTCTCCAGAATGCGCTACAGGAGTTCATATCCCTACGGCATTTTCACCTAATAATATCGGAAATGTGGCCAATAATGGTTATTCGATTATTGTGGGGTATGACATTTCTTCATTTACCTTCAATATCTACGATCGTTGGGGAAATAATATGTTCCAGTCTAGTACACCAAATTTCGTTTGGGATGGCACTAATAAAGGAGCGAATTGTAACTCAGGCGTTTATGCCTACAGCATGGATGTACTTTACCTTGATGGTAAAAAAGAAACGCTTTCCGGGAATATTACCTTAATTCGCTAGGATGCGTAAGTTAAATTTACTATCCTTTATGCTTGCTATAAGTGGGTTCTTTACGGCCCAAGACTATCATTTTTCGCAATTTGATAAATCCTTAATGGTGCTAAATCCAGCCGCTGTTGGTGACTTTGAAGGTTTTGAACGTTTCAGTATTCAAAATAGAAATCAGTGGATTGGTGCGGGAACACAGTTTATGACCACTATGGCATCGGCTGAACTTACTTTTGGAAAATCAGCACGAAACAATAATGGATTTGTTGGTCTAGGGGTGTTTTTTTTAAATGATGTTGGCGGTGATTCAAAATTCGGAATGACATCAGGGGGGATTTCAATTAGTGGGAATTTACCTTTAGCCAAAGGACATCGTTTAGCCGCGGGACTTCAAACCTCATTTAATAATCGAAACGCAGATTTTTCAAACCTTTCGTTTTATTCTCAGTGGAATGGAATTACATTCGATCCATCAATTCCAGTCGACGAACCGAATCAATTAGCATCTTTTAGTTATGTGGATGCAGGACTAGGCGCAAATTACACCTACAACAAAAAGAGTAATTCTAGTATGGGTGGGAAAGACTTTATTTTAAATAGTGGATTTTTTATCCAGCATCTTAACCAACCTAAACTTCGTTACAATGCGCTAACATTAGATCGTTTAAATGCTAAATATGGCATTTATGCCACCACAACAATTGGGTTTAATTCCAGGTCGGGCTTGGAGTTAAAAGTCGGCCAATTTTTTCAAGGGAAACATTATGAGGGCGTATACGGTGCTTTTTATAAATTACGATTTAAAGGATCATCTCGTGTCACGAATCTAATTAATGATAAAAATATCAGCGTAGGTTCTTATTTTCGATCCACTGGGGCAGCAATTCCTGCTTGTTTCATAGATTTTGGCACTTGGAGATTTGGTGTTTCTTATGATCAGGAACTCGGCAGGATTGCACGCGCTTATCGGAGCTCCTTGGAATTTTCTTTTGGATTCACATTAACCAAGCGTTCCATGTTTAGCGGAAAAAAGCTGTAAAAGTTTAGAGTTCTTTTAAATAGGCTTCCCAACGGTTGTTTTGATCTTCAGAGAGAACACGCGGCATTTTATTCTGTGCACCAATCTTTCCTAAAGTACTCATGTAATGATAAATTGTCCCGATTGGGATAATGGTAATTTGGGGAGGGCCTAAAGTGTATTTTCGTGCAGACTTATAATCATCATTTATTTTACTCAGTTCTTCATCAAGGATCGCCACGAGTTTATTTTTATCAAGTTGTGCTTGACTAGACTCTAAATACCAATGATGTGCCTGAGCGGTTAAATCTGCGGAAATTGTAAATTCAGGTTCAATTATTATTCCGCTCTGTCCTATATTTAGTAAGGCTGTATGGATATTGTCAAGCGATAAATGTTCCCCGCAAATGCTTAAGAACTGCTTAATTCGCCCTGAAATAATTATTTCTCGTTCTTCTACATTAATAAAACGAACTAAATCTCCGATTAAATAACGCCAAAGGCCGGCATTTGTACTAATAACCAAGGCGTAATCAATCCCCGGTTTTACCTCACTAATCGTATACGCAATGTGCTTGGAAATTAATGAGCCTGTTTCCGTAAAATAATCGGAATTGAAGGGGATGAATTCGAAAAAGATGTTGTCGTTTACAAGCAATTTCATGCTTTTTTTAATTGGATCTACTTGATAGGCAAAATACCCCTCACTAGCTAAATAAGTATCCAATAAAAAAACCTTTTTTCCGCATACTTTCTTAAATCGCTCCTCGTATGGCCCCATGAAGACACCACCATGAACATATACTTGTAAATTAGGCCAAATGTCGTGGATATTATCGACCTCGTAATGGTTAATAATACGTTCCATCAGCATTAAACACCAGCTAGGAATACCAGCAATTAGAGTAATATTCCATTTATCCGCTTTTGCAACGATGGTGTTTAGTTTCTCATCCCAATCTTTTATGGCCGAAATTTTATCTCCAGGCTTTGTTAATGGCTTTGCTAATAAAGAAACATGCTTCTTTAAAATACCACTTAAATCGCCTTCAATATGCTTATCTACTTTTATTAATTTTGTAGACCCTCCTAAGGCCAAAATACTACCTTCGTAAAAGGCATTTTCTAAATCCAACTCGTGTAAGATCGAAAACTGCATCAAGCTAGTCTTTTGAAATGAACGGATCATTTGAGCAGAAACTGGAATTCGTTTACTAGGAGAGCCTGTAGTTCCTGACGATAATGCATAATATTTAATTTTCCCTTTCCATGTACAATCCTTCTGTCCAGCGATTGTTTTGTTTAGCCATTTATCATAAAACTCTTCGTAATCATTTATAGGAACAATAGATTGGTATTGGCTAACGAGATCAGATTTTTGCAAAAGATTGGTAAAGCTGTGATAAAAGCCAAATTGCGTATGCTTGGCAGTATTTAGTAATTTTCTTAATACTAGAAGTTGGTTTTTGTAATCGACATGCCTTCGATTAATTCGTTTGAAGCTTAGTTCAGTTGATTTTTTTAAGAGCCTACCAATTATTTTCATTTAAGCCAATTTTTTAATACCTCAATAGGGTATTTGTAGTTATATAAGCCAAATTTAGCTTGGCTGCAAGCGATTGATTATCTCATAACAAAGATAAATTAGTTTTACAATTAAATAAAACTTTGTCATTTCCCATAAAAAATAAATGCTCACACACATCGGACTAATCATGGGTGTTAACGCGTCAAATATGAAAAACCGGATGTAAATATTGATATTTATGGTAATTTTACCACATGTCGGATTCCAAAAACATGTCTTTTTTACAGCACTTGGAGGAACTTCGTTGGATTTTGGTTCGAAGTGCAATAGCCATTTTATTTTTCGCCCTTATTATTTGGTATTTCCAAGAGGAAATAATGGTGAATGTTTTTTTATCAATGAAGGAGAAAGACTTCATTACCTTTCGCTTATTTTGCGAATACTTGGGTGTTTGTATTGAAGAGATACCGGTTAAAATGCAAAGCATGACAGTTTCGGGTCAATTCACCTATGCTTTAATGATGAGTTTTTTGGGTGGATTAGTCGTATCGTTTCCCTATGTCTTTTATCAAATATGGTCTTTTGTAAAACCGGGACTTAAATTCAAGGAGAAAAAGATGGCAAAAGGTCTTGTCTTTTATGTCAGCCTATTATTTTTCTCGGGAATTTTATTTGGTTATTTTATTGTCGCCCCATTAAGCATTCAGTTTTTTGGGTCGTATCAAATTAGCGATCAAATTGAGAATAATTTTACCATAGGTTCGTACATGAGCACAATTCTATCTACTATTTTTTATTCGGGCTTATTTTTCTTGCTACCCATCATTAGTTATCTACTAACAAAAATTGGTTTGATTGATGTTGCTTTTTTAGTTAAATACCGAAAGCACGCCATAGTAGTAATTTTAATATTAGCTGCGATCATAACACCTCCAGATATCGCTTCTCAAATTATCGTTTCGATTCCGATTGTGGTGCTTTATGAAATAGGAATATTGGTTTCTAAAAGAGCTGAGAGACTTGCCAAGAAAGCGGCACAGACGATTCAAGAATGAGAAGCTTATTTTTCTTACTATGCTTCATCCCCGCCTTTTTTATGGCCCAAAAAACAATTGTTTCTGGCAAAGTAGTCGATGAGGCGAGCAAAGAAGGAATCGCAAATGTAAAAATTCAATTTTTCAATTCTAAAATAGCGGTGTTGAGTGATTCACTTGGCAAATTTACCTTGGAGACTTATTATGCCACAGATTCGTTACAATTTTCTTTTCCTGGTTATGCAACTGTGCGATTCAAAATTAAGATCGATCAAGCTCAGGTTTTAAATGTGAAATTAGCCCTTAAAACATCAAATTTCGACGAGATTACGGTTCGTCCACCAGATGAGTTGCCGTCAACAAGGCTTCATAAAAAAGTGATCGCAAACAAAAAAGTGAACAACAAGGAAAAGCTTGATGCATACGAATATGAGGTTTATAATAAAATTCAGTTAGACGGGAATAATCTTGGGGATAAATTTAATCAGATTGGAGTAGTTAAGAAACTTGATTTCGTGTTGAATTATATGGATACTTCTGTTGATGGAAAAACATTTCTACCTCTCGTATTAAGTGAATCCGTCTCCGATTTTTATTTCTCTAATAACCCGAAAAATAAAAAGGAAGTTGTAAAAGCATCGAGGGTAACAGGGATAGAAAATCTAAAAATATCACAATTTCTTGGAGATATGTATTTAGAAATAAATGTATTTGATAATATTATTGATTTATTCGGCAAATCTTTTATTAGCCCAATAGCTAATTATTCGCGCTCATATTACAAGTATTTTTTAGAAGACTCAAGCTATATTGGAACGAATTGGTGTTATAAGTTACGCTTTATTCCAAAGCGTAAAGGAGATTTAGTTTTTGAGGGTGAAATGTGGATTCATGACACCACCTATGCGGTCAAACAAATTAAAGCTACTATCGCTGGGCTCGCCAATTTGAATTACATACAGGATTTTTATTTTGAGCAAGATTTTACTCAAATTGAAAAGGAGGTGTGGATGCTAACAAATGAAAAATTAATTGCAGATGTGCGCTTAACTCAAGATACTAAATTAATCGGTTTATATGGCCGTAGATCTAGTTCCCGTAAAAACTTTGTTGTTAATTCTAAGCGGCCACCGGATTTTTATAAATCTGACAATACCGTCGAAATACTTGATGGGGCCACCAATAAAACAAAAGAAGAATGGCGCGAATTAAGGCATTCTGCACTTAACCTAAATGAGCATGGTATTGGTCAAATGATCGACTCTTTAAATCACGCTCCTTTATTCGTTAAATTAAAAAAACTCACCTATTTTGCTTCAACGGGTTATTTTCCTTTGGGGAAAATTGAGTTAGGGAGTGTGTTTTCATTGATTAGTTCTAATCCTGTTGAGAATTACCGCGTTTCATTGGGACTTAGAACATCGAATGATTTTTCAAAGCGCATTGAATTAGGGGGAACATTGGGGTATGGATTTCTTGACCAACGTTGGAAGTATAGCGCCTTATTACGTTATAATCTTAGCCCAAAAAAACGTGCTTTGTTAATTGCTTACTACAATTTTAATATTGAACAAATCGGTCAATCACCAACTGCCGTTGCATTAGGTTCTACTTTTGCAACCGTTTTTAGTACTGCTCCATTTGACAAATTAACCTTCGTGAAAAGGGTGGGCCTTAACGTTGAAAAGGATGTTAAAAAAGACATTGTCTTTTTTACTGGGATGGAGTGGAAACAATTTAATCCATTAGGAGTAACTAGTTATTTATACTATAATCCCAGTTCACAAATTATTGATACCATAAGCCAAATTAGAACGGCAGAAATTACGGCAAGATTTCGTTGGACGAAAGACGAAGAATTTATTAGCGGTGCTTTTGACAGAACAAGTGTAACCTCCAGTTTTCCAATTCTTTCTGTTCAGGCCATTTTTGGACTTAAAGGCGTTCTCGGAAGCCAATATAATTATCAGAAATTTGAATTTCAACTCGAACATAATACACAGGTTGGTGTATTTGGCAGGATGAGGTATGGGGCGACAGCCGGATATATTTTTGGAAGAACGGCTTATCCATTCTTGAAAGTACATGAAGGCAATCAGTCTTTGTGGCTGCTAACATCCACATTTAATAAATTAAATTTTGTAGAGTTTGTTTCTGACCGCTATGTTTCGGGCTTTATTGAAAACCATTGGGAGGGCTTATTTTTTGATCGGATACCTCTTGTCAGTAAGTTAAAGTTGCGATTAGTTACAACAGGTCGTATAATGTACGGTGCCGTAAGTGAGCGTCACAATCAAGTCATGCTAATGCCTTCTTTTGTAAAGAAATTTGGTAATATTCCTTATTCCGAACTATCGATAGGTATTGAAAATATTTTTAAAGTAGGCCGTGTTGATTTAGTTTGGCGTTTAACACACAACACACCCGGAATAAGTCCATTGGGTGTCCGAGCTCGTTTTTCCTTCAATTTTTAGTACTTTAGCAGGGTGAAATTATTTACAACAAGTATTAAGAAATCATATAGAGGTCGCTCAGTTGTAGACGGGGTCTCTGTTGAAGTAAAACAAGGTGAAATTGTTGGTTTGTTAGGTCCAAATGGCGCTGGAAAAACAACTTCTTTCTACATGATTGTTGGATTAGTTAGACCTGATCAAGGACACGTTTTTCTTGATGAACTTGAAATCACAAAATTACCAATGTATAAAAGGGCCCAACTCGGAATTGGTTATCTTCCACAAGAGGTTTCGGTGTTTAGAAAGTTAAGCGTAGAAGATAACATTATGGCCATTCTCGAAATGACTCCGCTAAGCTCAAGCCAAAGGAAACAAAAATTAGAAAAATTATTAGAGGAGTTTGGTCTTGTAGCTATTCGAAAAAACCTCGGTGACCGATTATCTGGAGGGGAAAAAAGAAGAACAGAAATTGCTCGTGCACTAGCCACTGACCCCAAATTTATTCTCCTTGATGAACCTTTCGCCGGGGTAGATCCTATTGCGGTTGAAGATATTCAAAGTATAATTTCCGAATTAAGAAACCGGAATATCGGCGTTTTAATTACGGATCATAATGTTCAGGAAACCTTGTCAATTACTGATCGAGCCTATTTGCTTTTTGAAGGGAAAATATTGAAATCAGGAACAGCAGAAGAACTTGCCGCTGACGAACAAGTACGGAAGGTTTATTTAGGGCAAAATTTTGTGCTGCGAAAGTGATAATTACTTGAGAAGGTTGACAGATCCTGTTATGATTTGCCACGCGCTGGGAATGTTACAAGGTTTGTATTTTAATACGTAAGCATACACACCATCAGGACTAATTGCCCCTCGGTATTTACCGTCCCATCCCAAATCTTTGTTGTCGGTAATAAAAACGAGCTGCCCCCAACGATTATACACACAAAACTCCCAATCGATAATTTCAAAATCGGTCACGGGTTTGAACACATCATTTTTTCCATCTTCATCTGGGATAAAAGTATTGGGAATGTAAAGGGTAAAAGGGCTAACCTTTACAGTACAAATGGCCGAATCTTTACACCCAAAAACATTAGATACGATTTGAACGGGGTTATCTGTTCCGGCAACAATATAATCATGTGAAAAACTGGCTTGATTAGACATAAAGCCATTGTGATCGAAGTAGTAAAGGTAATTGGAAGCCCCACTCGATTCATCTGTAAAATTAACGGTGTTATCACACACATCCACTTCGGTGGGATTAACGCTAAATCCTGCAATAGGAGATGGGTGCACGGTTACAATATCCTGTTGTAGCATATATAAGGTATCGATACAACCCTCCAAGGTAATTAAGGTTAAGCCAACACTATAGTTTCCAACCTGATAATAGACATGGCTCGGATTTAAAGCTGTAGAGGTTCCTCCATCTCCAAAATCCCAAGAATAGCTTGCATTACCGTCAACTACACTCGTATTGACAAAGCTCGCAATTGATGGAGCACATTGTAAACTATTTAAGAAAACAAAGTTAATACTCGGCTCAAAGTAAACATAAACTTGTTGTTGAACAGAATCAATGCAATTGTCAAAACTACCATAAAGCGTTACCGGTTGAACTCCAGCACTTAAATAGGACACATCATTTACGTCTGAACTATTCGCAAAAGAAGGAACTGCATTGGATCCAAAATCATACCAGTAAATGGCATTTGGTGGGCCGCTAACGGTTCCGTCGAAATCATACAACCCACCATTGATACAGAGAGAATCTGAATGGGTAAAACTTAATAATAAAGGTTCATTAACGGTGATTTGAACATCACTCGTATCCGAACAATTCAAACCTGAGCTTGCAATTAATTGAACGGTATAGGTTCCAGACGTAGTATAGGAATACGAGGGTGAAAAGACACTGCTTATGTCTGTGTTTATTCCGCCAACCCCAAAATCCCATTGGTATTGAAAACTATTGGTGGAGGTATTTCCAAAGGCGATGGTCAGGCCAAGGCATTCAATATTAGGAGGAACGCTGATACTTGATGTTGCCTGCCCAAAAATATAAACAGAGTCGGTAAAACTAGTTTGACATTGACCATTATCACCAGAAATGACAATCGTGTGGTATCCCGGTGTGGAGTATACAATTGTTGGCCCTGCCAAGCCTGATGCACTGCTTTGTGATGCACTCGCATCAAAGGTCCATGAATAAGTACCTATAGAAGGGGAACTAGATTGACCAACAAAGTTAAATTCATTCCCGTTAATGCATAAGGAGTCTTCTGCTGACCATCCGACCGAAAAAGGATTGTTTACGATGATCGAAATATATGCGGTATCTGTGCAAGGCATTCCCGGGTTAACAATTAGTTGTGCTTGATAGGTGCCTGGGCCAGGATAGGTGTAATTTGGCTCAAATAAAGAGCTGATATCGGCATTTGTTCCAGCAACCCCAAAATCCCAAGCGTAGCTCGAACCACCATAAGAATTATTATCAAATTGTACGGTTAAACCTTGGCAGTATGAAATAAAGGTCGGCAGTTGTTCTTGTGTGGGTAAGATCGCTTGCATGGTAATATTGCAGTTAAATACCCGGAATAAAAAGTCACGTACAGTTTGACCGATAATAACACCATTTCTGACTTCCTGAACGCGCACACCTACTACAAATAAGCCGATCATGTTTGGATTGACATTTAATATACCACTTACGGGATCAATCGAAACAGAAGAACCAGGGCCTAATGGAGTAGCAGCGCTATACCCTCCGGCCCAATTGACTGGCGGATAAGGTGGCGGTGGGGTTTGTGCAGGGAGAGGATTTATGGAGTTTGCGCCAGCGTTTGGGGTAACCAGTGAATACACTAATTGATCTCCATCGGGATCTGTTGCAACATGATTAAAGACCAAGTTATCATTGTTGCAAAGTAATATAGGAGGGTAGTTTACAAACCGTGGACTGCTGTTTTGATAATAATTGGAACCTGAGCCGGGTATGGTTGTGCTTAAGGTTATGCCCGTGTCATCGGGATTATTAAGGTTGGTGACATTTGGTCCGCGGCAGCAACGCTGGTAGGCTATCGTATAACCATTTGGAGATGGAGGTAGGGTAACAACGACCGTGTAGATAGCTCTTTCAACGCAAATATTTGTTGGGGGTGTTGCGCAGGGATTATTGAAAATTACAGGTAGTACTGTGCTACCCGGAAAGGGAACATCAATGTTTTGATATAAGTTCCCCCCTAAATAAATCGCCAATTTTAACGGATTATCATATTCTGCACCTGTTGAATTGCAATCTCTATAAAGGGTTATAAAAAATCTATATTGGTTATTCCCAAGGTAATTGTAATAAATATCACCACCAATGATATGGGAAGCAAAACTTAGTTTCGAAAACAACACAAAAAGACAAATGATAATGTATTTCATAGGCTTAGTAGACGTAAAGTTAGTCCAAATGTTTGCTTTTAAATATTATTTGCATCCATCAAAGTTATATATCGAAGAAGTGTATTTATAAGCACCCCAATTTTCGATCGCTGAGCCATCAACACATTTTCCTGGATTACCCTTTTCGAAAGCAAGATCTTTATCATAAAAATACCGCGCTGCTAAACCATAATAATCATGCCTGCTTGGGTGCTCAGGGTTACAAATGGCAAATATTTTTTCATTCACTTTTTGATTAACAATCATTTTTATGGCTTGTATGACATCATGGCTATGCACCAAATTTACAGGTGAATTACCATCGTTTAGAGGGGGTGATTTTTTAATGAGGCTGTGAATGGGATGTCTTTTCGGACCAATTAAACCTCCGAGTCTAAGGATACACCAATTTGAAGTGTGTAAAATAATGTTCTCCGCAAGTGTTAAAGGATGCCCTTCTATGAGTACACTTTCCTCAGAGACCCTGCCGGTGGTATTGGCATAAACGCCAGTCGAACTTAAAAATATAACACGAGTAGTAACAGAAAAGTTGGATAGTAGGGACGAAATTATCAATGGATAATTCGTAAAACCTGTGGGGGGTAAACCAATAATTAAAACATCGGTTTCTACTAATGGATTGATATTAACGGAAGTATCAGAAAATGTAATGCTTACTGATTTCCACTTATTATTTTCGAAAAACAAGCGTTTTTTAGGGTCTCTAGATGATATCGCTATTGCATACCCATCTGCATATAAGGCTTCAGCAAGTTGAACCCCCAACCATCCACCTCCAATAATTGTTATTTTTTCTTTCATTATACTTTTCAAATCTTACCTTTGTCAGACCATAAAGATACAAAGATGAGTTCTTACGACGTAATTATTATTGGTTCTGGACCTGGTGGATACGTTTCTGCCATTCGTTGCGCCCAACTTGGATTAAAAACAGCGATTATTGAAAAATATGCAACATTAGGGGGCACCTGCTTAAATGTGGGATGTATTCCTTCTAAGGCATTATTGGATTCTTCCGAACATTTTTTTAATGCCAAACACAACTTTCAAGAACATGGCATTGATCTAAAGGGTCTACAGGCAAATTTAAGCCAAATGATAAATCGAAAAAACGAAGTGGTAAGTCAAACATGCGCCGGGGTTAAGTTTCTAATGGATAAAAATAAAATCTCCGTCTATTATGGAATGGGATCTTTTGTTGATAAACAAACGGTTTCTGTTCTTGCTGAAGACGGCTCAAAAACAACGCTGACGGCTAAAAATATTGTGATTGCAACTGGTTCAAAGCCCAATTTCTTTCCGGGAATGGAGCCAGATAAAAAACGAATTATCACCTCTACTGAGGCACTTAATATGACTGAAATCCCCAAGAAAATGCTCGTGATTGGAGCGGGTGTTATTGGTTTGGAATTAGGCTCTGTGTTTAGCAGACTTGGGAGTGAAATTGATGTAATTGAATTTGCACCGACCCTGTTACCAACAATGGACGCATCGATTGGGAAAGAATTTGGTAAAATTCTTAAAAAAGAAGGATTTAAATTTCACATGGAACACCGAGTAGAATCGGTTGTCAATATGGGAAAAAAAGTGGTTTTGACCGCCTTAAATAAAAAAGGGGAGTCGATTAATTTCGAAGCGGACTATTGTCTAGTTGCCGTTGGTCGAAAAGCATATACGGAAGGCTTGCAGCTTAAAAACGCTGGTATTTCAGCGAATGAGCGTGGGCAAGTGGAAGTGAATGAGCACCTTCAAACTGCAGTGCCTACTATTTATGCTATCGGAGATGTTGTTCGAGGCGCGATGTTGGCTCATAAAGCAGAAGAAGAGGGAGTATTTGTGGCAGAGTTAATAGCGGGTCAAAAACCTCATATTAATTATAATTTAATTCCAGGGGTTGTTTACACATGGCCAGAAATTGCTGCTGTTGGAAAAACAGAGGAGGAAATAAAAGCCATGGGTATCGAATATAAAGTAGGAAGTTTCCCCATTAAAGCTCTAGGCAGGGCTCGCGCAAGCATGGATACTGCTGGCTTTATTAAGATTATTGCGGATAAAAAAACCGATGAGGTATTGGGTGTTCATATGATTGCCCCTCGAGCAGCTGATTTAATTATGGAAGCAGTTGTCGCAATGGAATACCGAGCATCTGCTGAGGATATTGTTAGGATTTGTCACCCTCATCCTACCTATTCTGAAGGGATGAAGGAAGCGGCAATGGCTGCTACGGATAACCGCGCCATGCATATCTAATTAGGGATTCCAAAGCGCCCAACTTTTCATTGCCTGCGTTTTTAACATGCTCTCCCCATTCATTATACTAGCACCTTGTGCTTTAGCTTTTTTTAGAAATAGTGTTTCAATAGGATTGTAAATTAAATCGATGGCAAGGTGATCGTTTCCCATTGATTCATAGGGAAGATCAAGACACTCATCGAGGTGTGGGTGTGTTCCGACCGGTGTGCAGTTAATGATTAATTTGCAAGCGTTGATCATGTGAGAATTTACCGCTGAGTAATCAAAGTGTTTAGGGATGCCACTCGCTTTTCGACTAACAAAAAGCACGTCAATACCAATTTCTTGTAAGACAAATGCCACAGCTTTTGCTGCACCACCGGTCCCGAATATGATTGCGCGTTCATGCTGGTTCGTTAAAAAGGGCTTGATGGATTGCTGAAATCCAAACACGTCTGTGTTGTATCCAATTTTATGGTTTCCATCAAAAACGATGGTATTTACAGCACCAATTGTTCTCGCAAGTGGATCAAGTTCATCTAAATACGGAAGGACGCTTTCTTTGTATGGAATTGTAACATTAAGACCGGAAGGAGCCTGAGCAAAGACAGTTAAAATCTCTTGAATGGATGCTAGTTCAAAATTTTTGTACCTTGCCTCAATAGCTTCGTTTTCGAACATGGTGCTAAAAAATTTAGATGAAAACGAGTGCGATAAAGATTTTCCGATTAGTCCGTAGGTTTTCATGCTTGAATTTGATTTGCGAAAATACAATAAATCGCATATTGAAATCAATTATTGTTTTCTTGAAGCAATAAGAACATTCTTTTAACTTTGTATTATGGAGCAGGGTTTGGTATTGAAGTCGACAGGAAAATGGTATACCCTTGAGTTATCTGCAGGACAAATTGTTCAAGCGCGAATTCGTGGAAAATTACGTTTAGAAGGGCTTTCAACCACTAATCCTATCGCTGCGGGGGATAAAGTGTTCCTGCTACCCGATGTAGATTCAGAGGGAATTCGCTTGATTGATAACATCGTCCCTCGTAAAAACTACCTTGTGCGAAAGTCAACCAATCTTAGCAAGCAAATGCAAATTTTAGCTGCAAATATTGATCATGCTTATTTAGTAGTTACTCTAAAATCACCGGTCACACAAATCGCCTTTATAGATCGTTTTTTAGTTTCTGCTGAGTCGTTTAGAATTCCGACAACAATTTTATTTAATAAAACTGACCTATATGGAGAGGAAGAGTTGGGGCTTCTAGCTGTTTTAAAAAATATTTATGGTACCATAGGTTATGGTGTAGCAGCGATAAGTACAATAGATAAATTGACCACAAATTTTCTTTTGAATGAAATCGATGGAAAAAACGTGATGATTTCTGGTAATTCTGGTGTTGGAAAATCATCGTTAGTGAATGCACTAGATGCTACGCTAAACCTTAGAATTGGCGAAATTTCACAAGCTCATGAACAAGGCAAACATACTACTACCTTTGCTGAAATGCATAAATTAGCGAGCGGAGGCTATATCATCGACACCCCAGGCATACGCGCTTTTGGCCTAATTAATATCGAAAAGGAGCATATCTCACATTATTTTCCTGAAATAAGGGACTTATTGGGGCAATGTCGTTTTCATAATTGTATGCATTTAAACGAGCCCTACTGTGCGGTTAAACTAGCATTAGAAGAGGACCAGATTGCAGCGTCTCGTTATCATAGTTATTTACAATTAATGGAGGAAGATGGCAATTCTCCTTATCGTTATGCATAGAAATCATGAAGATAGTCATACAACGAGTAAGTAGTGCGTCTGTTAAAATTAATAAGGAAATCTACAGCCATATCGAAAATGGCCTTGTCATTTTTTTAGGCATTCATTCGGAAGATAATCTAGATGATATTCAGTACCTCATTAAAAAAATAGTGGCTTTACGCATTTTTAGCGATGGGGATGGAAAAATGAATTTGTCTGTCCATGATGTTAAGGGCGACTTACTGGTGATTAGTCAATTCACTTTATATGCTCAAACCAAGAAAGGAAATCGGCCTAGCTTTATTGATGCAGCGAATCCGGAAATTGCTTTGCCTTTGTACCACGATTTTTTGACTTGCCTTCAGCAGCAATATAAAGGAAGGATTGAAACTGGGGAATTTGGCGCCGACATGCAAATATCGCTATGCAATGATGGTCCAATTACCATAATCATCGATTCAAAAGAAAAAAAAGCGCTTTAGAAACCATAAATAGTAATTACTACCTTAAAATATAACAACATGAAAAAACTTTTCTTCTTTTTACTTCTTTCAACGAGTGTTACCGCTCAAAAAAAAGAGATTTCTTTGTCTGACGCGGTCTTACAGCAAGGTCGTAAATTTGGCCCTGACCGCATTGCGAATTTTCAGTGGATACCTGAAGGATCAAGTTATTCGTATTGCAGCAAAGATTGGACAATCTTATTTAAGTCCGAAGTGTCGTCTGATAAAGATCAGGAATTGATAAAAATTGCCGATATAAATACTGTTTTAACAACAGATTTCGCAAATTTTTTCGGAATGTCTTGGCTCAACGATCATGAAATATGCTTGAATGATGGATCAAAAGTTTATTCCTTTGACCTTAGCTCTAAAACGGGAAAAAAAATTCAAAAAGTAGAAGATGGAGCCGAAAACCAATCCTTTCATGCTGCTAGCAATCAACTATCCTATACTTTGGGTAATAATTTATACTTGCTTAAAGCAGATGGTAAAAAAGTGTCAATTACGAAAAACACGGATAAAAATATTGTCTCCGGCCAGTCGATTGCTCGCAATGAATTTGGGATTTCAAATGGGATTTTTTGGAGTAAATCAGGAAACAGACTTGCATTTTATCAAAAAAATGAAACCAATGTGCATGCTTATCCTTTGCTTGATATTACGCAAACACCAGGGGAATTAATGGAAATCAAGTATCCAATGGCCGGACAAAAATCGGAGGAGCCTAGGATTGGAATTTATCAGGTGAAAAAAAATAAGACAGTTTATATCAGTCCAAGAGGGGATAAAGATGACTACTTTACGAATCTCACGTTTACTCCAGACGACCAATATATTATTGTTGCTGAGGTAAATAGAGATCAAAATCACCTGTGGCTAAATCTTTATGATGCAAAATCAGGAAAGTTTATTAAAACGATTTTGGAGGAAACCAATGATCGTTGGGTAGAGCCTGAGCATGCAGCTTATTTTCCAACGAAAACTTCAACTAATTTTGTTTGGATATCGGAAAAAAACGGATTCAATAATTTATATTATTATGACATCAACGGTAAGCTGCTGAAGCAACTGACCAATCACACGTTTGTGGTAAAGGACATATTGACAACGAGCAAAGATGGCAAGACGATGTATTATTCTGCCACCGGACCGAATCCCATGAATACCTTAGTTTATTCTGTTGATTTTGAAGGAAATTCGGTTTTAGAAACCCGCGAAGAAGGGACACATGCTTTTTCTTTGTCTTCAGATGGTATTTACTATTACGATGCTTTTTCTAGTGGAACTGTTCCTCACAAAGCGATGCTATGGACCAATAACGGGAAAATGGCAAAACCCCTCATTACCTCAAAAGAAAAATTAGATGATTACCTTATTGGTCAAACAGAAACTGGAACAATTAAAGCTAATGATGGGTCTGATTTGTATTATCGAATGATAAAACCAAGCAATTTTGATGCGTCTAAAAAATACCCAGTAATGGTTTATGTTTATGGAGGGCCTCATGCGCAAATGGTTACCAATACCTGGCTTTTTGGGGCCAATCTTTGGATGCATTGGATGGCGAATCAAGGATATATTATTTACACGCTTGATAATCACGGTTCTGGTGAACGAGGTTTTGATTTTGAGTCAAAAATTCACCGCCACTTGGGCGATTTGGAAATGGAAGATCAGTTGTTGGGAGTTCGTTTTTTACGTTCCTTACCCTATGTAGATTCCACTAGGTTAGCAGTGCACGGATGGTCTTTTGGCGGTTTCATGACCACCTCGCTGATGCTGCGTCAACCAGGAGTATTTAAGGTTGGAGTGGCTGGAGGCCCAGTAACGGACTGGAAATATTATGAAATCATGTATGGCGAACGGTACATGGATCGTCCCGAACAAAACAAAGAAGGGTATGAAAAAGCTTCTTTGCTAAATTATGCCGATAAGCTAACAGGAAATTTATTATTGATTCATGGAACAGTTGATGATGTTGTTGTCATGCAGCATAATTATGCCTTGGTTCAAAAATTTGTTGAGGCAGGAAAACAGATGGATTTCTTTCCTTATCCGATGCACAAGCATAATGTAATAGGGAAAGATCGAGTGCACTTAATTGAAAAAATTCTAAGCTACATTTTGGAGAAGAATCAGTAACTAAGGATCTATTTCTGGCATAGCGTCCGCTTCATTTCATGAAGTGGACTCCTTTTGTGATCCGCTCAGGATTACAGAACCTAAAAAAAAAAGGCTCATTCCAAGCATAGCGCCCACTATGCCTTGCATAGCTCGGTGTTTTCCATTTTTATTGTTTACGGAAACAAGTTCCCGACACTAAAAAACGAAAAAGCCCGCTTCATTTCATGAAGTGGACACCTTTTGTGATCCGCTCAGGATTCGAACCTGAGACCTTCGCCTTAGAAGGGCGTTGCTCTATCCAGCTGAGCTAGCGGACCCTAATATACATTTCAATTTTCGGTTTGCTCTATCCTCCCGAACCTTCGGGAGAGCTAGCGGACCTAAATCTTATTAATAAAAAAGGGGATGATTGCTCATCCCCAAGTTGTCGGGGCGGCAGGATTCGAACCTGCGACCTCCTGGTCCCAAACCAGGCGCGATGACCGGACTACGCTACGCCCCGAACTTATTGACCTTTTGTTATTGCTATCAGTTTGATCGTTATCAAACTCGTCTCACCATAATCAATCTTCGCGGTGGGAGCGAGATTACTTCAGCTTTGCTTCAGTGCTCTGCGCTTCGCTCCGGGTCGAACGAGTTCAAATCTCCCTTCGCGTCTCACCATAATCAATCTTCGCGGTGGGAGCGAGATTCGAACTCGCGGTACAGTTACCCGTACGACAGTTTAGCAAACTGTTGGTTTCAGCCACTCACCCATCCCACCTATGCATTAACGGACGGCAAAAGTAAGAAATCCTTTTGTTTTTTCAGAATTTTAGACGAAAAAAAATGGCTTAATCGTAAACAAATTCTCCATAGCTTGATTTGATGGTCACTTTCGCCCCTATATTTGACTCAACACGTCCGATAATTTTTGCATCTATTCCGAAGTGATTTGAGATTTTAATTAGCTCATTGGCAATTTCTTTGGGCACATATAATTCCATCCGATGCCCCATATTAAATACTTTATACATTTCTTGCCATGGTGTTTGAGACTGTGATTGAATCAATTTAAAAAGCAGGGGGGTATCAAATAAGTTGTCTTTAACAATGTGTAAATCCGTTATAAAGTGCAATACTTTTGTTTGCGCACCACCGGAGCAATGCACCATGCCGTGAATATCTTTTCTGAATTTAGCAAGCATTTCGATAATAACAGGCGCATAAGTTCGCGTCGGAGAAAGAACTAGTTGTCCTGCATTTAGGGGGCTTCCCTCAATCGAATCGGTGAGTTTAAGCTCTCCACTATAAACGAATTCTTCAGGAATAGATGCGTCATAGCTTTCAGGAAATAAAGTAGCTAATTCATGATGAAAAACATCATGTCGCGCACTTGTTAATCCATTACTTCCCATACCACCGTTATAACCATGCTCGTAGGTAGCTTGTCCAAATGATGCAAGACCTACTATCACATCTCCAGCTTGTATGTTTCCATTTGAAATAACATCGGATCTTTTCATTCTGCAGACCACTGTAGAATCAACAATAATGGTTCTTACAAGATCGCCGACATCTGCCGTTTCTCCTCCTGTCGCATAAATATTTAAGCCGAAACTCCTTAATTCTTCCAGCAGGGCCTCTGTTCCATTAATAATTTCCGATAATACTTCGCCGGGAATCAGGTGCTTATTTCTACCAATAGTAGAAGAAACGATGATCGGACCAGTAGCGCCAACACAAAGTAAATCATCAATATTCATGATTAAAGCATCTTGGGCAATCCCTTTCCACACGGAAATATCACCGGTTGATTTCCAATAGGTATAGGCCAAAGAAGATTTTGTTCCAGCGCCATCGGCGTGCATGATAAGACAATAGTCATCGTCTCCGCCTAGATAATCGGGCACAATCTTGCAGAAGGCTTTTGGAAACAACCCTTTATCAATGTTTTTTATGGCATTATGCACATCTTCTTTTCCCGCTGAAACTCCCCGGGATTGATATCTGTTGTCTGACATTTACGTTAAGGTTGTGATACAAAGGTAAAAAAATGACTCAGTTATTATCTGCTGTTTCATCTAATTCATCTAGAATTTTCTGCACATCTAATTCAGTTGCTTTCAATTTAGATTTACAAAGGTGTATTAGTTCAGCCGCCCGCTTTACTTTTATCGCTAAATCATCAATAGAAATGTTACCCATTTCCATTTCTCCAACTATCTGCTGAAGCTCTTCAAAAGCTGCCGCATAATTTTGTTCTTTCATAAGGTAAAAATAAGTATTTAACTTTTTGGAACATGGGTTGAGCCCTTTTTTTTCAGCCAAAAATGATAATAACAAGTGCTTTCATCTGCTTCATTTAGCGCTATTTTGCTTAATGAAACCATGGACTTTAGCAGTAATTAATTTTAAGGTCACCGGTAAAATTAGTATATTTGCCATTGAACGTGTTGTTTTATGTGGAATTTTATCTCCAATCTTATACTCAGAAATCGATTTATTATCTTAGGGATAATTACTCTTTTGACTGTGTTTTTTGGATTTCATGCCTCAATTGGGATTAAGATTGATAACAAATATGGGACTCTCCTTCCCAAAGAGACTGAAACACAGCAAACCTACTTAAAATTCAAATCTTTATTTGGCGAAGATGGCGCTACCATGGTCATTGCTATTAAGTCAAAGGATTTATATACTGAGAAAAAGTTTTTGCTTTGGCAAGAATTAGGAGAGAAAATCCTGAAAATGGATGGTGTCACATCTGTCATTTCCGAGGCGAAATTGGTTAGATTAAAGAAAGACACAAGCAAGTCGTCCTTTAAACCTGAAGTTATTTTTACTGGGCGCAATCATAATTTTGATACCACTAAAGATGGGGGTAAAAGTATTCAGGAGCTTAAAAACGAAATTCGAAGCAATCCCCTATATGCTGATTTACTTTATAATGATTCTACTTACGTAAGCTTAATGCTCGTAAATATCGACGAAAAATTTCTAATCGATAAAAAAAAGCAAGGGGTAGTTATAAAAATTGAGGAATTAGCTAACTCATACCACACCTATTTTGGCGATGTGCATTTTTCAGGTTTACCGCACATGCGCGTGCAAATAGGCAAGCGTGTATTAACTGAAATGTACACCTTCATCTTTTTATCCATGTTGATTTCCGCCCTATTTATGTACTTCCTTTTCAGGTCTGTTCGGGTAACCATAATCAGTATAATAGTGGTAATGGTAACGGTAGTTTGGGCATTGGGGACCATTAGTTTGATGGGGTATAACGTATCATTAATGATGGGATTAA
This sequence comes from Flavobacteriales bacterium, assembly GCA_947475095.1. Lineage (GTDB taxonomy): Bacteria > Bacteroidota > Bacteroidia > Flavobacteriales_D > Crocinitomicaceae > UBA952. The sequence continues at coordinate 35,237 of CANJLG010000004.1, forward strand.
TTCCTCCTTTAATGATTATTATCGGAATACCTAATTGCATTTATCTTTATAATAAGTTCCATTATGAATTTCGAAATCATAACAATAAGGCAAAGGCTTTAAGCCGCATGATTCGAAAAACTGGTACCGCTATGTTGCTCACGAACCTTACTACAGCCATAGGTTTTATGACATTTTTATTTACTAGTTCTGAGAAATTCTTTGAGTTTGGTGTTATTTCTTCCATCAATATTATGCTTTGTTACATAGTATCTATTTGCTTAGTTCCCATCTTTATTTCTTTTTCTAAAAATCCACGCGAACGCCACTTAAAACACCTAGATAGAAAACTCGCCGTTGGTTTGTTGGAACGATTGGTTTCTCTTACAACTAATTACCGTCCTGCGATTTATATCGTTACGATCGTTTTAACCATATTGGCAGGGGCAGGGGTATTTTTTATGAAGGTTACAGGAAATATTACTGGCGACTTGCCTGTAAATGATCCTATTCGAAAGGATATTCGTTTTATGGAGAAAAATTTCGGAGGTTCAATCCCCTTTGAAGTATTAGTTTACTACAAAAAAAATAGTCGATTATTTGAGAATACAACATTAAGTAGGTTGGAAGAGGTGCAAAATATGTTTGCTCATGACACCATGTTCTCTAAGAGTATTTCTATTGTTGACTTCGTTAAGTTAATTAATATGTCTTATTACAATAACGACTCTAGTCGTTATACCACTTTTAAATCTGCGGATAAACCTCAATTAAAAAAGTATGTGGATGGCTTTAATTCGAGTATACAGAATTCGTCATTTTCGATAAAGGAATTAGTAGATACAACGAATAAAATAGTTCGTATTAGAACACAAATGAAGGATATTGGGTCATATCAGGTAACTGACGAAGTGGACACGATTCACTCCAGAATTGATCAAATCTTAAATCCAGATCGAAAAAACATAGAACGCTTTTATGCTAAAGCAGTAAAGGGAAACAAGGAATATTATGACTCTTTATTGTTTTCTGATTTTACCGGCATTTACAACAACACTACCGCGCTTTTAAGCAATGGGAATCAGGAACAGATAGATAAGTTCGATGCTGATCCGGAGTTAATAAAAACTTATTATGCGTCTAATTCCTTTTTGCCTATCTTGCGTAAGGCCATCGATAAAAATTATTATGATGTCAAGTTAACAGGGACCTCCGTCGTTGTCTCAGAGGGAACTAAATACTTGATGGACAATCTATGGCAGAGTATCATCTTTGCTATAATTTCGATTGCAGCGTTAATGTCTATTCTTTTTTATTCGTTTAGAATGGTGGTCGTTTCGATGATACCTAATTTAATTCCAATGATTGTTACAGCCGGAATAATGGGATGGTTCGGCATTCCATTGAAACCGTCAACATTATTAATTTTTTCAATAGCACTAGGTATTACTATCGATAACACGATTCACTTTTTAGCCCATTATCGGCACGAATTGAAAATGAAGAAATTAGAATTAAAGGAGTGTGTTGCTATGTCAATACGTGAAACGGGCTTAAGTATTATTTATACCTCCGTAATTTTGTTTTTCGGTTTCATTGTCTTTGTTTTTTCTGATTTTGGAGGCACCCAGGCACTCGGATATCTATCTGCGATTACTTATTTTGTTGCCTTATTTACCAATTTGATTTTATTACCAAGCCTATTGCTGAGTTATGAGCGTAAGTTAACGACGAAATCTTTCGAAGAACCGATGTTTGAAATCTACGATGAAGAAGATGATACCAATTGGAACTTATTGGAATTAGATGCTGATGAAGCCAATAAAGAGAAAGAATAAACAAGGCTAATCAACGCACTCCATTAATAATAAATCCCCAGATTCGTGCTCAATTGAAACGATACCATCCCTCAAAACGCTATTGCTGTTACCCATTCGATAACCCGAATTTAGTTCCTCATTGCTTAAGGAATACGTTAAATTTTTAGTGCTTATTCCGCTTACTTTTCCTAAGGGCATCAAGGAAATAATAGTGCCTGCAGCATACCACTTTTCGTATTTTGTTTTAAGTAAGATAATAGTAGAATAATCATCTATAATAGTGATGTCTAAGGTTTTTCTGTACTTAACGATACAGGAAATATTAGCAAAAAAATGATCACTTCTCCTTCCCGTTGCCCATACTACTTTTACGGATTGCACTTCCTTTAATAGTAGAAAGTCAAAGGCTTTTTCTAAATCAGTTTTATGCTGATTCGTTGAGTGTATGATTTCAATTTCCGGATGTTTTTGCTGGTATATGGAGGGGTTTAACCCCCGATCAAAATCGCCTAATAAAACACTAGGCTTTATTCCGAATGCCAGTACTCTGTCTATTGCCGCATCAAGTACTACTATAAAGTTCGTCTCACGTAAAATGTTCTCCAACAACTCATTACTGCATTGTTCTCCGTTTGCAATAATTATTGCCGAAGACAAGGAGGAAGAGCTGTTTATATTGTGATTCTGCACTACTAATTTATTTTTTTTGCTCAAAAATATAGATTATTACTAAAAGACAAGCTATCGGCATTTCATATTTGTGAACCGACACAGAACTCATTTTAAATATTTATGAAAGAATCATAAGGTCGTAAATTGATTACGTTCTTCAGCTCTAAATTTGTATCATAAAAAGAAAAGAGTATGGAAAAGACAATGGAAATAAAACAGATTAAAGTGGCCTCTTGCAGGGAGGATGTAGTCATCTTAGGCCAATTATCAAGTGGAAACTTTCAGTATGAAAGTTCAATTGTTATCAATACAAGTGATTTAAATCGTTTAATTAATCTTTTACAAAAAGATAATCCAAGTGATGAGATTAGTGCCATGTTTACAAGTACTGATTTTTATGACTGGACCGAATATGTTTTAAATACAAAGTCCCTTGACAACAAAACAATTCTAATAAGTGATATAACGGATTTTAAATCGTTAAGAAGAATTTGTGCTTAAGGCTGGATGATAACCGTTTCTTCATTGGTCGTCTCGGCCTCAATTTTAATAATCCCTTGGCCAAAACGATTTGATTTATAAGCTTCGATGTCTAGTACTGCAACTCCAGCTTGACCCAATTGATAAATTTCATTATAATTAAATGTTGCTATTCCAGCAGAGTTGGTATAAGCAGTATCATACACTGCTACTTGTGACGGGCAATTACAAGTTGATGTGCCGTGTAGTACAACCATTGCTTGTTCCACAACATCATTGTTTTCATCACGAACCTCAATTTTTGCGATGGTATCTTCTTTCTTAACACAAGAACCAATAACCATTAAGCCAATTATAGCTACTCCAAAAAGAATTATTTTTTTCATTTCCTTAGTTTAATTCGGTAAATAAATTGTTTCAACAGAGGTCGTGTGTACTCGACATCTTGAATAACCAGTCGCTGTCTTTGTGTTGTATTTTACAACAATATCAAAATAACCAGTTGTATTATCTTCACCTGAAACATCAAAGTATTGATCCATATTCACAACAGTAAAGCCGGAGCTATTAGTGTATGAGGTATCTACAAAATTTAAGGTAGGTGGTGTGGATTGTTGGTCGCCAATAACGACTACTTTGGCTCCATTCATTAATTGATTAGACGATGAGCGAACGAATACTTTTAAAATGGCGGGATCTTTTGATTTGCAAGAGCCAATTATCACGAGAATAAATAGGAATAAAATTCCAAAAAGTGCTTTTTTCATCATATTAATTAAGTAGTAAAATTAAAAATAATTTTCCAATAAACAAAGTCTATACGTGCAAGCCAAAAAGATGTTGCCAAAGATCCTCGCAAATGGCGTTTAATAACTCAAATTGCAACTCTTTATTCTTTTATTTCAAAATCCTTTTAACTTTGTAAACTGTCCTTTGTTGCCATAAAACAATTTAAAGGAATTAAAAGTTACACCGTGCCCAAAATGAATGATAAAATTAACCAATTATTGCTCCTATTCAAGGCTGATGCAGATCAGGTAGGCACGCTTGACACATTGGAGGAGTTTCGAATTAAATATTTAGGTTCTAAAGGCTTATTAAAAGATTTATTTAATGAATTAAAGACCGTACCCAATGAAAGTAAGCGGGACTCAGGCCAGCAAGTAAACGCTTTACGCATTCAATTGGAGGAATTTTATACTGAAAAGAAAACCGCTCTTACCCCACAAGAAAATATAAAAATAGGTCAGGATTTAACTCGGCCAGGACAAAATATCACGAAAGGAAGTCACCACCCATTATCATTAGTAAGAGACGAAATAATCGATGTTTTTAATCGAATAGGGTTTGAAGTTTCGGAAGGTCCTGAGATTGAAGATGATTGGCATAATTTCTCCGCTTTAAATTTCCCCAAAGACCATCCGGCAAGGGACATGCAAGACACATTTTTTATCGAAAAAGGGGACAGAGAAATAGCGCTTCGAACCCACACTAGTTCTGTGCAAGTACGCGTCATGGAAAACACTCGTCCTCCCATACGAACCATTTCACCCGGAAGAGTTTATCGAAATGAAGCGATTTCTGCGCGTGCGCATTGTTTTTTTCATCAGGTAGAAGGATTATATATCGATAAAAATGTTTCGTTTGCTGATTTAAAACAAACACTTTTACACTTCGCGAAAGCGATATTTGGAGATCATGCCCAAATTAGACTTCGCCCCTCCTATTTTCCATTCACCGAACCAAGTGCTGAAGTCGATGTTTCTTGCTCTATCTGTGACGCTAAAGGTTGTAATGTTTGTAAATACAGTGGATGGCTAGAAATTTTAGGTTGTGGAATGGTTGATCCGGCAGTGCTTGAAGCAAGTGGGATTGATTCTTCTGTCTACAGTGGCTTTGCCTTTGGAATGGGGGTAGAGCGTATAGCGCAACTTAAATTTAAAGTAAATGATCTACGCTTATATTCTGAAAATGACTTGCGCTTTTTAAAACAATTTTAGCGATACGAATGAGCTACATAGAACTGAAAACAGAGAATGAACTAAAGGAATTGATAGCTGCAAGCTTTCATAAACCTCAAGTTATTTTTAAACACTCCACCCGTTGTTTTATATCATCAAGGGTACTTAAAAATACATTGAGTAGTTTTGAAGATCCCCGGGCTGATTGGCATTTATTGGATTTAATTGCTTTCCGAAATATTTCCAATGACATTGAAAAGATGTTAAACGTAACGCATCAATCTCCTCAAATCATTATAATCGACAAGGGAATTTCACCCTATAATGCCTCCCATGAACAGATCTTGCCAGAGGCTATTTTCGAACAGATTGATAACCTTAACCGATGAAAAAAAAGAAACGCGTTACCATTCTTATCATTGTTGGAATAGGCATCATTTCTTATTTCCTTTATAAAAATAATGTCACAGCATTAGAGGATGAAGCATTACCGTGTCATTTTACGATTCAGGATAATATTACACTTACTCATGGACAAAAACTTGATATACCAATAGCATCTACTGAACAATTTAATTCCATTGAACTTCGCATAGGCGATAGTATCCTCTCAAAATGGGCGAAGCCATCGAAACTCATTCATTATGAATTAAATTCGAAAGCCATGCAGGTGGGTTTGTTTACACTTGTTTTAATCGCAAAAACGAAAGATGGGAATGAAATTCGGGATGAACGCACCATTCAAATACTATCTGACATTGTTCCAAAAAAATGGAGGATAAAGATTATCAACGAGTACCCTCATTTAGATTCTAGCTATACTCAGGGGCTTGCTTTTCTGAACAATACACTATTTGAAAGTACAGGAGATCCTAATACAACAGGCAGCTCTTTAGTGGGCGAAATAACATTAGAAACCGGGAAAATAAATCGTCGTACTGGCCTCGATAAAACGTTTTTTGGTGAAGGAATTACCATTTTAGGAGATAAGATTTTTCAAATCACTTGGAAGAATCAAACTTGTTTTGTGTATAATGCCGCTGACTTTGCCAAACAGAAAACATTTACCTATACTGGAGAAGGCTGGGGGATTTGTAATGATGGGAAGTATCTCATTATGTCTGACGGAACGGATAGATTAAGCTATCGTGACCCGGAAACTTTCCAGTTACTAAAATCAGTAGATGTTTATACCAACGAAGGCCCCATCTCCATGTTAAATGAGTTGGAATTTATTGATGGATTAGTCTATGCAAATATTTACACCACTAACTTAGTTGCCGTTATCGATCCGGAAAATGGAAAAGTGATGGCCACTATTGATGCAACAGAATTAGTTGAGCGCGGAAAAGGAAATGGACAAGTACTTAATGGTATTGCATACAACTCTTCAAATCGCAAAACTTATATGACGGGTAAGTTTTGGCCAAAACTGTTTGAAGTAGAAGTGCTTAAAACACCTGTTAAGGGCTTGTAAAGAAAAGTTGGCTTTGAAAGCCTACGCCATTCGAAATAACTAATCTATAGTTTCCATTTTGAAAATCATCCATTGAAAAAAAATGATATTTTTCATTAATATCAAATGATTTTACTACGGCATTATTCTCATTAAACACTTGAATTTTTGTTCCTTCACCACTTATTCCGTTTAAATGCAATTGAAATAATTTTTCATTTATAGGCATTAAACTGATAAAGCCTTGCTCATTTTCTAGTAATGATTTGGGTAATGTCCGTTTGTTTTTGCCCTTTAGCTTTACTTTTTCGCTGCCATCCAGCGCCAAAAGAGGACCTAGATTTGGCAAATCGCCTTCAGTAAAGTTTTTTTGCTGGTTAGCAGGTAGCATATCCTTATCGGTTAATTTCCATACGCGCATATAATCTACCAAGAACTCACTGGGGAAAGCCGTTTTCTTATTCGGGCCAGGAGAAAAAGGACCTTTATCGACCGCTACGGATAGATTAGCAATCATATTCATTTCCGCTCCAAAATCGCCGACATAGTTGGCAACGGGCTTACCATTCATGTAAAAGTTAACATAGCCAGGAAGCCATATCCCTGAAAAAACAACCCATTCTCCCATTAAGGACCGATCCGTTTTAAGCCAAGCTCCCCATGGTTTTTTTACGATATAGGGAAAGGGTTTGATTTTATCACAAGCATCGGGACAATGAATATCAACATGAAATTCGTTGGTTTTCTCTCCTTTCGATTCCATGAAATCAATTTCGTCGTTAGGTTTCCCCCCATAAAGCCAAAAGGCTGGCCACAATCCTTGACCCTTAGGAATAAAGCAACGGCACTCAAAATAACCATACCTAAAGGATAATTTGCTCCATAATGCTGCCGTTAGGTAATTTAATTTAACGCGATTGTTTTGGACCAATGGATTTTTATTTTTTATGTCATCCTCCAACATCCATTCTGGAAATGTCCGGTAGTCAGAGCTTGTATCTACCGTTAAAATAGCTTTGCCATTTTCAATACTAACCATTTCTGGTGCGGCATAAATCCCATCCTTAATCGACAATCCTCCCCAAGGATAATGATTATACCACTTGCTTTCATCCAAACGCTCGTCGGTAAATTCATCTCCAAAATGATAGTACCATTCTTTTATTGAATTGTTGTTTATCTGCCAAAGTGTCGGCTTTAACTGTGCCGCTAATGAAGACAAAACCAAGCAAAAAGACAAGATAAATAAGTGTTTCATATCATTGATTTAACAAAGCGCTCAAAAATAAGCAAGATAAATTTGATTTAAAGAATTACAGCAATCAAAATAACTAATACACGTTTTAAGGATATCGCTTATCTTCGCTTTTCCATGTGCTTACGACCACTTTTATTTCTCTTTTGTATCACCCCTGTCATGTTAACCGCACAAAGTGGTAATTTGAGGTCGTACTCCATTAAAGCCTCCTCCTCAAGCATCAAAATAGATACCTTAAGCATCTACCCCAATTCCTTTTATGCCATATGGAATGGAGACACGCTCTCCAAAAACGATTACTTTTTAGATTACACATGCTCAACTTTTCAATGGTTGCGAAAAGATACCGGCCTAGTCAAGCTTCATTACCGAGTGCTTCCTTTTGATTTTTCTCGCAGCTACAAGCGATATGACACCACACTACTCAGTATAAAAGCAAACGATGAAAGAGACAAATTCAAAATTAGTAATTCCTATTCCGTCAACGATGTTTTTGGCGGACAGGAATTAGCAAAAAACGGAAGTATTTCTCGAGGCGTGAGTTTCGGAAACAGGCAAGATTTAGGGATTAATTCGGCCTTAAACTTAGAATTATCAGGGAACCTATCACCGAATTTAAAAGTGCTTGCGGCGGTTTCAGACGCCAACATACCCATTCAGCCCAATGGAAACACGAATAAACTTCAAGAATTTGACCAAGTCTTCATTCAAGTATTTAATGAGCAATTTAAACTAACGGTTGGTGACTTTTGGCTATCAAAACCTGATGGCTTTTTTATGAACTATAAAAAAAGGGCACAAGGCCTAAGTATCGAGAATCGTTGGCCCTTGGAAAACGATAAATATTGGAAAACTCAAGCGAGTGCAGCGCTTTCAAAAGGAAAGTTTAATCGACAAGTGATTGTTGGGATAGAGAGCAATCAAGGTCCCTATCGACTAAGAGGAAACGAAAATGAACCCTTTATTTTAGTTCTTGCAGGTACAGAACGCATTTACATTGATGGCCGCTTATTGGAGCGAGGGCAGGAATACGATTATGTAATGGATTATAATACCTCGGAACTTACCTTTACAGCACGCAACCTCATTACAAAAGATTCACGCATTGTAGCAGAATTTCAATATTCTGATCAAAACTATGCCCGCTCCTTAATCCAAAGCGCCACAAGTTACCATGGAAAGAAACTAGATTTCTGGTTGAATGCCTATTCTGAACAAGATGCCAAAAATCAATCATTACAACAAAACTTAAGCCCTTCCCAAAAATTTTACCTAAGTACAATTGGCGACAACTTGGAATTAGCTAAGATTTCAAGTATTGATTCCATCGGATATTTCGATAATCAAGTATTATATAAAATGATTGATTCCTTAGCGTACGATTCCGTTTTGGTCTTTAGCGTGCAACCAGACTCTGCTATATACCGAGCGGTTTTTCAATACATTGGAGCAAATAAGGGTAACTACATATTAAATAACTATAATGCGCTAGGTAAAGTTTTCCGTTGGGTTGCTCCTGTTGGCGGTATTCCACAGGGCGATTTTCAACCCTCACGCCTTATTATCACCCCAAAACAAAAACAACTATTTACCTCCGGCTTTCGATACCAACTTACTAAAAACATTAAAATTGATAGCGAAACAGCCCTTTCAAGCGAGGACCTTAATACATTTTCAACCCTTGGAAATAATAATAATCTAGGACTAGCACAGCGCAGTAAAATTACTCAATCGCGTATCCTCGGAGATAGTAGTAAAGGTTGGGAGATTGAAAATAAAATAGAATATGAATACCTACATGCTAATTTTTCGCCCATAGAACAATACCGTAGCGTTGAATTTGACCGCGATTGGAACACAAGAAATAAAGGCTATCAAGGTCAGCAAGGAGTAGGACAAATCAGTTCAAAACTCAAACAAAAATCGTACGGATTTATAAATCTATCCGGCCAAAGCTACGCTTTCGGAAAAGATTATCTTGGCAATCGAATTTATTCTGATGGGAAATGGAATCAAGGAGGCTGGTCTGCAAATTGGAATGGTAGCTATTTATCGTCGAAAACAACAGGCGGCAATCAGTTTTTTAGGCACCGTATAGATCTCAATAAAAACATTGGTCGTCTCAGACTTGGATATCGTGATGACCATGAGAAAAACACCTTTACAGATTCGAGTCAATTCATCACTAAAAACAGCTATCAATTTTTTGATTATGAAATTTATTTAGCCAGCTCCGACACTTCTTCTTCTACATTTAAGTTTTATTATCGTGAACGCTATGATCAACGAGCAGATAGCACATCATTACGACAAGCAGCAAAAGCGAGAACCTTGGGTGGAGAAATCTCCTTAAAAAAACTAAAAGACCAACGCTTAACCCTAATCGGTGGATATAGAACATTGGCGATTACTGATAGTAGTTTGATCAATCAAAGCCCAGAAAATTCCTTAATTGGTCGAATTGATTATGAAGCGAGGTGGTTCAAAAACGCCTTAAATTGGAGCACCTTTTATGAAGTGGGTTCTGGACTAGAACAAAAGCGGACCTTTATTTACATAAAAGTAAATGATGGCCAAGGTGTTTACACTTGGGTAGATTACAACAATGATGGTGTAAAAGACCTAAACGAATTCGAAATTGCGCAATACGTAGACCAGGCAAGTTATATCCGAATTTTCACCCCAAGCAATGACTATGTAAAGACCTATTCGAATGAACTCAATCAAGGCATTTTTTGGCGACCCGAAAAAATATGGGCAAAGAAAAAAGGCTTTTTGGGCTTAATGGCTAAATTTTCAAACCAAACTCGTATTCGTATTAATCAAAAAACCAGCCTATTTGACCCCAGCACATTTTTTAACCCATTTGCCAATGCCATAGCAGACACCAACTTATTAAGTACAGGAGCACTGATACGAAATGCCCTATATTTCAATCGAACGTCAAACGTAATAAATGCTGAATACACCTATCAAGACAGTAAAAATAAAAGCCTACTAGCATCTGGATTCGATTCAAAAAGAAATAAATACCACGAAATATTTACCCGGTGGAACATTATTCCTACCTTTTCCATAGAACTTAAAGGGCAAAAAGGGGCGAAAAGTGCCTTTGCCGACTACACCACCAACAGAAACTATTCATTTGGTTACCAATCACTCTTAGCTAGCTTTATTTACCAAGCATCCACCAACTATCGTCTCACCCTTGATGGGCGAATAATAGACAAAAAAAATGAGGCTAATTTTGGAGGGGAAACCTGTTTATTAAAAGAAATCGGTGGAAGTTTTAAGTACAATCAAACCGAAAAAGGAAGTGTTCAGGGTGCTATAAAGGCCATATCAATGGGTTATACAGGCAATCCAAATTCAGCTGTCGGATTTGAAATGCTTGAATCCTTGAGGCCGGGAATTAATTATACGTGGAATCTTAGCTACCAGCGTACCTTATCCAAAAATTTGCAATTAACCATTCAGTACCTGGGAAGAAAATCCGAAGCGATTCGAACCATTCATAGTGGAAGTATGGAAGTAAGGGCTTATTTTTAAACTATGAAAGATATCGAAACCAAGGCTGATGTTGAAAAATTAATCACTTTATTTTATGGTAAAGTTGTTAAAGATGCTAGCCTATCTCCATTTTTCGCCAACATAGATTTGGAAAAACACCTGCCGCACATGATTCACTTTTGGTGTTTTGCCCTCCTTGACGAACCCGGATATACGACCAATGTGGTAGAAAAACACCTACACATGCCATTAAAAGCAATACATTTTAGTACTTGGCTACAGCATTTCAACCAAACCGTAGATGCCCTTTTTATCGGTGAAAAAGCAGAGGCCGCAAAACAAAGAGCTGCCCTTATTGGGTGGACTATTCAAAGTAAAGTTGAAAAGAAATTGACATTAACCGCTAGCCTCGGTACATTCCTCCCTTCGGCCGGAACACTCGGCTAGCTCACAACAAGCTTATCGAGTGATTCCGCTCTCTCGATATAATCGCCCATGGCGACCACTCGATTGGCGGAATAGTATCGAGGTAAGCACTCGGCTAGCTCACAAAAAGCTGATCGAGCGCATCTCGACTTCGCTCGATGTGCTCTTGAAAGTGGATCGAAAGCAGCTTATCGAGTGGGCACAGCTTGCTGGGGTTGTATCGAGAGAAGCGTAATATTCACTATGAAAATTTCCTTAACAAACAATTCAAATTTTTTGTATCTTACTAAGATGAACTTAATATAATGGTGTGTCACATGTATATCTTAATTTGCGGAGACGGAACTTACTATACCGGAAGCACTCGTAATTTAGCACGAAGACTAATGCAACATCAATCTGGTACAGGAGCTATTCACACAACAATGCACCAACCCGTAGACTTGATTTATTCAGAAGTGTTTTCTAGAATTGACCATGCGTTTTATCGCGAAAAACAGGTTCAACGGTGGTCTCATGATAAAAAGACTGCTCTTATTAAAGGAGAAATTGAAATATTAAAGATGTTGGCAAAGAAAGATTTCAAGCGCTAGCCTCGTCCGGCGCTTGCCGAGTGATTCCGCCATCTCGATACAATCGCCTATGGCGACCACTCGATTGGCGGAATAGTATCGAGGTCAGCACTCGGCTAGCTCACAACAAGCTTATCGAGCGCACATCGAGTCCGCCTAGTCGGACTCGAGGCGCTCTTGAAAGTGGATCGAAAGCAGCTTATCGAGTGGCCACAGCTTGCTGGGGTTGTACCGAGAGAAGCAAATCGCTAGCCTCGGTACATTCATCCCTTCGGTTGGAACACTCGGCTAGCTCACAACAAGCTTATCGAGCGCATCTCGACTTCGCTCGATGTGCTCTTGAAAGTGGATCGTAAGCAGCTTATCGAGTGGCCGCAGGTTGCTGGGGTTGTCCGCCTGGGCGGACGAGAGAAGCACCCCTACTTCAATCCCATCATTTTCTCAAAAGCATCTTTGATATGGCGCACCGGCTCGATTACCAAGCGCAGCTTATCATTGTTTTGTACAAGGCGGTAATCTTTGCCTATGCTCATGATTTTGTTGAGTAATAAGGTAAACGTTTCTGTTTCGTAAAATGAAGATTGTGGATTCGAAATAAAATACCCCACTAATTTTTCACTTTTAATCACTAAGCGCTCCATGCCTAACTCTTGGGCCAACCAACGTAATTCAAAAGAAAACAGGAGCTCCTTTGCGGCTTTGGGTAAAGGTCCAAAACGATCCACTAAATCTACTGAGAAACGATCTAACTCTTCTTTGTTTTTTAAATTATCAAGTGCCTGATATAAACTAAGCCGTTCCGTTACATTATTTACATAATCATCTGGAATACGAACTTCCATATCTGTTTCAAAAATACAATCGCTTACAAAAGACCCAAAGGTATCGGTTTGTCTATCGTCAAATAATTCCTTAAACTCGGTGTCTTTTAATTCTTGCATGGCTTCATTCAAGATCTTTTGATACATTTCAAAGCCAATCTCAGAGATAAACCCACTTTGTTCTCCCCCCAACATGTTACCAGCCCCTCGAATGTCTAAGTCTTTCATCGCGATATTGAAACCTGCTCCTAAATCTGAAAATTGAACTAATGCTTCTAAGCGTTTGCGAGCCTCGGAAGTTAAGAGGCTAAATTTGGGAGCAATAAGGTAACAAAATCCTTTTTTATTTGAACGGCCTACCCTGCCGCGAAGTTGGTGAAGATCACTCAATCCAAATTGATTAGCATCGTTGATAATAATCGTATTTGCATTAGAAATATCAATCCCGGATTCGATTATGGTAGTCGCAATCAGCACATCATATTTACCATCGATAAAGTCCATCATCACTTTCTCTAACTGTTTACCATCCATTTGCCCGTGACCAATAGCGACGCGAACACCAGGACATAGGCGCTGAATCATTCCAGAAATTTCTTTTATATTGGACAAGCGATTATTCACAAAAAACACCTGTCCACCTCGCGTAACTTCGTAAGCAATAGCGTCGCGTATAGTCTCTTCGTTAAAAGAAATCACCTCTGTAAGTACCGGTTGTCGGTTCGGTGGTGGCGTATTGATGATGCTCAAATCGCGTGCTCCCATCAATGAAAACTGCAACGTTCGTGGAATTGGCGTTGCGGTAAGTGTTAATGTGTCAACAGAGGTTCTTAATGTTTTTAATTTATCTTTCACCGAAACACCAAATTTCTGCTCTTCATCAATAATCATCAAGCCCAAATCTTTGAACTTCACCTTTTCAGAAACCAAGGCGTGGGTACCAATGAGAATGTCAATTTTACCACTGGCCAACTTCTTTAACGTTTCACTTGTTTCTTTCGCCGATTTAAAGCGGTTAATATAATCAACAGTACATGGAAAATCTTTTAGACGCTCATTAAAACTTCGGTAATGCTGCATGGATAAAATAGTAGTTGGAACTAAGATCGCCACTTGTTTACTATCACACACGGCTTTAAATGCGGCCCTAACAGCGACTTCTGTTTTACCGAAACCGACATCTCCACAAATCAATCGATCCATGGGTGTATTGGATTCCATGTCCTTAATTACATCTAGACTTGCCTTATTTTGATCGGGCGTATCTTCATACATAAAAGAAGCGGTCAATTCATTCTGAAGGTAATTATCTTGCGAAAAAGCAAAGCCTGGCTGTGATCGGCGTTTTGCATACAATTGTATTAGATCAAAGGCTAATTCTTTGATTTTTTTCTTGGTTTTATTCTTTAATGTAGCCCACGCTTGAGTGCCTAATTTATTCATTTTGGGTACCGCACCATCTTTTCCAGTAAACTTAGAAATGCGATGAAGTGAGTGAATCCCTACATACAATACATCACCATCTTTGTATAAAAGCCGAATAGCTTCTTGTGGTTTTCCGTTAACATCTATCGTTTCTAATCCCGAAAACTGCCCAACACCATGGTCGATATGTGTTACATAGTCTCCCTTTTGAAGATTGTAAATTTCTTTTAAGGTGAGTGCTTGTTTGGTTTGACGGAACCCTTCTTTTAAGCGAAAACGATGGTAGCGATCGAAAATTTGGTGATCAGTATAGCAAACAATTTTTACAGTTGGGCAAACAAATCCTTCTTGAAGCGCAAAGTCCATTGGCTCAAAATTAACCCCTCCACCAATATCCTCGAATACTTGAAAAAGGCGTTCAATTTGCTGAGCTTGATTGGAAAAAATAATATTTAAAAACCCACTTTCTTGCTTCTGCAATAAATCTGCTTTCAACAAATCAAAATTCTTATTGAAACTAGGCTGCGGTAAGAAATCGAAAGTTATTTTATCGCTAGCTGGAAAATGATAGACCGGCCCGAATTCGATAATTGAAAGCGCAGCTAGGTTGTCCTTTAATTCCTTTGGTGATAAAAAAAGGGCTTCAGGGGCAGCATCAAGTGGACTAATCGTCATTTTTTTAAAGGCGTCTTTTGCTTTTTCAAACCCCTTGTGCAAGGCATCTTCGAGACGTTCGTAGGAACTTAGCCAAACTTTAGTAGACATCCCTAGGAAGGAAAAGAAGGATCCTATCCCGTTTTGAACCATTTGACCTTGAATATTTGGTATGATCATCAAGGACACATGCTTGGATAGTGACAATTGATTAGCAGCATCAAAGGTTCTAATAGATTCTATCTCATCGCCGAAGAATTCTATACGGAACGGAAAATCATTCGAAAAAGAAAAAACATCAACAATGCCACCACGTATAGCAAACTGACCCGGTTCATAAACAAAGTCGACACGTTCAAACTGGTATTCGATGAGTAAATCATTCAAGAAATCTATGGCATATGATTTACCTACCTCCACGCGAAAGGTATTTTCTATTAAGTTTTGTTGCGTTGGAACCTTCTCGAACAGGGCTTCTGGATATGTAATTACCCAGGTGTTATCGCCTTTAGAAATTCTAGCTAATACTTCTGCTCTAGCGACCACATTAGCATTATCAATTGCCTCTACTTGATACGGTAAGCGATAGGATGACGGATAAAAATGTACTCGTTTGTCTGATGGATATAGTCCCTGAAGATCATTTAAAAAATAAGCCGCTTGTTCTTTATCGCCAAGAATAAAAATATGATTCCCCGGTACTTGATCGGCTACAGCAGTCGCGCAAACACTTGTTGCAGAACCGACCAAACCAGACCAATGGACGCGTGCCTTAGGTCGAAACAATGCTTGAGCAGTTTGTTCGACAGGGGAATATGATTTAAAAACATGCAGGAATTGCTTGCGTTCCATTCGTGGCTGCAAAATTACCCAATCTTAATTAGGGGGCAATGCATTAAAATAAAAAAAAGGTGTTATTTTAGAAAACTCATGGCTTTTTGAACCATGCTTTTTGATCCAATAAAATAAGGGACACGTTGATGAAGCTGCTGTGGCTGGACGCTCAGGATCCTTTCCCTGCCAGTTGTTGCAAGGCCACCAGCTTGTTCCGCAATAAACGCCAAGGGATTACACTCATACAACAAGCGCAATCTGCCCATGGGATGAGCGAAAACAGCGGGATAAATGTAAATTCCTCCCTTTATTAAATTACGATGAAAATCAGCCACTAGCGAACCTATGTAGCGACCGGAATAAGGGCTGTTAAAATCATTTTGATGACTTTGACAATATGCGATATAGTCTTTTAATGCCGGCTCGCATTCATTAATATTGCCCTCGTTCATCGCGTAATAACGACCCATTTCGGGCATCTTCATCATCGGATGAGATAAGAAAAATTTATTTAGTACAGTATCTAAGGTAAAGCCATTCACCCCATTTCCTGTAGAATATACCAACATGGTAGACGAACCGTACAATACATAACCAGCAGCCACTTGTTGTGTCCCCGGCTGCAACATATCCTCAAGCACAGCCATCGTTCCTGTTGGGGAAATGCGTCGATAAACAGCAAAAATTGTCCCTATAGAAACATTTACATCAATGTTACTTGAGCCATCAAGAGGGTCAAACAAAACAATGTATTTTCCATTTTGGGACTCTTGGGAAGCAAAGGCAACAAAATCATCATTTTCTTCAGATGCTATTCCGCAAACTACACCACAATTTTGGAAGGCCGCGATGAAAGCATTATCTGCTACTAAGTCAAGTTTTTGCTGTGCCTCTCCTTGAACATTATCGAGTCCTTGAGCGCCAAGAATATGATCTTCTAGGCCAGCGTTTCGAATGTCTTTTGAAAGGCCGGTAGCGGCAGATACGATAGCATTTATGACATGAATAAGCCCTTCATCGCTTGCATGGTTAACAAGGGTAAAATCAGCTATAGAAATGGCTTCAGGCATGGTTGATTGAACTAAAGTAATTAGTCAAACCATCCACCGTAAACTGTATTAGACTCAATGGGATTGACAATTAATGTTGGAATTAGAGCATCATTGGTAATCATATATTGCTCATAATTTGATGAAATTACATTTAAAAAATTACTGCGATTCAAATTCATTATAGCAATTAAATCCGCATCCACGCTTACAGCATGCTTTACAACCTCTTTATCAAATCCTGAGCTAGGTAAAATAGCCGTAGTAATATCAAGGCCTCGATCATTAAAAAATTTCTCAGCAAATAATCTATTGCTTTCTAATTGATGCTTTAAATAAGAATCTGATTCTTCAGGCGTAACAACATGAATTTTTGAATTAAAATACTTTGCAAGATTGGAAACAATCGAAAGTTTTTGTTTCGTTTCCTTGTGTAAATCCATAGGAACTACAATGTTCTCGTAACCGGTTGTTTTAACAGCTTTTTCTTGAACTATAACAAAAGGAATATGCGAATGAGTAACAACTTTAAGCGCATCGCTTCCAACGATATGTTGCCAACCGTGAGCGCCATGAGTCCCCATAAAAACTAGTTCTGCTTGATGTTCTGCAGCAAAATCTCCTATATCTTCAAAAATATTACCAATGCGAATATTTGGGATAAGCTCCAAGCCTTCAGAGGCATAGTTGTCAATTATTTTATCTAATTTAATACTCGCCTCCTTAATGTCTGCTTCTTTAGAAACAACATGAAGTAATAGAATCACTTTATTGCTAGATTTTCCAGTTGCAATTGCATGTTGTAAAGCAATGTCAGCGGCTGCCGTAAAATCGTGAGGTACGATAAAAGAATTAATTTTCATAAGTAGGTGTTTTAACAAAATTACGAGTAAGATATGGAAAGTTTGTGCTAAATCACTATTTTTTTTTTGAGGCACACTATTTTTGGCAAGAAACCCTTGCTTTTTAAAGGGTGCAAGCGCAATGATGTAGTGCCGAGAGAGACGAACGAGCAAAAGGCAAAGTGTTTTTTTTGTAGCTCAAAAAAAGTTCAATTTATAACTGGAAGAGTAAAATTGAATATTGAACGCTACTTTTTTTGGTTTGATTCAGTTTTTTTTACGGATTAAATCAGCAAGCTTGCTAAGAACATTCACCCATCCCGTACTAATTATGAAAGAAATAGTGTACCCCTTTCTGACGGTTTCGTTATAGGAGCAAATCATTAAGAGTTTCGTCAAAAAAACGAAAGCCAACCGATCTGACAAGGCACGGTGGAAAAGCAATGAGGAACAAAGGTTCAAAAACAATTGCACCCCATTTTCATCTTTCTTTTAATGATTTATTGTTTAACCTTTAAAACCCATTATCATGAAAGTTTTTCTAGAATTACCCGGCTATCGCCATGTTGTTAACGCTATTTTTGCGGGTTTTTTATGCTGTAATACTTGGAGTCAAGCTCCAAGTAAGTACGAGCCCGCCCCTGAGTATAAAAAAATAGTAAATAACGATGGGAGCACATATTTAGGTCAAATTGAAAATGGTTTAGCCTCCGGATTAGGGACCTTAACAGATATGAACGGAGATCAAAAAATCGGCTATTTTCAAGATGGAATTTTTCTAGGGGAATACATTGTTAATCCTTGTTGGCACCTGGTCGATATTTACTACGAATTTGAGGATTCGCTGTTAATGGAATCATTTTCTATAGACATTAACATTCAGGATGATGTCCCTGAAGACACGTATTTGTATCTCAGCACACAATCCTCGAAGATTAACCAGGTGAGTTTTTATAATGGTATTCAAACGCATTGTGGGGGATATCGTGGGGTAACTGGGGAGAACAACTTCGGAAATTTCGTCGATCTAGGGCGTGCTTCTATCTTTTCAAGATGGTCGGAGCGATTAGGAACAGCCATGAAAATTCAAAAGTCGGGTGTTGGGGAGAGTGGGGGGTATGAAGGAGATTTTATTAGTGTCCGGAATGCGCAGCCCTGGAAAAAAGGAAAATATACCATCACCTTGCGCAATACACATGAAAAAGTAACGATCGATGGCGTCGTTCATACCTTTGTCGCCATGCAGGTTTTTTCTCACACAAAAAACACCCTCATTCAAACAGGAAGTCTAGCATTTCCTGGCGAACAACTATTTCTTGATAAGAATCAAGGAATTTTTGTGGAATTGTATTTCAAACGCCTTCCAGTATCTAAAATTCCTCTTTTACGTTTTCAATTTGATCAAATTAAAGTGAATGGGGAGTTAGAACCTTGCTTGTTTCCAATCGCAGCGTATCCTTTTAACGCCCCCCAATTTGCAAAAGCAACTTTTTCTGATGGAAAATTTGATGTCCTAATCGGAAAAACAGTTGAACGCACCTCCTTCCGGTTTTATAAAAGCGAATTGATAATAGAGGACCTGGAATGAGGGGGGGATAGGCTGAATCAACATCTCAACTCACCTTTAAATCCAATAACATGACCTATTTATTTATCCCTCAAGCCGGCGATCGTGAAGCAATTCACATGCGATTAAGCGCCCTTGAAAATGCTACGAAAGCAGAATTAATTGCTATTTACAACAAGACCCAAAAAACTGGAATTATTGCAGTTCGTGCACAGATTCATGGCATTCTAGCCCTTCACTATCGCTTTAATGCTGTGTTTGGGTCTTCACCAATATGCATCAAAGACCAATTTGAAGTGTCCTTGCAAAATCCAATTGTCCCAGTAGGGGATCATTGGGAGTTTGAAATAGGGCACTAGTATTTTCTTGCAAAGAACTGTTGTGAACGTTTGAAGTTCTATTTTGTCTGTAGACGGAATTACTTCCCAATACAAAACTTGCTAAAAATATTAGCCAGTAAATCATCGGTTGAAATATCTCCTGTAATCGTGCCCAAATGAAACATCGCTTGGCGAATGTCCATGGCAATAAAATCGCCACTGGTTCCTGCTTGGAGTCCCTGCTTCGCCAAGGCAACGATGTTAGCAGTTTTTACCAGGGCTTCGTGGTGGCGCGCATTTGACACAATGGTATCGGTCTGTAAGTCGAAGTGTCCCAAAACCAAGTGCCTTAGGTGTGCCTTCAGTTCGGAAATTCCCTCGCCGTTTTTGGCGCTTACAAGAAAGCCTGTTGTTTGGATTGTTGGATTCAAATCGGACTTATTGACCAATAAAATCAAGTGTTTATCGGGGTATTGTGTCTTTAGACTTTGAATCCAATTTTCGGTATCTGTCAAGGATTGTGTGTCCTCGGCATCGGCCATACACAGTACGATTTGTGCCTGTTCTATTTTTTGCATGCTGCGTGCAATTCCCATGGCCTCTATGGTCTCGGTCGTTTCTCGGATACCAGCTGTATCGATCAAGCGAAAAATGATGCCCTCGATGTTGAGCGTTTCTTCAATGACGTCTCGGGTGGTGCCGGCGATCGGACTCACAATGGCTCGGTCTTCCCCCAAAAGTTGGTTCAACAAGGTGCTTTTTCCGGTATTCGGAGCACCAACTAACGCTACAGGCACGCCATTTTTTATCGCATTGCCGAGGGCAAAGGATTCCGCCAAACGTTCGAGGATCCTTAATACTTTATCCACTAAAGCCAACAGTTGGCCTCGGTCTGCAAATTCAACATCTTCTTCTGCAAAGTCTAATTCCAATTCTATCAAGGAGGCAAAGTGGATGAGTTCCTCTCGCAAGGTGCGCAATTCATTTGAAAAGTGACCCCGCAATTGCTGAAGGGCTATTTGGTGTGCTTGCTTGCTCTCGGATGCAATTAAATCGGCAACGGCTTCGGCCTGTGACAGGTCCATTTTTCCATTCAAAAAAGCCCGCTGGGTGAATTCACCTGGCTCGGCCATTCTAGCGCCTAATGTGCACAAAAGGTGGAGTATTTCTTGTTGAATGTATGGGGAGCCATGGCAACTTATTTCGATGCTTTCCTCTCCGGTAAAACTTTTATTTTGGTCAAATACTGCTATCAATACTTCGTCTAATGCTCGGCCATTTGAGTCGCTTAACAAGCCAAAATGGATGCTGTGGCTTACGGCTTCGCTTAGGTTTTTGGAGAAATGGCTGAGCAACATGGATTTGGACTTGGAGCCAGATACCCGAATGATGCTTAGGGCGCCTATTCCGCTAGAGGTGGCAATTGCACAAATAAGATCGTTTGGTGCGTTCATAGCACAAAAATAAACAGAATGCCGACGCTTTTCAAGCGAGTGGGAAGATACATGGCTTACTGCTTAGATAAAACATCGATTAATTCCTCCAATTGGGCATTTTTTAAGGTGAGGTTTGGAGTGATCTTGGCCTTAAGCAGGGCTTTTTCGGTCGTATTTCCCCACGCAATAACCTTAGCGTGCTCAGAGAGTTTGTTGACCTGTAAAAAAGCCTCAAGGTTACTCGCGCTGGTAAAAACATACACATCACATTCAGGAATAACGCTCGGCTTGAGCAGCGTGTTGTAGATGCAGATGCTTTCGCACTGCGAACTTGGTATGATTGAAGCAATGGTTTTCTGTGAAAGCGACGAGTGAGGGATGAGCAATCGTTTTTCGCCGAGCCAACTTTTAAATTTTTCAGCTACTTTTTCAGGATTCCCAGCTTCTTTTCCAACAAAGGCAAAATCGATGTTGAATCGTTTCGCGGTTTCTTCGCCTATACAGGCAAATGCGAGGGTGCTTAAAGGACCTTCGTAGTTTCGTAAGAAAAAACGTCCCGCTCGCACACTGGAAAAAAATACCACTTCAAAGGGTTTCTCGATGGAAAAAGGGACTTCCTCAAAGGTGATTTGAGATTGGGCATGCAAGTCGATTTGACCAAATCTACAGTATTGCTGAAGAATAAAGAGATCGTCTAGGTCTCGGGTGATGTAAAGGCTTTTCATGAGCGCGCTTTCAAAACCGAAGCAATGTGCGCGGCAATGTCTGGGTTTTCGTTTGCTTCAAATTTAAAAGAAACCGCTGCTTCTTGTGCACTGTGTGCATGGGTAACGTGGATGAATTGTCCATCATTATAAACACCCAGGGGCAATTGGCAACCTCCATCCATTAGATTCAAAACGCTGCGTTCAATAGCAATTAATGCGTGGACCGAAGTCTCATTTAAAGGAGAAACAAGGGTTTTTGTGCGTTCATCATTGCTGCGTATTTGTAAACCAAGTACACCTTGCGCAGGAGCGGGCACGATAATTTCTGGATCCAGTCGCACGACGATTAAATCACTTAAATCTAAGTTCAATCTACTTACTCCGGCTTTCGCTAACAAGATGGCATCGTATTCTCCGTTGCGCAACTTGGCGATTCGGGTCGGCACATTTCCACGTAAATCTTTAATGATTAAATCGCTCCGATGAGCAAGTACTTGTGATTTTCTTCGGGCAGAAGAGGTTCCGATTATGCCTCCTTTTTTCAAATTCCACAACCTATTTTCTTCAACAGAAGTTGGGTGAATCAACAAGAGTTCGGCAGGGTCTTCTCGTTCTGAAACCGCTACAATGCAGAGTCCTTCAGGCGGATTTGTTTCTAGGTCTTTGTGGGAGTGAACGGCTAAATCGATTCTTCCTTGGAGTAGGGCAAGCTCCAGTTCTTTGGTAAAAAACCCTTTACCTTCTAGTTTATCGAAGCTGAGGTTTTGTATAAGATCACCTTGGGTTTGAATGATTTCAATGCTGACTTCACAGCCTACCTTTTCCAGCTTTGTTTTGACATGATGCGCCTGCCATAGAGCCAAGTCGCTGCCGCGAGATCCAATTATAATGCGCTGATTTTCAGGCATTTTTAATGATGATTTCTTTCGCTAATTTCATAGGACCACTGATGTATTTTTTTTCCATGTAGCCAATCACTTTTTCCAATACCTCCCGAGATTGTTCATCCATGTTTTCAATTTCTGATTTAAAAACATTGTTTAGGGCAGAATCTTTAATTTCTTTAACTTGTTTAGGAACAGATTTCATAGCTAATTCCACGTAACGCTCTTTTACTTTTGTCCGAAATTCAATAATGGCTAAGTCAATAATTTGTAGCACATGGTCTACTTCTTTCGTTCTTTCTTTTAGGTTTTGATTGGAGATTTTTTGAAGTAGATCCACTGAAATGTGCGTCAGGGAATAATTTTCACTAATCGAAGGATTTAGATCTTGTGGAATAGCAATATCGATGACAATTTTTTTATCTTGTTCTCCATTTAGTATGGCAGCATAAATTTCTGGCGAAATAACGTGATGATCAGCTCCTGTGCACGAAATGATAACGTCAAAACCTTCTCGATAAGTCATTAAATCATCTAGGCGATAAGCGGGACATTTTAGTTGCGATGCCAAGACTTCTGCGTTCGCCAATGTGCGGTTAAACACTGCGAAATTTTTGTAGCCATGTTTTTTTAAATAATGACTCATTGTGGTGTTTGTAACGCCGGCTCCAATCACTAAAATACGTGCCTCTAAGTGAATGTTTAATCGTTTTAAGTGCTGATATGCCAGAGAAACAACCGAGACAGGCTTGGTAGCAATGCTCGTTTCTGTGTACACTTTTTTAGCGGTTTCGATAACGTGCTTCATCAAAAGCCGAAACCGATCACCGCTTAGGCCAATTTTGCGACAATGCTCATAGGAGGTTCGCATTTGGGTAATTATTTCACGTTCTCCAACAATCATTGAATCGATGGAAGAAGCGACCGAAAAAGCATGTTCTATGGCTTTTTCGCCTTTATATAATTCTAGATGAAGGAGGTATTCCGTTATTTCTGACTGCTCTAGATTGGGATACAAGGCTTCCAATAAATCATTAATCCAAGTATTTGTGATTGCCACTTCGGTAAACAAACTTATTTCAACGCGATTGCAGGTAGAGATAAATAGAAGTTCTGGGATATCAAACTTTGCTTTTAAGGCAAGTAATCGAACTGCTTGATCTGCTTCTTCAATGTGTAAGAAACCAATTTTACTTACCTCAAATCGTCGGTGCGTAAAAGCGATAGTGTGAAGTTCGGAGAGCAAATTTATTCTATTTAGGTACAAATTTCGCAAGTGAAACCCGTTCAATTGTCATAAGAATGTCATGAGGCCTTATTTATAGTTGATTTAAATTACAACAAGAAAAAAAGGGCTGATTTTAAAGGATTTCTTGACAAATTTCTACCAATAATTTTTGCGTAGATTTCGGATGAAGAAAAGCAATGAGCTTATTGTCAGCGCCAGGCTTGGGTGTTTCGTGAATCATCTCAAAGCCCAAGGAACTAAGGCGTTTTATTTCGGCATGAATGTCATCCACTTCAAAAGCAATATGGTGAAAGCCTTCGCCTTTATTGGCTAAAAACTTTCCGATGGGTGATACAGGATCCATCGCTTCAAGTAGTTCGATTTTAGTATTGCCCACTTTTAAAAAAGCAGTGCGAACCAGTTCTGAAGCTACGACCTCTGTTTTGTAGCAGCTTACACCCAATAAATTTTCGTATGTTTTTAAGGCCGCCTCGATGTTTTCTACAGCAATACCGATATGTTCAATGTGCTTTATCATATTAGTATTTTATGAATTTTTCGGAGGAATTATCGAAGTTAATGAAGTAAATGCCATTTAATAGATTTTTACAATTAACTTGACTACCGTATCCTTTTATCAGGATGTTTGCAAAGGCATCATATAGTTCATACTTGGTTTTGACTGGTACACCATTTGAACTAAAATAAATAAAGTCTTTGACTTTTGCGGGTGTTTTAATTACTTTCTTTACGGAAGAGGTAAATCCAACTTCTTTAGAGAGTCGCTTTTGGCCCGTGTTATCAAGTTGCATTATTCTAACTTTGTTATAGCCACTGTGCGGAATAATCGTTAAAAGATATTTATTGATAGTTGGCTTTCCGTCTCCCTGAATTTCACCAACTGAAATCCATCTTCCCCATTTGTATTGTTCGATATGAAAAGGAAGTCGCCCATTTTCATTTTGTGTTGTCCAAGTAATAGATCCATTAGATGTTGCGCTTAATGAAACGATTGAAAAAGTGCTTTTAGGCAATAATATTTCAGGATTTACAAATCGTGGTGTGCACCCCTCATAATGTTCTAGTTCTACAAAAAGCTCTTCTCCTTTGGTAAGGCCAAATAAACTAAGGTCAATTTGAAAGTGTTCGTTTTGTATCGTCGCGGGAAGAATATTTCCATTGACTAAAACTTTGCTGACACAATAACCAAATCCGTCACTTTGATAGGGGTTTGAAACATAAAGATTCATCCCTTGATAATACCCATCAATCGATAAATTTGCACTCTGAGAATAGCTTATCAATGATGGAAATAGGCATATAAAAGCAAGGCGTAACATCATCTTAATTGAATTATACAATATTAAGTGCAATTTGTCAGAAATGCAAGTGCGGTATTATTTTTAAATTCCTTAATTTTACATCATGAGTATAGAAGCCGTAAAATCATTGCATATTATTTTCGTCGTTTGTTGGTTTGCTGGCTTGTTTTATATGGTACGTTTATTTATTTACCATACAGAGGCCTACAAGAAAGAGGAAGATGAGCGAAATATCTTGATAAAACAATACATTATCATGCAGAAAAAATTGTGGTGGTATATTACCACGCCATCGATGGCCCTGACAATTTTATTTGGTTTGTGGATCATCTTATTGAATGCTGCAGCTTACAATCAACCTTGGATGTATATTAAGTTAGCTTTTGTGGCACTTTTAGTCGTTTATCATTTTGCATGTCAGAAAATAATGAATGATTTAATGAATGACAAGGTTGTTTGGACCTCCCTAGGACTTAGAATTTGGAATGAGGTAGCCACCTTATTTTTAGTAGTGATTGTTTTTCTTGTCGAAATGCAAAACACCATGGATTGGATGTATGGAACGATTGGATTTATAGGAACAGGAATATCCTTAATCCTTGCCATAAAATTATATCAGACAGTTCGAGAAAAAAGAGCTAAAAACATTAAAGATTAATTCGTATTACTTTAGAAAGAATTATTACCTTTGCATAAAATTTTAAGGGTTTTCCCTTTAAAAAGCAAATAAATGATTGTCTCTAAGCTTTTTACTCAGGTTGTTTTAATCCTTTTTTTGGTGCTGACCCCATCAATAATTTCTGCAAAAAATGCCCCATCAATAACTGCTGCACAGATTGCTCCAGTTAATTCGGTTGAAGATGAGTTTGATGTCAATGAAATGATTATGCATCACGTTAAAGATGCGCATGAATGGCATTTATGGGGCAGTGAGCACAAAGGGGTTTCCTTACACCTTCCTGTCATTTTATATGATAATGGACTGAAGGTTTTTAGCGCAAGTCATTTTTATCATGGAATATCTGTGTTGGAGAAAGATCCGAAAACGGGCGAAAAACATAGTTATTTATTAGGTGAAGGTCCCGCAGAAGGCTACGCATTATTCCACGAGAAGATATACCGCTTGTCAGAAGGAAAAATGCATTTTGAAGATGGACATCCTCACAATGCCATGCCATTGGACTTGTCAATAACCAAAAATGTTACATCTCTTTTCTTTGGTGCTTTCTTGCTAATATTTATTATGTTTAGCATGGCAAGGTTTTACAAAAAAAATGGTGCCGTTGCCCCAAAGGGGATTTCAAAATTTCTGGAGCCTTTGGTTCTTCTAGTGCAGGATGACATTGCTAAAGCAAATATTGGGGAACGCAAATACAAAAAATATGTTCCGTATCTTCTTACCGCTTTCTTTTTTATATTATTGAATAATTTATTGGGAATGGTTCCTATCCTTCCAGGTGGTGCTAATTTAACTGGAAATATCAGCGTTACCCTTTTTCTGGCTCTCTTTACATTATTAATAACGGTGTTCTCAGGGAATAAAAATTATTGGAGGCATATATTTGCTACACCAGGGGTTCCAATTCCTATCCTAATTATTATGGTGCCAATAGAGATTATTGGAATTTTCACCAAACCCATTGCATTAATGATTCGACTTTTTGCAAATGTTACGGCAGGACACATTATCATTTTAGCACTCATCTCCTTAATTTTTATAAATAAAAGTATTGCTTGGAGCGCATTGTCGGTGCCTATGGCTTTGTTTATTTCAATTTTGGAATTGTTAGTTGCCTTTTTACAGGCGTATCTTTTTACAATGCTTTCTGCATTGTTTATAGGTGCTGCCGTGGAAGAAGCGCATCATTAATTTGTAATTTTTAAACCATATATAATGATAGTAATGACAGGAATGTTTGGAAGTATTGCAGCGATTGGAGCAGGTTTGGCGGTATTAGGAGCAGGATTAGGAATCGGTAGAATCGGTGGTTCTGCTGTTGAGGCAATTGCCCGTAACCCTGAAGCTTCGGGAAAAATTCAAACAGCAATGCTTATTGCAGCTGCATTAGTTGAAGGTATTGCTCTTTTTGGAGTAGTAGTTGGATTCTTGGGAGCAAAGCAATAAAAAAAATAATATGAACCGCAACGGTTGGTTGCGGTTCATATTTTTAGTTTAAAAATTAATAAAAAAATAGAAATATGGACTTGATATTACCTGATTACGGCTTGTTGTTTTGGACAGGATTAGTTTTTTGTCTTTTGTTATTTTTATTAGCAAAATTCGCTTGGAAACCAATTCTAAATGCTGTGGATGCTAGAGAACAAAAAATCCATGAAGCATTAGAGTTAGCCGTAAAAACAAAAGCAGAGATGCAGTTACTTCAGGCCGAAAATGAAAAAATATTAAAAGAAGCGAGGGCTCAGCGAGATGCTATTATGAATGATGCAAAAGAAACGGCAGTTCAGATGATAGAAGATGCTAAAAATAAAGCGAAACTCGAAGCAAATAAAATTGTTGAAAGTGCAAAGACAAGTATCGCGATGGAAAAAACAGCAGCAATTGTAGATTTAAAGAATCAGTTAGCTGGTTTTTCATTGGATATCGCTGAAAAAATTGTGCGCGGTGATTTATCTACTGATGCAAAACAAAAGGCTCTTGCTGAAAAATTGGCGGATGATATAAATATGAACTAAGTCATGAAATCTACCAAAGCAGCGATAAGATACGCAAAAGCATTATTGGAAATGTCTATTGAGCAAAAGGTCTTAGATCCTGTTTTGCATGATATGTCTAGAATAATGACGATGGCCCAAAGTTCTCAAGATTTTGTGAGTTTCCTTAATTCACCAATCATTAATACAGACAAGAAAATAAAAATCATTAATGCCTTAATCGTTGATTTACAGCCGCTAAGTGCAGGATTTATTTCGCTTATTGTTAAAAACGGTCGTTCCGCTATGTTGCCTTTCATCGCTTCGGGCTATAGCTCTTTGCTTGAAAAACATCGTGGGATTGTTTCGGGAACAATTATAAGTGCTGTTGCCCTCGACAATGATACTAGAAAAAAAATAATTGATAAATTATCCAAGACCTTCGCAGGGGAATTAAGATTGGTTGAAAAAATCGATCCTGCATTAATTGGGGGCTTTATTATTACAATAGGAGACAAACAAATTGATTCCTCCGTAGCAAGCAAATTAAAAAATTTAAGACAAGAATTAACCAACTAAGTCGCAGGACTTAAAAAACTTAAAATAAAATAAAATGGCAGACATTAATCCAGCAGAGGTTTCAGCAATTTTACGGGAACAATTATCAGGATTCAGAACAGAAGCTGAATTACAAGAAGTAGGTACAGTTCTTCAAATTGGAGATGGCATTGCTCGTATTTACGGGCTAAACGGAGTTCAATATGGAGAATTAATTGAATTTGATGGTGGCTTGCAAGGAATCGCCTTGAATCTTGAAGAAGATAACGTTGGGGCAGTTTTACTCGGTCGTTCTTCTTTAGTGAAGGAAGGTGATACGGTAAAAAGATTAGGGCGAATCGCATCTGTTAAAATTGGCGAAGGAATGGTGGGTCGTGTTGTTGACACGCTAGGAATGCCAATCGATGGTAAAGGACCGATTACTGGAGAACTTTATGAAATGCCTATCGAACGAAAAGCACCAGGTGTTATTTTCCGTCAGCCAGTTACTGAGCCACTACAAACAGGTATTAAAGCGATCGATTCCATGATTCCAATTGGGCGTGGACAAAGAGAATTAATTATCGGTGACCGTCAGACAGGTAAAACGACAGTTGCTATCGATACCATTATTAATCAGCGAGAATTCTATGATCGTGGTGAACCTGTATATTGCATTTATGTTGCGATTGGTCAAAAAGGATCTACGGTTGCAGGTATCGTTAAGAAGTTTGAGGATGCAGGCGCTATGGCTTACACAACAGTTGTGGCTTCTAATGCTTCTGATCCTGCTCCAATGCAGTTTTACGCTCCAATGACTGGTGCTGCAATTGGTGAGTTTTTTAGAGATTCAGGAAGGCCTGCCCTTATTGTTTTTGATGATTTATCAAAGCAAGCTGTAGCATATCGCGAGGTTTCTTTATTGCTTCGTCGCCCACCAGGACGTGAGGCATATCCTGGGGATGTATTTTACCTTCACTCTCGTTTGTTAGAGCGTGCAGCAAAAATTATTGGGGATGATACCATCGCTTGTCAAATGAATGATCTTCCAGAGTCACTTCGACCTTTAGTGAAAGGTGGTGGTTCTCTTACCGCATTGCCAATTATTGAGACCCAAGCAGGTGACGTATCGGCTTATATTCCAACGAATGTAATTTCGATCACTGATGGACAAATATTCTTAGAATCGGATTTATTTAACGCGGGTGTTCGTCCTGCTATTAACGTTGGAATTTCTGTTTCACGTGTTGGTGGTTCTGCCCAAATTAAATCGATGAAAAAAGTGGCGGGAACCTTGAAATTAGATCAGGCTCAATACCGTGAATTAGAAGCGTTTGCAAAATTTGGTTCTGATTTGGATGCCGCAACAAAGTCGGTGCTTGATAAGGGCTCGCGAAATGTTGAGATTCTGAAGCAGCGAGAAGGAGATCCTTACCCAGTTGAACAGCAAATAGCCATTATTTTTGTTGGAACGAAAGGATTAATTCAACGTGTTCCTATTAATCAAGTGAAAGCATTCGAGAAAGAATACCTTACTTTCTTGGAAGCGAAACATGCAGACGTTTTATTGGCCTTGAAAGCAGGAAAATATACGGATGAAATTACGGATGTTTTAACCAAGTGCGCAAAGGAAATTGCAGAGAAATACTAATTGAATTTGAATTGCCTCTAAGGCAAGTTGTACATTAATACTATGGCCAATTTAAAGGAAATACGGAATAGAATAGCGTCAGTTGGATCAACAATGCAGATTACTTCTGCTATGAAAATGGTATCTGCTGCTAAATTGAAACGCGCTCAAGATGCTGTAACAAAATTACGCCCGTATGCTGGTAAATTAAAGGAAATCCTGGGTAATCTTAGCGCTGTAGCGGATGCTTCTGAGAATAAACTAGCCAAACTGAACGATGGAAATAGCGTTTTAATTATTGCTATTTCGTCTAATCGAGGCTTGTGCGGCGGGTTCAATAATAATATTATAAAAAAAGTGCAGCACTTAATCGCTTCAGATTATCAAGCGTATGACGTTAAGGTCCTATGTCTTGGTAAAAAAGTGAAAGACGTCATAAAAAAAACGACAAATTATTTTATAAATGACGAATTAGCTCCTTTAGAGGATATTTTTTTAGATCTTACCTTTGACCGTACTGCGCTTATCGCTACGCAATTAATGTCTTTGTATGAGCAGCAGCAGTTTAGTAAAGTTGTTGTTGTGTATAATAGTTTCATTAATGCGGCTAGTCAATCGATAGAAGTAGAACAATTTTTACCCCTTATTAGTCCAATTCCAGAGAATAATTCGAATTCGATTGATTATTTATTCGAACCCAACAAACAAGAATTAGTTTCAGTCCTTATTCCAAAATCTCTCAAAATACAATTGTTTAAGGCTTTATTAGATTCTAATGCTTCTGAGCATGGCGCTCGAATGACTGCGATGCACAAAGCGACAGATAACGCCAAAGATCTTCAAAAAAGCTTGAAATTAACCTACAATAAAGCGCGTCAAGCTGCGATTACTAATGAGATTTTAGAAATAGTTGGTGGTGCTGAGGCCTTAAATGGTTAATTTAGTGCCAAATACCAATGTATGGAAACAATAATCAAGGTTTTAATTGTTGATGATCATCAACTTATAAGTGAAGCTTGGTCTGCTTTATTGAAAGACGCACCTTCCATTTATGTTGTAGGAACAGCAGATTCTGAAGCCAATGCCTTTGATGCGGCGATGAGTTTGCGTCCAGACATTATATTAATGGATATAAATCTAGGGGCTGGAAGTGGGATAGAGGCAGCCATTAAAATAACCAATACTTTACCTAAAACAAAGATTATTGGGCTTTCCTTACATGATGATATTACCTATGTTAAGAAGTTTCTATCTATAGGTGCTAAAGGTTATCTAACCAAAAACACGAATAAGACAGAGTTGATTAGCGGCATTCATGCCGTATACAATGGTGAAATTTTCATTTCAGCAGAAATTAAAGATCGAAATTTTACTTCCTTATTAAATGTGGAGGATGAGGATTCAAAAAAGTCCCTGACAATGAAAGAAATTGAAATTGTTAAACATATAGCCCAAGGCCTGACGTCTAAGATTATTGCCGAAAAATTATTTGTTTCGCATAGAACAATTGAAACACATCGTCATAACATTCTAAAGAAATTAGGTTTCACAAATGCCGCTCAATTAAGTAGTTGGGCAAAAGATAAAGGGTATATCTAGTAGTGGTGAATGCGAAGAATTAAATTTCATCTTCTTATACCATAGCAATCAATCGGCTATGCTATTGTTACGCCAAAATCAAAATCTCTGTCGCTGATTAAAGCGCTTAATTCTCCTTCGCTGTTTTCAGCCATTAAGAGCATACCATGGGATTCAACCCCTCTAATTTTTCGTGGTGCCAGATTCATAAGGACAACTACTTTCTTTCCAAGGATTGCTGCGGCATCGTAATGCTTTGCAATTCCAGATACGATGGTTCGTTCATCAATACCTGTATCAACTTTCAAAACCAATAATTTTTCAGCATTTTCCATTTTTTCGGCCGCTATTACGTGACCAATGCGAAGGTCCATTTTAGTGAAATCTTCGAAGGAGATTAATTCTTTCATGATGGGGTATTTAGAATTCGTAATAGGAGTGGTAATTAACTTGCTTTTCTCATGATCTACCCATTCATCTGTAATTTTTTCAAATAATATGGTGGGTGTTCCAATACTATTTCCGGATATGAGCATAGACTCGGTTAAATCCCAATCTTCTGAATTGATCTGAAGCATGTTCAGCAATGTATCTGCTGTTTTTGGCAAAAACGCACGTGAACACAACGCTAGCTTTTCAGTAATCTGAAGTGCTACCTTAAGGATCGTTTCTACTCGTATAGGATCACTTTTGATAACTTTCCAAGGCTCTTCATCGGCAAGGTATTTATTCCCAATTCTTGCCAAGTTCATCATCTCTTGTTGCGCCTCTCTAATCTTATATTGATATAATAGGTCTGAAATTTTACCTGGAATCGTAGCGATTTCCGAAAGTACTTTTTGGTCATAAGTTGTCAGCTTGTGAGCGGAAGGTATAACGCCTTCGTAATATTTATGGATAAGCACGGTTACGCGATTAACAAAATTGCCATAAATATCGGCTAATTCTGAATTAATTCGTGTTTGGAAGTCTGCCCATGTAAATTCTGAGTCTTTATTTTCAGGAGCAATGGACGTTAAAACATATTTTAACTCATCCACTTTATTAGGATAGTGTTCAAGGTATTCATGCAGCCAAACGGCCCAATTCCTTGAAGTGGAAAATTTATCGCCCTCTAGGTTTAAAAACTCATATGCCGGAACATTTTCGGGTAAAATAAAATCGCCATGTGCTTTTAGAAGGATTGGGAAAATAATGGCGTGAAAAACGATGTTGTCTTTGCCAATAAAATGGATTAATTTTCTGTCTTTCGCTTCTTCTTTACACCAATAATCTTTCCAATTTTTCCCATTATCTATGGCCCATTGCTGAGTCGCTGAGATATAGCCAATCGGAGCATCTAGCCAAACATATAATACTTTTCCTTCTGAGTTTGGCAGTGGAACAGGAATTCCCCAGTCTAAATCTCTGGTCATTGCGCGAGCGCGCAAACCTCCATTAATCCAAGACATGCATTGTCCGACAACTTGGTTTTTCCATGTTTTAGGATCATGAATAATTTCCCCCTCCATGCTTCCTTTTTGGATCCACTCCCGTAACCAGTCTTCATGATTATTCATCGGTAAATACCAATGCGTGGTTTCTTTTAATTCTGGGGTATTTCCCGACAAAGTGGATGTGGGGTTAATTAATTCGGTTGGGCTTAAATCTGCCCCACATTTTTCGCATTGGTCTCCATATGCATTGGGGTGCTGGCATTTTGGACAGGTTCCTGTAATGTAACGATCTGCCAAAAACTGTTGGTATGTTGCATCAAAATATTGAAGTGATTTTTGTTCTTCAAAAGCACCTTTTTCGTGTAATGTTTTAAAAAATTCACTGGCGTATTGATGATGTAATTCAGAGGATGTCCGGTGAAAAATATCGAATGAAATTTCAAATTTTTCGAAACTGTGCTTAATTAATGTATGGTATTTATCTACGATTTCTTGGGGTTGAACCCCTTCCTTTTTTGCCCTTAAGGTAATTGCAGCTCCGTGTTCATCACTACCGCATATAAATGCGACATCGTGTTTTTGCAAGCGTAGAAATCGTACGAAAATATCAGCTGGCAGGTAAACGCCTGCGATATGACCAAGGTGAAGTGGGCCATTTGCATACGGTAATGCTGCGGTAACGGTATAGGACTTTTTTTCCATGTTCGTTAGCAAAGATAAGGAGTTAAAGCAGATAAAAGTTAGGGCATAAAAAAAAGGGTTGGTGAAACCAACCCTTTTTAAAATTATAAGCTTAGTTTAACGCTTAACAACGTTAAATTGTGACGTTTTACCATTCTCTAACACAAGGTTGAATATGTAAACTCCAGCATCTAATGTCTCAATAGACACAGCCGATTTTCCGTTTACTAAATCTAATGATTGAGTAAGAACCTGCTTACCAGAAATATCTGTAACAGTTAAGTTTGCTAAGCCTTCTCCTTCTATAGAAACGGTTACTTTATCCGTAGTAGGATTTGGATAAGCCATACCGTCGATAGTGTTCGCTTCATTTAGACCAATGTTGTTGGCATCAATAACACGTAGAACAAGTCCATTAGGTACATCTGCGCCAAATCCAGCTGCGAAATACGCTCCATCGCTTTCAATTGGAGACATCGGTTGTGCATACCAATTATAGTTCCATGTGTGGTCGCGATCGCCATCAAAGCCTAAATAAAGGCTTAAGTTAACAGTCTGGGCACACGCTAAATAACGCACACCATCTTCTAGAACTACTGCCTGGTCAAATTCACCGTAAACTAATTCACCTTGAAGATCTGACGGAAAATAGTAATATCCACCAGCTACTTGCGTCAATGTGTTAAATCCAAATGCAGCATCATTTAAATCAGTGAAGTTATCTTCCCACTTATATAAATACAAGGCAATTTCTTCTCCATCCAAGGGAACCGTATTTGCAGCAGTGGTTGCTGAAAAATGAACACCTACAGCTGCGATACGACTTGCGTTTGGATCTTTTAGCACTGTACAAATGGCGTATGTCGCATTGTTAGTACTAGGACGGTAATGGGTACTTGGAGCCGCATTTCCGCTTGTAACATCTATATTCGCAAAGGTGTAAAGTGAATCTTGAATAACAAAATCATAACTTAAAGAGTTGTCTGAAGGATCGCTGTCTGCACTCGAAGAAGTTAAAGTATAAGTAAGGGTATAACGTCCAGTAGGATAGTTAGACAATGAGAATTGAGGAAGGTTGTTGGTTTGAGACGGTTCAACATCAACGCTATCACCAACATTAAGTGTCATATTTGTAACAGTATTGTTGTAAACAGTGCTTCCTGAAGGACTGGTAATGGTAGCATTCAATGTTACTCCGGAAAGGGATTGATTACCATAATTGTAGATACGAGCTCCGAGGTCAAAATTAAATTCTGTGCCATTTTGAGCCAAGAAAGAAACAACTCCACCTTGCTTAGGAATTAATGTAGTTGAAGGTGTTAGTCCACCATCGGTAGGAAATAAACCAACTTTGTTACCAAGGAACATGACAACAGGGCCATTTTGCATTTCTGCAACGATGTCCATACCATCAATAAAGTCTAGCATTACGACAGGGATTGTTACGTTGGCTCCATCAACTCCTGCACCCATGTTCAACCATTCACCCGGGTTTCGGTTTACGACAATAACACCAACAGCACCTGCATTTTGTGCATTAAATGCTTTTGCTCCAAACTCACAGGTATTTCGAAAAATGACTGCAATTTTACCTGTTAAATTATTGATTAATGGATTACATCCTTCTCCTGAAACAGGATTTCCTTGTGCATTTAAGCCAGGTGTACCATCATCTACCATCATTAATGTATCCTCTACAAATGTATTTGGGATAAGAAAATCCGGAGTGCCCCATCCACCAGTAGGGGGAGCCCAACTGAAGGTATAGTTTCCAGCGATATTTGAGGGAGAAACACCCTTGCAAATAACCTGGGAAGAAGCGTAAGCAACCATTAAACAGGCGCTAAAAGAAAGTAAGATTTTTTTCATAGGATTAAAGAATTAAATTGAAGGGCTAATGTAGAAAAAAAAATACAACTAACAATAACTTAACAATAGATTAATTAAAATAAATTACCGAACTCTTTTAGTTATTTAACCAAAATGATGAGGTAGTAAATCAAAGCAGCAAGAATTGCACTAACCGGTATGGTTAATATCCATGCCCAGAGTAAGTTTATGGTAACGCCCCATCGCACTGCAGACAGTCGCTTAGTAGCACCAACTCCTATGATAGAACCCGTGATGGTATGGGTGGTAGAAACAGGAATGCCGAATTGTGAAACAGTGAATAAGGTTAATGCACCAGCCGTTTCAGCACAGACTCCTTCTAGCGGTGTAACCTTAGTTATCTTGGTCCCCATAGTTTTAACGATTTTCCAACCGCCCATTAATGTTCCCAAACCAATCATCAAATAACACCCGAAGGCAATCCAAAAAGGCATCGTTTCCGAATGAACTTTAGTTTTAATTTTAAATCCTTCTCTTAAGTCACCAGTTTTGAGATCGATGTAGTTATTAAAAATACCAGCATAAACATACTTTTTATTTAATGTTTTTTTATTAAAAATGGTATCCTTGCTAGAGGCATCACACAAGGCGTCACCAAGGGTGAAAATTTCTATTTTTGTCAGTTTTTCATCGATTTCTTTGAAACTTGGTAAATTATCCATAGTTGCCTCTGGAGTTCGTTTTCCTTTTTTATCATATACTACGATACCGGAACTAGCATCAACAATCGCTTTATGTTCAACGTAATATACTTTGTCACCTAATTTTGCAGCTTCTGGTTTGTATTTTTCAAGTTTGCCATCTTTTTGAAATTCAATTTGCATTAATTCAGTGATTTGGAGATCTTTGGGAACTTTCTCCTCTAGTTTTCCTTGTCTCCCCAAGTTGCCATAAACTAAAAGTGCAGCGCAGATAATACCCATTACTTTTTGTGAATCTGCCCCACCATGCCCTAAAGAAAAGGCTGCTGAGGAAAGTAGCTGCAGTTTTTTATGCATGTTTGCTTCCTTAACCGCAGAAGGTTTTTTACCATGCATAATTTCAAACCACGTATACACGACAATAAAAGCACTGATCATTCCGATAACAATGTATAACATAATGGGCTTCATGTCCATGTATTCGATCATGTATTGCATAAATACGATGGTTATGCCTGATAGGGTTAAAATAACCAACATTTTCTTCCAAAAGGAACGGCTAATGGTAACAACAGCAATTAGATAGGCGATGAAACCTCCGATTAACGGGGCTAAGAAGATAAAGAGAACAACCTTAAGGATTTCGCCTCCAGCAATTACATCCCACCCAGCATGCGCAACAGCTGCTCCAGCAAAACCGCCAATTAAAGTGTGTGAGGATGATGACGGAATACCTAGCCTCCAGGTGAGTAGGTTCCAAAATGTGGCAGCTAAAAGTCCTGCTAGAATAACCCAAAGATCAATAGCGTTGTTATCTACCGTTTTTGCAACGGTGTTACCCACACTCATATCAAAAACCCAAAATGCAATTACGTTAAAAGTGGCTGCCCAAATCACGGCTTGAAATGGTGTAAGTACTTTTGTTGAAACCACCGTAGCAATAGAGTTAGCGGCATCGTGGAAACCGTTTACTAAGTCAAATATTAAGGCAATCGCTATAACAACAATTAATAATGTAAACATACAGTAGGTGCTAGTTAAGAAAAATTAAGCGTATTTCACAACAATAGATTCAATCACATTTCCTGCATCCTCGCATTTGTCGGTTGCTGTTTCCATGACTTGATATAATTCACGTCGCTTGATTAGCTCTTTGGCATCAACATCTGAAGCAAATAATTTCTCAATATTCATATCGAAAAGAGTATCCGCTTCGTTCTCTAAGCTGTTAATTTTTATCACACACTCAATAATTTTCTGAGTATTTTTCAAATTTCTTAGTTCCATTACGGCTTGTTTCACTGCAATTGTTGAATCGTGTATAGCCTCAGCCGTTTTCTGAATCCCTAAATCTGAAATAGGATCTATGTGGTAGAAATTAATTTTTTTTCCGGCTGAAAAGATATAATCGGCAATATCATCTAATGCAGATGCCAAGGCATGAATATCTTCCCTATCAAAAGGAGTGATGAAATTTCGTCCTAATTCTACGAAAATTTTATGGGTGACATTATCGTTAGCATGTTCTAAATCAGACATGTCTTTAATAAGTACCGCGCGCTTATTAAAATCCGGTTCTTGTACCACTTGTAAGAGTTTCTGTGATATGCTCACTAAATTATCTCCTGCTTCTTCAAAAAGCGAATAAAAAACTCTGTCTTTTGGTAAAAAGTAACTTAAAATTCCAGCCATATCTTTAATTTTTTATTCAAAGTTATGGTCTTGTGGGTAAAGAAGGGTCTCAATATGTTTTCTTAACCTAAACATAACATTGGCAAAATCTTAAAGGCTTGCGAACGCTCAACATGAGATTTTTTTTGGGGGTATTAATTGATAAAAGTTCTGTTCTTGAATTTTAATGTTACTAAATTATTACCAAAATTACTTTTATGTTAAATATAGATTAAGGAATTATTAAGGATATGTTAAGTTGTTAGTTTTGACTTCAAATTATATCTCATGAAAAAACAACTATTCGTATTATTTATGTTTTCGTTGCCAGCATTAATTGCCCAGCAAAGTACAAAAGAGGATACCTTAAAGCAAACGTTGAATCAACTGAAAACAGAATTAACGCAAATGAAGAATCTGAAAATAACGGGTTGGGTACAAACTCAATTTCAACATGCAGAATCGAAGGGAGCTAAAACATTTGATGGAGGAGATTTCTTGCCTTTATCAGACAATCGCTTCATGTTGCGAAGAGGCCGTATTAAATTCACCTATACAAATGGAGTATTCCAAGGAGTAATGCAAATTAATGCTACAGAAAGAGGCGTGAATCTAGTTGAATACTTTGGTAAAATTACTGATCCATGGACTAAATCATTTATATTAACTACTGGATTGATAAATCGTCCGTTTGGATTTGAAATTCAACAATCATCTGCAGATCGTGAAACACCTGAGCGATCTCGTTTCACTCAAATTTTATTGCCTAATGAACGCGATCTTGGTGCTATGCTGACGTTTCAACCGCCTAAGGGTAAAAAATTGTATGGTTTGAAAGTTGATGCAGGACTTTTTAATGGGGTAGGGATTGCCGTTCCAGGAACAACAAGTTTAAGCAATGCTGGAGCGGTAGATTTTGATTCATACAAAGATTTTATTGGGCGCGCTCACTATAAAAAATCATGGAAAGAGGATAAAATTCAGTTTGGTTTAGGTCTTTCTCATTACAATGGTGGATTTGTATTTCAAAATAACCGGGTTTTTGAAAAGCTTGAAGCAGGTACAAATGGACTCATGCAGTGGCAACTTCGAGATACACTCACAAGCACTTTGTATAAAGGAGGCAAAGCCCCACGAAAATATTATGGAGCTGATTTTCAATTAAGTTTAAAATCAAAAATTGGGACAACTACAATTCGCAGTGAATACATAAGAGGCAAACAAGCAGGCATGATTGATGAATCAAAAAGTCCATGTTCACTGCCTTCCAAAATGGATACATATATTCGTTCGTTCAATGGAGGATATGCTTATTTAATTCAACGACTTGGCAAAACCAAAAATGAAATCGTCTTGAAATATGAATGGTATGATCCAAACACAAAAATAAGTGCAAATCACTTTGGTCTTGGAACTTCAATGAGTAAGGCAGAATTGAAATATACCATGTTAGGAATTGGATACAATTACTATTATAATGACAATGTGAAATTGATGTTATACTATAATATGGTAACGAATGAAAATGCAAATGGAATCTCAGGTTTCGACAAAGACTTAAATGACGATGTCCTAACGTTTAGGGTACAGTATCGTTTTTAATCCTTAGTATTAAAAATAAAAAAAGCGACTCAATCGGCCGCTTTTTTTTATGATTAGAGGGGCAAAATTATTTCGCCGCATCAAATTTACTTGCTATTACCGACCAATTAACGACATTGAAAAAAGCAGTAATGTAATCAGGTCTTCTGTTTTGATAGTTTAAATAGTATGCATGCTCCCAAACGTCCAACGCTAAGATGGGTGTTCCCGAACAACCTTCTCCCATCAATGGATTGTCTTGATTTGCCGTAGAACAAATTTCTAATTTTCCGCTGCTAACACATAACCATGCCCAACCAGAACCAAAACGGGTTGTAGCTGCTTTTGCAAATTCAGCTTGAAAGTTTTCAAACGAGCCGAAGGCTTCATTGATCGCACTTGCCAATTCTCCAGTAGGTAATCCGCCACCATTTGGTGATAGGCATTCCCAGAATAAATTATGGTTCCAAAATCCTCCTCCATTGTTTCGAACGGCAGGTTTGTCTTTGCATACTTTCAAAATTTCTTCAATAGACTTTCCTTCTAATTCAGTGCCTGCAATCGCATTGTTTAAATTAGTGGTATATGCTTGGTGGTGCTTACTATGGTGGATTTCCATGGTGCGCGCATCAATGTGCGGTTCTAATGCAGCATAGGAGTAGCCTAATTCGGGTAGTTCAAAATTCATGGTTCTTTCGTTTAGATGTTATATGCAAATGTATTAATAAACACCGAAAAAGAGTAAGTATCCGAAGTTACGTGGTCATTTAATTAAGTTCCATTTGAATTGTTTTCAGTCGAATTATCAGGATTTAATGAAGAGTGCCTCTATTTATAGATGCTCTTGGCCTTTTTCATGTATGTTTTACTTACTTTTGATTTTTATCAGACATTCAAATAAAAAAAAATGTAGTTTACTGTCGATGGAGCTTGTTTATTATGACATACCTCGACTCAAGTGCTCTGAATCAGTAAAAAAGTGTTTAAATTATCAAAAATTAACTCCAAGTTTTTTTCTCCGTCTCGATTGGCAAAGAGAGGATTAAGAAAATTTCGAGGTGTAAGCGATACCGAAAAGCGCTTGTCGTTTGATAAGCTAGCTTATCACTCTTTTCATGTATCGGTCGATGAGAAATTTTAGCCGAACGTCTTCAATCGAGAATTGATTTTTTCGTTCTTTTGTATCAAGACAAAAGGACAAAGAAAATAAAGTCCGATTTTTATCGGACAACATTAAAAAATAAATAAATGCGTAACTTTATCATCATTAAGATACTTCTACCACTCTATTACGAAACTAAGATTAACACTATGAAAACGCTTACCATTTTAACCTTTCTTACCCTCAGCTCTTTTGTTATTGGTCAAACCAAATGGAACGATTTTAATAAATTAGTTAAACAAAACGACCGAGCTGCCATTGAAAAATTTATTTCTGTTTGGGAGGCTGCAAGCCCTAAGGATGCGGATTTGTATTTAGCCAAATTTGTTTATTACCGAAATAGAGGCGTGGGCCAGCAAGAATACGATCCAACAAAGGAAGACTTTAGAGTGATTGATGAAGAGTCGATTCAAATGGCCTTAAAAATATGTGAAAGGGGCAGAATTGATCATCCTGAAAGGGTTGATTTTTTTACAGAGAGAATCCAATTATTGCTCGATCTAAAAAGATTAGATGCTGCGAATCCTTTTATTTTAAAATGGATTGATGATTCCAAAAGAGTAAGTAAGCCTTGGCTAAAAAGTGAAAATAAGCCCATTGAAGACCCTGATTTTCTTTACAAGCAAATTTGTAACTATATCGATGTTTGGTTGCTTAGTACGGATATGGATCAAGGTCCCTTTGTTGCCTTAGATTTCGCTAATGCATACGTACAAAATTATGCCGCCGATCCAAACAGCTTGTATCTTTTGGGTAAGGTGAATTACAAACTGGAAAATTTAATAGAGAGTGAAATGGCCTTGCTTAAACTATTAACAAGGTCTCCAAATCACATTGATGCGCTTTTCCTGATGGGGTATATTACTAAAAAAACAGGTCAATTCGATCGGTCACTTTCGTATTTCAAGAGCATAAAAAAACAGGGCGTAAAAGCAGAGCGTCGAAAAGCTAAAACTGAAATAAAGGTCTTGAAAAAAGAAAGAAAAGCGGCTAGATAATTTCATTTAAGCTCCCTCTACACATTTTTTTCTTCAGCTTACTCATTTGATATAAATGTTAATGTCCTCCGTTAAATCATATTGTTTTAATTATATTTGATAAAATAAATGATCATGAGGCTAATAAGTGTAGTTTGTCTTTTATTTCTTTTTTCATGTGGCGAAAAAAAGCCAAGCTCCCAAGACATTGATAAGGTTTCCACAGTTAAAAAAGTTAAAAAGCCAATTGAAATCAACGGATTAGTTATCCAACCAAATATGGTAGGTGTAATCACTTTCTTAAACGGAGATAAAATTCCATTTGCGAAAACAGCTAATGATTGGAAAAAAGCCATTGCATTAGGACAGCCGGCATGGTGTTACGCAGACACACTAAATAATAAAGGAATATTGTATAATTACTATGCTGTTTGCGATAAACGAGGTATTCAGAAGGACGGGAATAAATTAACGCCACAAAAGGCCTCGAAATTAGTAGCAGCAAAAGAGATTAAATGGAATCAATTCTTTGAAATGATTGATTGTGCTGAAAAAGGACCTATGGGTAATATATATAATCTTAATTATTTGAATTTATGGATTCAAGATACGCTTATTCAAGGTCAAGGAAAGCTCAGCCCTTGTTTAATTATTGATAATAAAACAAATGAAATCAACATCAAAAATGTTAATAAAGGAAATGGATTCCATTTACTAGACATAAATTAATACCTTAATATATGAACTTTAAATTACTTTTTTTCGCCTTAATATTATCCGCAAAAGCGTCCTTTTGTCAAGTTGTTCATGTTAAAATAGGAGAAAAATCTGAGGCAAATAACGAAGTTGAATTGGTTTTAAAAAATAGAATTCAAAGCTATCAATCGAGCACTTCAAATCCAAATGATGTTTATGAACCCTTAATAAATTCTCCTAAATCAGTTAATTATTCAACTAATGGAAAGAAATTCTATGTTCAATCCTTAGAAGGTGGAAACACCCTTGTTTTTGATGCGATTACAAAAAAGAAAATCAAGTTAATTAAGCACGAATTTACCACATCAAATCAAAATTTGTTTAAAAATGGAGAGTCCAGTGTTTTCGATTATAAATATAATGTTACCAAAGAGAATTATAATATTTTTATTGGTAAACCCGTTGAAAGTTGCTTTTCTCATAATGGAAAATACCTTTGGGTAACCTATTATCGAAGAAATTACGACAGTAATGCTTCTTGTCCTTCCGCAGTAGCAATTATTGACACAGAAAAAGATCAGATAATCAGGGTAATGCCTACGGGTCCCCTTCCCAAAATGATTGCCTGCTCCCCAGATAATAAATCCATTGTAGTGACACATTGGGGCGATAATACCTTGGGAATTATTGATATTAGTTCTTCGAACCCCAATGAATTTAAATACAAAAAACACTGTATTATCGATTATCAATTGAAAATGGAATTTGGTTCCGGTCATGTTGATAGAGATGCTAATTGTGGATACTGCCTGAGAGGCACTGTATTTTCGCCTGATGGTCAATTTTTATTAGTTGGAAAGATGGGAGGATCTGGAGGCATTGCAGTTCTAGACGCCATAACGTTCGAGTTGTTAGGTACTGTTCAAGGCATGAAATCAAATGTGCGCCACTTAGTAATTAATGGTGACAACTTATTCATGAGTTCGAATGGTCCAGGCTTTGTTCAAAAATGTAATTATCGACAATTCCTGAAAACGCGTATTGAAAACGAAGGGAATGAAATTAACTTCTCCGACTTTCAAAGTGCTAATGTAGGATCTGGGGCTCGTACAATTGCAACAACATCTGACGGGAAATACCTTTTTGCAGCGGTTAATAATGGTTCCAAGGTAGCCGTTGTTAGAACAAGCGATATGGTTGTTTTAACAACAATAAAAGCAGACTCATACCCAGTAGGAATGGATATTTCTCCTGATGACAAAGAACTAATTGTTACCTCACAAGGAAAAACGGGAGGTGGTGGAAATTCAGTCATGATTTTTTCGATTACGATTAAATAAAAAAAAATCAACGTTTTCGGGTAGATTTCTACATCTTGCCTATTATCTAATAGGAAATAAAGATGCTGCGTAGAGCGAAATTTATACATGTGCATACCGAATAAGGGTAATTGCATTCAAAGAAAAAAAGTAATTTTGCGCATCTTCAAAAAGAAGTTGGATTATTAATCAAAACCAAATGATTTTTCTTCCATAATGAAGGTGAAATTTATAGGGCTATTTTGCTCAAAATATCTTTACGGAACAAGGCATGAAAAATATTTTTATTAGTGGAATCTCTGGTTTTATTGGCACGCATATTACCATCGAAGGAATTAAGAGAGGTTATCAGATTACAGGTACAACTCGGAATCAACAAAAGGAAGATGAGGTAAAAAAAACCATTGAAAAAGTGCTCG
Organism: Flavobacteriales bacterium; assembly: GCA_947475095.1. GTDB lineage: Bacteria > Bacteroidota > Bacteroidia > Flavobacteriales_D > Crocinitomicaceae > UBA952. Next base: position 79,330 of record CANJLG010000004.1, read on the forward strand.
GTGTGGAGGCGCTCAAGTCATTAAAAGTTTTTCATTGCGATTTAAATAGCCCCGACAATTGGCAAGAAGCAATGAAAGGTTGCGATGCAATATTACACGTCGCCTCTCCTTTTCCTTTGGGAATCCCAAAACAGGAAGACGATATTATTAAGCCAGCTCGGAATGGTGTTAAGCACGTAATGGATGCGGCACTGGCCAATAACATTTCACGGATTGTCCAAACTTCCTCGATCGCGGCTATTTTGTATGGCCATGAGAAAGGAAAAATAAATTTCGATGAAGCTGATTTTACAAATCTCAACAGTGGGGTCTTAGTAAGTGCCTATGCAAAAAGTAAGACACTCGCAGAGCAAGATATGTGGCAATATGCAAAAGAAAATCCTTCGTTAAAAATAACGGTGATTAATCCAGGCTTTGTTTTGGGGCCTATTTTGAATAAAGAAATTGGCACGAGTGCAGATATTATCGTAAAGATGATGAAAGGAGAATTTCCGGGCACACCAAAAATGGGATTCCCAATTATCGATGTGAGGGATGTCGCTGCGGCTCATTTCAATGCCTTAGAAAATGAAATTTCAATTGGACAACGATATGCGATTGTGAATGAATCCTTATGGATGAAGGATGTTGCTCTAGCAGTACTCGAGGCTTGTCCTGAATACAAAAACAAATTGAAAGCAAGGGAATTACCTAATTGGCTTGTAAAGATTGCTTCGTTGTTTGATAAAACGATCCGTATGGTGAAAGACGAGTTGGGATTACTTTATGTCGTTAACAATGACAAAATGAAAAAAGACTTGAAAATGGCTCCCATCTCTTCTGTTATTGCGGTCCAAGAAACAGCAAAATCACTGATCGATTTGAAAATAGTATAATTATCTTTTACGGAAAAAGCTGTTTATTATTTAAATCAATTTGTGTATTCCATCCTTTGTTAATTCTTAGCGAACAACTCTATTCTTGCCTTTCTGTATTATTAATCAGAATCTTTAATCTTACCTTTACGCAAGTTTCTAAACAATTAATCAACAAATAGCTTGATTCATGGTGGATATAGATAAATTGAGAAACGGTGAGGTAAATGAGTTCAAGAAATTAACCCTCATGTTGTCTGTTAAAGTTCTAAATCTTGCCTATCACTTAACAGGAAATAAAGAAGATGCTGAGGACATTACACAAGAAGTTTTTCTTGCTGTATTTAAAGGGCTCCCTAATTTTAAAGGGGCAAGTGAAATTTCCACATGGGTATACAGTATAACCGTAAATAAATGCAAAGAAAAAACACGGAGTGATCTGCGTCAAAAGCGAAAAGGAATTCACGTTCCACTTGAAAAAGTTGATTTTTTCCTACGTTCCCAAAATACAGATGCGGAACTAATTAAAGTTGAAGAAGAAACAAGGTTGAGAAATATTTTACAGCACATACCAGAAAACCAACGCATAGCATTTACGATGTTTACAATGGAAGATTTTAGTTATTTGGAAATCGCTCAATCAATGAATTTATCCATTTCAGCGGTAGAATCATTGCTTTTTAGAGCACGAGTGAATTTGAAAAAAATAATCAAATTATGAAAGAATTAGAAGACTTTAAATTTTCTTCAAGAATTGAAGTTTCGGATGAATTAGCGAATAAATTAGCGCTCATTCCTACTCAATCGCGCGCTCCAATTATTCATTTTTATTATGCAGCAGCTGCCATTGCATTGCTAATTACAATTAATGTATTTGCCGTATTGTATTCAAATCAAACGAAGAAAATTAACATAGAAAACACAGAATATTTCGAAGAATGGAATTAATAAAAAACATTTAAAATGAAAAAATACAAGGTAATAATTTGGATATTGGTTACTATTAATATTGGTTTGATTTCGTTTATGTTTCTTCAGCATAGGCCACACCAAGGCCCTAGAATTGTGAACATTCTTAACATAGAAGATGCGCGAGCAAATGAAATAAATCGCAAAGAGTTGATTCATTTTAACATTAAGAAAAAGTTGATGGATAAATCAAAAAAACTTCGCGCACAACTTCTCTTGTCTTTTGAAAATGAACTTCCGGAAAGTCAGGTGGATAGCATTCTGCATCTTATTAGCGCCAATCAATATGAACTGGATAAAATGACCTATATTTTCTTTAAGGATATTAAAAGCATCTGCTCCGAAAAAGAAAGAAAGCAATTAAATGATTTTTTTACAAGGGTATTGGAAGAAGGTCCACGTCATAAAAAATGAAAGTCGCTTTCCACCTTTTTCTCGTTTCTTTTCTCTTCTCCATAGCTTGCTATGGACAACTAAGAATTATACCGTCTTGGGATAATAAAGCCCTCGAGTTAGAGCAGGTGTATTTAACCGAAAACAAGGATTCTATTAGTTTTTCCACCCTAAAAATGTATTTTTCGGATTTCCGCTTCAGAGAAAAACTTAGTGGTGGCATTACTGAAATTGACACCTTGATTTTTTATGATTTAGCCGATTCATCCACGCATGTTTTTTTTAAAAATTTAGAAATTTCTAACTATGATGACGTTTCATTTACGCTAGGATTAGACAGTAGTAAAAATGTTTCTGGTGAATTAGAAAATGCATATGATCCGCTTCTTGGAATGTATTGGGCGTGGAATACGGGTTATGTCAACTTGAAATTGGCAGGGAAAAGCAGTTTGGTTTTAACAAAAACGCATGATTTTGAATTTCACCTAGGTGGCTATCGATTTCCCTATGCAAGTGCTCAACAGGTACAAGTAGATCTTCTTGATTCATATATCCAATTTGAATTGAGCTTGCTTTTTCCGGATGTCATTTCTTTAAAAAAAACACATCATTTAATGGTGCCAGGTAAAGAAGCCTTTTTAATTTTGCAGGGCCTAGCGGCATGTTTTAATTAAAAAAGGGTATGAAGGGTTCTCGTTTCTTATTGTTCGCTTTTTTTGGCTTTTCTGTACTCGCTTTTACACTTAAAAATGTGATGCCTCATCCATTTTATCAACCTAAAGAATGGCCAAAGCCAAGTTATAATTTCAAAGGTAATCCCTTAGACTACGAAAAATTTGAATTGGGAAGAGCCTTGTTTTATGATCCGATTCTTTCTCGTGACTCCTCAATTTCTTGTGCTTCTTGCCACTTGCAATTCACCGCATTTGCACATGTTGATCATAAAACTAGTCACGGAATAGAAGGCAGAATAGGGAAAAGAAATGCACCTGGCTTAGCGAATTTAGCCTGGCGAAAATTATTTCATTGGGATGGTGGTGTCTTGAATCTAAATGCGCAAGCGATTAATCCAATCACGCATGTTGCCGAAATGGATATGCGCTTGGACTCCTTGATGTATCGCTTGGATCGCTCGCCAATTTATTCGGCAGCATTTAAACGTGCTTTCGGCACGGATGATATTCGACCTTTTCATTTGGTAAAAGCCCTTGCGCAATTTACTGTAGCACTTGTTTCGGCAAATTCTAAATACGATAAGGTGAAACGAGGTGAAGAGAAAGCTACTTTTACTAATCAAGAAGCGAATGGATTGAAACTTTTCACGAAATTTTGTGCCTCTTGTCATAAACCACCATTTTTTGCAAGCGATGACTTTAAGTCTAATGGTCTCCCGATTGACCTTGAGCTTCTTGATTTTGGAAGAATGACAATAACTGGTAATAAAAAGGACTCATTACTTTTTATGGTGCCAACGCTTCGCAACATTGAATATAGCTTTCCCTACATGCACGATGGACGAATTTCAAAGCTGAAAGATGTGATTAAACACTATACGCTTTTAGATTATTCAAACCCATTACTAAGCAAAGAATTAAGAAAAAATCCAGTTAAACTTTCTGAAAACGAACAAAAAGATCTTTTATCTTTTTTAAAAACATTAACAGATAAAACCTTTCTTTTTGATGAGCGATTTAAATATTCAACCATTAAATAATTTTGTGCACAAGATGAATCAAAAAAGAGCTACTAATTAACAAACATAATTTATACACATGAAAAAAATCATTCTATCTTCATTATTAATGCTCACTATATCAGTCTTTGGGCAAACGAATCCTGCCATAACAAACTGGTTGATTAATACAACAGGTCTCACCGGCAGGCATTATGTAAGTGGTAATCCGACACCTATTGTTGATGCTGTTGCGGCAAATGTTCAAACAGTTCAATATTCAACGAATTGGGTTTATGTATCAACAAAAGGAATCCCGTCTTACATTACAGGACCATTTTTAGATGGAAATCCTTCGCTTGCAACGAGTCAAAATGCCATTTTTAAGATTTCTTTGAATCCAGTTCAAAACACAGGTAATCCGATAAATACAACAGGAGGAAATATTGGGATTTTTATTAATGGTGTCGCTCTATTTGATTACAGAGATGGTATTTCTTGGAAGAATTCAACAAATGCACTTGCTGGTGGACCACTTGGAGGAATGGGAGACGGTGTTTGGAACAGAGATGCTATCCCCGCAGAAAAACTTGGATTTGATTGCTCCAAAGGTCATCCTGCTATGGGAAATTACCATCACCACCAAAATCCGAGTGCTTTTAATTTAGACCTCACGGTAATTTCAACAATTTGTGATATTTATGCTGCTGATGGTTTATATGCAATTAACTCAAGTGTGCACTCTCCTCTTATTGGTTATTCGTATGATGGTTTTCCGATTTATGGTGCCTACGGATATGCAAATACAGACGGAACAGGGGGGATTACGAGAATTAAATCCAGTTATCAATTGCGGAACATTAGTACTCGAACAACCTATTCTACAGGAGCAACTGTCACAGCGGGACCTGCAGTTTCTACCACTTATCCCTTGGGATATTTTAGGGAAGATTATGAGTACATCGCTCAGGCAGGACAAGATTATTTAGATGAACACAATGGTCGTTTTTGTATTACCCCAGAATATCCAAACGGTATTTATTGCTATTTCGCAACGGTAGATGCAAATTGGAACTCTGCTTATCCTTATGTAGTAGGGCCAACTTTTTATGGAACAAAAACAGGTTCGAAAGTTACTTCCATTACTGAAACAGTTACCACTTATACTTCAACTAGTGAACTCTCTGAAAACACAGCTGTTGAGGTGAAGGTTTTTCCAAATCCAAGCAATGATGTGCTAATGGTTCAATTAAGTAACTTAGTCAAAGAAAATGTTACGATTAAATTAGTTGATTTGACAGGAAAAGTACTTGATACAAAGATCATTTATCAGGGAAGCACAATCGCTTATTTTGATGTAAGTACAGTCTATAGCGGACAGTATATTATTCAAATTGGCGAAGGAAATCAGCAGCAAACTATCAATGTGACCGTCGCAGATTAACGCTTATTAGTAGTTTCCAATTCTCTTTGCGTATTTTTGCACCATGATAATTGAACGACCTATTTCCGATTGGATTCCAATGTCTTTAAAAGAAGCTCAAAAAAGAGCTTGGGAAGAATTTGATGTCATTTTAATTTCTGGCGATGCATACGTGGACCATCCTGCTTTTGGAACAGCGGTGGTGAGTCGAATCATTGAAGATGAAGGATTACGTATCGGAATTGTTGCTCAACCAAATTGGAAAGACGATCTAAGGGATTTTAAGAAATTAGGAAAACCTCGTTTTTTTTTTGGTGTCACCGCTGGTTGCATGGATTCCATGGTTAATCACTACACTGCAAATAAACGATTGCGCTCTACAGATGCTTACACGCCTGGCGGTGAAGCGGGTTTTCGACCAGATTATGCCTCTATTGTTTATTCGAATATTTTAAAAGAGTTGTATCCAGATGTACCTGTTGTTCTTGGCGGAATCGAATCTTCCTTGCGCAGAGTTACTCATTATGATTATTGGAAAGATGAATTAATGCCTAGTATTTTAGTTGATTCAAAAGCCGATTTATTGGTTTATGGAATGGGAGATCAACCATTGCGAGAATTATTACGGCTTCTAAAAAAAGGCGTTCCTTTTGAGCAAGCAAAAACCTTAAAACAGGTAGCCTTTCTTCAAGATAAAGCACTTCCCTTGCCCAAAAATAAAAATTGGGAAACGGTTGAATTAGCAAGTCATGAAGTATGTCTTGAAGATAAAATAAGATATGCGGCGAACTTTAAAATTGTAGAAGTTGAATCCAACAAATGGGAAGCAAATCGAATTACTCAGTTGGTCGGCGATGAAATTTTAGTCGTTAATCCTCCGTATAAAACAATGGATGAAAATGAAATAGATCGTTCTTTTGATTTGCCTTATACTCGTTTACCCCATCCAAAATATAAGAAACGTGGTGCTATTCCAGCCTACGATATGATTAAGTTTTCGATTAATATGCACAGAGGCTGTTTTGGTGGTTGTAGCTTTTGCACCATTTCTGCGCATCAAGGAAAGTTTATTGCTTCAAGAAGTGAGAAATCTATTTTGGCAGAAGTGGAGGAGGTCGTTGCGCACCCAGAATTTCGTGGATACATTTCTGATTTAGGTGGTCCTTCTGCAAACATGTATAAAATGAAAGGGAAAGACGAGGCAATTTGTGCCCGTTGCACTTCGCCAAGTTGTATCCATCCTGTAATTTGTAATAATTTGGATACCTCTCATAAACCAATGACGGAATTGTATCGCAAAGTTGATGCCCATCCAAAGGTGAAAAAGGCATTTGTGGGTTCCGGAATTCGCTACGATTTATTAGTGGATGATTTCAATAAAAACAATGAGGATGGTAATCACGACGAGTACATTGAACAAGTGATTACACGCCATGTGAGCGGACGTTTAAAGGTAGCACCAGAACATACATCTGATGCAACATTAAGGGTGATGCGCAAGCCTTCGTTTAAGTATTTCCATAAATTCAAGGAGAAATACGATAAGATTTCAGAAAAGCATGGGCTTAAGCAGCAACTTATCCCTTATTTTATCTCGTCTCATCCTGGCTGCGAAGAGGAAGACATGGCAAATTTGGCAGCAGAAACGAAAGACATGGGTTTTCAATTGGAACAAGTACAGGATTTTACACCTACACCAATGACCGTTGCTGAGGTGATTTATTACACAGGGGTTCACCCATATACCTTAAAGCCAATCAATACTGTAAAAACAAAAGAAGAGAAAATCAATCAAAATCGTTTTTTCTTTTGGTATAAACGTGAAAATCAAGGGTGGATAAAACAACGATTGGAAAAAGCAAAGCGACCTGATTTGATCGAAAAATTGTTAGGGAGTCCCTCCGAAAAGCCACCTTCCAAAGTACCTACTTGGCTTGAAGAAAAACGAAAGAAAACGAAATAGTTTTCCGTTTAATCATTTTAATAATTCCAGTGTGTTAGATTCGACTGTTTGAGATTGTAACATCTAAAATTTATTTTAGGAATAGAAAAATATACAGAACAAAAACTTAAGGTTCTTTCGTCAAGATTTTTTATTTCTACGATGATAGATTTTAATTTTTCTATTCCAAAATAGTTTTTTAGAACTTTAAAATCAACTATTGTTCCTCTTGTAAGAACGCGCTCTGTAATAAATAGTGAATGAGCTTGAGAATCAATTTCCTCAAAATTAACATCCCAAAAAAGTGATTTGCTTAAACTAAGTTTAACATCTTCCTGCATCAATCAAATATAGGGTGAATTTTTAAATTAAAAGATGCTTCAACTATTCAAGAAGTAAAACCCATAAAAGGACAATATAAAATTCTTGGGTTATCAACCCAAGAATTTGTGGATAGGTTTTATAAAATTGTCGGCAACGTGATAATTCTGGTGTAGTTAGTCCTTTAACAGTAATGTTTTGGCAATATTTTCTGGTAGTGCGCTAAAACAAAAAAACTCCCGACAAGCGGTGTTGAGTGAGGCATAATGGTTTCTGAAAGTTGTTAAAACACTATTTTTTTATGTCTAATAAATCTTTATCTCTAATTTTCTTGGCCTTTATTATCAATTTAGCCTCGTCTTCTTTTGAGATATTCGCATCACTTTTGTTAACAAGGTAAGCAGCCCCTGTTTTATCTAAATAATAGTATATGTTAAAATCATTATCTTGAGACGTAAATACATTAGTAACATTAATTTGGGATTTATACAAATTATCATCGATTTTAAAGATTAGTTCAGTAATTACTTTCTTTTTGTCATATAATTCATCTTCTAGATATTTATTAAAATAAAGTGAATATGTTTGGTGCCATGATTTATTATCCGCATTTGGTGAAATTTTGAAATCCCAAATAGAAGTTAAAGCTTTACTAGTAAACTTTAAATAATGAGCATCAACTATTGAATAGCCAAGTCTTTCCTCCAAATCATCAATTATGCTTTTTACAAGTGAATAATCTTTATTTCTATTCGGTCGATACGGCACAATAAATTCTTGCATTATTTTCATAGTCAATTTTGACTGCTCAATCATCGCAATCGATAATATCCAAAGTTTTATTGACCTATGAATATTAATAATTTGGTTATAATTTTGAGAGCCGTAGTTGTTAGATGCGGGTTGGTTTGACTTCTCGCACAACAACTTAAAAGAAGTCATATTTAGACCACTTCCATTGTTAGATGGAAAATTATAATTCAAAAACTTATCTAATACATCTGAGGCTTTTTCAATTTCTTTTTGTTCAATTAATGTAATTAGTAGTCCGACAACATCAGTGTAATACTCAGGATAACAAGTTAATGTGTTTTTTTCGTCACAGTCATTGACATTTTTTAGAGCTAGATTTAAGCTGTCTAATCGATACCATTCATTAATAATGATCTCTTGGATTCTTATGTATAATTCAACATTTTTATTTTTTAAATCCTTCCAGTCTTTTGTATAATAATCGGCATATACTTTAGCCTTTTGATGTGCTATTTGTGAGGCAGGAGAATTTTCTTTTTTTCTTTTTTCTTCATCAGCTAATCTTTGTTTTTCTGAATAATAATCTAAGTATTCCTTAGTCTCTTTTACGCAACGAACAGAAAACCCTTTACCTTTATTTTCCTTATCACTCAAGTAACCGCCATTGTGAATTAAAAAAGCATCATCAAATGATATTTTAAGACACCCAGCCTTTGTTTCTGAAGTATTCTTTGAGGTAGAAATCCAAAATACGGTACTACCTGCATCGAATGTTGCGCCAAACCAATCATCAACAGAACAACCTGGAACAGCTGAGAAACCAGTTTGATTGGTCCCATTGCCAGAATAAGTCACCCTAATTTCTCCAGATCCTTGACATTTTGAACAATACAATGTTTTTCCTTCACATAGGGGACAGGTTTCTTTTAAAGTGTAATCTATCCAACCACTTTTGCTTTTAAATTTAGATCCACTTCCAGCATTACTATTTGTACTGTTTTGAAGATCATACACATCATCTTCACTTGGAATTGCCCAACCAGTTGGCGCTAAACCTCTTTGGTCTTCAACTGCGAAATAATTATAAAGTTTACCATAATTCGCTCCATTTTTAGAATCGAAGTCTTTATAACAGTATGCAGGTTTTTTTGTCTTAACGGCATTCAACCATTCTTCTTTACTATTAGCTTCAGGAATTTTCTCTCCATTTCTAAACGTTGAAACATTTAGGTTTTGCGTCGTCCAAAAAAGCCTTCCAATTTTGACAGAATTTTGAACACTTGCATTTGTTATAACCTGAGGAGATGCTTTTGAGGTGACTTTTGTTTTGACTGAAGATTCAAACAGACTAAATATCTCCACCTCAGTAAGAGCCCTTTTCCATAAGCCAAATTCATCAATTGACCCAGAAAAATTCTCATAGCCATTTGCTGTTCCTATATTCAATGGAACACCTTGAATAAGATCATTTATTCCTTTCGATTCGAATGGTTTAGAATTGACTAATTCTCCATCAATATATAATTTGTTACAAAGACAGTTAATATCTCTTACAAAAACAACATGATGCCATTTATTATCATTATAATTTTGAATTGAATTAATATTACTATTTGTTAAGTTATGCTCAAGTAAATTCATTTCTCCGTTTCCCAAATGCCGAATACCCCAACCACAACCATTTATAGCGTTGCCATATCTAACAAAATTTCCAATGTTATTAGATGAATTAACATATTTAACCCAAATTGAGCAAGAAAACGAATTTTTACCGAAGGCAGCAAAATTTGAATTTGAGAATTTTATAGAATTATTTAAAAAACTAAATGCCTGATTTGAATTTCCAAATCGATCTGAAGTGAGTGTCGCACCGTTTACTATACCATTATTTCCATTCCCGCTTTCATCTTGTGCATTTCCATTAAAGGGCCACCAACCAACAATTTCATTTTTCGGTACATAATTCGGAGTCTGAGCCAAAATATGAGTAGAAAAAGAAAGTGTAATAATCAGAAAAAGTAAATTTGTTTTCATTATTAAATTTATTAGTTACCAAAAGTAGTAAATTATTCAATAGGCTCCACTTTCCAATCAGATAAGGAGCTCATTCAAACACTGAAAGATCAAATTGTAAAAAAAAGAAACTATAAAAATTAGTTTTTATCGATTTGTTTTAGAATTCCATTCCATAATTCAATGCGCATTTGGAGTGCCTTAAGGGAAACTTGTAAAGCGTCATTCCATTTTATGGGGTCATTTCCACATAATTCATCAATCATTTGGAGCGACAATGGACCGTGTTCACCTCCATCTATTTCGATATGTCGCTCTAAGTAATACAAAAGGCGCGAAGTTGATACTCCTTCCTTTTCTTGAAGACCTTTTACGATTTCAATAAACATATCTGGAATTAAGTCTTCTCTTCCAAAAGTGAATACTGCCGCAATTTCATGTGGATTTCCACGCTGAATTATCTCAAACGTATAGGACATGAAATTGATTGTTTCTTGATTCACTTTTTGAGAATCGGCAGAAGAAATAAAAGGTTGACCTGCTTTAATTTTTTCAATGAACTGCAACACTGTTTCTGTATCTGCACCCAATTCATTCATGGATTGAATGTAAAGTTCAAAATGGCTTGCTGGAGCGCCATTATTATCAACATCACTTTCTTCCCCCAAAACAATTTCATTAATAAATCGTCTGGTTGATGGGTTTCCCGTTGGAACCCAAGGCAATGAAACACAGGTTAATTCTCGTTGTAATGCCTTTAATAAACTCATAAAATCCCACACGGCATACACGTGCTGCTCCATAAATATGCGCAATGCTTTTTTCGAATTGAGCGATAAATATAAAGGGTGATTTAATAATTCTTTGCGCAATGGCGCAATCGATTCTGAAAGTTTTTTTATATCTTGGTTCATGTCAATTTAACACCTAATTCTTTTAATTGTTCAGCACTAATTGGCGAAGGAGCATCAATCATAGTGTCTTTCCCACTGTTGTTTTTTGGGAAGGCAATGTAATCCCGAATCGACTCTGATCCACCCAGAGTTGCCACGAGTCGATCAAGCCCAAAAGCTAAGCCCCCATGGGGTGGTGCGCCGTACTCAAAGGCCGTCATTAGGAAGCCAAATTGTGCCTGCGCCTCTTCTTTTGTAAAGCCTAATAAATCGAACATTCTTGATTGCAATTCACGGTCATGAATTCGAATGGAACCTCCACCTAATTCAACCCCATTCATCGCTAAGTCATAGGCGTTTGCTCTCACTTTTCCTGGATCGGTATCGATTAAGCCCATGTCTTCTGGTTTAGGAGACGTAAACGGATGGTGCATGGCATGAAATCGCTTATTGTCTTCATCCCATTCCAACAACGGAAAATCAGTTACCCAAACAGGTTTGAAAACCGAAGGGTTTCTTAGTCCTAATAAATCCGCGAGGTATAAACGTAATTCACCAAGTTGCTTTCTTGTCTTTTCTAATTCGCCACAAAGTAACAATAATAGGTCGCCTGGTTTAGCTTTTGCTGCGATCATCCAGTCTTTTAATGCAGCTTCGTCATAGAATTTATCGACCGACGATTTTATTGTTCCGTCTTGATTGTATTTGGCATAGATTAATCCTTTTGCACCAATCTGAGGGCGTTTCACCCATTCCGTTAATTCGTCAAGTTGTTTTCTTGTGTAATCTGCGCAACCTGCAACGTTTATAGCAAGTATTGATTTAGCGTCATCAAAGACTGGAAATCCCTTTCCCTGTGCCATTACAGTAAAATCTACAAATTCCATTTCGAAACGCATATCGGGTTTGTCAGAACCGAACTTTTCCATTGCTTCTTGATAAGTGATTCTCGGGAAATCTTCTAAGAAATCAATATCTTTAACCTTCTTGAAAACATGTTTGATTAAGCCTTCAAATGTTTCAAGAATATCATTTTGTTCGACAAAAGACATTTCACAATCGATTTGCGTAAATTCCGGCTGCCTATCGGCTCTTAAATCTTCATCTCGAAAGCATTTGACAATTTGATAATACCGGTCAATTCCTGACACCATTAATAATTGCTTAAAGGTCTGTGGCGATTGTGGTAAGGCATAAAACAGCCCTTGATTCATTCTACTTGGTACCACAAAATCTCTTGCTCCTTCGGGAGTTGATTTGATTAAAACCGGAGTTTCCACATCTAAAAAACCTTGCTTATCAAGGTAATTACGTGTTTCCAAGGCTACCTTGTGTCGTAAAAATAATTTTTCTTGAACGGGATTCCTTCGTAGATCTAAGTATCGGTATTGCATGCGTATTTCATCTCCACCATCCGTAACATCCTCTATCGTAAAAGGGGGGAGCTTTGCAGCATTGAGTATTTCAAGCTTGTCAACAACTAGTTCGATATCGCCAGTTGGCATATTTTTGTTTTTACTGCTCCTCTCCACTACTGTTCCCGATACCTGAATAACATACTCTCTCCCTAACTTTCCAGCTTGCTGCGCTAAACTTGGATTTTGGTCCACATTAAAAGCGAGTTGGGTGATACCATAACGATCCCTTAAGTCAATGAATGTCATTCCTCCAAGGTCCCTAGAGCGCTGAACCCATCCAGCTAAAACCACGTCCTTACCGACTGAATCAATCTTGAGCTCACCACACGTATGCGTTCTAAACATTTTATATTTCTTTTAGCAAAAATAAACAATTATCGCCGTTCGCTTTTGAACAAATGAGAGTTTATTTTTTTACAATTTTTATAGATGTTCATTGGCGAAGGCGTATAGATAACAAAACCTAATGATTTATTCATGCCGTGCTTATAATTCATTAATAATGAATACTTTAATAATCAAATTTCACACTATGTATAGTTTAGTAACAGAAATGTCGTTTTTTTTCTATTTCTTCGGTGCTTTAATTTCAGTAGTCGTTATCATTTTTACTTTGAACCTATTCAGAGGGAAAAGATAAATTATTAAGGAAGGAGCATCTTTTTTTTAGTAAAACTTATATATGCACCATTTTTAAGTCTTCTGTCGTTGGCTTGGAAGATATATTTATTAATCTAGTAAATTTTAATTATTTTAGTAATCAAATTTAAAACTTAGTTATATGTTGTTAAAATCACTTTTCACACTTTTAATTGCCGTTTCTTTTTCAACGATTGCAAGAGCAGATCAATTACAAATTTTAAATTTTGAACAAGCAGACGCTGCTGTAGCTTATTTATCCGAAGAGGAATATGTTATATTGTATTGTGGCTGTTGCGAAACTGATGAAATGACCCTAGTATACATAAGTTCTGTTTATTATGAAGAAGTTGGTGAAGATGAATATGTAGTTCATGTAGCTGGAGTAGATGCAGATGGTAACGAATTAGACACGGAAATTGATCTAGCGTATGTTCATGTTAATATCGAAGACATGTTTTATTGTGTCGGTCAACAGCTTGGTTATGAATGCGATCCTTGCATAGATCCATTTGAACTTGGATCTTAATAACTTGTTCTTAAAGTTGTTTGACACTTTGGGGGTAACGAATAAGACCAAGAAATTGATCTAGCATATCTTCATGTTAATATCGAAGATTTACTTCAACTTTCCTAGTAGTTCTTTCCAACCTGTTTTCGCTAATAATAACGCATGAATTTCACTTAATTGAATACGTTCTTGTTTCATTGTGTCGCGATCTCTTATAGTAACTGTATTATCTTCGAGGCTTTGGTGGTCAATGGTTATGGCATAAGGTGTACCGATAGCATCTTGTCTTCTATAACGCTTTCCAATGGAATCTTTTTCATCATATTGCACGGCAAAATCATATTGTAAATCGCTGACAATTTCCCTGGCTTTTTCAGGAAGCCCATCTTTTTTTATCAAAGGTAGAATAGCTACCTTGAACGGGGCTAATGCCGGAGGAATCGTTAATACAATCCTAGTCGTTCCATCTTTAAGGGTTTCATTTTTGTAGGAAGCGCTTAGAACGGACAAAAACATACGGTCTAGCCCAACAGATGTTTCTACTACATAAGGCACATAACTTTCGTTTGTAGCCGTATCAAAGTAGTGTAGTTTTTTGCCTGAGAAGGTTTCGTGTTGTTTCAAATCAAAATCAGTTCGGGAATGAATGCCTTCCAATTCTTTAAATCCCATAGGGAAATTAAATTCTATGTCACTGGCAGCATTGGCGTAATGAGCTAGTTTGATATGGTCGTGAAATCGATAATTATGATCGCCTAATTGTAATGCTTTATGCCACTTTTCTCTTGCGTTTTTCCAGTATTCATACCATTTAATTTCTTCGCCAGGGCTCACAAAAAACTGCATTTCCATTTGTTCAAATTCCCTCATTCGAAAAATAAATTGCCGAGCTACTATTTCATTTCTAAATGCTTTCCCTATTTGAGCAATCCCAAAAGGGATTTTCATTCTTCCTGATTTTTGAACATTTAAAAAATTAACAAAAATCCCCTGTGCGGTTTCGGGTCGCAAATAAATAGTGGATGCATCACCAGCAACAGAACCCATTTCCGTTGAGAACATTAAATTAAACTGCCTTACTTCCGTCCAGTTTTTAGTACCCGAAATTGGACAAGCGATTTCAAGGTCAATAATTAATTGCCTAACACCTTCAAGATCATCATTTGATAAGGTGATTTTAAATTGAGATTCGATTTCAATAATCTTCCCTGCATTTCTAAGGATATTGGGATTCGTTTCGCGAAACGTTGTTTCATTAAAGTTATCGCCGAATTTTTGCCGACCTTTTTCAACTTCTTTTTCGATTTTTACTTTTATCTTTTCTATGTGCTCCTCAATTAATACATCTGCACGGTATCGTTTTTTCGAATCTTTATTGTCAATTAATGGATCATTAAAGGCATCAACATGTCCGGATGCTTTCCAAATGGAGGGGTGCATGAAGATAGCGGAATCAATTCCTACAATATTGCTGTGCATTTGAACCATGGCTTTCCACCAATATGCTTTAATGTTGTTTTTTAGTTCAACACCAAGTTGACCATAATCATAAGTGGCTGCTAATCCATCGTAAATTTCAGATGATGGAAAAATAAATCCATATTCTTTTGAATGGGAAATAATCTCTTTTAGGGTGTCTTGATGTTCCATGCCTCAAAGATACGTGCAATATTTTTGCTGTTATTTAATCTTCAGCAACAATTTCAACAATTGATATTGAATTATATGAATCAGAATTGATAAATTTGATCCTTATGCGCTTCTATTTAAACGAAAAGGAATTTATTGAAACCGACTTTCCCATCGATTTATCGATAGGAATAGCAGAAAATCAAACCCTAAGTGCTTGGTATGTGACGCCCCCAAAAATGGAGGTTGTTAGAGAAAATGGATTCCTTGGTAGTGTTGAAGAGGGAGGCGATGTAAATTTCCGATCTATTTGGTTTAATCCGCATGGACATGGAACGCATACAGAATCTTGTGGTCATATAACGAAAGAAATATTTTCAGTTAATAAAGTGCTAAAAACCTATTTTTTTCGAGCGCTATTGATTTCTTTACAGCCAGAAGAACAAGATAATGGCGATAGGGTAATAACGATTCCGAGTCTCCCAAAAGGAATAAATGTTGAAGCATTGATTATTCGAACGGTTCCAAATAGTGAACAAAAAATAACACAAAATTATGCCGAAACAAATCCTCCTTTTTTGGCATTGGAGGGGATAAAAGTGCTTAATGAACATGGTATAAAACACTTACTACTGGATTTACCTTCCGTTGACAAGGAAAAAGATGGTGGTGAATTAGCTTTTCACCATAGTTTTTGGGAAGTGCCTCAAAACAATCGCTTGGATAGAACCATAACCGAATTGATCTTTGTAGATGATGCTACTCAAGATGGCGAGTATATTTTGGAATTGCAATTAGCTCCATTTGAGAATGATGCTAGCCCGAGTCGACCAATATTGTATGCCATTTCGACTTTAAACTAAAAAAAAGGCAAAAGCCTTTAAATCTTTATTATTTCCGATTGATGTGTAGCGTTTAAATAAAGAACAGGGGTTTACTATATTGTTGTTTAAAAAAATTGAACGAATTACTAAAACTAGAAAAACTGCCTCTCCAAGCAGAAATCAATTTTCAATATAATAAAACGCCCTGTCTTTTCTCCTTATTTCATAGTAAATATAAATTCGTCAAATTAATTCATCTTACTAAATGACTGAAGGTATCTTTTTTGTGAATATTAGATGCGTTCAAATTATAATTTTTTATCGCGGTAGTATGATTGTGAGCAAATTACGTAGTTACACGTAGATTAATATACGTAACCTTATGTAATTTAAACACGTTAGAAACCAAATAGATACGTAAACATTTTTTTTCATTGATATTTGTTCAATAACTAAAAAGAAACAACATGAAAACAATTTTTAATAAGTCAGTACTACTTGCTATAATGATCATGGTGATCTCCACTGGATTTTCTCACCAAGGTAAAGACAAAAGAATTTATGATGATTTAGTTCAGGTTGTTGCCAATTCAGCAAAAGGAACTGCTAGAATTAATTGGAGTGACAATCGAATTGAAATGATTGAAATTTCGTCTTCTAATGGACAATATATGCCAACTATCCCTGTCATGGGAGCAAAAGAACTTCATTTAAATGATCTAATTGATGGAACTTATACCATCACTTTTAAATCAAATGAAACCATTCTTTACTCAAAAACTATAGAAATAAACAGATAATCTCCAAGTCTACCTTCCTTAGTTTATTTAGAGAGCCTCGGCTCTCTTTTTTTTATAGTATTTTTAGGCTTGAAAGTCCACCATCAATGTGTATAATCTGACCGGTTATCCACTGGTTTTCAATTAAAAATTTTACGCCTTGAGCAATATCAATGGGTTCCCCAATTTTTTTTAAAGGATGTCTATTGATTGCTCCTTCGCGTTTTTGATCCGTATTTAACAAGTCTTGTGCAAGAGGCGTATTCGTTAAGGATGGAGCGACACAATTTACCCGAACGTTTGGCGCCCATTCAGCAGCCAAGCTTTTCATAAGCCCCTCAACTGCTCCTTTTGAAACGGCAATAGAAGAATGAAAACTCATTCCTTGAGCAATAGCAATCGTGCTAAACAAGACAACATTACCATTATTTGCCTTCAGGGTTTTATGGTAAAATTGTAAAACTCTAATCGCCCCAATCACATTGGTTTGTAGATCGTTTAGAAAATCACTTTCTGTAAATCGGTGAAATGGTTTTAATTGTATCGTGCCAGGACAATAAACAATGCTTAGTAAATCTGGAAGATCTGGGAGGTCATCAGTCAATACGTTTATCGTTTGATGCTGCGCCATGCCTTCGCCACCATTTCTTGAAAATATAAGGCAGTCTGAGGGGCCGAGTATTTGAACAACTGCCTGACCAATGCCGCTGTTACCGCCAATAATTAAATGCTTCATAGGAATAAGTTCACTTTATTTGATAAACAAATGTTTTCTTAACTTGTTTAACAAATACTTGTATCAATACCGTAAATGTGGTATTTTTGTATCGAATAATTTGTTATTTATAATTAATCTAAATAAAATACATGATAACTGTTACTGATCAAGCTAAAAACCAAGCCATTAGATTAATGGAAGAAGATGGGAAAGCAGGTTACTTTATTCGCGTTGGGGTTCAAGGTGGTGGGTGCTCAGGTTTAATGTATCAACTTACTTTTGACAACCAAAAATTAGAAGGTGACACAAATATAGAAGACAACGGCGTAACGGTTGTCGTGGATAAAAAAAGTTATTTGTATTTGATAGGTACAGTATTAGATTTTTCAGGAGGATTAAACGGAAAGGGCTTTATATTTAAAAATCCAAATGCCGATCGCACTTGTGGTTGTGGAGAATCTTTCTCTGTTTAAATATAATTGAACAAATGGCAAATTATACCGAAGACGATTTAGCGAAAGAACTCAAAGATCAAGAATATAAATTTGGTTTCGTTAGTGATATAGATACCGATACTATACCTATTGGACTTAATGAAGATATTGTTCGATTGATATCCTCAAAAAAAGAGGAGCCTCAATGGATGCTAGATTATCGCCTAAATGCCTTAGCAATATGGTCAACGATGAATGAACCCTCTTGGGCTCATGTGAAGTATAAAAAACCTGATTTCCAATCGATTGCCTATTATTCAGCTCCGAAACAAACAAAAAAATACGAGTCCTGGGATGATGTTGATCCTGAGATGAAAGCTACGATGACCAAGTTAGGAATATCGATGGAGGAACAGCAACGATTAACCGGTGTAGCAGTTGATTTTGTAATGGATTCTGTTTCTGTTGCTACTTCGTTTAAAGAAAAGTTGGGTGAGTTGGGTATTATCTTTTGTTCTTTCTCCGACGCTGTGCAAAATCATCCTGAATTAGTAAAGAAATACATGGGTTCGGTTGTTCCAACCCAAGATAATTATTATGCAACGCTAAATGCTGCAGTCTTTACCGATGGATCTTTCTGCTATATTCCGAAAGGTGTTCGTTGTCCAATGGAGCTTTCAACGTATTTCAGAATTAACGCTGGTGGTACCGGACAATTCGAACGAACCCTTGTTATTGCAGATGAAGGCTCTTATGTTTCTTACTTAGAAGGATGTACAGCACCGCAACGTGATGAGAATCAATTGCATGCAGCCGTTGTAGAATTAATTGCATTGGAGAATGCCGAAATAAAATATTCAACTGTTCAAAATTGGTATCCGGGAGATAAAAACGGACTAGGAGGCATTTTTAATTTTGTAACCAAAAGGGGAGTGTGTGAAAAAAACGCTAAGATTTCATGGACACAGGTAGAAACAGGCTCTGCTGTAACCTGGAAATATCCTTCTTGTATTTTAAAAGGAGATAATTCAGTTGGTGAATTTTACTCAGTTGCTGTTACCAATAATTATCAGCAAGCAGATACGGGTACCAAAATGATTCACCTGGGCAAAAACACCAAATCCACTATTATATCTAAAGGGATATCGGCAGGGAAATCTCAAAATTCGTATCGTGGCCTAGTTCAAATTCATAAAAATGCCCATAACGCCCGAAATTTTTCGCAATGTGATTCACTTTTAATGTCGAGTGAATGCGGCGCCCATACTTTTCCATACATTGAGTGTAAGAACAGCTCAGCTAAAATTGAGCACGAAGCTACTACCTCAAAAATAGGAGAAGATCAACTATTCTATTGTAAGCAAAGAGGGATAAGTGAAGAAAAGGCGATTGGTTTGATTGTCAATGGGTATTGCAAAGAAGTATTGAACCAATTACCAATGGAATTTGCGGTTGAAGCACAAAAATTATTAACGATTAGCTTAGAAGGGAGTGTTGGTTAACTACTCTCAATAAATAAATAGTAAAAGTATGATTACGATTAAGGATTTACATGCAAGTATAGAAGGAAAGCCAATATTAAAAGGACTAAACTTGACAGTTAAGGCAGGTGAGATACATGCGATTATGGGGCCGAATGGTGCTGGAAAGAGTACGCTTGCATCGGTATTAGCTGGTAGGGAAGAATACGAAATTACTCAGGGGGATGTGAATTTCAATGGGGTAGATTTGTTACCCCTTTCAGTGGAAGAAAGAGCGCGAGAAGGATTGTTTTTGGCCTTCCAATATCCTGTAGAAATTCCCGGTGTTTCAAATATAAATTTCCTACGTACCGCCCTTAATGAAATAAGAGAACATAAAGGCGAGAAAGGAATTTCCGCAAAGGATTTCATGTCTTTAGTTAGAGAGAAATCAGCATTGGTTGAATTAGATAGTAAATTGGCCTCTCGCTCTGTTAATGAAGGATTTTCTGGAGGTGAAAAAAAGCGAAATGAAATTTTTCAAATGGCCATGCTTAATCCTATATTATCGATCTTGGATGAAACGGATTCAGGCCTAGATATTGACGCCTTACGAATTGTTGCGAATGGGGTAAATCAGTTAAAAACCGATCAGAATGCAACCATCATCATCACACATTATCAGCGTTTATTAGATTATATTATACCTGATTTTGTTCACGTTTTATATGATGGAAAAATTGTAAAATCTGGTGGGAAAGATCTTGCTCTTGAATTGGAAGAAAAAGGATATGATTGGATAAAAAATAATACGCCTAATTGAAAACTACGGAAATGGAGCCAGTCACCAAAGCAACACTTCAGGTATTTAGGAAGAAACTATCTCCCGCTAAATTGTTGTTACCAAGTTCATTTATCGACGCTAATGAAAAGGAGCTGATCGAAATGGACTTTCCTAATTCCCGACAAGAAGCGTGGAAATATACACGATTGAATCGTGTTGCAAAAATTAATTTAGAAAGTACCCCGTCTTCAATAATAGATTGGTCATCATACCTAATGGTAAAAGATGCTTACAATTTTGTCTTTCAAAATACAGAATGTATTTATAAATCCCCGGATTTACCAAAAGGAGTTTCTATCAAAATTGGAGAACAAATTGGCGCGACCGATTGGTTGTCTTCTATCAATGAAGGACATGTTGCAAAATTAAATGTTGCTCATGCTCAGAATGGCTGCGTAATAAATATTTCTGATGGCGTTCAGGTTGATAAACCGATACAATTAATATTTATTTCTGATGGACCGAAACAACCAAACTTTTGGAGAAATCAACTACAGCATGGGAATGGGGCAAAGGCCGATATTCATGTTGGTTATTTTTCAAAAGATGCGATTGACTCTTATTCAAATGTTCATTGGAGTGTCTTTTTAAAAGAAAACAGTCACTTGATAATGACAAAAATTCAAAATGATGGTGATGCAAATTATCATTTTTCAACAGAAAACATTTCTCAACTTAAAGACTCTAATTTTACCTTAAATACGCTTACTCTTGATGGATCTTTTGTCCGAAATGATGTTTTAGTTAAGGTGGAGGGTGAGAATTGTGAAACACATCTGAATGGCGCGTACATAATGAAGGAAAATCAACACGTGGATAACCATACTACGGTAGACCACATATTCCCGAATTGTAATTCGTATGAATTGTATAAAGGGGTGATGGATGATAAATCGACGGCTGTTTTTAATGGTAAGGTATTCGTAAGACCAAACGCTCAGAAAATTAATGCTTTTCAATCCAATGCGAATGTTTTACTTAGCAATGATGCTGCTGTTAACTCAAAACCCGAATTGGAAATCTATGCCGATGATGTGAAATGTTCACATGGCTCTACAACAGGTCAACTGGACGAGGAAGCTATTTTTTATCTTCGTAGTCGTGGCATATCAGAAGCAGCTGCTCGACAGCTGGTTGTTGCCGCATTTATGCAGGATGTCTTTTTAAAAGTAGCTTCAAACGATTTAAAAAGCTATATTTATCAGCAATTAGCGGTTCGCTTTGATTTGTATTTACAAGATAAAGATTAAAAACACTTCTATTTTCATGATAAAAAATTAAAATATGAAATTTCTATTGCTCGTATTTCTATTTCCAATTTTTGTATTTACCCAAACAGAACAAGCGTTTGTGATCTATAATGCCAAAGGAAAAAAAGTGAGTATTGCAAAAATGACTCGAGAATCAATCGATGCGCAATTAATTTTGTTCGGGGAGTTTCATGACAATCCCATTTCTCATTGGTTAGAATTAGAATTGCTTAAGGAGTTATGTAATCAAAATGGCAATAAGCTAATCTTAGGTTTCGAAATGTTTGAGCAGGATCAACAAGGCGTCTTAGACCGTTATCTTGCCGGTGGTATTACAGATAAACAGTTAAAAGATTCCTTGCGCCTTTGGCTAAATTATTCTACTGATTACAAACCGCTAATATTGTTTGCTAAGGAAAACAAATTAGCTTGTATCGCTTCCAATGTTGAGCGTAAATATGCATCATTATTGTTTAAAAGTGGTCGCCTTGCGTTGGATACTATTTCGCCGTTAAAAAAGAGCCAAATGGCCGACCTGCAATTTCCAATTGATACCACGCTAAGTCAATATGCAAGTTTAAACGAGATGGCGGCACATATGGGCGGCGGAAACATGTTAGAGGCACAAGCCCTCAAGGATGCGACAATGGCAAAATATATTTTACAAGAACTAACAAACGACAATCAAATTATCCACTATAATGGTGCTTATCACAGCGATTATTATCAAGGAATATTATGGTATATCCAACAAAGTAAGCCATTAATAAAGGTGACAACCATCTCAACGGTTAGTCAACAAAAGGTTAATAAATTGGAAAAAGAACACCTTGGGAAAGCAGATTTTATTATTTGCGTTACGGAATCAATGACGAGTACCCACTAATTTATTTAAATCCCCGCCTTTTCTTCAGCGCTTCGTATGCGTCTTGAATTTTTTGAAACTTCTCTTTTGCCCCTTTTTGATATTCTTCGCCCATTTGGGCTACTTTATCTGGGTGATAAGTTACAGCCATTTTACGATACGCTTTTTTAACTTCTTCATCAGTTGCAGAGGCATCAATTCCTAAAATCTTGTAATCAGAGTCTACATTTCGGTAGAACATATTTTTTACACTATCAAATTCAACTGCGGAAACGCCCAATTGACTGGCGATACGTTCAATTACGCTCATTTCGCTTTGTGAAACATTCCCATCTGACTTGGCAATGCCAAATAAATAATGCAAGAGCTGAACGCGTACTTCAATGGGTAATTTTAGACGGATTTCCGAACAAATTTCCTGCATTGGAATTTGTCCAGAATCTATGTAAGACTTTAGTGATTGTAGGTGCTCTGGTGTAAATTTATTTCCAAACTGATTGGTAAAAAAAGCCTTAACAAAATCTAATTCTGCTTTTAGCACTTTACCATCTGCTTTCATAACGGCAGCCGAAAGCGCCATAAGCATGGTTTGAAAATCGAAGCGAGAAGATTGTCCACGAAATAGTTGGAATGGATCCGATTGTCCATTATCAGATTTTCCTTTATTGTTTTGTAACTGATCAACAAATCCACCAATAATAAACCCAAGAATACCAAAGCTGATTCTCTTGGTTAAGTAAAAAGCGGCAATACCAAAGATAAATTTATACAAAACGTTTATATTAGTAAAGGGGGCATGCCCCCTTTACAAAAGTAATAAGATTATGCAATACCTTTTAAGTTTCGTTCCACAAAGCTACTTAGGGCCTCTCCCTTAAGTAATCCTTGCGCAAGAAGCGCTAAATCGGTTAATTGCTTAATTATTGCTTGCTGCTCTTTCTCCGGTTTAGATGTTAAGCCTGAGACTGTAGGATGATTTGAATTGATTGTCATGGTAAACATTTCGGGGAAAGCGCCATAAAAACCGCCACCACCACCAAGTTTTTGTTGTTCCAACATTCTTCTGATAAATTCAGGTTGGGTTATTACAATTGGAGAACTATCTTCGCTCATGCTTTCAAATTGAACGTTGAATTTCTCTTTATTAATGGCATTTTCAAAGAGCCCTTTTAAGGTATCTTCCTCTTCTTTAGATAATTTTGATGGAACATCCTCAGACTTTCGTATAAGTTTATCAATGGTGTCCGCATCTACTCGTACAAAATTAAATCCCTCATTGCTTTGTTCTAATTTTGGTAGCCAATGTGAAATTAATGGACCGCCTAAATTTAATACGTCATAGCCTCTATCTTTTGCATTTTTTACATAACTATATTGGTCCTCAGCATTGTTGGTATATAAAATAATTATTTTACCATCTTTATCTGTTTGTAAGGCCTTAATTTTTTCTTTGTATTCTTCAATAGTGAAATACAAACCCTCGGTATTTTTTAATAATGTAAATCCGTTTGCCTTCTCCGAAAATTTATCTTCAGATAACATTCCATATTGAACAAAAACTTGTAAATCATCCCATTTCTGCTCAAAATCTTTGCGGTCTTTTTTAAACATGTCTGCTAATTTATCGGCCACTTTTTTGGTAATATGAGACGAAATCTTTTTTACATTGCTGTCGCTTTGTAAGTAAGATCTAGAAACGTTTAATGGAATATCTGGCGAATCAATCACACCATGTAACAAGGTCAAAAATTCAGGAACAATTTCTGCTACGCTGTCGGTAATAAATACTTGATTACTGTAGAGATTAATCTTATTTCGCTGTACTTCGACGTTTTCTTTAATCTTAGGGAAATACAATATCCCGGTCAAATTAAATGGATAATCTACATTTAAGTGGATATTAAATAGGGGTTTTTCAAAGGTTGTGGGGTATAACTCTCTATAAAAACTATCGTAATCTTCCTCTTTTAAATCGACAGGGGCTTTTGTCCAGGCTGGCTGCGTATTATTAATTTGATTAGGCACTTCCACAGCTACTCGTTTAATATTTCCTTTATCATCTTTTTCACCTTCAGGGGAATCAATGTATTCGGTTTTCATACCGAAAAAAACAGGTGTTGGAAGAAATTTACAGTATTTGGTTAAAACACTCTCTACTCTCGCTTTTTCTAAAAACTCTGCAGATTCCTCATTTATGTATAGAATAATATCTGTTCCACGATCTTTCTTTTTAACATCGGTAATTGTATACTCTGGCGAACCGTTGCTCTCCCATTGGACAGCTTGTGCTCCTTTTGTTCGGGATAAAGTTAGGATTTGTACTTTTTCTGAAACCATAAAGGCTGAGTAAAAGCCTAATCCGAAATGACCAATAATCTGCTCTGCACCTTCTTTTCCGCTGTATTTTTGAACAAATTCCTCCGCGCCTGAAAAGGCAATTTGATTGATGTATTTATCGATTTCATCTGCGGTCATTCCAATACCATTATCTCTAATTGTGAGTGTTTTTGCAACTGGATCTAAAATAACTTCAACCTTAAGTTCTCCGATTGTTCCTTTAAATTCGCCGTTAGCACTGAGCACTTTTAACTTTTGAGACGCATCCACGGCATTGGAAACCAATTCCCGCAGAAAAATCTCGTGATCTGAGTATAAAAATTTCTTGATAATTGGAAAGATATTTTCCGTTTGTACGTTTATTTGTCCTGTTCTCATTTTATATTTTTTTCTTGCTTTGCTCAATCGATGTGCCAAGCAAAATATGCTGACAACTTGTCTTAAAATATGGTAAAATTTTGACGCTTTGTCCTTTAATAGGCATTAATTTCAGTAAATTTGCTTCATGATCGTAGGGATTAAGTTGTTATTTGCTTTGCTTTTATTAATGGGGTTTTACAAATTAATTGATACCCTAACTATTTTTAAAGCTTCACCTTATAGCTCAAAATCACTCAAATTTGCCTTTACCTTAAAAGTGATTGCTGGTGCGCTACTCTTTTTAATTTACACGCATTATTATTCTGATCGCTCTACTGCGGATATATTTAAGTATTATGATGATGGTGAGATTCTATATTCTTCCACAAAATCACACCCTCTTGATTTAATCAAAATTATTGCGGGTGTTGAAAACCAATACCTCAAAGAACAGCACTTAAATAAAATGTCGTATTGGTACCGTCCTTATGATCATGGCCTACGAAACGATAACCGAATTGTTATTCGAATTAATGCGTTGCTTCATGTTATTAGTTTTGGCAATTATTTTATTCATGCGCTTATTTTTATTTTCTTGTCGTTTTTAGGCTTGTTTTATCTTGCTAGATTATTTTATGCCGTTTCTGGTAGTAAGATAAAATCCTATTTCGCTGCTTTTCTAATACCCTCTGTGTTTTTTTGGACATCTGGTGTCTTAAAAGAAGCCTTATTAATCTTTGCTTTGGGTTTATTTTGTTGGTCTATTTTTAAATTGGCTACTTCTTTTAGTTGGAGTGTATTAATGTTAGCTATACTGGCCTTTCTTTTATTGTTTTCGATTAAAATTTATGTGCTCGTAGCCATACTGCCCGCTATTCTGTTTTGGTTTCTTTGGATGCGTTTTAAGATCCTATGGAAAGCTTCTTTTCTTTTTTTAATTCTGGGTTTCTTGTGCTATGCTTCCGTTATTGTTTTATTTCCCACTATAGATTTAGTGTCTCTTTTAGTAGCAAAACAGCACGATTTTATTCGTTTATCGCTAGAATTCAATGCGGGAAGCGCTATCCAAATGGATTATTTGGAAGAAAATATCGGCTCAATTCTTAAGTCTATACCCTTGGCTTTAGTACATGTTTTTACGCTCCCTTGGTTGTATCATGTTAAATCATGGCTATACCTCGGTCCTTTAGTAGAAAACCTTTTTCTTCTCGCTTCTTGTTTGGTTTCGATATACTTTTTTCAAAAGCCTTCTAAATCAGGTGTCCAGTTTCTTGTTTTTGCTGCCATTTTCATTTTCACCTTGTTCACTATCATTGGACTAAGTACTCCTGTCATAGGGGCATTGGTTCGGTATAAAATTCCGGCACTTCCTTTTTTGTTTTTTAGTTTGTTTTATGGTATTAACCTAAGGGCAATGCCATTACGAATAAGCCAAGATAAACGGATTATTTGGATACGAAAGTACTTATAAGTTGCACGAATTATTTGAGTGATAGAATGAACTCAGAAAGGAATAGAAGAAGTTAGTTTAAAAACAACTGATAAGGTTGTACTTACTTTACTTTTTTAACAATAAACTCTACCCTTCTATTTTTAGCGTGTTCTTCCTCCGGACAAGGCGAAACTACTGCGCCTTCACAAGGGCAGTTAACCTTTAATTTAGATTCACCGAAGCCAACTCCTGAAATACGAGCAGGTGTAGTTATTCTGCTTTTAATATATTCAGCGGATGCTTTTGCACGGTTATCTGATAAGGTTCTATTCGTGTTTTTAGAGCCCCTACAATCGGTGTGTGATCCTAATTCAATAACCATTAATGGATATTCATTCATGATTAAAACAATTCGATCAAGTTGTTCTGCGGCATCTGTACGGATTTCGTATTTCCCATAATCAAAATAAATATCTTTGATATCCATTAATTTTGACAAGTCAACTCCTACTTCAACTTTACCAATACTCAAATCTAGTTGATTATTGATGTTTATTTCTCCTGTTTGGGTTGGGGTGTTGCTAAAATCTAGTGTCTTGGAAGCATACTCTTTCTTTTCAAGCTTAATTTCAAAATTTAGTACTTTACCGTATTTAAGGTTTTCTAAAGTTTTCATGAAATTTCCTGTTTTATCAGTTGTGGTACTCAGGATTATTTTTTTAGTTTCTTTATCTACCACTGTAACAGTCACACCTTCTAACGCTAATTTGCTTTTTGTATCAGTCACGGTTCCTACGTAACTCACATTTGGTCTATTTTCTAATTCAACGTTTTGTTTAACTTTTGGCGTATTAAAGTCTGTCGATAAATTGAACTGCTCATTTTTATGATTGTCTTTTTTTACTTCTACCGTGTACGTTTGATCAGGTTCTAAGGTGATTGTATAGGCACCATTTTTATCAGTTAGTAATGTAGAAATCACTTCGCCTTTTTGATTTTTAATCTCCAAATTCGCATCTCTAAGCGTGTCTTTAGTATTTAAATCAGTAACAATACCGCTCATAATTACTTTGAAAACAATGGGTCTTAATTGATTGAAGGAGTATACATCATCGTTATTCTTTACTCGATTGGATGAAAAGTATCCTTTGTTATCCATATGATATACGATAGCAATATCATCACTTGAAGAATTTATTGGAGCTTCAAGATTAATGGGAGTAAATGCATCCTTTCCGTTTTTTATTTCAGTAACCCATAAATCAAAACCACCCATTCCTTTTAAACCGTTAGAAGCGAAAAATAATTGGCCTTCTGGGCTAAACCATGGAAATAACTCTTGTCCGGAAGTATTTAATTTAGGGCCTAAATTAAGCGCTTCCCCAATTGATCCATCCGCATTGATGCTAGCGATATATAAATCTGTTCCACCAAGACCATCTGACATGTCAGAAACAAAGACAATATGTTTTCCATCTGGTGAAATTGCTGGATGCCCTGTTGAATATCCTCGGCCATTGATATTGCTCGGTTTAATATTACTCCATTTTCCTTTAGCGTTTACCTCAGCAGTGTACAGTTTAATTTCTTTTTTGCTGGTCGATTTAGTCGTTTTTTTGTCATTACGTGTAAAATAAACCCTTTTTCCATTAGGGGTCATGCAGAAAGGACCTTCATTAAATTTGCTGTTGGCTTTTTTCTGAAAGTTTTTTACAGTATTCTTTTCATCAACAGTGAAATAACTTAAAAACGGTTCATCATTTGAATCAACTCTTTTAATGATGCCGTATTCTCTTCCAGAGATCAGTACTAAATCTTTACTACCTGGATTTTTATACACCCCAATTTCTGCGGCGTTTGAATTAAATGTAACTGCACCTGTATTGAAATAAGGCGAATTAGTTTGTCCAAAAGCAAATATGCTTGCAACAAGGACACAAAAAGTTAAATTATATTTTATCATAGCCTTTTTGGTTAGAAATAACGTG
Organism: Flavobacteriales bacterium; assembly: GCA_947475095.1. Lineage (GTDB taxonomy): Bacteria > Bacteroidota > Bacteroidia > Flavobacteriales_D > Crocinitomicaceae > UBA952. The sequence goes on from CANJLG010000004.1 coordinate 108,051, forward strand.
GAGATTTTACATCCGATTTTTTATAATTGAAATCATAGGAAATCAATAGTTCATAACTTCCTGAATTAGCATTGCGTAAGCCATTGGTTCCAAAGTCAGCACCCACACCCAATCGGAATTGACGGCTGATTTGGTATTGAACAAATCCTCCAGCAGATGAATTCAGTCGATACATGCCACCAATCCATAATTTATCAGAAACGATTCCTGCTAAAGAAGCATCAACACTTATTGGAGCGCCCATGGTTGCTTTCACTTGTACACTTGGTCTCATTTTTAATGATTTAGCGACTGAAAATACCCCACCAATGATTCCAAAGTAGTGTCTGTTTTCCAAATAAGAATTAGGGTTAGACGAACTGTTTTCTAATATTCTTGGCGAGCTTAAGCCTAAAAAGAAATGTGGATTATGGTAATAAATTCCAAATCCAACATTAGGGTTAATCTGGTTTTGAAGATTCATGAAAGCAGGGTCATTGGGCTGAATATTTTGCATACCTTCTGATGCTACATTCAACATATTAATTCCTCCTTTAAGACCTAAAGCTAAGGTGGATTTTTCACCAAGTTTAATCGAATAGGAAAAATCGACATAAATCATATTTTGTCTAATTGGACCAATCATATCATTTACAGCAGTTAAACCTAGACCGACAGACCGATAGTTTAAAGGAGTGTGCAAACTAAAAGTAGTTGATCGAGGAGCACCATCGAATCCAAACCACTGCTCGCGGTGCAGGGCGGTTGCACTCAACATACCCGAGCTTCCTGCATAGGCAGGATTCACATGGAGTGTATTATCAAAATATTGCGTGAATTGCGGGTCTTGCTGACTAAAAGCCTTAACACTTAACATCAATACGCTTAAAAATATTATTTTTTTCATAATCATGGTCTAATTTTGATTATTATTTATTCTTTAAATAAACGGATCCTTTTGATTCATCAGAGGCATCTCCGAACTTATCAAATACGTAAAAATATACGCCGTCAGGTAACTTGTCCCCGCCTAAATTCATCGTTGAGTTTGATTGGCCAATCCATTGGTTGACGTATCCAGGAGAGAAGGTGTAAACTTCGTTTCCATAGCGATTGTAAATCGTCAGTTTATTATTAGGGAAATTTTCAGCACCAATGATTTCAAACAAATCATTTATTCCATCACCATTTGGCGAAAGCCCTTCAGGTATAATAAACAAACAGGTCGAATTTGTAGCGACTGGGTCACAAGCATCTAATGGGTCGCTGCCTTGCGCTACTTCTTGTCCATCGTTCAAGCCATCGCCATCGGTGTCCGGATTGAAAGGATCGGTCGTTAAGGTTCCCTCAGTGGCGTTGTTCAATCCGTCTGTGTCACAATCTGCATTGTTATACTCATCACCTACGGGAAGAGTAATCGAAGGCGCTAAAAAGCTACAAGGATCGTTTAAATTTGTGTTATCAGTGGTTTCAGTAGCATTAGTCACTCCGTCTTCATCGCAGTCCCAAGCATTCCAAATACTACTTGTGGGTACTGTTTGGCTAGCGGCCACAAATTCACATCCGTCTTGCGCATCCGTGTTATCAGTTATTTCATCTTCGTTAATTACACCATCACCATCGCAATCGTATTGCATCCATACGGAAGATTGAGGCATTGTAACGCTTGTACTCAAATAATTACATCCGTCTAGGAAATAAGTAGTGTCTTGCAACTCATCTCCATTCTGAACACCATCTCCGTCACAGTCAAAGAAAAACCACAACTGATTTTGCACCACGGTGATACTTGTTGGTAGTAAAGAGCATTCGTTCGTTGGATTGGTATTGTCGGTTATTTCGGTAGCATTGGTCACGCCATCACCATCGCAATCCGATAACATCCATGTGCTTGAAGGAGTAACGGTGATGCTAATAGCATAAAAGTCACATGGATCTGAAGCATTGGTGCCCGATTGAACCTCGTCACCATTGGTTACACCATCTCCATCGCAGTCTATGCCAATCCAGATAGTAGTTGGCGTTGCATTTTGAGCAACAAAAGGAAAGCTACAGTCATCATTAAAATCAGTGTTTAAACCAAGCTCTGTTCCATTGGTATATCCATCACCATCACAATCGGCATTCACCCATATTGAACCGTACACAAGAGTTTGACTCGCTACTGTATAAGAACAAGGGTTGTTAGGGTCGGTACCGTTCGATACTTCAGTGGCATTGGTTACCCCATCTCCATCACAGTCTGCACTCGGATTGGTGGCACAAGGCAAGACATTAATGTGAATGTAAGCTTGATCGCATATAGAGGTCATGGGCGCTGCCGAGTCACATATTTGGTAAAGCATAGAATCCTGACCGATGAAATTTAAATCTGGCGTATAAATAATTCCGGCGTTTAGAATGGTAGCTGTACCATGGAAAGGACCATAAAGAATAGCAAGAGTAGATTGGTCGAGTGGATTATCAATATCGGTATCATTTGATAGTGGCGACAACAATGTTATTGAATTTTCGATAACATTGGAATTATCGTCAACTGCATTAGGCCCATCATTTACTGTGGTTATATCGATGAAAAGTGTGTCGTTTACGCACAATCCCGGTAGGGGTAAGCCTTGATCACAAACTTGAACTACAACCATGTCGGTGCCATTAAAATTGGCATTTGCGGTATAAGTGTAAACACCGTTCGCTGTCACTGTAAAAATCCCATTGGCGGCATTTACCACAGGTGTGGTATTGCACAATAAGGTGGTGCCTTCTGCGTCATTATCGCCGTTAGCTAGTAAATTACCGTTTTGTAATCCTGCATCTTCTACAATAGATAAAAGATTATTGGTAATGTGTGGTGCATCATTGACCGCAGAGAGTGTTACGGTTATTTGAGCAATGTTAGACTCTTGTCCGAGTGAGTTTTCGATAGTGTAGTTGATGGTTTCAACGCCATTAAAATTTGTGTTTGGCACAAAAGTGACATGGCCGCTTAAGTAGTCTACCGACCACTGACCATTGGCACTTGAAAAAGCAGACTGATTACCTGTAACACTAGGATTCAAGTCTATGGTAGACGCCACCAAGGTGCCACCATTTGCTAAGTCATTATTTTGAATGGCTAAAACAATAATGATTTGGTCTTCAGTACCAGAATTACTGTCGCTATTGGCTACGGGAGCCGCTAGACTAACGAATGAACTTAAGCTAAAAGCTAAGAACATTAAAGCAACATATCTGTTGATTAGGGTTACTCTCATTAAATTAAAATTAAATATGCGTGTAAATTTAGTTAAATTATTGTAAATTGCAAGCCGATTTTCAAAATTTCTTGTCAAGAAAACTATTTAATTATACTTAAAACCAGGAAATTATAATGTGACAACTAATTCAGTATAAAGTTAATTATTAGTTGCTTACCTTTATTAAATTCATTACATTACTTAACACAAAAATTAAATGGCTCCACATATACTAATCACAGGTGCAACTTCAGGTATTGGAGAAGCATGTGCTCGACAATTTGCCAAGTTAGGCTATTCTTTGATTCTGTTTGCGCGTAGAGAGGAACGCTTATTGAGATTAAAAGAAGAAATCGAAAAGATGGGTATCACAGTCATCACATTGAAGGTCGATGTTCAGATTGAATCTCAGGTTTCAAAGGCGGTTTCCTCCTTGCCAGTCGAGATAAAACAAAGCTTAATCATTTTAATAAATAACGCTGGTTTGGCTGTTGGGAAGGGGCCAATCTCTGGGGGCATAATTGATGATTGGGAGCGAATGATCGACACCAATATTAAAGGTTTATTGTACGTAAGTCGGCACGTAGTTCCCATTATGCAAGCAAATCAAAAAGGTCATATTTTTAACATTTCAAGTATTGCTGGAAAAGAAGTTTATGCTGGTGGAAATGTTTATTGTGCTACAAAGCATGCAGTCGATGCATTATCAAAAGCCATGCGCATTGATTTAGTTCAGGACAACATAAAAGTTACGAATATTGCACCGGGTGCAGTAGAATCAGAATTCTCAATCGTTCGATTTAAAGGTGACGAGGAATTAGCAAAATCAGTTTATGAGGGTTTTGATGCCTTGAATCCAGGGGATGTTGCTGAAACTATTGTATTTGCCGCAACACGCCCGGCGCACATGAATTTAAATGATATAACCATTATGCCTACTGCCCAAGCTAGTGCAACGGTAATTCATAAATCAATATGACAATAGAATTGGGTGCGTGTTGTTATCGATTCGTAAAAAATAGAGTCCGTGAAAATCATTAATTGGTAATCTGGAGAGCTTATTTTCAATTTCCATGATTCTCTTGCCTTGGATATCTTCAATATACACTTCTCTGAACGGAACATTAATAACTAATTCAATAATTCCTTCATTGATTAATATGTTACTTAATTGAAAAGGGGCCTCGTTTAACATAGATTCAATACCAGTTGATTCTTCAAAATAAGCACTGAAATTCAAGTTGAAAAGTTTGGCGGGAATTGTAATGATATTTATCACTTTTTCTGCACTTACATACGCTGTCCCATTATCGCTTAATGTAATTCCTTCCGTTTGAGAAACAGTCAGCACATTTCCTATTTCAATTCTTCTTTTATTGCCTGAAAAAATGAAATTAGAAGCATGGTCCCACAGGCACCAAATGAAGCTAGTATAAAAATTACTACCGTTGTTTTTATATCCTAACAAATATATTCTATCATTTATCGTGTCTTTACAAGCATCCGTAATTAGCCCATCCACATCAAATTGTGAACTAAGTGTCGCATTTAAGGTGTCTGTCCAATAATTGGGTAATGAATAACATTTCGTTTTAAGATCTACCCAGTTTTTGCTGAAAAGGAAAAGTGAATCTTCCGTCGCATAAAACGCTTCACAATCAAAATTATTCGCATTATAAGCACTTGTAAAATCGAGTTGATCAGCCCAACTAAAGCTCATTTTTTCCGCCACGACAGTGTCTATGGCATTGTTGGTCACTTCGGATTTTAAAAGCCTATAAATACATAAGTCTGTTCTATTTCCATTGTTGTTTCCAAAGTCGCCAAGGTAAAAATACGTGGAGTCTGATGTCATTGCTTCCCAATCTACGTTGGTAGAATTGGCTATATGTATGGTCCGAATTATTGTACCATTCGCGGTGACTTCATAGACCTTTGTACCACTCCCAGAATCATTAAACGTGTAAAGTTTTCCAGCTGCCCAAACTAGTCCTGAATTTTCACTTAATGTATCAACTAAATTAGCGACTAAGTTCAGTGAATAATTTGTTGGATTATATAGGCAAGACCCATCATTTATGCTTGCAGAAGAATTGAAATTAGTAGCTTGGGAATCGGTGCAACCAAATTGTCCAAAAATAATTGGGCTGAACAGGAGCGAAATAAGTAGGGTCAATTGCTTCATAAAAAAAGTTTCTGTTCCCAATTAATAGCTTCTTCTTTGCTAATCAGCTTCATTTGTTCTAAATAGTGAACAACCAATTCAAAATCGGATAGCTTGATTTGGCCATCATTACTCCATTCTGTATCAGCCAACCACATTGATACTTGAGAAACAGATAAATTGTATCGCCAAGAAATAATAGTTGAGGTATCCGGATGTTGCTTTAGCGCACTTGCTTTTAGTTGAACTGTTTCACAAATGGTTTTTATAAGTTCAGGGTTTTCTTTGGCGATTTTTTTGTTAACAGCAATTACAAAACAGGGCCAAGGGGTTTTAACTTCTCCTACGCGTCTGCATTTATTTTGGTCGACAAAGGGTTGAGTGGTATATTTTTCCCAAAGAAATCCTTGTGATTCATTTTGATTTAAAGACCACAAACCGCCATAAAGATCTCCTACAACATTAAAAGTAAGCTTAGATAAATCCCAATTTTTTTGATACGCGTTTACAACTGCCATTAGATGCGATCCAGAAGCTTCTCTTGATATTGCGAATGCTTTATTTTCAAGGTCTTCTATGCAGTTAAAAGAAGATGAAAAAGGGACATGCACCCCCCATGAAAGTGGCGATTGTACATAAATAGCGATAATTGTTGCATCAAGGCCTTGTAAAATTGCCTTGGTAATTCCTTCGGTTAATAATACCGCGATGTCTATAGAACCTGTTTGTAATCCTTTAATCATCTGACCGGTTCCTCCGCTCATATCAGCCCAATGTATTTCTACTCCATTTTTCTGAAAATCGCCATCTTCGATAGCTAATCGCCAAGGAAGATTAAAATGTTCTGGTACGCCACCGATTTTAAATCGTTTCATTACTCCTCTTCTAAGAATTGTTTATCAAATAAGTTTTTATACTGCCCTCCTTTCTTTATAAGGTATTGGTGCGAGCCTTGTTCTACTATTTCGCCCTTTTCTAAAACGACAATTGAATCTGCTTTTTGTATAGTAGATAGGCGGTGTGCAATAATTATTGAAGTCCGGTTTTGGGTTAGTTTATCAGTTGCTAATTTTATCAGTTCTTCCGTTTCGTTGTCGAGACTTGAGGTCGCTTCATCAAGAATTAGAATCGATGGATTGTATAAATAGGCTCGAATAAACGCTAATAATTGCCTTTGTCCAACACTTAATGATGCCCCACGTTCTCCAATAACATAATCGTATTCGCCTGGTAATTTAGTAATAAATGCATGCGCACCGACAGCTTTGGAGGCAATTAGCACTTGTTCTCGTGTTATGTTTTTGTCGCCTAAGGTGATGTTATTATGAATACTATCGGAAAATAAAAAAACATCTTGTAATACAATGGCGATATTGGATCTAAGGTGATTAAGGTCAATAGATTTGAGGTCCGTTTTACCAATTGAAATTGACCCGATTTCATAATCATAGAAACGTCCTAATAGATTTATAATAGTCGTTTTTCCAGAACCTGTTGCGCCAACAAAGGCAATTGTTTTTCCTTTCTCTAGGATCAAATTGATGTTTTTCAATACATTTTGCTCTTTGATATACGAAAAAGTAAGTCCTTTAATATGAATGTCTTGATTGAAATCACAAGTGGTGTTTGTTCCATCTTCTTGGACGTGATTATCTTGGTCTAAAATCTCAAAAATACGTTCCGCACGAACAGTGCCTCGTTGTAAGATGTTAAACTTATCTGCTAATTGCCGAATAGGTCGATACAATTGATTAATCCAAAGGGTAAAAGCAATAATTTGCCCATACATTGATTTTATTTCTACGGATGTTTTTCCACCTACTTTTAGTGCGCCCCAAACGAGTAAAAAAGCGATGGAAAGCGAACTTAACAATTCGACAACTGGGAAAAATATGGAATTCGCCCAAACAGCATTAATATGGGCTTGCCGATGGCCTTTATTGATCTCCTCAAATTTTGAATATTCTATTTTTTGCCGGTTAAACAATTGTACGATTGTCATTCCTGTTAGGTGTTCCTGCACAAAAGTATTTAGTTTCGTTACCTGTAATCTTTCAAATTGGAATGAAGACTTCATTGCTTTGGCGAAAATACGGGTAGCAATAATTAAAATAGGAACGGGAATTAAGGTCATTAAAGATAATTCCCAATTCGTAGAAAACATTAGTAAAAGAACAAAAAACAAGGAAATCAAATCGCCAGAAATCTCCATTAATCCTGCCGAAAAAACTTCTGTAATGGCTTCAACATCAGACACTACCCGAGTAACTAGGGCACCAACAGGTGTTTTATCAAAATAGCGCATTTTAAAGGACAGGATGTGATTAAATGTTTTCGTTCTAATATCCCTAATAACCGACTGCGCTAATAAATTCGAGAAGTAACTTGCAATTAATTGTAATATACCCTCCATAATGAGCAGTACAGCAATCACAATACTCCATTGAAGTAGCTTTGATTTATCTTGGTTTCGAATGATGTAATTATCCACCATTTCGCCAATTATATAAGGCCTTAGTGGACCGAGGAATGAAAGTAAGATGATGCAAACAAAAGCAATAATAAAATAGCGTTTGTATGGCATAGCCATCCTAAGTAAACGGACAAATAAATTATATTTTTTAATTGGAAGGGTTTCCATGCCGCAAAATTACCCAAAAATTAAAGAAGCGGTCATTATTTTAATGGGATTCCTCGAGAACTTACTGGGCCCGAGACATTACTTTTCTTGAGGCTAAAACTAAAAGTACTTCCAATTCCAATAGAGCTTCGCACATTTATGCTTTGCTGGTGTGATTCAATAATATGCTTAACAATTGCTAAACCCAGACCAGTACCACCTTCGTTTCTATTTCTACTTTTTTCAACGCGATAAAAGCGTTCAAAAAGACGAGGGAAATGTTCTGTATCAATTCCTATTCCGTTGTCTTTTACTTCAATGGTGACTAAATCATCAATGGGCACGGCTGAAATAACCACCTCACCGTCAATCTTACCATAACTGATGGCATTATTTATTAGATTAGTCAATACTTGGCTTATTTTATTTCGATCTGCAGTCACATAAATGGATGAAAGATCATTCTGAAATTTGAGAGAAATATTTTTCTCTTTTGCTTTTAACTCCAGCGTTTCTACTATTTCTTTGATTAGATCTATCATTTCGAAAGAACGCATTTCGATTTTTAGGGCATCAACTTCCAATTTTGCAATTTGGTCTAAATCTTCTAAAATATTTACGATTCTTTCTGTAGCTCGTGAGGCACGTTCTAGAAACTGAACGTTAACTTGTTTATCATCGATACCACCTTCAATAAGGGTTAAAATATAGCCTTGAACTGCAAACACTGGAGTTTTAAGTTCGTGGGCTAAATTCCCCAAAAATTCCCTTCTGAATTGCTCCTGATCCTTAAGTTTTGTTATTTCTTTGTTTTTATTTTCCTTCCAATTACGCACGTCTATTTCTACTGTGCTTATTAAATTGTCAATTGTACTGCCTTTAAATGGGACAACTTGCTGTTTAGTTTGTATTGATTTATAAATTAAATGCAGCCTATTTTGAATAAAGTTCTTTAATAAAGCATAGAACAATATAAATACAACAAGTGCGGAGATTACTGGGATTAAGATAATAACCCACGGTGACAACTCAAGTACAAAAAGATGGAATAATAGAGCGGAAGTAATGCTAAGCATTAAGTATAAAAGACTTCCCAATAAGATTAAAATACTAGGTCTTAAATTTTTCACTTTTCATTGAAGGTATATCCGACTCCTTTTATGGTACGAATATAGTCATCTCCAAGCTTTTCACGAAGTTTTCTTATGTGAACATCAATAGTGCGTTCTCCAACGATGGTTTCATTTCCCCAAACGATTGCTAATATTTGTTCTCGATTGTACACCTTTCCAGGACGACTAGCTAGTAATTCTAGTAATTCGAATTCTTTTTTTGGTAGGATTAATTCTTTCCCTTCTGATGTTACTAGGTATCTCTCTCGATCGATTTCTATGCTTGATACCTTAGTTTCATGAATGATTTTATTATTTAATCTTTTTAACAGCGATTCTATTTTCGCAATTAATAATCTTGGTCTTATGGGCTTTGAAATATAATCATCTGCCCCAGCTTCAAAGCCAGCAATTTGAGCGTAATCCTCTGCTCTTGAGGTTAAAAATGCTATTAGTGGTTGGGAGATGTTTAAATCTTTCCGTATGATTTGACAAGCTTCTATTCCGTCCATCTTTGGCATCATGACATCCATTAATATCAGCGATGGGCTTATTTGTTGAGTTAGTTTCACGCCTTCTTCACCATTAGTTGCGGTAAAAACCTTGTAACCCTCTTTTCTTATGTTATAAGATAGAAAATCTAAAATATCCGGTTCATCATCAACTAGTAATATGGTGTGACCTTTAGCATTTTCCATTTTATTTTTTTTATAAATGGGGGATAGAATTCTACCCCCCATTTAATTAAATTTAATTATTTTGAAACTACCAGTCTTCTGGTAATGTTTCCTTTGTCTGTGTAAAGAATAACCTGGTAAACTCCAGTTGCTAAGTCAGAAACATTGATGTTACTAACGTTAGAAACTTTAACGGTTCTACCGAATTGGTCTATTATAACTACGCTTTCTAAAGCTGCACCATTTAATGCTATGTTCACTTCTTGGTTAGCAGGGTTAGGAAACAGATTCAAGGTAATTCCTTGCAATTCATCCAATGATACACTGATGTTTACCGTGAAGCTTGTAGTTGAGGTACAGTTACCATTGATAGCTGTTAAGGTTACAGTGTAAGCTCCATTTGCAGCATAAGCATGTGTAGGTGCAGATGCACTTGAGTTAGAGAAGTCTCCAAAATCCCAAGAGTAAGAACCAGCACCTGTTGATGTGTTTGCGAATGTAGCAACGTTACCACTTGTTGTGAATGAACCAGCAGCAGTTGGAGTCGCAGTAAAAGTTACTGAAATAGGTTGAGACATTCCAACACCATTACATGCATTAACATTCACAGTTGTTACTGTAATGTTTGAAGAAGAAGCTGTTACTGCAATAGATGATGTTGTTTGCCCAGTTGACCAAACATATGAATCTGCGCTAGATGATGTTAAGATAACTGTATCTCCGCTACAAGCAGATGTTGATGTTGCAGTGATTGTAGGAATTGGAGCATTACTAACATTTACGTTAATGCTAGTTGATGTTGCCGAACAACTATTTCCGTCAGTTACAGTTACTGAAAAACTACCTGAGTTAGAAACTGTAATAGTTGATGCTGTAGCATTATTTGACCAAAGATTTCCAGTTGTTGAAGATGAGGTAAGATCCACAGATCCACCAGTACAGAATGTGGTAGAACCACTAGCACTAATTGTAGGTGTTGCTGGAAGTGCATTTACGGTTACAGTTACCATTGCTCTTGGGCTTTCATCTCCAGCAGCATTTTTTTGGCTAATATAATAGGTATACACTCCAGGAGTTGTCGTAGATGGAATAATTGGTGTTATGCTACCTAAACCACCTACTGCAGTAGTGTAGTAGTAAAGCGTATTTCCTGGAAGTGATGTTCCAGTAATTGCACTTGCTAATGCATTTTGACAATAAGTCACTGTATTGGTTACGCTTGGTGCAGCAATGCTAAAGAACTTAGGATTGGTAAAGCTAGCAGTTGTTCCGGCTACCGAACCTGTGTTTAGACGTGCGTCAGGTGTTGTGCCTAAAGCTGTAAAAAGATTTACCCAATTCACTTGAGATAAGGTATTGGTTGAATCGTTACCATCTACTCCAAAAAAACCTGCGTAAAATGCACCAGAAATTCCTGCAGATGTAATGACATTTGTTCCATTTGTGAAGTTAGTCATTGTATTAGAAGCAAACATTAAGCTATCTCCTGTAACATTTGCGGCAGTATTTGAGCTTTCAATAGAAAGACCTTTTTCCCATCCTGTAACCAATGAATTTAAACATGAAGTTGATGTGTTTCTTCTTAAACGAAAAGCTTTTTCAAATTTTTCACCTACAGGCAATGCAATGGTACCATTTCCTTTTGGTCCAACAAGTGTCATATTAGAAAAAATAGGTCTTGTTTTTGGCTGTGCCGTTGAGCCAGCAGCATCGTTATCTGATTCAAAGGAATTTGAATCTCCAATTGCATCTGATAAATCTTTGTCACGGATTGATAAACCAAACTGAACTTTTCCACGATATCCAAAATCTGTATCGAAATCATCATCAAGACCTCTGTATGCGATGAGGTGCTTACAATTCACAGTTCCTCCAAACCACTCAAATGAGTCGTCTCCTGAACTTGTTACTTGTACATAGTCAATTACAGTTGCAGAACCTACTGAACCACATGTTAAGCCATTTATTTCTTTATTTGGTTCTAGAGCAATTCCTGCAAACTCGATTCTAACATAGGTTAAAGACCCAGAGTTATCGTTATCAAAATTACCACCGAATTGTGTGTCGGTTGTTGGTACAATACCCTCTATATTTGCTACACCACCCGGCTGATTGTTTTTGGCAAGTCCTAAAAGAACAAGTCCTCCCCAATCTCCTGGTAGTCTCGTTCCTGGTGCTTCATTGGAAGTAAATACCACTGGATTAGAGGCTGTACCGTTTGCGTAAATTTTAGCTCCTCTTGTGACAATCAATGTTGCTTGAGTTAACTTATCACCTCGAATGATAGTACCAGGCAAGATGGTAAGTGTTGCATTGTTTTTTACATAAATTTTGTTTTGTAATTTAATAACTCCACTCCATGTTGTGTTGGTTAACACATCTGTCGATACAGTCGTTACGGTAGCAGGATAAGCTGTAGTTTGTGGGTCAAAGTTAGACCATCCAGCTGTCCAATCTGTCGCTGTGGTTCCATCAGTAATAGGGAAGGCTCCTCTATAATTAGTGACGGTCCAAAATGCATCTTGCGCGTTTAATGCGCTGGCTAAAGCTATAGTAATAAAGCTTAAATAAATTTTTTTCATTTTTTTTGTTTTTAAAGTTAAGACGGTACAAATTTCACTTGTTATCAGCCACCCTGTGTTATGAGCGCCTTATGCTTACTTTATGCTTTTGTTAAGGGTTCGTAACTTAGCCTTAACAAAGAAAAGTTGGTCTTCTTTGATATCTTAATAGATGGTGAGATGGGTTAAAAATTGTACTTAAGCGAAAGGGAAACTGTTTGTCCAAAGGAAACCTCTTGCCAAGTATTATCTGCTTCAGCGTTATATTTTCGATCGTTATTTAGATCTTGGAAATAGATAAGTTTTTGAGCTAATAAGTCTTTAACATTAAGTTTCACTTCAAATTTTTCTTTGAAAATTTTAGCTACTTGGAAGTCAATAATGTGTCTGCCGTTTTCCCATACATTTGGCTCTTGAATATTTCCAACAATATAAATGCGTTGTCCAACGATGTTATAAGAACAACTTACTGAAAAATCATTTTTGGAGTAATATAAACCTGCATTAGCAATATAAGGCGACTGACCTTGTAATGGCCGAGCTACACCAGATCCAATCGTGTTGCTTAAATCCACATTCGAACGAATGATAGAAGCATTTGCATAAAGGGTGAGGTTACTCCAAAACGGATGTGCTTCCATTTTAGATAAAAATCCTAGTCTCATGCGCCATTCAACTTCGGCGCCATAGTTGGTTACTTTTGGAATATTAGTGTAATATAATTCAGGGGCACCTGAAGTACCAGTTCTATTTATTAACTCGATTGGATCTGTAAAATTCTTATAAAATCCAGAAACACTTATTATCTGACCTTCACCTGGATAGTATTCATAGCGCAAATCTAAATTTGTAATAACCGCTCTTTTCAATGTTGGACTTCCGGAAACAATATTATCCAATATGAAATTATAAAAACTAAATGGTGCAAGTTCTCTAAACTCAGGTCTAGATACTGTTTTATAGATACTTGCTCGTATATTCATCTTTTTGTTAATGGAGTAGATGAGGTTAACTGATGGCAATAAATCTATAACAGTTGAATCAATTTTTTTATCCGCATTAGATCCAAACTCGATGTAATTAAAAACTTGATTATAAGACTCGAGTCTTACCCCACCAACAAGTCGAATTTTTTCACCAATTTTGGAATCTAAGCTCACAAAACCAGCATTCAAAAAGGCTGAAGCTTGGTAGCTATCATCAACATTCGTTGCCTCATCTAACTTAAAACCTCCCAAACCATTAGACATTAATCCAAGGTGCTCAGCAGAAAAAAGTTCGTCAGCTGGAGCGAGAAGCAATTGGCCATCGAAACTACTACCAGTTGGTGAGTATTTAGAAAAGCCCAAATTGCGAGCGGTAAAATCACGGGTTCTTAATTGTTGGAGCCCACCTACTTTTAATTCGTTTTTGAGAATAGAAAAGTCAAAAGGAAGCGAGATGTCATATTTTATACTGTAGATGCTTTCGTTTGAGCTCGACCAAAACATGTTTCCTGCTGCACTTGGTAGCGTTCCATCATTTTGTATGAGTGCAATAAATTGCTCCGTAGTATCATTAACATCCATTGCATTTTTACGGTAGACAATTCTTCTTTGACAAGGAATTTCTCGAGCAACTTTGCTGTACCCTCCATTCCAGTTGATCTTAAACTTTTCAAATGCATGCTTTCCAATCAATTGACCAGAGTAGAGGTTGTTTTGAGTATACCAGAAATTGGTAGATTTTTCATATTGATGCGGGTCATTATCTAACTCACGCACCCCGTTTCTAACACTTACTTTATCCTCTGAACTTAAAGAGTATAGGTTTTTGAATTGAAGTGTACTTTTTGGCCCTAAAACATATTTAACATTGAACATGGCAGAATTAAGTATCGATCTAGAATACATTGAATCAAGTAATTCCATGCGTTTAATAACGTTGCTTGGATCAATAACTGGGTTATTTCCTGTAGGGTCAGTGTCTCCCTCAAATTCACGTCGAATGCTAGTTGAAAAAGTCGCGTTATTTGAGTAGGAATAAGCCAATGAAAAGCCGATAGACTTTACACCATCCTTTAATTTATAATTTCTTCCAAGGGCATATTGAATGGATGTATTTGGCGATGCTAACATCGAAGTTGGCGTCCAGTTCCAAACCATGTTTTGGGCTAATCTTCCTTTATCATCTTTGTTTAGTGATGCAAACTCTTGTGTTGATGGCAATCCGTCTGGGAGGCTCCTGTCTGCTGCCCCAAGGCCTAGAAAATCAATTTTAGAATCCTTCGAAGCCATAAATTTTTGAAACGTTGAAATCGTATTATAACCTGTGCTCAATTGCACTGACTGATAATTTTTTTCTTTCGGTTCGGTTGTATTAATATCCAATACCCCACCAGCGAATTCGCCAGGAAGATCAGGCGTTGCCGTTTTCATAATGAGTAGATTATCCAGCATATTTGACGGAAAAATATCAAATGAAAAAGCTTTCTTGTCACTTTCGGTACTTGGAAGTGGAGCTCCATTTAGCAAGGCAAAATTATAACGGTCGCTAAGTCCCCTGATTACTAAAAACTTATTGTCTTGAATACTTGCACCAGTAACACGCTTTAATATGTCTGCTGCTTTAGCATCTGGAGTTTTTTTGAAAGTTTCGGCATTAATACCATCCACAACAGAGGCAGAATTCTTTTGCATTCGAAGTAATTCTGTGGTAGATTCTCTGTTCACTTTGGCAACAACAGTTATCGGTCCATATTCCACTACCACTTTTTCCATCTTAATGTCAAGGACTCTTTTTTCAGTTGCTTTAACAATGACATCCGTGAGCAACAAATTGTTATAGCCTTGACTTCTAATTTCTAAAGTATATTTACCTGCCGCTAATCCTTCGATGGTGTATTTCCCTTCTGCATCTACTACGGCACCTTTGCTTAAGCCTTGAATAATTACTTTGGTGCCAAATAGCGCCTCATTTGTTACTGCATCTGTTACCACCCCATTGATCGATGCTTGTTCGATTGCTGATTGGGAATGAACGTTTTTAATAAAAAAAACACTTAAAAAAAGAAGTAGAATTAATTTCACAGACAAAGTTTTAAATTCGTCTACAAAGTAAGTTTAAGCCCTTAATTCAAGAATTAATATAACATTAATTTAATGTTAATAAAGCGTGACAATTTGATAACATACGAGCGCAAAGATTAATCTTAGTCAAATACAATTTTCATTTCGACACGTCTATTTCTTTGTCTACCTTCTGGCGTTGAATTGTCTGCAATTGGTTTGGATTCGCCAAAATAAAGCACCTCAAACCGCGTAGCTTCAATTCCCTTTCCAGATAAATAATTTTTAACTGCTTCCGCTCGTTTTTTGGACAAAATCAAGTTGGTGTTATCAGCGCCCACATTGTCTGTATGACCAGTAATTTGAAGATTCCAGGTAGTCTTTTTAACCAAGATTTGAGCGAGTTCATCTAATGAGACAAAGGATCCAGCCAAGATGATGTCTTTACTGACCTCAAACTCTAGGTTATCAAAGGCCGTTTTCAGTACCTCAATAACTTCCTTCTCGATCACAGGACATCCTTTGTTACTTATAGGACCTGGTGTATTGGGGCAGTCATCGTCTTTATCCAGCAAGCCATCTCCATCAGAATCTTTGTATGGACAACCTTTATTTTCTTTTGGACCAGCTAAAAGTGGGCAATCATCATCTTTATCCAGCAAACCATCGCCATCGGTATCTGGCCATGGACATCCTTTGTTTTCTAATGGGCCTTTTACAGTAGGACAATTATCGAGGTAATCAAATAAACCATCTTTATCCGTGTCAGGACAACCTTGATTTTCTCTTGGGCCATAGTTATCAGGACATAAATCATCCGCATCCGTGATGCTATCTTTATCTCTATCTGGACATCCTTGTAGATAGATTACACCTGCAATTGTAGGGCAGCTATCATTCTTGTCAATGATTTTATCCCCGTCAGTATCTGGGCAACCATTATACTCAATCGGACCAAAATTATCTGGACAATCATCTAATTTATCGATGATTTTATCGCCATCGCGGTCCGGACAACCATTATACTCAATCGGACCAAAATTATCTGGACAATCATCTAATTTATCGATGATTTTATCGCCGTCGCGGTCTGGACAACCTTGAAATTCAGCAAGTCCTGGCTCATTAATACACTCGTCTTTGCTATCTTGTATGCCATCTCCGTCAGTATCCGGGCAACCCATAAAGGACCAAACGCCAGGCACATCGATGCATTCATCCATCTTATTCGAAACTTTGTCTAAGTCGTCATCTTTCACTTTTGTATACAGAATAGGTAGACGCAAACCAGCATAAAATTCAGCTCCACTTACCTTTCCCCTTGCAAGCAAGACCCTAAAATCAGTAATTCCTAATGTCAGTGGCCCAAGCCTGGTAGCAATTCCGGCTTTGAACCCACTGTAGGTATTAATAGAGATTGGTAAATACAAACCAAATCCTGCGACATCAAAACTCGGAGTGATAGAAAACTGATTTGGGATTTTAACTTTCGTATCTTTCTTATTGGCTCTTAAATTTATCATGCTACTCGCGTTCACATAAAACCCTTTCCAAATATGATAATCTACTTGAAAACTTAAGGCCGCAGGTGTTTTCATCCAAAAAGTACTGGCTGTATCTTGAGCTGCAGTCCAGCTATCGTCGTTTGGCTGTTGAATTAAACTATCAATAACTTGGTCAAATTCCAATAAACTTGTGGCGGACTCAAAAGTTGTTAGATCAAAAGGGGAAGTTGAATTAACCGTAAAGTTTCTGCTCAAGCCACCTTTAAGGAATTTCATTCCACCGAGGTCTATAATAGATGCGCCAACCCGAAGTTTATACTTATTTTTATTACGCATCCAAAGGTCAGTTTTGCCATCCATATCGTATTTGTAATCTTTGTAATTTTCCCGCCACTCATATACTGCTCCCAAATCTAATCCCATACCAAATGAGGAGGATTTTTTTGTGTATTCTTGCCAATTCGTACCATTTAACTGTGAATTAGAACCTGTGATTTTATCTAAATTACTAGAATAACCGTAATTAAAATCTCCCTGTAAGACAAATGATGTGTCTGTATTTTTTATGTTATAATTAAAATTATTGGTGTAGAAATAAGCGGCGGTTAGTCCAGCTAAATATTTGATGCTTCCACCAACTTTAAGAAAATGTTCACCTTTATCAATGGCAACTTGACTATAGTTAAAACCATATTCAGACCATGCCAAATGGCTAATGTTTAATAATGACTCATTAAATTTTTGATTCCATAAGGGTTGATAATCGAGTCCATTTTCAGCTAAAACAGCAAGTTTAGGATCTAAGTTATCGATATTGGTAACAGTTCTTCCTCGCACAAAGAATCCAAGAGCTACTTTTGGAGAAATGTGGAAGGCAAAATTCAAAAGATCAACTTGAACATTATTATAAAAACCCATGCTTTTCGTTGAATTCTCATCAAATCGGTGTCCTATAAAACGATCAATGAAGCTAGAGTCGGGGCTTGCCCAGCTATTATAAATAGCTGTGTCTCCGAATGATTTCCCCCACCAAAACCCACCATTTCCTTGTGCTTCACGCATCGCTTTAGCATTGAAATAACCAAAGTTTTGGTAGGTGTTAAAGTTTAAACTAGCAATATTCATATCAAAGGCAAAGCGCCCATCGACAAAACTAGCAGGTTGAATTTGCGTGCCCATAACGCCAATATAGTTGCTATTGTGAACACCTAAATACGCCTGTGCTGAAGCAAAAATAGAGGAGGTGATGAAAAGAACACTAAGAAATTTTTTCATAATTAATATTTTGTGTACTGAATTAAATTATTGCCTAATAATGTTGTAATTGACCGACCTGTCATTCCAAAAGCAGTTGTCTGCGCCTGACAATTAGCAGGCCTTTTAATCTGATCTAGAAGTACGCCATTAAAGTCGTAAAGATATATACTATTTGCAAGTCCGTCAAAAACCGTTAAGATTGGTTTATCATTTACTTTTGAAAATCGAACAGAGGAAATCTCTGTGAGAGGAAATGATTTAGACCATATAATAGTGCCATCATTCTTTAGTAAAGAACATTGATTTTGTTTTGTAAAAAGTATATACGGCACATTATTACTTGTGAAACTACTTGCTATTTGCCAGGATTGATCAATGTTAAATCTAATTTTAACACCTTGATTATCTAAAATGTAATATAAATTTTTCTCTTTAAAAATTATACTGCCATTTTCAACAACTTGTTTGAATTCCGAATTAGGCAAGTTTGTTTTTCGTAATACTAGATTATTGCTCAGATCAATTATTTGCAGTTGTGTCTTTGTTGAAACGGCGCAATACGGAAATCCGTTCGAATAATATACTGAATAATTTAAAATGGTTTCTGCCATTGGATATGTTGTTATTAGCGATGCTGATTCATCAAAACATTGTAATGAATTACTTTTGGCAAATAAATTTAGGCGCCTATTTCCTGAAGAGAATTGTATTGGGTCGCTTATGAATTCACCTAAAATATAATTCGTAATACGTCCCATATTATCCATTAAGATAGTAGTATCTTTGAATCTTAAGGCGATTATTTCCTTTCCCGGCTTTGATAGTTCAAGCAGTTTTGGTGGCGACATCGCTGTTTGATAAGTTCTGCTCACCCATTTTTTCAAGCCATTATTATAGCCATGTAATTGTTGGTTTTCGGTATAAATAATCGCATTTCCCCTTCCGTTTAAGGCACAAAAATAAATGACTTTATTTCCTGGATCCATTGAGAAATAGTCTTTGGTTAATGAGTCCAAATAAAAAGATTCATTTATATTAAATAGTATGGTGGATTTAATATATTTTTCGCCCAGATAGCTTAAGGCTTCTTGCTTTTTATTAGAGAGTAGCCTGTAGGAGACCGTCGCTGGTAAATATTTACTCATTTCCCCCATCTTTTTAGCATCACTAGCTAGTGAATTATTGGTTTCAATTTCTGTAATAGCAGATTCAACAGTTGCTTTATCGCTAGATAAATAAACAAAACCAAATAGCTCTGCAAAATAGTAGCCGCTGGTATCATTTAAGAATTCGGTTTTAATTTTTAAATTTTTTATTAAGGTAGTCTTTTCTAATTGCTCATAATAGTTGTTGTTTTTAATAGCATTAATCGCATTTTCGCCAGGGTAATCAAAGATTAGTAATTTTTTGCCATTAATCGTTAATTCCACTATTCCGGTTTCGACATAATTAATAATGTCACTATTTTTAAAAACAGGGTCATTATTTGATAAGTATTGCTTTTCAAAAAATGTATAGGATTCATGGCTCTTAGGAATGTTATTAGCGAAGAGAGCGACGTCATCAACAAGGTGTTTTTTAGTTGAATTACATTTGCCGGTCTCATAAATAATCTTATAATCGGATTTTTTATATACATCTTGAACCACAGTTCCTGTTGACTTAAACTTAACAAGTGAAAAACTACCTTGCTTATCTATTTCAAAAGGAATTTTTGATTGGCAGGTGGGCGGCACATCATTTTGAAAAATCACCAATTGATTTCCCGAAAAACTACCCCTATACTTTCCGTATTTAAAGGATTTTTTCCCTGTCATTTTTAACACAGACTGCCCTTTATCTAACAATTTGGCAATTAAGTCACCATTCCATTTTTCATTTCGCTCAATTACAATTAGAGCTCTTTTCGCACTAACAAAAAAGCTCATCGGAGTATTTACTTTGTATGCGATAGATGAAATAAAATTCTTATTTGATTGTATTGTTTGAAAATCATCTTCATTCCAATCAAATTCATCGATTTGATGTATACAAATTACTGCAGAATCTTTTGCTCCAAAATAGCAACGATAATTAGGTTCATTCGGCTTAAGAGTAGTATTTACAATAAAAAAAATCCAAAATCCTAAACAAATTAGACTAACTAATCCAATGATTTTTTTTATCATGAGCCGACTTTAATGTAAAAGTAGACAAGATAAATGCACTAAAAATATTGCGCTCTAATTTAAATGAACAAAGAAATGTTTACTCCACCCTGTTTTTGTTTTTTATTTTGATAACAAGCGAAATGTCTTGCGGTGGTGGTTCGTCACTCCATGCACTTGAATACCTTTGCGGTGTATTTTTGTGGGGTATCCTTTGTTTTTATTCCATGAATAGTGAGGATGACTTAAATGAAGTTCTTCCATGAGCTCATCGCGGTAAGTCTTTGCAAGGATGGAAGCTGCAGCAATGGATTGAAACTTCGTGTCTCCTTTAATAATTGTCGTGAATTTTATTTTGTTGTAGGGGGAAAACATAGTGCCATCAACAATTATATGTTCCGGAATAACTTTTAGTTTATCGAGTGCCAATTTCATGGCCTCTATACTCGCTTGTAATATATTAATTTGATCAATGCGTTCTGGAGAAATAACGGCCACAGCATAAGCTAGAGCGTTGTTTTCGATAAGCATTCTAAATTCCTCACGTTTTTTTTTGGAGAGTTGCTTTGAATCATTAAGTCCATGAATTGGCTCTGATAATATAACCGCCGCCGCAACAACTGGTCCAGCAAGGCATCCTCTTCCGGCCTCATCACAACCTGCTTCATGAATGTTTGGAGTATGAAACAATAAGAGCTCACTCATCTTTTTTGAAGGCGTAAAATTTATCTGTTGTAATACAAAAGTCCATGGCAATATCAGAAGTCAAGAGAGGTGAGATTTGTTCTACCGGAGAAAAATCACACAGGCCAATCTTAATCGCATCTTCCCTGCAATCGCTTAAAAACCGGTCATAAAACCCCTTTCCATATCCAACACGATGTCCAAATTGATCAAAAATAAGAAGGGGAAGGAGGACAACATCAATTTGGGAATTTTGAACAACTTTTTCATTGATAGGTTCAGGAATATCGAATTCATTCAGCTCTAAACGTGTGTTTTTAGTAAACAAAAAATGGGTCATGGCCCCCGTTTGAAAATTACTTTTGGGAACCACGATCTTTCCGCCCATTTTTTCTATCAACTCAATAATGGGATAGGTGTCAATTTCATTGTTCCGCTTAATAGGGAGGTAAACAGAAACATACTTGTCTGCTAGGGTAAGTTTTTTAAGTTCCTGCAGGATTTTTTCAATTAACTTTTTGCGCTGAATTTCATCGACTAGTAGTCGCTTTTGATAATAAATTTTCCGCAGTTCATCTTTTTTCATAAAAAGTAAAGTTAATTATTTTTTAGTTGGAGTTTACGACATGCCACACCAACATTTTTCTTAAATTTACCACCAAACGTTTACCTTCATATCATGAAAAATATTTTTCTCCCTATAGTTTTTTTTCTTTTTACAAGTTCTTTACTATCTCAAGACCTTCCACAATCAATAGGTGATGAGGAAACCCCTGAGTTGGAATATACTTTTACTGGCACACGTGTAATTAATGGACATTCAGTAGATGTATTAGCAAAAGGCATTATGGAATTCAGAATTGAGCATAAGTTTGGCGATATTGCAGGTGCAAATGGGGGCATCCAAAACATGTTCGGTTTTGATAACTTATCCGATATGCGTATAGCTCTTGAATATGGTGTTACTGATAAATTTATGATAGGTTTTGGACGGTCTAAAGGTGCTGGCCTGCCATATCGGTCATTGGTAGACGGATTTTTAAAATATAACATTGTAAAACAGCAAAAAGATAGGGCGCCCGTTTCGTTGACATTATTGGGAACGGCAGGCTTTACCTACATGACGGCGAGTTCTGACCAAAGTTCGGTAACAAATTTTCCAAAAGTGTCACATCGTTTATCTTATGTTACTCAGTTAAATATTGCGAGAAGATTTAACGACCGATTAAGCGTATGTATTATGCCAACATTTGTGCATCGTAATTATGTGGCTGCGGACGATCAAAATGAGCTGCTAGCCTTAGGTTCAGGTATACGATTTCGAATAAGTTCACGCTTTGCCTTAATAGGTGAATATTATCATGCATTTGCATCTCCTAATATGCGAACAAATTATAAGAGTAGTTTAGGTCTTGCCCTTGAATGGTTTACGTTTGGGCATACCTTTACCATTAATATAACGAATTCCTCAGGTATTGGAGAGCTACAATTTATTCCTTACACAACAGAAAAGTGGTCGTTAGGGCAATTCAGGCTGGGTTTTTGCATTGGCCGGAAGTTCTCAAAATAATAGCACCAGGAACATTTAGTATATTTGTATTGTTTAACACCTAAATCTAGTTTAATGAAAAATATTTTAGAATCAATTTTATTCTTTGCTATCCTAAGTGTGTCAGCAGCTTTTACTTTTTTACCAATTGATCATTATGTTGTGACTAATGGTTTTTCGATGAACTTTAAATCCAGCGATCCATCGGGTTCATTTTCTACAATGGGAGGAGATATTTACTTCAATGACAATGACTTGTTAAATAGTAAGTTTGATTTATTTATTGTTGTCTCATCAATAAATACGGGCAATGGCATGCAAAATAAAAAAGCGCAAACTTCTGAGTGGTTTAATGCTGCTGCATTTCCTAACATTAAATTCAAATCTCGAAAAGTCGTTAAAAATGGAACAGGTTATTTAATCACGGGAGATTTAACTATTAAAGGCATAACCAAAGAATACACCATTCCTGCTACTAAAACACTTTCTGGCGATAAAATTATATTTAATGGTTCTTTTGGTGTGGATCGAATAGCTTTTAAGGTGGGGGTAAAAAGTGCTGTCGTACCGGATAAAATGAATGTTTCTTATTCTATTCCTGCACTTAAAAAATAATGAGGCTTAACCCAATATCTTTTGCCTTAATTTTAACTTCCCTTTCTTCTTTTTTAGGATTTATTTATTTCTATTTCTTCTCCCATTTCTTATTTGACTTTTCAAGTCTGTTGCCACTTTGGAAATTGATTGCGACTTATTTCTTCCTTTCTTTTTTAATTACGCTTCTTTTCAAGCTATATTTAAGTGTTTTTAAGCAAAAGTACCTGTGGGTATTCAACCTATTTCTTGTTTTAGTATCCTTTTGCAGTATTTTATATCCTATTCAAGCGCAGGTATTTCATCCAGACGAGGAGTTTTTTCCTGTTTTTGCCATCCCATTGCACTTCATTGTTCCATTATTCTGGTTGACGTTTTATCATTTAATTATTCCCAATGAAAATCATTAGTTTATTTTTTACAGCCTCACTTTTAGTGGTGATATTAAGTTCTTTCCTTTCTTGCTCCAAAGATAAAGTTCCTAATTATATCGACCCAAATTGCATCGACACAGTGTCTTTTAATGCAACGGTTCTTCCAATCATGCAACAAAATTGTATCTCCTGCCATGGAGTTGGCAATTCAACGGGCTATGTTTTTTCTAACCATACCAATATTTCAAATCAATCTAATGCAATAATAGGGGCAATGCAAAACCAAGGATTTCAATTAATGCCGATAGGAGGCCCGCAACTCCCTGATTCTACTATTCAGGCCATTAAATGTTGGATTGCTCAAGGAAAGTTGAATAATTAGTTTAATTTTGCTATCTAAATTTGAGAATCATGAAGTACTTATTCCTTTTGTCATTACTAGCCTTTGCTGTTGTTTCCTTTACTTTTAAGAATGTCTTTGAAACCGCACACATTTACCAAAAGAGCCCACTTAATGGTGGCGGAGCACCAGCAGGTAGATCTGGAGCCCCTGGAGAGCAGAATTGTACAGCATGCCACTCAGGATCGGTCTTAAATGGCAACAATGAAAACGTGCTTACTCTTTTAAATGGTGCGAATCCGGTTACTAATTATACCCCAGGACAAACTTACACAGTGAGTTTGGCAATGAGTTCCAATCCAACCAAGAAAGGATTTCAATCGACTGCGCTAGATGCAAACAATATTATGGCGGGTACTTTTACTGGTCAAGCCGGAAATACATCGATAAACGGGACTACGAAAAAATATGCGAATCATACCTCTATGAGTAATACAAATGTTACTGCTCCTGTTTGGTCTTGGTCTTGGACTGCTCCATCAGCAGGAACTGGCGATGTGACTTTCTACGTGGCAAGTAATAAAGCCAATGGCAATGGAAATGACAATGGGGATTTAATTTACTTATCTCAGCATATCATTTCTGAACAAGGTGCAGGAATCACTGAAAGTGTTTCAGCATTCAATCTTTTTTACGCAGTCGACACTAAGTTGGCAACAGTTACATTTGAATCATTGCAACAAGGATCAATTAGTCTTAACCTAGTTGATATGAATGGAAAAACGTGGAACGTTAAGCAAAATGAGCAAGTTATAATTGGTAAAAATAAAATTACAGTTGATTTGTCGGTTTCTTATCCTAAGGGAACTTATGTACTCCAGGCAATCATAAATGGGAAACCATACACGAAAAACATTATCATAAACTAAGTTTTACTTTAAAGCAACTGCTTTAATGGTATAGAAGCCATTTTTGTTAATGATTTCTTTTCTGAGTTCTTCGTATTGCTCCATCTTTTTTAATGCTTTATACGTTAAGCATAAATACCATTCTTGCTCTTCACTAAAATTGGTAAAGTTATTTAGTTTGAGCAGTTTTAATTTTGTTTCGCAAGCAGAATATTCCTTTACATTGTAATGGCTCAGTGCACCATAAAACAAAGCGTTTATATCATCTGGGTAAGAGGTTAAAATGTAATCAAATTGTTGTGCTGCCATCTTATAATTTTCTTTTTCAAAATAAACTAGCGCATTGGTGAGACTATTAAAATAGTTAACCTGAACAGTCTTATCGTTTTCTTTCCCAATCACTTGTTTTTTTTCTTGATCAGCTGGTGTTCCCGATAATTGAACTTCATTCTCAAGCTTTGGTTTGCTTCGGTATTTTCTATAGTCAAGTACCTTGTAATTTAGTAGGTAGGTCGCCCAACCTATGTTGATTCGTTCTTTCTCAAGAACATTGATCATTGTTGCTTTTAATGGCATTAATTGTTCAGGATATTCCTTCTCTGGGATCTCATTCGATGAGTTCGTTTCTTGTTGCACTTTGATTAACGCTATTTTTTTAAAGTCGCTTTGAAGTGTTTTAGGGCGTATTATTGGATCGCTAGAAATAGTAGTAATATATGGCGAGACTTCAATTTTAGACTCTCTTTTATTTATGGGCGCTTGCTTTTTATTCTTTTTTATTTCTGTTGGATTCGCATTATAATTCAGTATCAAAATCGCTGAAGAAATTAGTGCCAGCGTTGCTATTATTGCAAGGGTGCTTATTTTTCTAAAAAGTTTACTTCTTACATCATTCATTACTGAAGGCTCTAAATCGTGGCTTACCCATCCTTGTAAAGCCTCCATTTCAAAATGATTCTCTTCAGATAATATTGGCTTAGTTTCTTTGTTCATCATTTTTTTATTTTATTGATAACATCATGGTTTTTAAATTACGCTTTCCATTTTGAAGCAGGCTTTTAACATCATTTACACTTAGTTTTTGCTCTTTTGCGATTTGCTGATAGCTCATTTTTTTAAAATAAAATAATTCTATGCATAGTCTTTGGTTCACACTAAGTGAGTTCATAAAAGAAATCATTTGTTCTAATTGTTTATCGAGGTTTTGTTGCTTCGTCAAATCAGCCTCATCTTCCACTTCGTTAGCCAATGCTTCTATACCTACAGCATACACCTTTTTTTTTCGAAGTGTCATCAAGCATTCATTTTTAGTGAGCACATGTAAATAACCCTTAAAATAAGTAATTGAATGCTCGCGTAATTTCTTTTCTAATTCACTAAAAATAGAAATAGTCATATCTTCAGCTGCTTCTTTACTTGATAAATACTTCAAGCAAACGCCAAAAACTAAATGGCCGTATTTTTCAAAGAAAAATTCAATTATGTCTGGGTGATTCCCAAGTTTAAATTGACTAATAATTAGCTCATCTGTTAAACCCTTAAATTTATTCCGCTTGGTTTTAATAAATAGCATCATACAAACTTAGATGTAATTTTCATTTTTTTCCATAAGAGGTGGCAGAAAGTGTAACTAATTCAAGATTTCAAAGTATAAACCCTGCTTTAATTTTTTATTTTTTCCAATAAAACATTGTAGGAATAAAAAAAGTAGTTACCTTTGCACCCCGCAATTGAGGAAAGCGTTTCTTAAGTGGTAGTTATTTTGGGTTAAAAGGATGGTTTAATTTCCAAGGGAACAAATGGGGATAAGTCCTTTTTGTTTTACAAAATAAGTTCATTGAAATATTGAGGAATAAGGAAACAGCGATTAAGAAAAGAACAACATCTCTAAGTCTCAGAAAAATTCAACGTTATTTTACAACGGAGAGTTTGATCCTGGCTCAGGATGAACGCTAGCGGCAGGCCTAACACATGCAAGTCGAGGGGCAGCATAATTATTCGCAAGAATAATGGTGGCGACCGGCGCACGGGTGCGTAACGCGTATGCAACCTACCTTTTACTGGGGTATAGCCCGGAGAAATCCGGATTAATCCCCCATAGTACTGACAATTCGCATGATGAGTCAGTTAAAGTTTCGGCGGTAAAAGATGGGCATGCGTCCTATTAGCTAGATGGTAAGGTAACGGCTTACCATGGCTACGATAGGTAGGGGGCCTGAGAGGGTGGTCCCCCACACTGGTACTGAGACACGGACCAGACTCCTACGGGAGGCAGCAGTGAGGAATATTGGTCAATGGGCGCAAGCCTGAACCAGCCATGCCGCGTGCAGGAAGAATGTCCTATGGATTGTAAACTGCTTTTATTTGGGAATAAACCCCCCGACGTGTCGGGGTCTGAAGGTACCAAATGAATAAGCACCGGCTAACTCCGTGCCAGCAGCCGCGGTAATACGGAGGGTGCAAGCGTTATCCGGATTTATTGGGTTTAAAGGGTGCGTAGGCGGCATTTTAAGTCAGTGGTGAAATCCTGCAGCTCAACTGTAGAACAGCCATTGAAACTGAAGTACTTGAGTAATCTTGAGGTAGGCGGAATGTGTAGTGTAGCGGTGAAATGCTTAGATATTACACAGAACACCGATTGCGAAGGCAGCTTACTAAGGATTTACTGACGCTGATGCACGAAAGCGTGGGGATCAAACAGGATTAGATACCCTGGTAGTCCACGCCGTAAACGATGATAACTCGCTGTTGGCGATACACAGTCAGCGGCTTAGCGAAAGCGTTAAGTTATCCACCTGGGGAGTACGCTCGCAAGAGTGAAACTCAAAGGAATTGACGGGGGCCCGCACAAGCGGAGGAACATGTGGTTTAATTCGATGATACGCGAGGAACCTTACCTGGGCTTAAATGTGCTATGACCGCTGGAGAAATTCGGCTTCCCGCAAGGGCAGAGTACAAGGTGCTGCATGGTTGTCGTCAGCTCGTGCCGTGAGGTGTCGGGTTAAGTCCCATAACGAGCGCAACCCTTATTGTCAGTTGCTAACAGGTTAAGCTGAGGACTCTGGCGAGACTGCCACCGTAAGGTGTGAGGAAGGTGGGGATGACGTCAAATCAGCACGGCCCTTATGTCCAGGGCTACACACGTGTTACAATGGCCGATACAAAGGGCAGCTACCAGGCGACTGGATGCTAATCTCTAAAGTCGGTCTCAGTTCGGATCGGAGTCTGCAACCCGACTCCGTGAAGCTGGATTCGCTAGTAATCGCGCATCAGCCATGGCGCGGTGAATACGTTCCCGGGCCTTGTACACACCGCCCGTCAAACCATGGGAGTTGGGGGTACCTGAAGTATGTGACCGCAAGGAGCGTCCTAGGGTAAAACCAATGACTGGGGTTAAGTCGTAACAAGGTAGCCGTACCGGAAGGTGTGGCTGGAACACCTCCTTTCTGGAGCCTTGACTCGGTAGAACCTTTATTTTAGAGTGCTCAAAAGCAAAAGTTCGAAGTAGTAAGTTTTCTTCCTTTTTAAAAATATTAAAGCAATTAAGAATTACGGAATTGACAATTTGATGTGTGAATTGTAAGTCATTGATTATATCTATCATTTATAATTCATCATTTATAGTTTATAATTCATAATTGAAAAAGACAGTCCCGTAGCTCAGCTGGTTAGAGCGCTACACTGATAATGTAGAGGTCCCCAGTTCAAGTCTGGGTGGGACTACCAGTATTAATGCTGAATGCTTTAATGGTTAACGGTTAATTTAGATCACACAAATCAAGCCTTCACCATTATCACATTAATCATTATCACGGGGGATTAGCTCAGTTGGCTAGAGCGCTTGATTTGCATTCAAGAGGTCAAGGGTTCGACTCCCTTATTCTCCACTTTTTTTTCACCCGGCAAAAAATCGCCAGGATATTGAGATTTGGAGAAGGATGAAAAAAAAGAAATACTTAGAAATAAGTAGAAATAAATTGAAATACGTTCATTACATCATTCGGTTAAGGTTTTTGAAATTTGCATTTTGCATGTTTCATTTTAACTTAACCTTACTTTGGGAAATTAGCTTAAGAAAAGCGGTTAATAATAGCATTTATTATTAAAGATGATCAATCGCAATTGATTATTTCCACACAGGCCTGGACTCCCCTCCTCTGGATGGGTTGGGTTGGCCTAAGTTCATTGACATATTGGAAGAAACAGAGTTTTAAAAGAAATGCGTGGATGAGAAATCCGTTATCAGCAGTGATGTTGATAGCTTTGGCGCGAGAAAGTAAATAAGGGCGTACGGAGGATGCCTTGGCTCTTTGAGGCGATGAAGGACGTGATAAGCTGCGTTAAGCTGCGGGGATGTGCAAATAACAGTTAATCCGCAGATATCCGAATGGGGCA